>NZ_JAERQD010000009.1 GCF_016735695.1 Microvirga zambiensis WSM3693 | reverse complement strand
CCGCCGTCGGCAGCGACGACAACGACTTCTTCGTGGCGCGCGCAAAGCTGAACTTCAAGTTCGGCACCTACTAAGCGTTCACCACCACTCATAGAAAAGGCCCGGAGCATTCCGGGCCTTTTTTCTTTGATCGCAGTGTAAACCTGCGCGATTTTCAAAGCTGGAAAAGAAAAAGGCCGCGACCGTCCTGCGAGAGGATCTTTGGTCGCGGCCCCGGCCCGTGTTTGCCCCCACGGGAAGCTAAGCCAGACTCCGAAAACGTGACCTCAATGAGGCGTGGGCTTGGCTGTAATAATTTTTGAAAATTCTTTGGAACCTACTTCGGCGATCGGCGTTTATAGGGATCTCCGGTCTTTTTGCCCCTACGGCCGGACACCTTCGAGCACCCGAACGGGTGCTCTTTCTTTTTGAACTTATTGCCTTTTCCGGTCTCTTTCGAATCGCTGACAAGCTTGAGCATAGGAACAGCGTCTCTCCCGTTCAAGGCGCCGAAGCTTGGCCGCTCTTGCATCCCTGCAAAGCCGGCTTGCCGAATAACAGAGCGTATCAGTCATACTTGCGCTCGTCCGCGATGACCTTGCCGTCGTTGGGCAACGTCCCTGGAGCCGCAAAAGCGATCGTGCCTTTCAGTTTGGCGATGCTGTGAAGCGTCGCCCCGACTGCGGAAGCGAGTGCATCGCTCGGCGCGGTGGCCTCTGCATTGAGCGTCATCACATCCGTCTCGCCGTCGCGGGTGACGACGAGGCGCAGGCGGCCGAGTTCAGGGTGACGCCGGCCGATCTCGGCGACCTGCTCCGGTCTCACGAACATGCCCTTGATCTTCGTGGCCTGATCCGCGCGTCCCATCCAACCCTTGATGCGCATGTTGGTTCGTCCGCAGGCGCTCCTGCCCGCCATCGCCGCCGTGAGATCGCCTAACGCGAGACGGATGAAGGGATGATGCGGATCGAGCGTCGTCACGACGATTTCTCCAACCTCGCCTTCCGGCACCGGATCGCCCGTGCCGGGACGAACGATCTCGACGATGATGTCCTCGTTGACGACGAGGCCGTCGCGGGCGGCCGTCTCATAGGCGATGAAGCCGAGATCTGCGGTGGCATAGGCCTGATAGGCTTCGATGCCCTTTGCAGAGAATTCCTCCTGCAGCGATTTCGGGAACGCGGCGCCGGACACGAGCGCCCGCCTGATCGATGAAACGTCTCTGCCTGCAGCTGCGGCACCGTCGAGCAGGATCTTGAGGAAATCCGGCGTGCCGCAATAGGCGACCGGACGATAGGCCTCGATCAGCTCGAATTGCTGCTCCGTGTTGCCGGGACCCGCCGGGATGACAGCGCAGCCGAGAGCGCGCGCTCCGGAATCCATGATGAACCCGCCTGGCGTCAGGTGATAGCTGAAAGTGTTGAGCACCACGTCGCCCCGCCGGAAGCCGGCGGCATAGAGGCCGCGCGCGGAACGCCAGGGATCGGACGCCGCCGATTCCGGCTCGAAGATCGGACCGGGCGAGGTGAAGAGGCGGCCGAACGAGCCCGGCACATCGGAAACGAAACCTCCGAAGGGCAGGGCGGCCTTTTGCAAAGCCGGCAATTCGGCCTTGCGCAGCACGGGCAGCGTCGAGAGTGCGTCACGGTTCGTGATATCCGCAGGATCGATGCCTTTCAACCGTTCGGCATAGGCGGGCGCTCTGGCCGCATGCCGCAGGATGTCCTGCAGGCGCGTGAAAAGAGCGGCTTCGCGCTGGGCGGGATCGCGGGATTCGAGATCGTCGTAGTGATCTGCCAAGAGCCTGCCCTCGCTGAAAGGTTGTTTGCCTCGAGCCTGTCGTCGGCCGGATCCGGGCCCGACGACAGGCGAAAGATGGCGTGCTTCTGCGTCGCGGCAAGAGAATCAGATGCCGGCGCGAAGCGTGTTCGAACGGGATCCTTGCAGCGGGTCGGGTCCAAACCGGTTCGCACCCACCGTTCCTCGCTGGCAGAAGAACACGATCAGGACGATGATGCCGATCACCGGGACGAGGCTGATCAGGAGCCACCAGCCCGACTTGTCCGTGTCGTGCAGGCGTCGTATGCCGGCAGCGACGCTGGGAAGGATGAGCGCCAGTGTGGCGATCAGGTAAAAGACCGGCGTGTCGCCGAAGACGGCTGCATCCAATACGCTCGCCACGATGTTGACGGCCGCCGTGAACAGAAAGAAATACCAGTACTCGGAGCGCTGCGCGCGCCCCGAGAACGTCGCGTATTTGTTGAGACAGGTTTTGACCGCTTGTCCGAAGTCCATTGATTGCCCCCATGAAGAAACCGCGTGAGTCGTCGCGCGCTCACGGGTTTCGACGGTAGAAAATGTTATTATGAAGCGTCAAGTGCATCTCGGTGCACCGCACCCTCATGCCAGCCATCGCTTGCGGCGCTTGTAGCTTTTCACGGCACGGAACGACTTGCGGTCGCCCTCCGACACGCCGAGATAGAACTCCTTCACGTCCTCGTTCTCGCGCAGCATCTGTGCGGGCCCGTCCATCACCACGCGTCCCGTCTCCAGGATGTAGCCGTAGGTGGCGTATTTGAGCGCCATGTTGGTGTTCTGCTCCGCAAGCAGGAAGGACACGCCCTCCGTCGCGTTGAGCTTGTGCACGATCTCGAAGATCTCCTCCACGATCTGCGGCGCCAATCCCATGGACGGCTCGTCCAGCAGGATCATGGAAGGCTTCGACATCATCGCCCGGCCGATGGCGCACATCTGCTGCTCGCCGCCTGACGTGTAGCCCGCCATCGATGTGCGCCGCTGCTTGAGGCGCGGGAAGTATTCGTAGATCGCCTCGATGTCGCGGCGGATGGCGGCATTGCCGTCGCGGCGCGTGAAGGCTCCGGTGAGCAGGTTCTCCTCGATGGTGAGATGGCCGAAGCAGTGGCGGCCTTCGAGAACCTGGATGCAGCCGCGCCGCACCAGCTCGTTGGGCGAGAGCTTGTCGACGCGCTCGCCGTTGAACTCGATCGATCCCTTAGTGACCTCGCCGCGTTCGGCGCGCAGCAGGTTGGAGATCGCTTTCAGGGTAGTGGTCTTGCCGGCGCCGTTCGCGCCGAGCAGAGCGACGATGCCGCCCTTGGGCACATTGAGCGACACGCCCTTCAGCACGAGGATCACGTGGTCGTAGACGACCTCGATGTTGTTGACCGTGAGGACGGTTGCGGGGGCGGGTTGAAGGGCGGCGGTCATCAAATCCTCCCAGCCCTCTCCCCTTCGCGGGAGAGGGTGGCGAACGGAGTGAGCCGGGAGAGGGGCTGTGCTCGACGTCAAACGCCCCCTCTCCCGACCTGCTTTGCAGGTCACCCTCTCCCGCACACAAGTCGGGTGCTCCCGACTTGTGCACCTATCATGCCGATCCCGGGAACACCCGGGATCGGTGGGGAGAGGGTTTAGGTTGCGCTTAAATCAGCTCGCCTTGTCGCAGGCCTCGCTCCGCTTGGGCCAACCGGCGTTCTTCTCGGCATAGTCCTTCGCGGCCGCATCGAGCTGGCCCTTAACCCGGTCGGTCATCGGCTCGATGGGATTCGAGATCTTCACCCATTTCGTGCCGTCCCATTCCTGCATGAAGGCGGCGCGGTGGCCGTTATGGTCCGCGCAGGAGAGGACGAGCTGGTCGGTGAAGCCCTCGAGCCCGAGCGCCTTCAGGCGTGCCGGATCGAGCTTGATGTTCTCCATGCCGCGGCGCACGTCCTCGCCGGTCACGACCTTCTTGCCCGTGAGCTTCTGGGCCTGGGCAATGCCCTCCGCGATCAGCAGCGAGTTGTAGATGCCGCGGTTGTAGAGGAGTTCGCCGACCTTGTCCTTGGGCGCCTTCGACAGGCCCTTGTCGACCACGTGCTTCTGGATGTCCTGGATGGCAGGGAAGTTCGCGCCCACCGCATGCCAGTTGAGCATCTTGAATCCCTTGGCGCCGGCGCCGCCGGCTCGGGCGTCGTCCTCACCGGGCCACCAGACCGAGTAGAACTTGTCGATCGGATAGCCCGAGCGCACGGCTTCCTTCACGGCCGCGCCGTTCATCGAGCCCCAGCCCCACATGATCATGTAGTCGGGCCGGTCGCGGCGGGCGCTGAGCCATTGCGAGGACTGGTTCTGCATGTCCTGCGCGGCGACCGGATAGAGCGCCACCTCGAAGCCGAGTTCCTTCGACAGTTCCTGGAGCAGCGGGATCGGCTCCTTGCCGAAGCTGGCATCGAGATGCAGGAAGCCGATCTTCTTGCCCTTCAGCTTGTCGAGGCCGCCTTCCTTCTCGCCGATATACTTGATGAGCATCGACATGCCGTCCCAATAGGTGGCCGGCGGATTGAAGACCCAGGGGAAGATGTCGCCGCGGGCCGAGGCCGAGAGGCCGTAGGCCATGGACAGGATCGGGATCTTGTCGACGGAAGCGCGCGGGATCAGCGGCAGGGTGATGCCGGTCGACCATGGATTGACGACGACGGGGTTCTTGCCCTTCACCGCTTCATAGCATTCGACGCCCTTCTTGGTGTCGTAGCCGGTCTCGCATTCCTCGAGAACGAGCTTGACGCCGCCGATGCCGCCGTCGCGTTCGTTGAGCATGCGCAGGTAATCGTGCATGCCGTCGGCGATGGGGGTGCCGGATCCGGCGAAGGGGCCGGTGCGGTAGGTGAAGAGGGGCACATAGACGGAGTCCTGCGCAAAGGCAGGTAGCGCCATGCCGGCGAGCATCGTCGCAGCGGCTAATCCAAGACCTAACTTTCGAAACGACATTTCTTCGTTTCCTCCCGTTGCATCGGCCGAGGCCGAATTCTTGTTTCGTGTCTCGTCTCCTTGCGGTCCGCCGTCAGTAGGGGAACGGCCAGACCAGGAGCTTCTGCTTGCCGATCTGCCAGAGCCGCGCGAGGCCGTGCGGTTCGACGATCAGGAAAAAGATGATGAGCGCGCCCACGATCATGAAGCGGAGATGCTCGATGACGTCGGCGGCGACCGAGATTCCGAAGGGCTCGAACATGGCCGGCAGCACGATGCCGAGCACGATCGGCAGGATGAAGATGAGCGCCGCGCCGAAGAACGAGCCGATCAGGCTGCCCAATCCGCCGATGATCACCATGAACAGGATGAAGAAGGACTGGTTGATGTTGAACACGTCGTATTCCGCGCCGCCATACCAGAGGAAGACGAGGAGCGCGCCGGCGACGCCGCAGTAATAGGAAGAGACCGCGAAGGCCAGAAGCTTGGTCTGCAGCGGACGGATGCCCATGAGCTCGGCCGCGAGATCCATGTCGCGGATGGCGATCCACATGCGCCCGATGCGGCCATGGACGAGGTTCGAGGCGATCCAGGTGAGCACGATCACGATGGTCAGCACCACGAGATAGCGCGTCTGCGGCGTGGCGTTCGGACCGATGATCGGGATGCCGAAGAGCGTGCGAAGCGGCGCATCGAGGGCGCCGGAGACGTTGTAGTTGACCAGCCACGGAATGCGGATGAAGCACCATTGCAGGAAGAACTGCGCCGCAAGCGTCGCGACCGCGAGATAGAAGCCCTTGATGCGCAGGGACGGCAGGCCGAAGAGAGCCCCGATGGCGGCGGAGAAGAAGCCGGAGACGAAGATCCAGACGATCACGTTCACGCCCGGAAATGCCGTCATCAGCTTGTAGCAGGCATAGGCGCCCACGCCCATGAAGGCGCCCGTGCCGAGCGACAGCAGACCCGTATAGCCGGTGAGGATGTTGAGCCCGATGGCGGCGAGCGAGAACACCAGGAACGGAATCATCACCGCCTGCAACAGGAAGCTGTTGCCGAGGAAGGCGAGCGCGTAGGCGCCGAGAATGATGATTGCGAGGCCGATCCGGTCCTCGCGCAGGGGGAAGATCGCGCTGTCCGCAACGTAAGTCGTCTTGAACTGGCCGGCCTCGCGGTAGAGCACTGAGGAGGTCTCCCTAAATCCGTTCGATGATCTTTTCGCCGAACAGACCCTGCGGCCTGTAGAGCAGGAAGAGGAGGGCGATCACATAGGCGAGCCAGGTCTCGACACCGCCGCCGACGAGCGGACCCCAGTAGAACTCGCCGATCTTCTCGCCGATGCCGATGATCAGTCCGCCGATGATGGCGCCGGGGATCGAGGTGAAGCCGCCGAGGATGAGGACCGGAAGCGCCTTCAGCGCGATGATCTGGAGCGAGAAGGAAACGCCGGAGCGCGCGCCCCACATGATGCCGGCGACCAGCGCCACGATGCCGGCGGCGAACCATACGATCACCCAGATCTGGTTGAGCGAGATGCCGACCGAGAGCGCTGCCTTGTGGCTGTCGGCCACGGCGCGGAGCGCCCGGCCGATGCGGGTCTTGGAGAAGAAAACGGCCAAAAGGCCGATCATGATCGATGCGATGATGGCCGCGGCGATGTCGAGATGCTGGAAGCGGATCGAGCCGCCGAAGGCATCGATCTCCGTCGTGCCCTGCGGCAGGAAGAGCTGGTCCGTTATCATCTCGCGCGGACTGCCGCCGAAGATCAGCTCACCGAAGCCGATGAGAAAGTATGTCAGCCCGAAGGTCGCCATGAAGAGGATGATGTCGGGCTGGTTGACGAGGGGCCGCAGCACCACGCGCTCCACCACCATGGCGAGCACCAGCATGGCGAGGGCGGCGAGGATGAGCGCGAGGAAGGCCGGCACGCCCTTCTCGTAGAGGCCAACCAGGATCAGGGCCGCGAACACGACCATGATCCCTTGCGCGAAATTGAACACGCCGGAGGCCTTGAAGATCAGCACGAAGCCGAGGGCGATCAATGCATAGAGCACGCCGGAGACGAGGCCTTCCCAGAGAGTCTGGATCAGCAGATCGGGCGCCTCGACCATGAAGAGGAAGGGTTCGATGAAGACCTTGAAGAGCATGTCGATCATCGCGTCCTCAATGCGCCACGCCGAGATAGGCATCGATCACGCGCTGGTCGCCCTTGACCGCGGCCGGTGTGCCGTCGGCGATCTTGCGGCCGTATTCCAGCACCACGACCCGGTCGGAGAGGTCCATCACCACGCCCATGTCGTGCTCGATGAGGGCGATGGTGGTGCCGTATTGCTGGTTCACCTCGAGGATGAAGCGCGACATGTCTTCCTTTTCTTCCAGGTTCATGCCGGCCATGGGCTCGTCGAGCAGCAGCAGCTCCGGCTCCATGGCAAGCGCGCGCCCGAGCTCGACCCGCTTCTGCAGGCCGTAGGGGAGGCGGCCAACGGGGGTCTTCCTGATGTGCTGGATCTCGAGGAAGTCGATGATCTCCTCGACGAAGCGGCGATGCTCGACCTCCTCCTTCATGGCCGGGCCGTGGCGGAAGAGCTGCCAGAAGAAGTTCGAATGCATCTTGATCGAGCGGCCGGCCATGATGTTGTCCAGCGTCGACATGCTCTTGAACAAAGCGACGTTCTGGAACGTGCGGGCGATGCCGCCGCGCGCCGCCACATAGGGGCGCATCTTCGGCCGCTTCACGCCTTTGAAGGTGATGCGTCCTTCCGTCGGATAATAGAAGCCGTTGATGCAGTTGAGCATCGAGGTCTTGCCGGCGCCATTCGGCCCGATGATGGCGCGGATCTCGCTCTTGCGGATGTCGAAGGACACATCGGTCAGCGCCTTCACGCCGCCGAAGCCGAGAGACACGTTGTCGACGGCAAGCAGTACGTCGCCCTTGGCGAGCAGGGGATTATCGGGCGCTCTCATGAGTGGGCTCCCCAAATCCCTCCCCCCTTGTGGGGGAGGGTAGGGAGGGGGGTAGCGCGCGAGGCGCGCCTCGCGAAGCGAAGATCGTCTAGTAGACTGGCGCTAGACATATGACCGGCGGTGGATCCGTACCCCCCTCTCCATCTCTCCCCCACAAGGGGGGAGAGGGCTATGTCGTGGTTCGAGCGTGAGATAAAAACAATCATTCTGCGGCCTCCAGAACGTGCCCGGATGCCGATGCCGGATGAACCTTCATATCCCTGATCTTCACCCGCGCGGAGATCACGCCCTTGCGCCCGTCCTCGAAGGTGACTTCGGTCGAGATGTCGGCCTCTGACGAGCCATCGTAGAGCGCCTGGATGAGTGGCGCGTAGCGCTCCGCAATGAAGCCTCGGCGGACCTTCTGCGTGCGCGTCAACTCGCCATCGTCGGCATCGAGCTCCTTGTGCAGGATGAGAAAGCGCTTGATCTGCGCGCCGCCCATGCGCGGCTCCGCGGCGACCGAGCGGTTCACCTCGTCCACATGCTTCTCGATCATGTCATAGACGAGCGGATGGCCCGCCAGCTCTTGGTAGGAGGCATAGGTGACGCCGTTGCGCTCGGCCCAGTTGCTCACCGCCACGAGGTCGATGTTGATGAAGGCGGCGACATGGTCGCGCCCATCGCCGAAGCAGACCGCTTCCTTGATGTTGGGGTAGAACTTCAGCTTGTTCTCGACGTATTTCGGCGGGAACAGCGCGCCGTCGCGCATCTTGCCCACGTCCTTCGCCCGATCGATGATCTTCAAATGGCCGCTCGCGTCGAAGAAACCGGCGTCGCCGGAATGCACGAAGCCGTCCGGCGTCTTCGTCTCCGCGGTCTTCTCGTCATCCTTGTAATAGCCCACGAACACGCCGGGCGAGCGATAGAGAACCTCGCCGTTGTCGGCGATGCGGATCTCGACCTGTGGTGCGGGGCGGCCGACCGTGTCGGCGCGGATCTCGCCGTTCGGCTGCATGGTGATGTAGACGGAAGCCTCCGTCTGCCCGTAGAGCTGCTTCAGGTTCACGCCGATGGAGCGGTAGAAGCGGAAGATCTCCGGCCCGATGGCCTCGCCCGCCGTATAGCCGACCTTGACCCGGGTCATGCCGAAGCGATTGCGCAAAGGCGCATAGACGAGCACGTTGCCGACCTGCCAGAGGAGGCGGTCCCACAGGCCGACGCCGGGCTCCTTGTTCAGGATCTTCTCGCCGACCTTGTTGGCATGGTTGATGAAGGTGTGGAACATGCGCCGCTTGAGAGCCCCCGCATCCTCGATGCGCACCATGGTGAGCGTCAGCATGCTCTCGAAGATACGCGGCGGCGCGAAGACGTATGTCGCACCGATCTCGCGCCGGTCCTCCGCCACGGTTTCCGGGCTCTCCGGGCAATTCACGCACAGGCCGGCGAGAAACGCCTGTGCATAGGAGAAGATGTGGTCGCCGACCCAGGCGATCGGCAGGTAGGCCATGATCTCGTCGGTCTCGTCGAGCCTGTCGAAATCGCAGCCGATCTCGGCAGCGGCGATCACCGCGTCGGATGTCAGCATCACGCCCTTCGGGCGTCCGGTCGTGCCGGAGGTGTAGAGGATGATGGCGAGATCTGCGCCCTTGCCGTCCTGCAGCGCGCGCTCGATGTCTTCAGCCTCGTGCGGCTCGGTGAGACGCGCGCGGCCTTCCTCGACGACGGACTGGATCGAATGCAGGCGGCTGTGATCGTAGTCGCGCAGGCCCTTCTGTTCGTCGTAGAGAACATGCTTGAGCTGCGGCAGCTGCTCCGACACGGAGAGGATCTTGTCGACCTGCTCCTGGTCCTGCACGGCCGCGTGGGTCACCTCGGCATGATTGAGCACATAGGCCATCTCATCCGCGACCGAATCCGCGTAGACCGGAATCGGGATCGCGCCGAGCCATTGGGCTGCGGCTATGGTCCAGTAGAGATAGGGACGGTTGTAGCCGACGATGGCGATCTTGCCGCCGCGCTCCAGGCCGAGGGATCGCAGGCCGCTCGCATAGGCGCGGACGATCTCGTGCACCTCACCCCAGGTCCAGGATTGCCAGATGCCGAGATCCTTGTGCCGAAACGCGGTACGGTTCGCTCGGGTACGCGCGTTGCGCACCAGGAGCTTGGGAAATGTGTCCGCGCGCGCATCCGCAGCCGTCGTCAACGGCATTCCTCCCTGACACCCGCGCGCCGTGGCAGCGCGGTCTGGCTCCGTTCCCTCTGACGCATGATCGATGTCATGCGTCCCTGCCGATCTGACCCGGCAGTGCCCTTTTCGGGCTCGTTTGAAGGTATTCTGTCGTGCCGGTCAGGGGACGGCAAGGTGCCGTCACCCGCTACCATGGGCTAATAGTCGGGCGACGGAGGAACGCAGCGAATCCTAAGGCACGGCCGTGTGGGATGCCGGTTCGATTTCGTCGGGTTTGACGAGGTGCTCGATGCCGACCGTGTTCTTGATCCGATACAGGGGAGCATCGTCTTCTTCCGAGACGAGGCAGATGATGCAATAGGTGCGGTGGTCCCCGTGGCTCGAGGTAGATCTCGCGATCCGAACGAGCTGTCCGATATGGAATGCCTCTTTCACCGGCTCCTCCAAGACCCTGGGATGCGATGAACGGAAACTCGATGGCAGCAGGCCCATCAGGAATCTTGCCTGCCGACCGTCAAGCTTGATCGTTCTCCCCGACCCCTTCCGGGTTGCGGCTCGGATGAAGAAGGACGCCTGAGGCGAAACGATGGCATTGATCGTCTCTTCCCGGCGCTACGGCACAATGCCGCTCCTCGGTCCGAGGGTATTGGCAGGAGAATACGAACCGCCTCGGGGCGCATTAACATGCGATAATTCGCCTGCAACCTCAGCCAAGCGCGATGACGTGGAAGAAGCTGCCGGTGACCTGCCTGTTGCGATGGCCGGCGGAGCCAAGGTCGTTGCCCTCCGCATCCGTGATCGTGGCGAAGGCTGCCCCGGGTGATGTGTCGCTGGAGACCACCGAGGCGTAGTGGAACTCATGGCCGACGAGGCATTGTCCCGCTGCGCCCAGCATGCCGCCTTCGGCAAGACGTGCGACCCGGTAGCCGAGATGCATCCGGCGTTTGGCATAGCTCGTCTCGACCGGCAGGAGGCCGGCCATGGGATGCACGACCCCGTCGCCGTCCTCGAGAGAGCGGCCGAGCACCATGTAGCCTCCACATTCGCCATGAACAGGCTTCGCCTCAGCGAAGCTTCGCAGCCCGGCGAGGAAGCGCTCCGCAGCAGCGATGCGGCCGGCATGCAGCTCCGGATAACCGCCCGGCAGCCAGCAGGCATCGCAATCGGCGGGCGGAGGTTCGTCGGCCAGGGGAGAGAAGGGGACGATTTCGGCACCGGCCGCGCGCCAGCCGGCGAGCACATGCGGGTAGACGAAGGAGAAGGCGCGGTCGGCGGCGAGCGCGATGCGGTGTCCCGGCGGCGGCAGGGACTTGGCCCCGCCATCCGAATCGAGGCGCGTGGGACCGGCGAGAGCCATGAGCCGGTCGAGGTCGATGGCGCTTTCCACCGCATCGGCGAGGCGCTCGAGTCTGCTGTCGAGCTCCTCGGTCTCGCCGGCCTGGACGAGGCCGAGATGGCGCTCGGGCAGGGTCAGGTCGGCGTTGCGCATCAGCGCACCGAGCACCGGCAGCCCGATGCGGGCCATGCCGTCCTCCACCAGCCTGCGGTGGCGCTCGCTCGCGACCTTGTTCAGGATCACGCCGGCGATGTCGATGCGCGGGTCGAAGCGGGCGCAGCCGAGCGCTACCGCCGCGGCCGATTGCGCATGGCCGGAGACGTCGAGCACGAGAACCACCGGCCAGCCGAAGAGGGCAGCGATGTCGGCGCTGGCCCCCGTGCGGCCGCTCTCCTGGCGGATGCCGTCGAAGAGGCCCATGGAGCCTTCCGCGACGACGAGGCCGGCCGAGCGGGCAGCCTCCGAGACGATGGCGCCGAGGAGAGGGCGGCTCATGGCGAAGCTGTCAAGGTTGAAGCTTGGGAACCCGGTTGCCGCCGCATGGAAGGCGGGATCGATATAGTCCGGACCGCATTTCATGCCACGAATGCTCATTCCACGTCGAGCGAGCGCCCGCTGAAGGCCGAGCACGATTGTCGTCTTGCCCGATCCCGAGCGCGGCGCGGCGACGAGGAGGCCGGGACCGAGGCTCACTGGGCCGCCTCGCTGCCGAATTCGAGCAGATGATTGGCGATGGCTGAGCGGAACGCGGCGATGGCGCCGATGGCGACGATGGCCGGGGATCGGATGAGGCCCTCTTCCGCGAGCTTCGGCAGGGTCGCGAGCGTGGCCTCGATCACGCATTCCTTCGAAGTCGTGGCGCCATGCACGGCCAAGGCCGGCGTGTCGCCGGAAAGCCCGCCCTCCATGAGGCCCTTCACGATCGAGGGGAGGCTCGACACGGCCATGTAGAGCACGATGGGAGCGCCGGTGCGGGCAAGCGACGCCCATTCGATCTCGGCGTCAGGCGCGGCATGGCCGGTGGCGAGGATCACCGCATGGTTCGTCTTGCGGATCGTCGCCGGAACGCCATGGATGGCGAGCGAAGCAAGCCCGCTCGACACGCCGGGGATGATGCGGAAGGGAATGCCGGCGTCCGAGAGGGCAAGAGCTTCCTCGCCGCCGCGCCCGAAGATGAAGGGATCGCCGCCTTTGAGCCGCAACACCCGTTTGCCCTCGCGGGCGAGCCGGATCAGCCGCTCGCAGATATCCCTTTGAATGGCCGAGGGCTTGCCTCCGCGCTTGCCGGCAAATTCGAGCAGAGCACCCTCGCGGGCAAAGGACAGCACCGCCGGGTCGACGAGGGCGTCGTAGACGATCACATCCGCTGTAGCGAGAGCGTTCAAGGCATGGATCGTGAGCAGGCCGGGATCGCCTGGGCCGGCGCCCACGAGCCAGACCGTGCCCGGAGCGAAGGGAGGCGAGAGGCGGGACAGGGCGGTCATGCGGATCTCCGGTCGTGACCGGCTATCCCGGGATTGCTATCGGAATTCATGGGGACGTTGTAAGAGGGCGCATGGACGAGAGTAAACCCGCCGGACCGTTGCGCCGTGGCTGGACCACGGGCGCCTGCGCGACGGCGGCGGCCAAGGCGGCGTATCTGGGCTGGCAGACCGGCGGCTTTCCCGACCTCGTCGAGATCGCCCTTCCTGGCGGTGCAAGGCCGGCCTTCTCCCTCGCCATCCACGAGTTTTGCGAGGGCGGCGCGCGGGCCGGAATCGTCAAGGATGCAGGCGACGATCCGGATGTGACCCATGGCGCCCTGGTGATCGCCACGATCCGCTCCGGGGTGCCCGGATCCGGCGTGACCTTCCGGGCCGGCGAGGGCGTCGGCACGGTTACCCGCGCCGGGCTCCCCCTGCCGCCGGGCGAACCCGCCATCAATCCGGCCCCCCGCCAGATGATCCGCGACAACCTGGAGGAGGTCGCCCGCAACGTCGGTGGACCGATAGATATCGAGGTCGAGATTTCCATCCCGGGCGGCGAGGCGATTGCGCAGAAGACGCTCAATCCGCGTCTCGGCATCCTCGGCGGGTTGTCGATCCTCGGCACCACCGGCGTGGTGGTTCCCTATTCCTGCTCGGCCTGGATCCACAGCATCTATCGCGGCATCGATGTCGCCCGCGCCGGCGGCCTCGACCACGTGGCCGGAGCGACCGGCTCGACCTCCGAGAAGGCCGTGCAGGCCCTCTACGATCTGCCCGAGCAGGCCCTCATCGACATGGGCGATTTCGCGGGCGGCATGCTGAAATACCTGCGCCGCAACCCGGTGCCGAAGGTCACCATCGCCGGCGGCATCGCCAAGATGACCAAGCTCGGGCAGGGCCTGCTCGATCTCCATTCGCGCTCCGGCGCCGTCGATCTCGCATGGCTCGCGGAGCGTCTGGCGGAAACGGGGGCCGAGCCTGCCGTCGTCGAGCGGACGCGGGGCGCCAATACGGCGCTCGAGGTCCTGGAGATCGCGAACAGGTTGAACCTGCCGCTCGGCGATATCGTGGCGCAGTATGCCTGGCGCACGGCTGCGAAGGCCCTGCGCGGCGCCGAGATCGCCCTCGAAATCATCGTGTTCGACCGCGACGGACAACGCGTCGGCCGCATGCCGTTCCATCCGGTCGCCTAATCGTTCGTGGCTCATCGGACATCCCCGCCGGCATTGGGGCGGAAGCGCCGGTCGTAATCGGTCGAATAGAGGGCGCTGTCGCTAAAATCCTTCGCCGCAAGCGTCCGCCCCACCAGGATCAGGGCGGTGCGCTCGAGCTTCTCGGCGCGGACCATCGCGGCAATCGTCGAAAGCGTTCCCTTGATCACCCGCTCGTCCGGCCACGAGGCACGCCAGACGACGGCGGCGGGACAATCGGCGCCGTAGAACGGTAGCAGGTCCTCGACCACCTGTTCGATCACGTGGATCGACAGGTGAATGGCGAGCGTCGCCTTCGTCTGGGCGAAGACGGCAAGGCGCTCCGTCTCCGGCACGCTGGAGGCGCGGCCGGAGGTGCGGGTGAGCACCAGCGATTGCCCAACCTCCGGAACGGTCAGTTCGCGCTCCAAAGCTGCTGCAGCCGCGGCGAAGGCGGGAACGCCCGGAGTGATCGTATAAGGAATGCCGAGCGCATCGAGGCGCCGCAGCTGCTCGCCCATGGCGCTCCAGATCGAGAGGTCACCGGAATGGAGCCGCGCCACGTCCTCGCCCCGCTCGTGCGCCCGCACATATTCGGCGGTGATGGCGTCGAGATCGAGGGGAGCGGTGTCGACCAGCCTGACGCCGGGCGGGCACCAAGAGAGGATCTCCGGCGGTACGATCGAGCCGGCATAGAGGCAGACGGGACAGCGCTCGACGAGCGAGCGCCCGCGCACGGTGATGAGGTCGGCGGCGCCGGGGCCCGCTCCGATGAAGTGGACTTTCATGAGCCGGTCTCCGGGCGGGCGAGGGCGCAGGTGGCGGATGTGGAGGCGATGCGCTCCAGGATGAGGTAGGCATGCGGCCCGGCGGCGGCGAGCGCCGCCGCTTCAGCGACCGAGCCTACTCCATGCGCCGCGACGGAGCGCGCGGATTGCGTGCGCACGCGTGGCGCCGTTGCGGCGAGGGCGGGCGCGGCGACCGGCATCGCCGTTGCGTTGAGACGGTGCGCCGCTTCCCGGAACGCCGGCGTCTCCGCGAGGACATCGACGGTCGCAAGCCTGCTCAAGTCATCGCGCGCAAGCGACGCGCGGGCAAGGGCGAGCTCCACGAGAGCCACGATCTCGTCCGCTGCGACGCTGCGCCTAAATCCGATGCCGGCTACGACCATGGCTTCGTCACCACCCATTGCGTGACGGGCATCGCCGCCCGCCAGCCCTGCATGCCGCCGACGGGCTCGAGACGTGAGACCGCGAGGCGCCGCATCGTGCCGCCATGCTGCGCATAGTGCGAGCCGAGCAGCGTCTCGGTTTCCAGCGTGACCGCATTGACGACGAGGCGTCCGCCGGGCTTCAGCGCCGCCCAGGCCGTCTCGAACACGCCTGCTTCCGACGCGCCGCCGCCGATGAAGACCGCATCCGGCGCCGGCAGATCGGCCAAGGCTTCCGGTGCCTGGCCGACGCGGATATCGAGCGCCGTCGCGCCGAGTGCCTGAGCATTGCGGCGCGCCCGCCCTGCGCGCTCCTCGCGTTCCTCGATCCCTATGCAGCGGTTGCGCGGATGGCGCAGGCACCATTCGATGCCGATGGAGCCGGCGCCGAGGCCGATGTCCCACAGCAATTCGCCGGCCCTCGGCGCCAGGGCTGAAAGCGTGAGTGCGCGGATCTCCGCCTTGGTGAGCTGACCGTCATTCTCGAAGAAGGAATCGGGCAGGCCGGGTGAGAGGGTGACGACTCGCGCATCATGAGCGGCCACTACTTCTACGGCGACAGTGTTGAGTGCATCGATATCGGCGATGTCGAACCCATCCGCGACGGCGCTTCGGACGTGCTCGCGCGGTCCGCCCATGGCTTCGAGCACAGTGATGGCCGAGGCGCCCATCCCGCGCGCGCTCAACAGCTCCGCGAGCCTGCCTGGAGTCGAACCATCCCAGGAGAGCGTGAGGATGCGGGCGCCCGGCTGCAGGTACGGGACGATCCGCTCCAGCGCCCGTCCGTGCAGGCTCACGCAGTCGCAATCCGGCAGCGACCAGCCCATGCGCGTCGCGGCGAGGCTGAAGGCGGATGGCTGCGGATGGCAGAGGATCTCGTCGGCCGGGACGAGCCGCGCCAATTCCGCGCCGACGCCGTAATGGAACGGGTCGCCGGTGGCGAGGACGCAGGTCGGTCGGCCGCGGCGGGCGAGAACGATCGAATAGCCGTCGGCGAAGGGGCTTGGCCAGGTAAGCGTTTCGGCTTTGAGAGGTGCAGCCAGCGCGAGATGGCGCGCGCCGCCGATCACGAACTCCGCTCGATCGAGCGCGTCGAGCGCGGCTGGCGAGAGCCCGGCACGGCCATTCTCGCCGATGCCGATGATGGTGAGCCAGGGAGCGGTCGTCGCCATGCTCGACTCGATCCTAGAATTGAGGGAAAAGGAGGCCATGCGCATCCTCATTCTGGGCGGGACGACGGAAGCCTCCGCGCTTGCGGGGCTGCTCGCCGAAAATCCCTGTTTCAGCCCGCTCCTGTCCATGGCCGGACGCACCAGCGACCCGCGTCCCCTGCCGATCCCGACCCGCATCGGCGGCTTCGGCGGCGTGGTGGGGCTTGCCCGTTTTCTTCGGGACGAAAGGATCGAGGCGGTGGTCGACGCGACGCATCCCTTCGCGGCCGTAATGTCCCGCAATGCGGCTGCAGCCTGCGCTGAGACCGATGTGCCGCTGCTTGCCCTGCGTCGCCCGCCGTGGGAGCCGCAGGAAGGCGACCGATGGATCGAAGCCGCGTCGATGGAGGATGCCGTCCGGGCGCTGGGAGAGGTGCCACGCCGCGTCTTTCTCACTGTCGGACGTCTTGAACTCACGCCCTTCGCCTTCGCGCCGCAGCACACTTATCTCGTGCGCACCATCGAGCCCATCGGCGACGCGCTGCCGGTGCCGAACGTGATCGCTATCCGCGACCGCGCGCCTTTCGATGAGGTGGCCGAGCGCGCGCTGATGCGGCGCGAGCGCGTCGATGTGGTGGTGACGAAGAACTCCGGCGGAGCGGCGACCTATCCCAAGATCGCGGCGGCGCGCGCACTCGGCCTGCCGGTCATCGTCGTGGCGCGGCCGGAAAAGCCCCGCGACGTGGCCGAAGTCGCCACTGCGGAAGCGGCGTTCGATTGGCTGGAGACTCTTCATCGCGGCACTCCATAAAAGCGCGGAGTGTAGACGTAAGGCGAAATATCTTCCCCTCGATCGATCAGCCGCGTCGTGGTGGCGCCAATGATCACCAATGTCGACATATCGGCCATGGAGGCTTCGACTTTCGAGAGCGGCATGATCGCAATCCGCTCGTCCGGGCGCATCACGGCGCGCGCCAGGATGATCGGCGTGTCGGGGCCTCGCGTCTCCGTAGCGATCTTGAAAGCCGCGCCAAGCTGCCAGGGCCGGGCGGACGAGATCGGGTTGTAGAGCGCCACGACGAAATCGGCCGTGAGCGCGGCGCGCAGCCGTGCCTCGACGATTTCCCACGGCTTCAAATTGTCCGAGAGCGACATGGCGCAGAAATCGCCGCCGAGCGGCGCGCCGACGCGGGCCGCAGCCCCCAGCATGGCCGTGATGCCGGGCTCGACGCGGATGTCGAGGCTGCGCCATTCGGGATCGCCGCTCTCGACCGCCTCGAAGACGGCGGCGGCCATGGCGAAGACGCCAGGATCGCCGCCGGAAACCACGGCAACGCGCGCACCTTTCGCCGCGAGATCGAGGGCGAAGCGCGCGCGGTCGAGTTCGACGCGGTTATCGGATGAATGGCGGCGCTGGTCCGCCCGTTCCGGCACGCGGTCCACATAGGGGCCGTAGCCGACGAGATCGGTGGCGCAGGCGAGCGCCTCCGATGCCGCCGGCGTCAGCCAGCGTGGATCGCTCGGGCCGAGGCCGACGATTGTGAGAAGGCCCGTCATACGCGCCTCCCTTGCCCCGGCACCAGGATCAGCGAGAAATAGGGCGCGTCGAAATCCTCCGGCAATTGGGGCAGAGGAACGATCTTTTCCTCCGCCATGGTCGCGCGCTCGACATAGATCGCACGTTCCAGGAGGCCTGCGGATTTCAGCGCTGCGCGGACCTTCGGCAGGTTGCGACCGAGCTTCATCACCACGGCCGCGTCGGTGCCGGAGAGGCGGCGGGTCAGCTCCGCCTCGGGCAGGGTTCCGGGCACCACGGTAAGCACGTCGTCACCCCAGGTGATCGGCGCGCCGGCACGGGTCCAGGCGCCTGACATGGCTGTGACAGCCGGTACCACTTCAATTGGAATACGGTCCTTCAGCCGCCACCACAGATGCATGAAGGAGCCGTAGAAGAAGGGATCGCCCTCGCAGAGAACGGCCACGACGCGTCCGGCCTCGACCTCGGCGATGAGACGTGACGCCGCCTCCTCGTAGAAAGGATTGAGAGCGGCCGCGTAATCGGGATGCTCGGCCGGGATCTCGGTGGTCACCGGATAGGCGAGGGCGATTTCCCGTTCCGGGTTCTGGCCGACGATGGCATCGGCAATGCTGCGCGCGTTGCCGCGCCGTCCGCGCTTGCAGAAATGGACGAGCCGGTCGGCGCTCTCCAGCACCTTGCGGGCGCGCACGGTCATGTAGTCCGGGTCGCCGGGGCCGAGGCCTAGACCGAAGAGGCGGATGGGAGCCTGAGTCGTCATCGGCTCACTCGACCGGGTTGGCGAGGGCATTGACGGCCGCGGCCGCCATGGCGCTGCCGCCGCGCCGCCCGTGCACCACGAGATACGGCACGCGGCCGTCGCGGGAGAGCGCGTCCTTCGATTCCGCCGCGCCGATGAAGCCGACCGGGATGCCGATCACGGCGGCGGGCTTCGGCGCGGCGGCATCGAGCATTTCGAGGAGATGAAAGAGCGCGGTCGGCGCGTTGCCGAACACCACCAGCGCACCCTCGAGCCGCTCGCGCCACAGTTCCATCGCGGCGGCGGAGCGCGTGGTGCCCAGTTCCGCCGCGAGGGCGGGAACGCGTGGATCGTCGAGAGTGCAGATCACCTCGTTCTCCGCCGGCAGCCGCGCGCGGGTGATGCCGTTCGCCACCATCTTGGCATCGCACAGGATCGGTGCGCCGCGTCGCAGCGCCGCCTCCGCCTTGTCGGCGAAATCGGCGGAGAGGTCGACATCGCGGGGCAGGTCCGTCATGCCGCAGGCATGGATCATGCGCACCACGACCCGCTCCGCCGCGCCGGAAAAGCGCGAGAGATCGGCCTCGGCACGGATGATCGCGAACGAGCGGCGATAGATCTCGGCGCCCTCGCGGATATAGTCGCGGGTTCTGCTCATCGCATGCGCTCCGGAAAGGCGCGGCGCAGTTCGGCGGCGTTCGGCAATAAGCGGTTCATAATCTCGTCGATGGAAAGGTGAAGAGAGGAAACGTCGCGGGCGGTCCCGTTCGGCACGATGTCATAGCGGCCGTCGGCCCGGCCGACCAGCGTCAGATCGGCCCGACCGGGATGGGCGCAGCCCTTCGGGCAGCCGGAGACGTGAACGGTGGTGCCTTGCGGCAGAAGATCGCCACAGGTGCCTGCAAGGCGCGAAGCGTCGGCAGGCGCGGCAACCAGGGCATTGGCGCAATCCGGCTTGCCGGGGCAGGCGAGGAACGACAGGCGGGAATCGCTCGCTTCGGTGATGAAGCCGGCGCGGGATGCTTCCGCAATCAGCGTTGATGCATCCCTGTCCGCAATGCCCGGCAGCAGGATCCCGCGCGTAAACGAAAAATGGATCTCGCCATTGCCGAAGCGCTTGCTCCAATGAGCTGCCTGCTCCAGCTGATCGCTGCTGCAGCGCCCGAAAGTAAGCGCGAGCAGCACGGCTTTTCCGCTCCGGGTCTGGAATACACCCGCGCGTTGCGGCACCGGGCGTTGGGGCGGAACGGCGGGCGGTTCGAGCCCTGCCTGCTCGACGATCTCTCGAACGAGCTCCGGTGCCAGATCGCGCAGCCGACCTGCCTCGGTTCTCCCTTCGCGACGCATTCGCGCAAAGCCGGAAACGATGGAAGTCGCCGCCGCCGGAGCCCGCTTGAGGGAACATGTGCCGATATTGCGCGGGCCATCTGCAGAGGCTGTGCTGAAGGCTACGGTATCACCGCCCTCCGCCGCCAGATGAAGATCGGCGCCAATCGCGTCGAGAGGCATCGAGCCGCCGCCATCGACCGCAACGAAGAACTTGGCCGGCAGGCCATCGACGGAGACCGTCTCGCTCTCGATTGCTTCGGCCAGAACGAGGGCGTCGAAACGATCATGGGGATCGAGACCGGCGAGCGGCGAGACCGCGGTCAGCCGGTTCGGGCCGTCGCCCTCCGGTTCGGCAAGTCCCTCACTTTCGAGGAGCGCGAGCAACGCGGGATAGATCTCGTCATTCACCCCGCGAATCTGCAGATTCCCGCGGGCGGTGACGTCGAGATGGCCGTTGCCGAATTTGCCTGCAGCCTCCGCGATGAGGCGAGCCTGATTGGCTGTGAGCCTGCCGCCGAAGGGGTGCAGGCGCACGAGAAGGCCGTCGCCGGTTTCCATCGGGCGGCGGACTCCGGGGCACCATCCGCGGCGGCGGTTTGGGATCGACAGCGCGCTCATTCGGCCGCCTCCTTCCGACCATCGTCGAAAAAGGCTGCAACGGAATTGAGGCGGCTTTCCCACAGGCCGCGCCGGCGGGCATCGGCCAGGCGGTCGCAGATGGCCTGCGCGGCGGGAGGATTGGCGTCCTCGATCTGCTTCCAGGTCGGCTCGTCGGCGATCAGGGTGCTGAAGACGAGATCCAGGGTCGTCGAGGGGACGGAATCTGTCGTTGCGGCGAAAGCGAACAGCGCATCGACGCCCTGCGCGATCTCGGCCGCGCCGCACCAGCCATGGCGCAGCTGCCCTTCGATCCAGCGCGGATTGGTCAGGCGTCCGCGCACGAGGCGGTCGATATCTTCAGGCAGCGTGCGGGCTTTCGGCACCTGCGGATTGCTGGTGTCGAGGCTATAGAGGGCAGGCGAGGAGCCGAGCGCCTTGGCCGCTGCCGCGAAGCCGCCAATGGCGTCGGCGGCTGAATCGCCGTCGAGGATATCGCGCTCGGCGACGTCGCTCGCATGAACGAAGGCCTCGGCCTGTCCCACGCGCTGCGGAAAGCTTTCATCCGCATGGGCCTCGCCGGCGGAGCCGAAAGCGTGGGAGGTGCCGTCGAGATAGGTACGGCCGAGATCGTCCTTCGTCTCCCATTCGCCATCGAGCGCCTGTGCCGACACGCCGGCCCCGTAGGTGCCCGGCGCCGAGCCGAAAACGCGCGACAGCGTCTCGCCCCGCCGTCGGGCGGCGGCGAGCTCGTTCCATTCATCGTCCTCGCTCAGCGCCGCAACGGCGCGGGCGGCCCGGTCGAGCAGGGCGATCTGATCGGGGAAGGTGTCGCGGAAGGCGCCGGAGACGCGGAGCGTCACGTCGGCACGCGGCCGGTCGAGGAGCGGCTGCGGCACGATCTCGAAGCCGGTGACGCGGGTGGAGGCATGGTCCCAGGTCGGGCGCACGCCCATGAGCGCAAGCGCATGGGCGATGTCCTCGCCGCCGGAGCGCAGGGTCGGCGAGGCCCAGAGATCCATCACGATCCGGCGCGGCCAGTCGCCTTCCTCCTGCAGATGTCGGCGAACCACTTCGGCCGCCGCGCGCGCGCCGAGTTCGGTCGCGGCGCGGGTCGGGATCGCGCGCGGATCGAGGGTCGCAAGGTTGCGGCCGGTGGGCAGCACATCGGTCTGGCCGCGCGAGGGCGAGCCGGAAGGACCGGGGACGACGAAACGGCCGTCGAGGGCGTTCAGCAATCCCTCGCGCTCGCCTGCAGCGCATGCCTCGAAGCCGGCCGGGGCGCTGCCGAAGACGTGAAGCCCGTCACGGATCGTGACCTCGCCGAGATCGCACAGATGGGCGTCAAGGCGGGTCAGGGCCTCGTCCATGGGCATGCCGTCGTCGACGCCGCAGGCGGCGGCCAGCCCGCTTGCGCTGGCGCGCTCCAGGATCTCCTTCGCCACGAGTTCGGCGCGCCCGGGGTGCAGCACCTGCGCGGAGGAGAATTCCTCGACCAGTTCGCGCAAGGCGCCCGCCTCGCCATCAAGACCAGACTGCATCGTCGGCGGCGTGAGATGGCCGATGGTGACGGCACCGATGCGGCGCTTGGCGGGCGCAGCCTCGCCGGGATCGTCGACGATGAAGGGATAGATCACCGGCACCGCGCCCATGGTAAGGCGCGGCCAGCAGACCGTCGAAAGCGCCACCGCCTTGCCGGGCAGCCATTCGGTTGTGCCGTGGGTGCCGAGATGCACGAGTGCGTGGATGCGTTCGAGCGCGCGCAGGCCATAATAGAAGGCGAGGTAGCCGTGGCTCGGGGGACATTCGGGATCGTGATAAAAGCCCTTGCGGTCGAGGCCGTGCCCCCGGTCGGGCTGCAGCGCCACGAAAATCTTTCCCGCGCGGATCGCGCGGAAGCGGAAAGCACCGATGTCGAAGGCGGGATCGTTTTCTGGCCGGCCCCACCGCTCGTCGATGGCGGCACGCTGTTCGGCGGGAAGGGCGTCGAGCCATCTGCTGTAGGTGGATAGCGGCACCGCGAACGACGCCACCGCTTCGGTGAGACGCGGCATCAGCGCGTCGCCGGTGAAATCTCGCCTCGCGTCATAACCGGCTTCTTCGAGGCTATCCAGGATCGCGCAGGCGCTGGCCGATGTATCGAGCCCGACTGCGAAGCCGGCACGCCCACCGCGCGCAGGATAATCGGAGAGGATCAGTGCGAGCCGCCGCTCGTGCCGCGGCGTACGGGCGAGGCTTGCCCAGGCTGCGGCCATGCCCGCGACGCTGTCGATGCCGGCCAGATCGGGGGCCTGCACGCGGCGCGAGAAGGCGAGCGCCGGATCCGCGGTCTCTTCGGCCTTGAACGAAATGGGACCGGCGGCGATGCGGCCGTCGAATTCGGGGAGGGCGATCTGCATGGCGAGGTCGGCGGAGGAAAGACCGCGTGTCGACGCCGCCCAGGCCTCTTTCGCGCTGCCGACCGGGATCGCCTGGAGGATCGGGCAATCGGCCTCGTCGAGCACGAAGCTCTCGTCGTCGCGCGAGGAGAAGGCGGTTGTCGTCGCGATCACATCCGGGCGCCGTGCCTGAATGGCGCGCCGAACGACCGCGACCGCTTCCGGATCCTTCAGGCTCGAGACAGCAAGCACGAGCGGATCGATGCCGCGCTCGGCGAGGGCTGCCGAAAGGGCTTCGATGGCTTTGGTATCGCCTGCGAGAATGGCGGAGCGATAGACGAGGAGATGGGCGAGGGGGCGCTCGTTGGAAAGGCGGGCAAGAGCTGTTTCGGGTTCGATGATGGCGCCAAGCCCTCCTCCCCCTTTTGGGGAGGAGTTGGAGGTGGGGGTGTGAGCGCCATGCTGGTCCAGTTCAGCGCCGGCACCCCCTCCCTTAATCCCTCCCCACAAGGGGGAGGGAGAAGTCACTCTAACCTCATCCTGAGGAGGCTGCGCAGCAGGCGTCTCGAAGGATGATCCGGTGCACTCTGGAACCTCCTTCGAGACGGGCCTAGCGGCCCTCCTCAGGATGAGGTTGGAGTGATGGGAAAGAGGATTGGGCACCCACGCAAACGCACGCGGAGCGGCACGCGGCGGCTCTATCGCCTGATCGTTCTCACCGATCTCCATGCCAATGCGCGCAAGCAACCGGCGCATGTTGTCGATGCCGCCGGCCTGGAAATAGGCTTCCAGGTCGTCGCACAGCGCTTGGGGCACGGTGGCGTAGGATGCGAGCCGCGGATCGGGACGGTCGTCGCCCGGCAGCACGGCGATCTTCACGCCATAGGAGCGGCAGGCCTGGAACAGGTGCTCGATGCCATAGCGCCAGTAATCGAGGCCGCCGAGACAGCGCACGAGGACGAAGCGCGCCTTGGCGGCGGTCTTCTCGATGTAGAGATCGACCGAAAGGGGGTGGCGCAGGCGGCGCAGGGAGGCGAGGCGGAGCGATGCGCCGCCCGCCCTCAGCCGATGCGCCGCCGCGAGCGCGCCGAGGTCACTGTCCGCGAAGGAGAGGACGACGATATCCCCCGGCGGCTGCTGGAGGTCGATGGCCTCCGAGCCTTCGTCGAGGGAAATCGCTGTGACCGGAAGGAGGTGCATCTCATCCTGCGCGCAAGGCGATTTCGACGGCCTTCACATCGAAGCCTTTGAGGCCGATCACCACCAGGCGTCCGTCGCGCGCCTCGCCGGCCTTCCAGGGCCGGTCGAAATGATGCGCCACACGCTGTCCTACGCCCTGGACCACGAGACGCAGAGGCTTGCCGTCCACGGGCGCAAATCCCTTGATGCGCAGCACGCCGGCCGCTTCCGCAGCGCGCTCGACGCGGGCGACGAGCGCCTCCGGGGTCGCGACGGGGTCGACCGGGATCGCGACGCTGTCGAAATCGTCGTGGTCGTGGTCTTCGCCCGTTTCATGATGGGAGGGACGGGAATCGAGATCGGCTTCCGCCGCTGCGCCCATGCCGAGGAGAACGGTCGGGTCCACCTTGCCGTGCGCGGTCTCGATCACTTTTACGGCGCGGGGCAGGTGTTCCTCGATCTCGGCCAAAACCTTGCTTTTGTCGTCGGCCTCCATCTGGTCGGTCTTGTTGAGGATGATGAGGTCGGCGCAGAGGAGCTGATCCTCGAACACCTCCTCCAACGGATTCTCGTGATCGACGGAGGAATCCGCCGCGCGCTGCGCTTCGAGCGCCTCCGGATCGTCCGCGAAGGCGCCCGAGGCGACGGCCGGCCCGTCGACCACGGCGATGACGCCATCGACCGTGACGCGGGAGCGGATGTCCGGCCAGTTGAAGGCGCGCACCAGCGGCTTCGGCAGGGCGAGGCCCGAGGTCTCGATCAGGATGTGCTCAGGGGGATTGGGCCGGTTGAGCAGGGTGTTCAGGGCCGGGACGAAATCGTCGGCCACCGTGCAGCAGATGCAGCCATTGGGCAGCTCGACGATGTCGTCCTGCGTGCAGCCTTCGATGCCGCAGCCCTCGATGAAGGAGCCGTCGAAGCCGAGATCGCCGAACTCGTTGACGAGAACGGCGATGCGGCGTCCGCCCGCATTTTCCAGCAGGTGGCGCACCAGCGTCGTTTTTCCGGCACCGAGGAAGCCGGTGACGATGGTGCAGGGGATCTTTTGCAGATCGCTCATGTGAGTCGAGCCTTTCGGCGGCTCTGTTTAAGCCGCGTTTGTCTTGAAGGGAGGAATGCGGGCGACCACGCCTTTGCGGAAGGCTTCCGGACGCTCGCGCCATGGCACGAGGCCGTCGGTCGTCGCCGCATAAAGGCGAAGCCCGTCGAGGATGGTCTCGACCGAGGTGTCCGGGTTCAAATCGCCATAGATATAGGTCCAGCGTCCGGGACCGGAGACGGCGACGGTGCATGGGCGCTTGCAGACGGAGAGGCACTCGACCGCCTCAACGCGCACCTTCGGGGCGTCGGGACGGGCGAGCGCGTCCGTCAGCGCCCGGTGAAGGATCGCACCGGGCCGGAGCGCCTTGTCGTCCGGGCCACCCGCCTGACGGCAGGTGACGCAGACATGCAGGCAGATCTCCTCATGGGATGAGGTCATGGGCTAAACGGCCTTGCGTTCGCCGCTGACCGGAAGCGCCTGAGAGCGGAGTCCTGATGTCGTCCGGTCTTCCTGCCGAACCCAGTACCAGCCGAGGCTTAGTCCAAGGGTCGCCCAGAAGGCGAACGCGACGGCAAGCGAACGCGCCGCGAATTGTGCGGCAAGGACGGCCGGAACGTCACTGGCCGCAGCCGCCGCATGAGGTGCCCCGATGATGTGAGGGAACACGATCGCCAGGAGGCCGATGGCGATGGCCGCGTGATGGCGCACATTCGTCACGAGGTAGAGGCCGAGGCCTGTTCCGAGGGCGGTGCAGACCCACCAGATCTGCCGTTCGGCGAGATGCGCGCCTCCCATGCCGGGAAGCTCCGGGGGAAGCCCGACCGCGGGCGCGAGATTGACGGCGACAAAGCCGCCGATCGCCCACCGCAAGGCGGTTTGCGGGTTGAACTCTCGACCCGAGGCGAGAAGCAGGGCTGCGAGAATCGCCGCATAGCCGACACCGCTGACCAATGTGGCAAGGGCCGTGAACGCTATCCTAGGAAAGCCTTCGCCGGGTTCCCATCCGCCTTCTTCCGCATCGGCGTGGGCCTCTTGCCCATGAGCCAAGTGCAGTTGGGCGGAGTGCAGTTGGGCCGAATGCACGTGAGCCAACTGCACCAAGCCGCCATATCCGGTGGCCTGGGCCTGCGGCCCGGCGGACTTTTCGAATGTCTCGGCCTCGAGAATCAACGGAGACGTCAGGAAAGTTTGGAGGGTCGCAGCCACGCAGGCAGCCAGAAACCCAGCGACCAAGGCCGCTTTCAGAACTCGCATGATCATGGGAGCCCCTCTCAGTGGCAGGGGAAGTTATGCGAGTGGCGCCAGTCATGCGCCGCGTTGTGCAGCGTTTCAGGCGAAGCGAATCCCGAAATGAAAACGAGAGCGATGCCGAAGGTCGCGGCTGCGAGGATGGCCACGAGACGTTGGGACGACGCGGCGACGGGAGCTTGCTTGATCAGAGTCGACATAGATACCTCTTGGCCACCCCTCCGGCGGCATTTGGGTTGCACGATGACGGCAGGTCTCCTGGCTCGCGGGTCGATGCATTTCGCCGCCTTCCCGGGCTTTTTTGCCCAGTGGCATTGGGAGCGAAGGCTCGCCGCTTACAGTTGCGGGGGCAGCCGCGGTTTCTCACCGCATTCCCTTTTCACCCCGTCTCCGGGGCACCGTCTGTGACATCCTTACCGGTGCGAAGGAGATCTTTCAAGCCTGACCATGTGGGAGGCAGCCTTGAAATCGGCCGCGCGGCTGTTCATGGTGCGGCCCATTCATGCGAAGGCAGGTCGGGATGAGCCAGGACGAAGAGGCGCGACACCGCGCCAAGATGATCAAGCGCAAGGAAGTCCAGGACCGCGAGGTCGCCTCGAAGACCGTCGAGAAGGGGCTTCTCATCGTCCACACCGGCCCGGGCAAGGGCAAGTCGACGGCTGCCTTCGGGCTCATGCTGCGGGCGCTCGGCCGCGGCTTTCATGTGGGCGTGGTGCAGTTCATCAAGGGCGCCTGGGAAACCGGCGAGCGACTGGCGCTCGAGCGGTTCTCCGATCAGGTCGAGTGGCACACCATGGGCGAGGGCTTCACCTGGGAGACGCAGGACCGCTCCCGCGACGTGGCGGCCGCCGAGCGGGCCTGGGCGAAAGCCAAGGAGCTGATGGCGCGAGAGGATATCCGCCTCCTCGTGCTCGACGAGCTCAACATTGCGCTGCGCTATGAATACCTGGACTTGGCAGAGGTGGTTGAAACCCTGCGGCAGCGCCGGCCGAATCTCCATGTGGTCGTTACCGGTCGCAACGCGAAGCCGGAACTGATCGAGGCCGCGGACCTCGTGACCGAGATGAATCTGGTGAAGCACCATTTCGCCGCCGGCGTGAAGGCGCAGGAAGGCGTGGAGTTTTAGATGCGCGCCCTGATGGTGCAGGGCACCGGCTCCAACGTGGGCAAGTCGCTCCTGGTGGCGGGCCTGTGCCGGGTCTTCGCGCGCAGGGGCATGAAGGTACGCCCCTTCAAGCCGCAGAACATGTCGAACAATGCCGCCGTGACGGTCGATGGCGGCGAGATCGGCCGCGCCCAGGCGCTGCAGGCAAGGGCGGCGGGCGTCGCGCCCAGCGTCCACATGAACCCGGTGCTGCTCAAGCCCCAGAGCGAGATCGGCTCGCAGGTCGTCGTGCAGGGACGGGTCGTCGGCTCGGCGAAGGCGCGCGAATATCAATCCTGGAAGCCGCGCCTCATGGAGGCGGTGCTCGACAGCTTTTCCAGGCTTTCCGAAGAGGCCGATCTCGTGCTCGTCGAAGGCGCGGGCTCGGCCTCGGAGGTGAATCTCAGGGCAGGCGACATCGCCAATATGGGATTTGCCCGCGCCGCGAACGTGCCCGTGGTGCTCGTCGGCGATATCGACCGGGGCGGCGTGATCGCAAGCCTCGTCGGCACGAAGGCGGTGCTCGACGAGGCCGATGCCGCAATGATCAAGGGCTTCATCGTCAACCGCTTCCGTGGCGATCCGGCCCTGTTCGACGGCGGCATGCGCTTCGTTTCCGAGCGCACCGGCTGGCCGGCATTGGGCCTCGTGCCGCATTTTTCCGACGCCGCACGCCTGCCGGCGGAGGATGGTCTCGGGCTCCGCCGTGAAGGGCGCAAAGGTTCGATCGTCATCGCGGTGCCGGTGACGCCCTGGATCTCCAATTTCGACGATCTCGATCCTCTGCGCGAAGAAGCCGGCGTGAAGGTGATGCTGGTCGAGCCCGGTCAGCCGCTTCCGGCGCAGGCGGCGCTTGTCCTGCTGCCCGGTTCGAAGACCACCATCGACGATCTTCTCTTCATCCGGCAGCAGGGCTGGGACATCGACCTGAAAGCCCATATGCGCCGGGGCGGGCACGTGCTCGGTCTCTGCGGCGGCTACCAGATGCTGGGGATGCGCATCGAGGATCCCCTCGGCATCGAGGGCGAGGCCGGCCGCTCCATCGAGGGACTGGGCCTGCTCCACGTCACGACCACGCTCACCGCGAGGAAGCGGTTGGAGTCGGTGACGGGAAAGACGCTCGCCGATGACACGCCGCTTTCCGGATACGAGATGCATATCGGCGAGACATCGGGGCCCGATGCTTCGGCACGTCCCTTCTCACGACTGGCGAATGGGCAATGCGACGGTGCGGTCTCAGCGGATGGGCGCGTGACCGGAACCTATGTCCATGGCCTGTTCTCAAACGACGGGCAGCGATCGCGATGGCTGCAGATGCTCGGAGCCGAGACGAGCGATCTCGCCTATGAGGCGCTCGTCGACGACATCCTCGACCGCTTTGCCGATCACCTGGAAAGGCATCTCGACTGCGAGCGCCTCTTCGCCCTCAGCGCAAGATAGTCCACGCGCTCAGCGCCGCTCCTGCCGCCAGTGCGAACAGCAATCCGCACGCCGTCCGGTAGAGCGCGAGCGCCCGGTCGATATCGTCCGCATTCGCCTCGGCGCGTCCGTCGCCCATCCAGCGATCCTCGACACGCACGTCGCCATAGACGCGCGGTCCGGCAAGCCGAAGGCCCAGCGCTCCCGCCATCGCGGCTTCGGGCCAGCCGGCATTGGGCGAGCGATGGTGGGAAGCGTCGCGCCGGAGGGCGCGCCACGCGCCTCGCGGTGAGGTTTCCCGATGCAGGCAAGCGGCCGCAACGAGCAGAAGCGCGGTGAGGCGCGAGGCGGGGAGATTCACGAGATCGTCGAACCTTGCCGCCGCCCAGCCGAAGGCCTCGTGCCGCGGCGTGCGGTGGCCGATCATGCTGTCGGCGGTGTTGGCGGCCTTGTAGAGCACGGCGCCCGGCAAGCCGCCGAGCCCGAGCCAGAAGGCCGGCGCGACGATGCCGTCGGAAAAGTTTTCGGCAAGGCTTTCGATCGCGGCGCGCGACACGCCCGCCTCGTCCAGGCTCTGCGGGTTTCTGCCGACGATCATCGACACGGCCTTGCGTCCGCCCGCGATCCCGCCCTCGCGCAGTCCGTTCGACACCGCCGCCACGTGCTCATGCAGGCTGCGCTGCGCGATGAGGCTGCTCGCGAGGATCGCCAGAACCGCGATGCCGATCACGCGGAGCGGCAGGAGGAGAGCTTGCAGAGCCCAGGCCGCCGCGCCCGTGATGGCCAGAAGGATCAGGAGAGCCAGGATCCCGGCGGCGCGACGGCGGCCGAAAGACCACTCATCCCGGTTGAGGACTCGGTCGAGCCCCTTGATCAGCCGACCGATCCAGGTGACGGGATGGCCGATCCGCGTGTAAAGGCCATCCGGATAGCCGATGGCCGCCTCTGCCGCGAGAGCGAGGGGCAGGATCAGGAGGCTGTCGGGAAGAACCATGGGTGCATCGAATGGGTGAGGCGCGGATCTGGCATGGGGGCGATCTCGACGAGGCCCGGCGGCTCTGTCCGCACGCGCCCGAGCCGTGGATCGACCTGTCGACGGGGATCAATCCCATAGCTTATCCCATGCCCGCCTTGCCAGCCTCCTCGTTCGAGCGGCTGCCGTCGCCCGCCGATCACCGGGATCTCGAGGCCGCCGCTGCCGAGGCCTATGGCGCGACGGATCCCGCGCAGGTGGTGGCCGCGCCCGGGACGCAGATCCTGATCAGCCTGCTGCCGTCCCTGTGGCCGCGCTCTCGCGTTGCCGTGCTGGGCCCGACCTATGCGGAGCACGCCCGGGCCTGGCGCGGAGCAGGGCATGACGTTGATGAATTGACCGCGTTTGAAGCGGCTCGCGAGGCCGGCATTGTCGTCCTCGTCAACCCGAACAACCCCGACGGCAGGACGCTCGAGCGTCCGGCCTTGATCGAAGAGGCAGACCGTCTTCGTCGGCGCGGTGGCTGGCTCGTGGTCGATGAGGCCTTTGCTGATTTCGATCCGGGCGAGACGCTTGTGCCGGTTCTGCCGGAGAACGCCATCGTCCTGCGCTCCTTCGGCAAGACCTACGGGCTCGCCGGGATTCGGCTCGGTTTCGCGGTGGCCTCGGCCGGCATGACGGAGCGGCTGCGGATGACGATGGGCCCATGGGCGGTTTCAGGGCCGGCCATCGACATCGGGCGACAGGCGTTGCGGGATCGCGCATGGCGACAGGCGGCGGGCAGGGCGCGGGCGGAGGATGCTGCCCGGCTCGACAGATTGCTTGCGCCGCTCGCGGATGGGGCGCCTCGCGGCACGAGCCTCTACCGTCTCATGGAAAGCCGGCGGGCTCCCGAACTGTTCGTCCATCTGGCGCATCGCGGCATCTGGCTGCGCCGCTTCCAGCACGATCCCAGGCTCCTGCGGTTCGGCCTGCCTGGGAATGAGGCGGCCTGGCAGCGTCTCGAACAGGCGCTCGATGCTTTCCTCGCCATGTAAACCACACAAAAGAAAAGCCGCGAGCGATCTTCCGATCGACTTCGCGGCCTGTGACCGTGCTCAGCCCCGAAACACGGCAGTGTTTTTCAATTATATCTTTGGTGAGCGTTGTCTTTAATTTTCGCACATCAATAATTGCATTCTATAGGCAGATTTATTGCGAAGCGAAATAGCGGGAAATACGTATTTCTCACGGCCAAGCTTGGGAGGGCTTCGCTCGCGGGACGTCGCAAATCTGGAATTGTTGTGATTTCCGTTATCCTGCAAGCGGTTGATCGCTTGGAATTGCTCAGGAATACTTGTCGAGAAAAGACGATTTGCCGCATATAGTCCTAAGGGCGCCGCTTCAGCCGCTTCACGTTGGCGCGCACCTTGCGACGGTATCCTCTGACGACCTTATGGGGCGACCCACCCGTCGCGATGGTGACGGCCGCCTCGGCGAGGGCCGTGACCTTCTCGGTGACCATCAGCAGGTTTTCAGCGGGTGAGCCCTGGCCCATGGCGGCGCGAGAGACGCGGGTCCAGATTACCGACTGAGCCTCCAATGCGAGCATCGTGGTGTCGGTCGCCAGTTTCATCCATGGCAAGATCATCGAAACTCCGGGTGGTGGTTAGGTAACTCCCAAGCTCTATCACACGATCGCACCAAGGCGGAGGGAATGACGGCATCGCGCGCAGGTTGGCCCCGCGTCATGAAGCCTCTCCTGGGGCGCTCCTTTCGAATAGGGCTTGGGGGATTCAGGGTGAATTTTCCCGATTCAGGATGTGGACTACCATCAATCGATAAGATGGCGGAAAGATCCGCCGTCGGTGCAGAGTTCCCGAGGCCAACGATCGTGCCGCGCTACTATATCGATGTCAGAAGCCATTTCGGCATCAACGAAGATCCAAGCGGCATCGAGCTGCCCGACGTCGCCGCCGCACGGATGGAAGCCTTGAAGGTCGCGGAGAAGCTCCTGAAGGGCTGGGCCGCGATGCCGCCGGATTACAGCAGCGACATCATGATCGAGATCGTTGGCGAGGATCTTCGTCCGGTCCTGGTCATTCCCTGCTCGGATATCAGGACGACCACCGGCGACTGACTTTCGCTCAGGGAAGTTGCCCGCATAGGAGAACGGCCGCCACGGCAGCGGTCATCGCTGCGGCGATGAGCCCTCTGTCGACGAGATGCTCCGGCAGGGTGACGCGATCGAACAACCGCTTGATCAAAACATGGCTCGCTCGCAGGCATGAGGTTGGTTCCTCTACCTGTGGCGGGCTTGACCGGATTCAATGTCCCCGCGCGCAGAAGACCGGCAAGAGCCTATCGAACTTTCGACGGATAATTTCATAACATTGCGGGAGCGGATTTTCCCGAAGCCGTTTCAGGGTTTTCCCTAAGTGCTGCAGTCGAGCTTTCACGGTATAGAAGAAGCTCGCGGAGGCATGCGGGCCCATGACGCGTATCCTGATTGCCGACGACCATGATGTTGTGCGCTCTGGCTTGAGCACGATCCTGGGCGGTCAGCCGGGCTGGGAGGTGGTGGCGGAGGCCGAGGACGGGCGCCAGGCGGTGCAGCTTGCCGCCGAGACCAAGCCGGACGTGGCCATCCTCGACTACCAGCTGCCGTCGATGAACGGGGTCGACGCGACGCGCGAGATCCGCGCCGTGCAGCCGCAGACGGAAGTGCTGATCTTCACCATGCACGAGAGCGAGCCTCTGGTGCGCGAGCTGCTCGAGGCGGGGGCGCGCGGCTATCTGCTGAAATCGGACGCGCGCCGCTTCCTGATCGCGGCGGTGGAATCGCTTGCCCGGCACAAGCCGTTCTTCACGGGCCGCGTGTCGGAGACGCTGCTCAATGCCTATCTGGCCCAGGGCCATACCGGCGACGGGGTGCTGACCGCGCGCGAGCGGCGGGTGGTGCAGCTGATCGCCGAGGGGCATTCGAACAAGGAGACGGCGCAGATCTTGGGCCTGAACCTGAAGACGGTGGAGAGCCACCGCTCCTCGGCGATGCGCAAGGTCAACGCCAACTCCACCGCAACGCTCGTCCGCTACGCCATCCGCAACAAGCTCGTCGAACCGTAAGGCGACGCGCGATCAGGGTTTTGCGGGAGGTCGTGTCAGGGTTTCTTTCAGCAGAGGCGAGGGTTTATTCCCGCCGTGGCGGGGTTGCTTCTCATCCTAGGAGGAAAGATGCTTTCGACGGACCAGGGCTCGCGATAACGCCCCCGTTGCGCGAGCGCATGGCGGCACGACGATCCAATTCACGGCCTGATGACAGGAATGCGGAGAATGGAATGCCGAAAGAGCCATCGAAGCCGTCCTCGGAGCCCGACGATGTGGAGGCCGATCGCGAGTTGGACGAGCAACTCGCCGATACCTTCCCGGCCAGCGATCCACCGAAGGTGACGCGCGTTCCGCGCCAGAGCCAGATCGTCGGTGACGAGGACGGCAAGGAAACCGGCGAGGGAGGCCGCTGAGGCGATGATTCATCACGGCACGGGATTAGGTTGAGAGACTTGGCGATGGCTGTACGGGGTGCTCTCGCGGTCGGTTTCATCGCCTTCGCCCTGCCCGTCGGGGCCCAGACCCCAGGGGTTGTGGTGCGGGAAGTGCTCGACCCCGCGCAGGGAGCCGTTATCGGCCAATCCGTCAGCCTTTATGTGGACGTGCTCTTTCCCGACACGATGCCGCGGCCGCCGAGGGTGAAGATCCCGGACGCGCAGGGCGTCCAGGTCATGCGCTTCGAGAGCCAGGGCGTAACGCTCACCGAGAATACGGGCGGGCAGACTTACGTCGGTCAGCGTTTCACCTTCGACATCTTTCCCCGCCGCGGCGGGGCGCTGGCGCTCCCGCCGGCGGAAGTCACCCTGCTCAACGCGGCCGGCGACGTTACCGGATCGGCCAAGGGCAATCCGGTAACGTTGAATGTAACCGTGCCGCAGGGCGTCGACGCGTCCGGGCCCGTGATCGCCTCGACTCGCGTCACGGCCGTGCAAAGCTGGACGCCCGATCCCAGGACGCGCCTCGCGCCCGGCGGCGCCGTCGTCAGGACGATCACGCGCGAGGCGGCGGATGTGCCGGCGCTCGGCATGCCCGAACTCCGTTTCGTGGCGCCGGACGGCGTACGTGCCTATGTCGACCCGCCCGTCAGCGAAGACCGCGCCAACCGGGGCGCCATTACGGGGCATCGCACGGACAAGGTCACTTATGTGTTCGAACGCGCCGGGGCCTTCGAGCTTCCGGCATTGTCGCAGCCCTGGTGGGATCTCGGCACGAAATCGGTGCAATCCGTTCCTCTCACTGGCGCGACGGTGACGATTGCCGCCGCGCCGGATTCGGCCGCATCTCCGGCTGCGGGCCCTTGGAACACGCGCGCGTGGCTGACGGCGGCTGCGATCCTGGCGGCCTTCATCGCGGGCATCGCCATGATCGTTCGCTATGGCTGGCCGTGGGCGCACGAAGCATGGCTCGCATGGCAGCGTCGCCGAGCCGGCTCCGAGCATGCGGCACGGCGCGATCTGTGCCGCGCCGCCCGAACGGGCGATGCGGCTGCGACCTATCGCGCGCTCGGCGTGTGGCGGTCGAGGATGTCGCTGTCCGACGCCGAGGAGGTCGCGGGTCACGAGCCGCTGCGTGCCTTGACGATGCAGTTGGAGCGCTCGCTCTTCGGCCACGGCGGAGAATGGACGCCTGACCTCGGACGGCAACTGGCACATGCCGTGTCGTCCATTCCCAAGCGCACGCCGCGCGCGGCACACGGCTCGGCGCTGCCTCCGCTCAATCCGGTTGCCGGATCATGAGATGCAGCGTCGTACAGCCCTTTCGGAGGACCTCGCCATGAATGGTATCGCCCGTCGAACGCGGCGCGGATTCATCGCCGCTGCCGCCTTCCTTGCCCTGGCATTCACGGCGAGTGTGCCGCAGGCGCAGACCGATCCTCTTCCGTCGTGGAACGACGGCGGTGCCAAATCCTCCATCACCGCTTTCGTCGAACGAGTGACGCGACAGGGCGGGCCGGATTTCGTGCCGGTCGAGGAGCGCATCGCCACCTTCGACAATGACGGCACGCTGTGGATTGAGCAGCCGATGTACGTGCAGGCGGCGTTCGTGCTCGATCGCGCCAAGGTGCTCGCTCAATCCAACCCGGAACTGGCGAACAGGCAACCCTTCAAGGCGATCCTGACGTCTGACCACGCTGCGCTCGCCGCTCTGGGCGAACAAGGCCTCACCGAACTCGTGATCTCGACCCATAGCGGCATGACCACGGCCGCATTCGACAAGATGGTGAGCGACTGGCTCGAAACCGCGCGGCATCCGCGCTTCAACCGGCCCTACACGGATCTCGTCTACCAGCCGATGATCGAGCTGCTGGCCTATCTGCGCGCCAACGGGTTCAAGACCTTCATCGTCTCCGGCGGCGGCGTCGAGTTCATGCGTCCCTGGACGGAGAAGGCCTACGGCATCCCGCCCGAGCAGGTGGTCGGCTCGAGCGGCAAGACCGCGTACCGTCTCGAAGGCGATACGCCGGTGATCGAAAAACTTCCGAGCGTCGAGTTCGTGGACGACGGGCCGGGCAAGCCTGTCGGCATCAACCGCTTCATCGGGCGCCGCCCTGTCTTCGCGGCCGGCAATTCGGACGGCGACCTGCAGATGCTGCAATGGACGACGCTGAATACGGGTCCGCGCTTCGCCCTCATCGTCCACCACACCGACGCGGAGCGCGAATACGCCTACGACCGGCAATCGCATGTCGGAAAGCTCGACAAGGCTCTCGACGAGGCACCGAAGCGCGGATGGCTCGTCGTCGACATGAAGAACGACTGGAAGACGATCTTCAAGCCATGACTAAGAACAGCCGCCGAGCGGCCATGTCGCATTCCTGAAGCAACGAAGGAGCGGACCATGAGTGATCATCATCGCCGACCGGATGACGAGAAGGATGCCACCAAGACGAGCGTCAATCGGCGCGACCTGCTGCTGTCGGGAACGGCCACCGTGCTCGCCACGGTCGCGGCAACCTCCGCCCAGGCCCAGACCCAGCCGCAGGCCGCACCAGCCCCCGCTTCCGGTCAGAAGCCCAATATCCTGATGATCATGGGCGACGATATCGGCTGGTTCAACCCGAGCATCTATCATCGCGGCATCATGGGCTACCGCACGCCCAACATCGACCGCATCGGCAACGAGGGCGCGTTGTTCACCGATTGGTACGGCGAGCAGAGCTGCACCGCGGGGCGCGCCGCCTTCATCACGGGACAATCGCCGATCCGCACGGGCCTCACCAAGGTCGGCCTGCCAGGCGCCGATATCGGCCTTCGGGCGGAGGATCCCACGGTCGCCGAGCTGCTGAAGCCACTCGGCTATGTCTCGGGCCAGTTCGGCAAGAACCATCTCGGCGACAAGGACGAGTTCCTGCCGACGGCGCACGGCTTCGATGAGTTCTTTGGCAACCTCTATCACCTCAATGCCGAAGAGGAGCCGGAGAACCCCGACTATCCCAAGGATCCGAATTTCCGCCGGCGTTTCGGTCCGCGCGGCGTCATCCGCTCGAGCGCCGACGGCAAGATCGAGGATACGGGGCCGCTGACACGCAAGCGCATGGAGACCATCGACGACGAGACCTGCGCCGCGGCACTCGATTTCATCGATCGCCAGCACCGCGCCAGCAAGCCCTGGTTCTGCTACTTCAACTCGACCCGCATGCACGTCAACACCCATCTGAAGCCCGAATCCGACGGCAAGACAGGCAAGGGCCTCTATCCCGACGGCATGGTCGAACATGACGGCCATGTCGGCCAACTCTTGAAGAAGCTCGACGATCTCGGCGTCACCCAGAACACCATCGTCGTCTACACGACCGATAACGGCGCCGAGGTGATGACGTGGCCGGATGGCGGCAATACGCCGTTCAGAGGCGAGAAGGCGACGAACTGGGAGGGCGGCTACCGAGTGCCGACGCTGATCCGCTGGCCCGGCGTGATCCGTCCCAACACGATCCACAACGAGGTTTTCTCGCACTATGACCTGATTCCAACCTTCTGCGCCGCCGGCGGCGAGCCGGACGTCGTGGCCAAATGCCTGAGAGGCCATCAGGCCAACGGGAAGACCTTCAAGGTGCATCTCGACGGCTACAATCTCATGCCTTTCTTCACGGGGAGCTCAAAGGAATCGCCCAGGCGCGACTTCCTCTACTGGAACGATGACGGCGAACTCGTCGCGATTCGGGTCATGGACTGGAAGGTGGTCTTCAAGGCGCAGGAGAGCACAGGCATCGGCGTCTGGAGGCGCGAGTTCACCAATCTTCGCGCGCCCTTGCTGTTCAATCTGCGGGCGGATCCATTTGAACGTGGCGACGAGTCGATCGAATACGAGAAATGGTTCTTCGACCGGGCCTTCGTGGTGGTGCCGTCGCAAGCCGTTGTGGCCCAGTGGCTGTCGAGTTTCCAGGAATTCCCGATCAGGCAGAAGCCGGCGAGCTTCAATCTCGACGAGGTGATGGCGAAGCTCTCACAGCCGGGAAGCAGTAAATAGGCCGCGCGTGCGGAGCGCCTGGTGGCAGGCGCTCCGCCTTCCCGGAACGCCGGCTGTTCGATGCGTCGAATGAGACATTCTGAGACACTTCGGCAACACATAGGGAGATTGGGACGGAGTAGCAAAAACGCGATTTATCTCGCACATGCATCGCGCCATGCTGCCCTCGGACGATCAGCGTGGGAGCTGCTTCATGAATTGGCGCTCGATGACGACCGCACTGGCTGTGGGCTGCGGCAGCCTTCTGGCAGACGCGGCACTGGCGACGGAAGGTGGCGCCGGTCTCTATGTTCCCGGCTTTCACGGTCCAGGAGCCGGCATCGTTCCGCCGCCGGGCTTCTATTTCGAGAACGACTTCTACACCTATTCCGGCGAGCTCAGCGGCGGGCGCCAGATCCAGATCGGCGGCGCCGTGCTGGCGAACGTGAAGGTCGAGGTGCGGGCCGATTTTCTGACGGGAACCTGGGTCACGCCGGCCGAGATCTTCGGCGGCAGCCTGGCCTTCGGTTTGAGCCTGCCCTTCGGCGTTCCCCGGGTCAGCGCAGGCGCGGTGATCGCGGCGCCGCGCCTCGGCCGGGTTTTCGCCTTCAGCAGCCGGGATGCCACCTTCAACATGGGCGATCCGATCGCGACGGCAATCGTCGGCTGGCACTCGGGAAATTTCCACTGGAACGTCAGCGGCTCGGTCAACATCCCGTCCGGAACGTATCAGGAGGGCGAACTCTCCAACATGTCGTTCAACCGCTGGATCGGCGACATCTCCGGCTCCATGACCTGGCTCAACACCGATTTGGGCATCGATATCTCCGGCACGGCCGGATTTGAATTCAACGGCGAGAATCCCGATACCGACTACGACAGCGGCAATGCATTCCACCTGGATGTTTCCATCAGCAAATACCTGACCAAGGAACTCTCGATTGGGCTGCTTGGCGGCTATTACGACCAGCTCTCCGGCGACAGCGGCGCGGGCAATCGCATCGGGCCGTTCAAGGGGCGGGTGGCCGCCGTCGGCGGCACCGTCGGCTACGACTTCACCGTTGCCGGCACGCCGGTGACGACGCGCATCAAGGTTTTGCGCGAGGTCGATGTGGAGAACCGCCCCGAAGGGACCATCGGCCTGTTCACGGTGGCCTTCCCCTTAGGCGTAAGCGCCCCGCCTGAGCCGGTGCGTCCGGTTGTCGCGAAATACTGAAGTGCTCACCGCGCTGCACCGACCGGCCGCATGAACGCGCCCCCATGTGCGGCAAGGCACAGAGACCCTCCGCCTCCTGCTGCATGATGATCCAGAGGGGCGGGCGTGATTCCTGATTCCAACGGTCTCCCAGCCTGCTGATGACTGCAGCCGCCGGCATATGGGCGGGGGCCGGGTTTCACTCGGCCAAGAGGACGCGACGGATACAGGTTATGAGACAGGTTACGGACGGCTCAGACAACAGAAGCTCATTTTGGGCCACTGCCACGGCGGTGCTCGCAATTACCGTTGCGCTCGGCGCGCTCTACCTGCCACTCGTGCTCTGACGGTCTCCCTCGCCGATGTCGCGCCGCACGCACCGAAATCCGATGTGGCTCGTCGACGTGTCGATCGGATGCGGGTGGCGGGCAGCCGGGCGGTAGCGGCGGCAGTAATTGGGCGCGCAGAGATGTGAGCCGCCCTTCACGACCTTCCGCGGAATCCTGATCTCCGGCTGGCGCGGATCGTAGCTGCTCCCCTCGCGCCCGCCGCGCGGGTTCTCGGGGATGCAGCAAGCCTTCGGCGCATCCTCCGGGTGCTTCGGCGCGTACCAGTCGTTCGTCCATTCCCAGACATTGCCGATCATGTCCGACAGGCCATAGCCGTTCGGCGGGAATGTGCCGACGGGCGACGTGCGCTCGTAGCCGTCGAGCATGGTGTTCTGGAATGGGAACTGCCCCTGCCATGTATTCGCCATCTGCCGGTCGCCGGGCGCGAATTCGTCGCCCCAGGCGAACTCGGTTCCCTCGAGCCCGCCGCGCGCGGCGAATTCCCACTCGGCCTCGGAGGGCAGGTCCTTTCCGGCCCAGCGCGCATAGGCGAGGGCGTCGGTGTAGCTGACATGAACGACGGGATGATCTTCCAGCCCCTTGAGATTGCCGTTCGGTCCGTAAGGCCGCTTCCACGTGACGCCGAAGGCGAAGGTCCACCACTGGCTCCAGTCGCGCAGATCGACGGGATGGGGCGGCGGCGTGAAGAGCAGGGAGCCGGCGCGCAGCATCTCGCGCTTGGCGCCGGGATAATCCTTCGCATCGGGGACGATCTCGGCGGTGGTGACGTGGCCCGTTGCCAGAACGAAAGCCTTGAACTGGCGGTTCGTCACCGGCGTCGCATCCATCCAGAACCCGTCGACAGTGACGCGATGAACGGGCGCCTCCTCGGGATAGTGATGGTTCGACCCCATGGCGAACGTGCCTCCGGGGATCCAGACCATGCCGCTGCCGGTCGTCGATGGTTTGGGGGAAACGACGGAATGCTTCATGGGCGGGGCACCGCGTTGGGAGATGATTGGTTCTGGAGCTGGTAGGCGAATTTCGAGCGCAGGAAATCGGCAGGCCTCGTCTGGACGCCGCGCAGCCATAGCGCCCGCACGGCCGCGTCGGACATCGGCTCGCCGCCGGCCACCTGATCGTCCTTGCCCTCGCCCTTCGGCTTGCTCGCATCGAAGACGACCTCGTCCGGCTTCGAGTCCGTGTCGCCCATGTCGCCGCCGGTCGTCTTCATGCGCTCGGCGCGCAGCTTCGCCAGATTCCGGTTGGCCTCCGCCTCCGCCCAGCCCGGGCGAAATTCGAGCGCGACGTCGTAGCGACCGACTGCGTTGTCATACTGGCCGAGCATCACGAGTGCGTTGCCCTGATCGTAGGCCGCCTCCGCCGTCTCGATGGCCGCCAAGGCCTGCGCCGCATCCTTGAAATCGCCTGCCCGGAACAGGGCGACACCGCGCCATAGGGGATCCGCGAAGGCATCCGCGGCCTCTTTGTAGCGCTCCTGGCGCATGTCCCAGGCGCCGCGCTGATCGGGTGTCAGCAGCATGTTCCGCCAGCCGGTCAGGAAGCCGAGCACGATGAGCGCGACCGCCACGGCGCAGGCGATTGCCGCATAGGCGTGGCGGGCCAGGAGCGAGAAGAGGCGATGGATCTGGTGCATGGCGTCAGCCCCCCAAGACCCAGCCGCGCCGGAACCAGGCGAGGGCGAGGAGGGCGATCAGCGGCGTCAGCCAATAGCCCGCCTCCTGCCAGCGCTCGCCTTCTCCCGCGACATCGCTCACGACCGTCGCGCGGTCGAGCCGTGCGGCGACGCTTTCCACATCGGTTCGGTCGGGCGTCATCGAAACGAGCGTGGCGTCCATCGCGGAAGCCGCCGATTGCAGGCTCGCCTCGGCGTCGAGACGGGAGGGCGGAACCGCGGTCCACAGGGTGGTCTCGAACCGAACGGGGTCATGTGCGGCATTCTGCAGAAGCGCCACCTGTTCCGGTGCAACGCTGTCCGCCATGACGAGGATCGAACCGCCCTTGCCGGCATCGCGCAGTACGCCCGCGGCGAGGCGAACGGCCTGCGCCAGGCTGTCGCCCGGCACGGGCATGATTTCGGGTGACAGGGCCTGGGCCATGGCGACCACCACATCCTTGTCCGGTGTCGGCGGCAGGACAAGGTGGACCGATCCGGCGTAGGCGACAAGCCCCGTCGAAGCGCCTTCCCGCGCGGCGAGGAGATCGGAGAGCTTCTGCACTGAGCGCACGAGGCGGCTCGGCGCCAGATCTTCCGTCTTCATGGACGGTGCCACCTTGACGACGACCATCGCCGGCGGTCGCGCATCGGCAAAGGGGGAGGGCTCTCGCGTCCAGGTCGGCCCGGCGACCGCGAGAATGCCGAGGCCCCAGGCCAGCAGAAGCACGTCGTGCGGCATGAAGCGGGCCTTGCCGTCGCCGCCGATGGTCAGCGCACGAAGGATCGCGGGATCGATCACGCTCGCCCATCGGGCGCCCGCGTCGGATCGGCGCCGAAGATGCCACCACAGGAAGGCCGCCGGCAGGAGCAGCACCAGCCACCAGGGACGCAGGAAGTGAAAGGAGGCGAGAGCGCTGCTCATGAGAGAGCCTCCTGGCGCGGGGATGCCGGCGCCGAGCGCCGGCCGCGCAGGAGGATGACAGCTGCCGCGCCCATGCCGAGAAGGAGAGCGGCGGCGAGCGGCATCCAATAGAGGTCTCGCTTCGGCCGATAGGAGATCGTCTCGATGCGCCGCGTCTCGATCTCGTCGAGGCGGCGGTAGATGCCTTCGAGCTGTTCGCGGTCGAGCGCGCGGTAGAAGCCGCCGCCGGTTCGCTCCGCCACGTCCCTGAGGGCGGCCTCGTCGAGCTTCTCCTCGCCGGCGGCGGTCGGATCGCCGATGGCGATCGTGTGGATGACGATGCCGCGATCCTTGGCGATGCCGGCCGCCTCGCCCGGCGGCACCTTGCTCGCCGTGTCGTTGCCGTCGGTCAGCGCGATCATCGTTTTCGTCTTCACTGTCGATGAATCGAAGAGGGAGATGCCGAGCCCGATGGCGTCGCCGAACGCGGTGCGCGGACCCGCCATGCCGACGGCGGTGTCCTGCACGAGCTGTCGCGTCAATGTCAGGTCGGTGGTGAACGGCACCAGCGTGAACGGCGCATCGCCGAAAACCACCACGCCGATCCGGTCGCCCTGGCGACGCGCCACGAAATCGTCGAGCACCGCTTTCAGCGCCGTGAGCCGGTCGATTGTCTGGCCCTGCGCGTTCACGAAGTCCTTCGTATCCATGGATGCGGAGAGGTCGACCAGCAGCAGCATGTCGCGGGTGGGCAGGTCGCGATGGAGCGGTGGTTCGATCCATTGCGGCCGCATCAGCGCCGCAAGCGACAGCACCCAGCAGAGGATGAGGATCACCATGCGGCCCGCACCTCTGCGGGCCGTGATCGTGCCGCTCTCAGGCACCTGTCCGGTGAGGGACACGAGCGTTCCGAAGAAGGGCACGCGTATGCCGGCGCGGGGTTGCGCATGCGGCGGCACGAACCGGTCAACGAGCCAGGGCAGGGGGAGCAGCAGCGCGAGCCAGGGATAGGCGAAGGTGAGCATGCTACTCACCCTGAGCGCGATGTTTGCGCAACCATCGCCGCGCATCCGCGACGGCCCTGTCGAGGTCTCCGGACGTCGGGCCGGTGCGCTTTGAATAGGCGAGGCTCGGGAGAAGCCGGGCGGGGCCGGAGGTGAAGACGCTCGTGCCGCCCGTCCGGTCGAGGAAAGCCAGAAACGCATTGCCGCTTAAGGAAGCGACAGCCTCGCGCCCATAGGCGACCATCGCCGCCCGCTTGAGCAGCGGCATGATGCCGGTCATGTCGGTCAGGCCATCGAGCTCGCGGATGGCCTCGCGCCGATAGGCATTGGCCTTGTACCGTCGGAAGGCATGAAAGGATGCCACGAGGATGGTCGCGAGCAGGCCGAGCAGAAGGATCCACAGGCCTGGCGCCAGCGGCCACCATGGGATCGTCGATGGAAGAACGATGTCGCGCAGGTTGGCGAGGTCGGCCGGATCGCCGTTCATGAGGGTGGCGCCTCGCGAACGGAATGCGCGACCTTGCGGCCGAGCAATTCGCGCAGCTGATCGATAGGGTCGAGATCCGCCCTGATCGGCAGCACCGGAATCGAGCGCTTGCGCGAAAACTTTTCGATCTGGGCGCGCCGCTCCTCGAACGCTTGCGCGAAGTCGCGCCTCAGTCCCGATGAGTTCGTATCGACCTCGATCTGCCCCTCCGCCTCGGCCACGACCGCCGGGCCGATCTGCGGGAGGCCCGCCTCGATCGGGTCGTAGATGAAGATGCTCAGCACGTCGTTATGGGCGGTGATGGTCGTGATGCGCTCCACGGTCTCGTCGTCGGCCCCGGCCGCATCCGTGATCAGGCAGAGAAGGCCATCATGCTTCAGAAAGGCGGCGGCATGCTGAAGCGCTGTGTTGAACGCCGCCGGCCGCGAGGCCGCGCGGATGTTGTCCGGCAGTTTGCGGTTCGCGCGCACGACCGCATCGATCACGGCCAGTGCTCCCGCGTCGCGCGCCTGCGGCTTCACCGTCTCGACGGCCTCATCCGAGAACACGACGGCGCCGATCCGGTCGCCGAGCGATGTCACGCGCCAGGCAGAAGCCGCCGCGACCTCGGCGGCGACCACCGATTTCGTCGCGCGCCGGCTGCCGAAGAACATCGACAGGCGCTGGTCGACGAGCAGGACGACGGCCCGGTCGCGTTCCTCGGTATAGACGCGGATGAACGGGTCACGCAGGCGCGCGGTTGCGTTCCAGTCGATGGTGCGGGTGTCGTCGCCGGGATAATAGGGGCGCAGCTCCTCGAAGTTCAGGCCGCGCCCGCGAAGCCGCGAGGCATGGCGCCCGGTGAGAATGCTGTGCACGGGCTGGCGCGGCAGGAAGCTGAAGCCCCTTGCCTTGTGGCGCAGGCGGGCGAGTTCATCCGTCGTCACCGTTATCCGGCCCTGGCCATCGGTGGGGGAGCGCGCGGTTTCAATTGGGGCCAACCGTCACCTCCTGCCTCGTCACGCGGCGACGGCCACCTGACGGATGATCTCGTCGATCACATCGTCGACCCTGATGCCGTCGGCGGTCGCCTCATAGCTCAAGGTGATGCGATGGCGCAGGCAGTCATGGGCGATGGCCTGCACATCCTCCGGCACCACATAGTCGCGTCCCTGAAGCCAGGCCTGCACCCGTGACGTCCGGTCGAGGGCGAGCGAGCCGCGCGGGCTGGCGCCGATGGCGATCCATTGCTTGAGCTTGTCCCCATATTCCGACGGACGGCGTGTCGCCGCGATCAGGCCGACCATGTAGGTCTCGATGGCGTCAGTGGAGGTGATGCGGTCGATCTCCTTGCGCGCATCGAAGATCGCCTGCTGCGGAATCTTCGGCGGCGCAGCGGTGGTGCTCCCGCCCGCGTTCTCCTCGCGCACGAGGCGCAGCACCTTCACCTCGTCGGCATCGCTCGGATAGTCGATATGAACATGCATCAGGAAGCGGTCCATCTGCGCTTCCGGCAGGGGGTAGGTGCCTTCCTGCTCGATAGGATTTTCGGTGGCCAGCACCATGAACAGGTCGGGCAGCTTGTAGCGCTTGCCGGCCACCGTCACCTGCCGCTCCTCCATGGCCTCGAGCAGGGCGGACTGGACTTTCGCCGGAGCGCGGTTGATTTCGTCGGCGAGAACGAGATTGCCGAAGACCGGACCTTGCCGGAATTCGAACGTGCCGCCGCCCTGTCCGTCGCTGCGATAGATCTCGCCGCCCGTCACGTCGGAGGGCAGGAGATCGGGCGTGAACTGGATGCGGCTGAAATCCGCCTCGAGATTCTGAGCGAGGCTCTTGATCGCCCGGGTTTTGGCGAGGCCGGGCAGGCCCTCGATCAGCACGTTGCCGTTGGCAAGGAGGGCGATGATGAGCCGCTCGACGACCCGTTCCTGCCCGATGACCGCCTGGTTCACCCGCGTTTGAAGATCGAGAACGGCCTCACGCGCCGGGAGGGCCGGTCTGGCGCTGTTATCGGAATCGGCGCGATAGGCGCCCATCACGGACAGGCGTCCCAGAAGCCCTGCGTCCGCTGCGTGTTCGTATAATACCAGCAATAGCCGGGCGCAGGCGCCGGCGTCCTGACATAGGCGGTGGCTGCAGCCGCGGTCACGAAACCGACGGCTGCTCCTGCTGCCACGGCCGCGCCGGGACGCCACCAATAATTCGGTGGCCGGACCCATGGACCGACGGGCCGGACGGGCACCGGGCCGACGGGGCGATAGGCTGGACGCCCGACCGCGACGCCTCGACCGGCAACGACCCCGCCACGCGGACCGCGGGCGACGAAGCCGCCCCGGCGATATTGTACCGTCTCGATGGGAGCAAGATTCGTGTCGGCAAGGACACCGATTCCGGGGAGCGGCCCTGCCTGCGCAGGCAGCGACAGCAGCGTTGGAACGGCAAGAAGAAAGGCTGCGCCAAAAGTGGCGATCTTCATGACGGAGCTCCCTCTGGTTTCGAGGCGGTGAGCCGTTGAAGAATGGCTCAAGAAAATCCGTTCTTTGCAAACGAGAGCTTAGACGGACCGTTCGAAATCAAAAATCGGGGAAACACCTGAGACGGGCGGGGTAAACCACTGAGGTGGAGGTGTGCCGGGAAATCGGCGACCTTGGCGGCGCCATCGATCCCTGGCGCGCTCGCGACCGGCCGATCGATCAAGCAGAGTTCAACACCGCACAGGTTCCTGTGTCATGGACATCGCTCTCCTGGCGGCTATGTGAGAGCCAAGCGCGGCACCCTTTCTGCCTATCGCTCAACATGGAGAAAAGATCGTGATCAAAGCAACCCGACGCCGGACCCTCCTCGCCGGTGGCGCCATTCTGGCCGGGGCAGTCCTGGGCCTTGCGCCAGCCTCGGCCCAGACCTATCCCAGCCGTCCGATCACCATGGTCGTGCCCTTCGCCGCCGGCGGCTCCACCGATGTGGTCGCCCGCATCATCGCTCAGAAGATGTCCGAAGGCCTCGGGCAGTCGGTCATCATCGAGAACGTCGCGGGAGCCGGCGGCAGCACGGGCGCGGCCCGTGTCGCCAAGGCCGAGCCCGACGGCTACACGATCCTGATGGGAACCGTCGCGACGCATGCGCTCAACCCGCTGATGCTCAAGCGCAAGCCCTATGACGCGTTGACGGATTTCGCTCCCGTGTCGCTGCTGGTGATCGTGCCCAACGTGCTGGTGGTCAATCCCAGCCTGCCGGTGAAGACGGTGCCGGAATTGATCGCGCTGCTGAAGGCCGATCCGGCCAAGTACAATTACGCGTCCTCCGGCGTCGGCACGCCCCTGCATCTCTCCGGCGAACTCTTCAAGAGCATGGCCAAGGTGTCGATGCAGCACATCGCCTATCGCGGTGCAGGGCCTGCGCTCAACGATGTGGTGGCGGGCCAGGTGCCGATCATGTTCGACAATCTGCCCTCGGCCTCCGAGTTCATCCGGGCGGGCACGCTGCGCGGCATCGCAGTGACGACCAAGGAGCGTGCGCCGTCCTTCCCGGACATGCCGACCATCGCCGAGGGCGGACTTGCCGGCTATGAGACCTATACCTGGAATGCCCTGTTCGCGCCGCCGAACACTCCGAAGGCAGTCATCGATCGGCTGAACGCCGAGGCCCTCAAGGCCGTGAAGGACCCGGCCGTGCAGGAGCGGCTCAAGACCTTCAGCGCCACCGTGGTCGGCTCGACGCCGGAGGCCCTCGGCGAGCACGTCAAGACCGAGATCGCCAAGTGGACACCCGTGGTGAAGGAGGCGGGGGTTCAGATCGACTGACCTCATTTCCTGGATCTAGCGGATCTTCCGGCGAGTGCTCCTCGCCGGAAGATGCAAAAAAGCTTTGCTTTGCCGTCGGCGTCCTGAGATGTCTAAAGCATCGGACTCAAAAGTGGATTCCACTTTTGGGGTCTATCCGATGTCTCTTCTCTTGGCTTGCGCATTGTTGGGCGCGGCCCTCCGGGTCCGCACGATGCGCGAGGTATGTTCTCTTGGGAGCCTGAAACATGCGCAATGTGGCGATCGCTGCAGTTCTGACAATCGGATTGACCGGCCAGGTGACGGCCCAAACCACCCCGGCGCCGGCAAACGGCGCCGTGACGGGAAGCCGGACGGAAATGCGAGAACTCATCGAGGCGACGCAGGCGATCGCAAAAGCATCCCGCGAGAACGTCGACCACGCCCGCGTCGTCCCGGATCTCCTCTATCAGATTCTGGCGAAGCTCGACAAAATCGAGACCAAGCTCGACAAGGTCGAGACGACCCTCAAAGAGACCCAGGCAGCTGCTGCCAGAAGGCGTTGAGTTGCGGCCCCGCCGCGGACCGATGCCTTATCCGAAATAGCCAGTATCTCGCTCTTGTAAGGCGAAGGCTGTCGGCTAAGCTATTCTTCCATCTGTAGTCGTATTTATATAGATTTGCAAGTACAGGTGTGGGCAGTGATAGCCGTCGCGTCGCGATGCGATATGCGCGGCAGGCAAAGCTCACAGCGTCAATAATCCAATTGAATCGAATGCTTTTTGCGAAACCTCGCTGGAGGCAGTTCAATGGCTTACCCAACTTGGCAATTGTTCCCCTACACCGCCGATGCCGCCGTCGACGCCATCACGAACGGCAGCTATTGGGTCATGGACGGGACGAGGACGCTCACTTGGGGCGTGTCGCATGGTTTTCAGGGAGAGACTTGGGCGGATCCAACCGCGATCGCGCAGGTTGCGTATGAAGTCCTGAACACATTCTCGCAATACGCCAACATTGGATTCAGGTTCAATGGATATTACGCAGATCCTTCGGCTTCATACTACTCGGGCTCAGATCTCAACATTTCTCTGAGCGGAAGTTCGGCAATCTTCTCCGACCCGTCGGGCTGGGCCATCGGCGGATTCCCTTCCACACAAATGGAGATGCATACCGGCGGTGCCGGAGACGTCTTTCTCAATGTCAACAGCGAGGCCGTGAGGCTTCCTTCCTACGCTGCGGGTTCGCAAGGTTGGTTTTTGCTGTTGCATGAATTCGGGCATGCCCTTGGTCTGAAGCACACGCATGACGGTGGCGGTACCGGGCGTCCGACATTGCAGTACCTGGGTATTCCGAACTGGGACAAAGACTGGTTCTCGGTGATGTCCTACGAGGATGATTATCAATTGAATTTCACCGAATTCGACCCGGCGACGCCGATGGCGCTCGATGTCATCGGACTCCAGGCATTGTATGGCATCAATCGCAGAACGAATGCAGGAGACTCGACCTACAACCTTTCGGTCGACAGCCTTTATCAGACCATATGGGACGCAGGTGGCCGCGATACGGTAACTGCCCAGGGCTCATCCGAAGGTTGGCGCATCGTGCTGCCATATTGGCAGTTCTCCAACATTGTCACCGAGAAGTTCGGCTGGGCTCTGCCTGTCGCGGATGTCGGCACTTCGTCCCCGCGAACCATGGTTTGGCTCGAAGGTAACATGGAGTATGTGCGGGGCAGTAACTTTGCCGACGAAATCTTCGGAAACCAGCTTTCGAATACCCTGCGCGGATATGACGGCGACGACTATATCAACGGTGGGGCGGGCAACGATGTCCTTTACGGAGGCGCAGGGATGGATCTATTCGTGTTTCACACGAAGCCGAGCAAGAGCGCCAACAGAGACCGGATCTCCGACTTCAATGTCCATGACGATGCGATTTGGCTGGACAATGCCATGTTCAAGAAGCTCGGCAGTGCAGGGGACAGTTCAGATCCGGCGCAGTTGAAGAGTGGGCATTTTCGCCTCACCAAGGCCCGCGATTCCAACGATTACATCATCTACAACAAGAAAACGGGCGTGCTGTCGTATGACGTCGACGGCTCGGGCTCCAAAGCCGCGGTGGAGTTTGCCCTGGTATCGAAGAACCTCAACCTGACCTACAAAGACCTTTTCGTCGTTTAACGATTTTTACTCCGCAGAGATGTTCGTTCGCTAGGCCCTCCCAGTCATGGCAGGCGCCACCCGGTTTGTCTGAAACGCGATTGTACAGGCGTAGAGTTCATCCAGAACCCTGGGCTCGGATTTTGGTCGAGGCAACTGCAGACACCTTCAAGCTTCTGCCCGGTCGTTAAAAATTTCGCCGGACTGCTGGAACTTTCGTGAATGCCGTCTGGGGAGCCAGCTATAGAGTCGTCTAACCACATTAGGGCACGGCAATCGCACCATGCCCTAACGTGTGTGCTTTTTGATGCGCGGGACGTTTGTGCCCGTTTGGCGCGGTCTTATACCATGAAGTCATATTGGTTGAGGAACACAGCCACGCCGTTGCTGCCATAAGCGGCGACTAAGAGGTCCAATTTTCCGTCGCCATTGAGATCGCCTAGGTCGGACTCCCATGGAAGCATTCCAGAAGCGTGTGTCTCATGCAAATTGAACGTCCCGTCGCCATTGCCGAGAAGTACAGAGATGTTGTTGCTTCCCTGATTGGTCACAGCGAGATCAGCCACACCATCGCCGTTCACGTCTCCAATCGAGGCTGAGCTGGGAAAGTCCCCGACTGTGTAGGCCGTCCTTGGTTGAAATGTGCCATCCCCATTATTGAGCAGAATGGACACGGTATCAGCATCCTGGTCGATCGAAACAACATCGGCAACGCCGTCGCCATTGAGATCCCCGATGGCGAGGTTCGATGATCTTGCACCAGCTGCATAATCGACATGAGTCTGGAAGGTGCCATCACCGTTACCAATCAGAATGGAAATGCTGTTCCCAAAAAGATTGCTGGCAGCGATGTCGAGGTCACCATCGCCATTCAAATCGGCAAGCTCCACCTCATTTGGGACAGACCCTGCAGCGTAAGTTGTGCCCGAGTTCAGGGTGCCATCTCCATTGCCAAGCAGTACTATCACACCACCGTGCTCATTTGCGACGACGACATCTGCTTTTTGATCATTGTTCAAGTCGCCAGCCGCGAGCCCGTTAGATCCGGATCCGGCAGCATATGACCCTCCAAACAGGAAAGTGCCATCTCCTACTCCAAGCAAAACAGCAACTTGGCCGCCGTTTGACTGCTGGGAAGCCGCAAGGTCCAAATGACCGTCACCGTTGAAGTCGGCAATAACAACATCATCGCCAGCAGCGGCAGGGTATTGGGTGCTAGCTTGAAAAGTGCCGTTCCCGTTGCCGAGTGAGACTGACGCTCCTGCACCGGTTGAGGCAACAAAGTCCATTTTTCCGTCGCCATTAAGGTCGGCGATATGAACGTCAGTCGGACCGCCGCCTGTCCCGTAGATGTCCAGTACATTCTGCACACCGATTTGGAAGCTCTGCGACGCAGTGGTTTTTCCATCCGTCGCACTGACAGTGATGGTGTGACTCTGCGCAACCTCGTAGTCGAGCAGGGCACCATTGGCCACTTTGACGACCCCAGTAGAAGGATCGATGGCGAATGCACCTGAAGCACTATTCGTCAGGCTGTAAGTGATCGGACCCTTGGCGTTTTTGAGTGTCCCCAGGACGGTGAGACCCACCTCCGTGCCGGTTGCAGATCCCTCGGGAACTATATTGTCGTTCACGTTACTGTCGGAAATCAGTAATTTATCCGGTTTTTCTTTATCTTTTGCCATCGTTTCCTCCTTTTCGTGCATAAGGAACGATCTATCAGAGGAGTTATTATTTTAAGCTCCAGTATTATAGATGACAAAAAAAGTACTTTTGGCAGATTGACGACGTATATGTCAGCCAAATCTGTTATATTTCTGCTTCAAAAGGGGTAGTACGGAGTTGATTAACTGGCAAAGCGTGATTAATTGCGAGGGTGGATAATAATCGCGCACGTTAATCTAGGCAAATTATTTATAATAGGAATCTTATGATAAAATTGCTGTCGCCAGCTGAGCAGAGGGGCGGTTTAGGCTTGAACACTTAAGATAGGCACAAACCTTCGCAAGGCGGCAAATATCCTTGTGGTGGCACCCGCTTATCTGCCTGCCGGCATGATTGGAGGGTAACTTGCCGGCATTCGGCGACGAGAGCATCGGAATTGACTCAATAGTGGACCCGCTTTTGGGGCAATTCCGATGCTCCCTTTTCTTGGCTGGCGCATCGCGCGACCCTCTGGGGCCGCGCGATGCGCTGTAGAGATTGCATACGCGAGAGGCTCTGTCCTGTGAGACTTTCGGCGCCGGCTCATTCAACCTTGATGTTGGCGCCTCGGATGACCTCACCCCACTTCGTCACGTCAGCGGCATGGATCTGACGCAGAGCCTGCGGCGAGCGCTGGCTCTCCGGTGGCGGCTCGGCACCGAGCTGCAGGAACTTCTCGCGCGACGCCGGATCTGTGATGGCCTTTTGCAAAGCAGCGTTCAGCTTCTCGACAATCTCAGGCGGGGTTCCTTTGGGCGCAAACAGTGCGTTCCACACCACCATGTCGATGCCGCTCATGCCGGCTTCGCTTGCCGTAGGCACATCGGGCAGGACAGGAGAGCGCGTCGGCGCGAGCACGGCAAGCGGCTTGACCGTCTTGGCCTGGACCTGGGACATCAAGCTCGTGACCTGGTCGCAGAGATAGCCGACCTGCCCTGAGACGACATCCGTCAAGGCCGGTCCAGTGCCGCGATAGGGGACGAGAGTGACCGACGCGCCGGCACGGTTGTTGAGAAGCAGGCAGGCAAGATGAGAGGTGGAGCCGACACCGGCATTGCCGTTGGTTAGCTTAGCCGGGTTCTCCTTCATGTAGTCGGTGAATTCCGAGAGCTTGGTGGCGGGAATCGTATTGTTGGTGACGAGCATGATCGGCGCCGAGGCGGCGATGCCGATCGGCTCGAAATCGGTGAGCGGATTGAAGGCGAGTTTTGGATAGAGGGCTGGCGAAAAGCTCATCGTGCTCATCGGCCCGACCAAGAGGGTGTGGCCATCCGGTTCCGCCTTGGCGACACGCGCCGCGCCGATCGTTCCGGCTACACCGGCGACATTCTCGATCACCACCTGCTGCCCGAGCGTGCGTGACATATGATCAGCGACGATACGGCCGACAATGTCTGTCGGTCCTCCTGCTGCGAAGGGCACGACCATGGTGATGTAGCGGCTGGGGAAGCTCTGTTGCGCGAGAGCCTGGAAGCTGCCGACCGTTAGCAGAGTTGCGGACGCGAGCGCAATTTTCCACGTGGACATGATTCCTCCTCGAATTCATTGCGTATTTTTTCGGGAGGGTAGCGAGCGGGCGTTTTCGCGTCAAATACCGAAGTCTTTGAATTCCTGTGAGGCATCTCACAGATCGGTCCTTGCGAAGTAGGCAAGAGTGACCGTTCGCCGTCGGAGAACATCCTCGGCGGAAGCGAGCAGCCTTACTGGAAAGGACGTCTCATGAACGGCTACAACATACCCTACGATTCGAGCGGCAAAGAATCGCCCGCGATTGCTGTGGGAGAACCTAATCCGGGAGAACCCATACCCGTGGAACCGAACGGCGGACCGGGCGGTGATGTGGGTCCGCTATACGGCGACAACCCGTTGTCACACCTGTTGGAGGATTTGTCATCCTGGTTCCCTCGCGACGGTGGCCACGGCAGCGGCGAACCTCCGTTTTGTGGAACGCCCCCCGGTTCGGGTGAGGGTCCCGTCATCGTTCCCGCCTACGGCGAAGTCCCCCCTGGCCCCAACGAACCTCTGGACTTCTGGTAACCCAGCCCAGAGCGTCGCGGGTCAGGCCAGATGATCTAAGCGGTTACAGGCGTCCTCAGGCTTCTGCATGGCGGACACCGTCAGTAAAAAGAAAGCGCCCCTCGAAAGAGTGGGCGCTTTTAGGATCCGACCGTAGGGGCAGAAACGGTTTCGGTCTTCATCCCGTAATCGATTCAGCGATCCCCATCTGTCATCGATCCGACAGTTCTCCAATCTCTCGTCTGCGTTCAGACGTCGCATTCGATCCGCTAAGCTCGGAGATGGCAGTGTCGTGGGAGGTCAGGGGGAGAGTTACGGCTAGACGCTGATCTTTAGGTCAAGGTGGTCATTCGTGACGCGGGTAAGCAACTTGAGTGCGGCGTTGGCATCAGCTGTCCGCGCGATAGGTCGAGGCATTGGAGAGATACCGAATCCGCAACGGAATAGCACAGTTACGACCTAGCCGTTCTAAATGCGCAAATCAGAATTTCATAATGAAATCAAATGGCTGGGGGACCTGGATTCGAACCAAGACTAGCGGAGTCAGAGTCCGCTGTTCTACCATTAAACTATCCCCCACTAAGCCAATGAAATCCTTCGCCTATTCAGATTGATTCAATCCGGGGCGGGAATTCGGGGCCGGCGTCGCGGTTGGCGCTGAGATAGGAGGCTTTTTACGCCTCGTCAAGCCTTGAAATGGAGGGCCAGCTGCGAGTTTCGCCCCGGGCTCCAGCAGGTTTTGCCGGTTCGGCTAAGCTTTCTTGCCTGGAAAAGTCTCCCATGTGCGTGGCCACACTTCTGAAAGATCGGGAATCGAAGAGGCTCGGCACCGTGAGAAATTGATCTCCTCGACAAATAAGTAGAGGTTGGTCATTACAGCGTTGCATTTCGAATGGGCGGATTCTATTGCAGATTCGGGCAGCGCTTACTTTGTGTCAGGCGAAATATCGGGGAATGCGTCAATGGCTACTATCAAGGCCAATAAGGATGGTCTCGCAGTCGGGAAATCCGGCAACGATACCGTTTTGGGGGACAGCCGCGCTAACGTCCTGCTCGGTGGGGGCGGCAACGATACCCTCCGCGGGCGGGGCGCCACGGATGCCATCGACGGTGGGATCGGCAACGACAAGCTCTACGGTGACAGCGGTGACGACCTCCTCAGTGGCGGTCTGGGGCGGGACACCCTCATCGGAGGCGCTGGTTCCGACTATTTCGGATTCGACACCAAGCTGTCGAGCAGCAACGTCGATGTGATCGATGATTTCAACGTCAAGGCCGATACGATCGCGCTTTACAAGAAGATCTTCAAGGTTTCCGCCAACCCCAAGGGCGCAATCAAGGAAGGCGCGTTCTGGACCGGTTCCAGCGCTCACGACGCCGATGATCGGCTCATCTACGACAAGGCGACGGGAAGTCTCTATTACGATCCCGATGGGACGGGAGCGAAAGCGGCCGTGCAATTCGCTCAGCTCGATGCGAACCTGAATCTCACTCACAAGGACTTCATTATTTTCTAGCGCATCGTGCAGACCCAGAGGGCCGCGTCAGCGAAAAGTGGACCCGGTTTTCTGCGTTCAACGATGCGCTCTCTTTAGAGTGGAGCAACGGATTGGATCCCAAAAGTGGGTCCACTTTTGGGTCCTATGCTCTAGTTCGCGGCAGCGCCGAATCCGTGAGGAACGTGGCCGAACCTTGCATCACTCATCCAATGCGCCGCCTCCCGGCGGCGTATCCATGTCGAGCTCGGCGCGCAGGTCTGCCTCGTCCTGAGCGTCTTGCGCGTCGGCGGCGATGCGTTCGTAGCGGTCGAGGGCACCTTGCAGGATGTAGGCTGCGGCCATCTTGTCGACGGCGTCGGCCCGCTTGGCGCGCGAGGCATCCGCATCGAGGAGAGTGCGGGTCACCACCATGGTCGACATGCGCTCGTCCCAGTATAAGACGGGCAGAGGCAGCAACGGTTTCAGGTTGCGCACGAACGCACGGGTCGCCTGCGAGCGCGGGCCTTCAGTGCCGTCCATGTTGAGGGGCAGGCCGAAGACGAGGCCGCCGACCTCATAGCGCGCGACGAGGTCCTTGATGCGCTCGACATCGGGCGTGAATTTCACCCGCTTGATCGTCTCGAGCGGCGTCGCGATCCGCCGCTCCACGTCGGACAGGGCAAGGCCGATGGTCTTGGTGCCGAGATCGAGACCCATGAGACGCGCGCGCGGCGCCAGCCCGTCGATGAACCCGACCAGTTCGTCGTCCCGCGAGATCATGGGCGGCCTCCTCGTTCTGCCGGCTTACAGCCAGTATAGAGGAAGTGGAGCGGCGTCGAGACGGGAGTTCGAGGTCTTCTCTACCTCCCTCGCCGTCATCACTTCCCGTTCATGCCCTCCGCCGCCGTCATCCCCGGACTTGGTCCGGGGACCCACGTCTTGGCAGCATTGCGGTTCCCAAAACGTGGGTGGCCGGAGCAAGTCCGGGGATGACGTATGAGGGTGTCACCCTGGCGAGGGAAGGAGATCCATGGCGCGGAGGGGCAAATAGATTCCCTTCCCCTCCGCTGCGCTTCGGCCGGGATGATACTGCTTTATGATGTTGCGCTGGCGAGACCGGGAGAGGATAGGGGCGGACTTGCCGTGCCGGTTCGAGACGGCAACACCTCGCCCGAGCTACGGAACAGGTGGCAAGACTCCCGGGCGAGGTCGAGGGTGACGGTCGAGCCAACCATGTGCCGCGCATCGCCCGGCTCGCGGATTGTCAGGCGACGGCCGCCGCCAACATCGACATAAAGAAGGTGGTTCTCGCCCAGCTCTTCCACCAGTTCGACCCGGCCGGTGAGTGTACCCTCCGGCCCGATCCGGACATGGTCCGGCCGGACGCCGAGGGTGACAGAATCGCCGGGCCTGATGCCGTCGGGCAGTGCCGGAACGGCGAGGGTGCCGCCGCTCGGAAGGTCGACCAGCACCTCATCGGGTCCCGTTCCGGCGACCCGGCATTCGATGAAATTCATCTGCGGCGAGCCGATGAAGCCGGCGACGAAGAGATTGGCCGGGCGGTGATAGAGTTCGAGCGGCGTGCCCACCTGCTCGATGCGGCCGCCGTTGAGCACCACGATCCGGTCGGCGAGCGTCATCGCCTCGACCTGGTCGTGCGTCACGTAGATCATCGTTGCGCGCGTGTCGGTGTGCAGCTTGGCGATCTCGATGCGTGTCTGCACGCGCAAAGCCGCATCGAGGTTGGAGAGCGGCTCGTCGAAGAGAAATACTTTTGGATCGCGCACGATGGCGCGGCCGATGGCGACGCGCTGGCGCTGGCCGCCGGAGAGCTGGCGCGGCTTGCGGTCGAGGAGTTGCTCGATCTGCAGCATGCGCGCGGCCTCGCGCACCTTGGCGTCGATCTCAGGCTTCGAGGATTTCGCCAGCTCCAGGCCGAAGGCCATGTTGTCGTAGACGTTCATGTGCGGATAGAGAGCGTAGGATTGGAACACCATCGCGATGCCGCGCTTTGCCGGCACCAGGTCGTTCACGCGCTCATTGCCGATGAAGAGATCGCCCGCCGTGATGTCCTCGAGTCCGGCGATCAGGCGCAGCAGGGTGGACTTCCCGCAGCCGGAAGGCCCGACGAAGACCACGAATTCGCCATCGCGGATGTCCAGATCGACTCCGTGGATGACCTTCATCCGGCCGAAGGATTTTTGGACGTTCTTGAGGACGACATCAGCCATTGCAGAACACCCTGGACTATCCTTTCACGGCACCGGCCGTGAGGCCGGCCACGATCTTGCGCTGGAACACGAGCACCAGGGCGATGATCGGAATGGTGACGATGACGGAACCGGCCATGATCGTGCCCCAGGGCAGCTCATAGGCCGTCGAGCCGCTCATCAGCGCGATCGCCGGCGGCACGGTGCGCCGCTCGTTTGTGAGCGTGAAGGTCAGCGCGAAGAGAAACTCGTTCCACGAGACGATGAAGGCGAGAAGCCCCGTGGTCACGGCAGCCGGCGCCATCAGCGGCAGGAACACGCGCCGCACGACGATCCAGGGTGTCGCGCCGTCGACGAAGGCCGCCTCCTCGATCTCCTTCGGCAGCTCACGCATGAAGGTGGTGAGCACCCACACCGTGAAGGGCAGGGTCAGCATGAGATTGGCGAGGATGAGGCCGGGCAGGGTGTTGTAGAGGCCGAAGGCGCGGATCAGCTCGAACATGCCCGAGAGGACCGCGACCTGCGGAAACATCGAGACGGCGAGGATGGTCATGAGCAAAAGCGAGCGGCCGCGAAAGGCGATGCGCCCGAAGGCGTAGGCCGCCGTGATGCCGAGCGCGAGGGAGATGGCGACCACGCAGCCTGACACGATAATCGAGTTCAGGATGTTCCAGCCGAAGGGCTGGCGCTCGAAGACGGCGAAATAATTCGAGAGATCGAAGCTTTCCGGCAGATAGGCCACGGAGAACAGGGCGCTCCCGGAGCGGAACGAGGAGATGATCGCGTAATAGAACGGGAACAGCGCGAAGACGGCGATGACGATCACGAGGAGCCAGAAGCCGATGCGGGCGAGGATCGTCATCGGGGATCCTCTCCGAGCCGTACGCGTCCGGCGGCGAGCGTGATGACGACGAGCAGCGCAATGATCAGGAAGATCAGCGTCGAGGCGGCGGAGCCCAAACCCACCTCCTGGAAATCGACGAGCTGCTGGCGCGCATAGACCGACATGGAGGCCGTGTCTTTCGAGTTCGAGGTCAGGACGTAGATGAGATCGAACACCCGTAAGGCATCGAGGGAACGGAAGATCACCGCGACCAGCAGAGCCGGCTTGATCAGCGGCAGGGTCACGCGGAAGAAGACGCGGACCGGCGAGACGCCGTCGACTTTTGCCGCCTCGTAGATATCCTGCGGAAGCATCTGGAGAGCCGCCAGGATGAGGAGCGCCATGAAGGAGGTATGTTTCCAGACATCCACCATCACGGCGGTCCACAGGGCCGTGTCCGGATTGGCCGTCCAGGTGATCGGCGCCGCGATCAGGCCGATGCGCAGAAGCATGTCGTTGATCACGCCGAACTGGTCGTGCAGCATCCAGTTCCACATCTTGGCGGAGACGATGGTCGGGATCGCCCAGGGGATGAGGATGATGGCGCGCATGAGACCGCGGCCGGGAAACGCCGCGTTGAGGATCAGCGCCACGACGATGCCGAGCATCGTCTCGATGGATACCGAGACGAGGGTGAACCACACGGTGTTCCACACCGAGCGCCACCAGTCGGGCTCCGTCAGCACGCCGAACCACTCGTCGTCATATTTGGCGAGATAGTTCTCGAAGCCGATGATCTTGTAGTCGCTCAAGTCGTTGAGATTGGCGTCGGTGAAACTGAACCAGATCGTCCTCAGCAACGGCCAGCCTGCGATCAGCGCAAGTACGATCAGGCTCGGCGCGATGAAAGCCCAAGCCGCCCGGATGCGCGAGCGTGTCAGCGAGGAGCGCTTTCCCCGTGCGGTTGTCCGCACGGGGATTTCAGCCTCGGCGACGGCGCCGCTCATGATCATTGCCAGCCGTTGCGCTTGATCCGCTTCAGGTCACGGTCGAGGCGGTTCAACGCCTGCGCAGGCTCGGCGCGCTTGGAAAGGGCCTGATGCACCGCGTTGAAGAACTCGGTCGAGACCTTGTTGTAGTTCTGGCCCGTCACGGTGGCGGGGCGGGCCACCGCATTGCTGAACACGTCGACCAGATCGCCGATGAAGGGGTTCGCCTTGGCGATGTCGGCATCGCCGTAGAGCGTGACGATGGTCGGATTGAAGGATCCTTGCACCGCGCGGCGCTTCTGCTCGGATTCGCTCGTCAGGTACAGGACGAGATCAGTCGCCGCCGCCGCGTTCTTGGAATATTTCGACACGGCGAGGAGCTGGCCGCCGAGCGTGCCCGCGTGGCGCCCGTCGGCGCCGCCCTTGGGCAGCGGCGCGATGCCGACCTTGTCCTTGATCGTGCTGTCGGGGCCTTGCGCAAGCGCCCAGGCATAGGGCCAGTTGCGCATGAAGAGGGCATTGCCCGCCTGGAAGACGCCGCGCGCTTCCTCTTCGGTGTAGTTGAGCACGCCTTCCGGCGTGATCGTGCCGACCCAGCCGGTGGCCGTCTTCAGCGCCTCGATGGCCTTCGGGTTCTCGATGGTGACCTCGCCCTTTTCATCGACGATGGTGCCGCCGTTGTTGGAAGCGATCCATTCGAGGGCATTGGTGGTCAGGCCCTCATAGGCGCGGCCCTGCCAGGTATAGCCCCAGAACTCGTTCCTGCCCTCCTTGCGCTCGCCCTCCTGAACGAGGCGCGCGGTCTCGGTGAGGTCCGCCCAGGTCTGCGGCACGGGGCGCTTGTATTTGTCCAAAAGGTCCTTGCGGTAATAGAGCAGACCCGCATCGGCGAACCACGGCACGGCCATGAGTTTGCCATCGACCCGGCTGGTCTCGACCATGGCGGGGAGATGGTCGCCGATGATGTTCTGCGCCTTCGAGGTCAGGTCGAGCAGATGATTGCCGAGGGTGCCGGTCCAGACCACGTCGATCTGAAACACGTCGATGTCGCCGGCACCTGCCGCGAGCAATTGTTGATACAGGGCGAGGCGCTCGGTGGCGGAATTGGGTGTCGAGACGATCTTGACCGTGTTGCCGGTGCGCTGTGCCCAGGCATCGACGCCCTGCTTGCAGATCTCGTATTCCTTGCCGAGAGCGCTGCACGAGATCGAAATCTCGACGGCGAATGCGCTGGTGGATGCAAGGATTCCGGCGGCCGCGGCGAAGCTGGCGATGAGGCGGGACATGACTCTCCTCCTGCAGGCTTGAGTTTTATGGCTTAGCTTCTAAAAGCCGCAATGAGCGTTTTGTTCCTGTGAAACGTGGTCCGGGGCCGCTTGTGCCCCATCTGATGTTGCCGAAAACGAGGGTGCTCTCATGAAAATCACATGGTTCGGTCATTCCGCCTTCCGGCTCGATTTCGCCGGCAAGGCCGTGCTCATCGATCCGTTCTTCACCGGCAATCCAGCCTTCGAGGGCGACAAGGCGAAGATTTCGGAGGGCATCTCGCACATCCTGCTCACCCACGGCCACGGCGATCATGTGGGTGATACCGTCGACATCGCGAAGAAGACGGGCGCCAAGGTGGTCACGAATTTCGAGCTCTGCATGCATCTGTCCAAGCAGGGCGTTCAGAATATCGATCCCATGAACACGGGCGGCACCACGGACCAGGACGGCTTCACGGTCACCCTCGTGCGGGCGGACCATTCCGCCGGCCTCGTGGAAATGGACGTGAACTATCCTCTCGGCAACGCCAACGGCATTATCGTGAAGGCGCCGGGCGAGCCGACGATCTACCACATGGGCGACACGGATATTTTTGGCGATATGGCCCTGATCGCCGAGATCCATAAGCCGGACGTGGTGATCGTCCCCATCGGCGACCGCTTCACCATGGGTCCCGAGGTCGCGGCGCTCGCCGTCGAGCGCTATTTCGGCGGCGCCAGGGCCGCCATCCCCTGCCACTATGCCTCCTTCCCGCCGCTGGTGCCCAACGCCGACCGCTTCGTCGCGGCGCTCGACGGCAAGGGCGTCCAGGTGGTGGTGCCGCACAAGACGGTGGGCGTGACGGTTTGATAATAATCCCCCACGTCATCACCGGCCTTGTGCCGGTGATCCCGATGCGGTCGAGCGCTGTGCCTTTCAGGAGCGGGATGGCCGGGACAAGCCCGGCCATGACGTGGTGGGTGTCATTCCCCACATCGAACATTGCCCCCCGAGGCGGGCGGGTGCTATAGGCCGGCCAGCAGATTTCCAAGAGGTTAGGCCATTCATGTCGGTCGATGAGAAAACGGTCCGCCGCATCGCCCATCTGGCGCGCATTGCCGTGACGGATGCGGAGGTGCCGCATCTCCAGGGCGAGCTCAACGCGATTCTCTCCTTCGTCGAGCAGCTCAACGAGGTCGATGTGGAGGGCGTGGAGCCGATGACCTCCGTCACCCCCATGATCATGAAGAAGCGCGAGGACGGCGTGACCGATGGCGGCTATGCCGAGAAGATCGTCCAAAATGCCCCGGCCACCGAGGACAACTTCTTCCTCGTGCCGAAAGTGATCGAGTAAGGGCGCTCTGCCCTTACTCGATCATCCCCGGGCAAACGCGGTGCGACCCGGGGATCTCCCGCAGAATAAGGCGTGGATGGCCGGGACAAGCCCGGCCATGACGTTAAAACAGAGATCCAGTCCCGTGACCGAACTGACCCATCTCACCATTGCCGAAGCCCGCGACGGCCTGAAGGCCAAGAGCTTCTCGGCATCGGAGCTCGCCATGGCCCATATCGCCGCCATCGAGAAGGCGAGGGCGCTCAATGCCTATGTGCTCGAGACGCCGGAAAAGGCGCTCGCCATGGCCAAGGCCTCGGACGACAGGATCGCAAAGGGTGAGGGCGGGGCGCTCGAGGGCATTCCGCTCGGCATCAAGGACCTGTTCTGCACCGACGGCACGACCACGACCGCGGGCTCCAAGATCCTCGGCAACTTCCACCCGCCTTATGAATCCACCGTCACCCGAAACCTCTGGAACGACGGCGCGGTCATGCTCGGCAAGCTCAACCTGGACGAGTTCGCCATGGGCTCCTCCAACGAGACCAGCGCCTTCGGTCCCGTGGTGTCGCCCTGGCGGCGCGAGGGGTCGAACGTGGGCGCCGGCACTTCCGGCGCCATCGAGGGCAACCATCTGGTGCCCGGCGGCTCTTCGGGTGGCTCCGCGGCCGCCGTTGCCGCTCATCTCTGCCTCGGCGCCACCGCCACCGACACCGGCGGCTCGATCCGCCAGCCGGCTGCCTTCACCGGCACGGTCGGCATCAAGCCGACCTATGGCCGCGTGTCCCGCTGGGGCACTGTGGCCTTCGCCTCGTCCCTCGACCAGGCCGGCCCGATCGCCCGGACGGTGCGCGACGCGGCGATCATGCTGCGCTCCATGGCCGGTCCGGACGCAAAGGACACCACCTGCGCCGACCTACCGGTGCCGGATTTCGAGGCGGCCATCTCTCGCGGCGTGAAGGGCCTCAAGATCGGCATTCCGAAGGAATACCGGGTCGACGGCATGTCGCCCGAGATCGAGCAGCTCTGGCACCAGGGCGCCGAATGGCTGCGCGCCGCCGGCGCCGAGGTGGTCGAGGTTTCCCTGCCTCACACCAAATATGCGCTGCCTGCCTATTATATCGTCGCTCCCGCCGAGGCGTCTTCGAACCTCGCCCGCTATGACGGCGTCCGCTACGGCCTACGCGAGAACGGCAAGGACATCGTCGATCTCTACGAGAAGACCCGCGCCGCCGGCTTCGGCCGCGAGGTCAAGCGCCGCATCATGATCGGCACCTATGTGCTCTCGGCGGGCTATTACGACGCCTATTACGTCCGCGCGCAGAAGCTGCGCACCCTGATCAAGCGCGACTTCGAGGAGGTCTATGCTCAGGGCGTGCACGCGATCCTGACCCCCGCGACCCCGTCCGCCGCCTTCGGCATCGGCGAGAAGGGCTCGGGCGATCCGGTCGAGATGTATCTCAACGACATCTTCACCGTGACGGTAAACATGGCGGGCCTGCCGGGCATCGCCGTGCCGGCCGGGCTCGATTCGCAAGGGCTGCCCCTCGGCCTGCAGCTCATCGGGCGCGCCTTCGACGAAGAGACGCTCTTCGCCACCGCGCAGGCGATCGAGGATGCGGCCGGCCGCATCAAGCTGCCGCAGGCGTGGTGGGCTTAAAACACGTGCATCCCACCGTTCCCGTCGTCCATCTCTGGGATTGGCTGCCCGCCGCCTTCGATCCGGTTCTGGTCGTCATCGCTCTCTGGCTCGGCTGGAAGGCCGACCAGTTCGGCAAGGTGCTGATCGTCGGCATGATCGCGCTGGCCGTGTCGGTGCTCGTGTCCTGGGTGATCAGCAGCTTAGGAATACCCTGGATCGCCCCGGTTCGGTCCGACGCGCTGACCCTGTTTCCGGTGCGGTTCGTCGCGGCCCTTCTCTGGGCCAGCGGTGCCTATCTCGCCCGGCGGGTGGCGAACCGCTAGGTTTCGGCGAGCCCTGCGCCGGATCCAGCCGGGTTGCCGAGCGCCGTGGCGATCTCTCCCAGCGTGGCCTTCTCGGCATCGCTGACGGCGACGCCCCCAAAGCCCAGGAACCCACCTTCCTTGCCGGCCTCGGCCGATTTCTGCGCGACGCTCCACAGCCAGGATTTGAAGGCAACCGCATCTTCGGGCGCCTTGGCGTCGAGCAGGCTCGAGACCGCATGCAGCTCCGCGATGGCCTTGTTCTTGATGTCGGCGAACTGGCTGCCCTTGAACTGGGCCTGGAAGCCCTCGCGGACGGCGTTGCGGGTGTTGGTGTCGGCAATGTCGTCGGCGACCGCCTTTACCAGAGGCGTCGCCTGGGCGTCCTGTTTGGCTTCGAGCAGGGCCCAGCCGCTCGCCATGGATTCCTGCAGCAGGCTCCAGAGCCCGCCCGGATCCGCAGCCGTGATCGCCATGCTGGCGACCACAGGGCTCGCGACGATGCGGGACCATTCCTCTGGGGTGAAAGTCGACTTGCTGGCCATCGCTTTGCTCCTGAGAGGCTGCCCGCTCGAACGTTTTCAAGCGTAACCGCTCCCAATTCCGGTTGGTTCCGACAGGTTGGAAGGTGAAACGAAAAATGGGTCTGACCCGAAGGTCAGACCCATCATGCGCAGCGTTACGCGGGACGTGGGGTTACTGCGGATTGGCCGGAGCCGACGGAGCGGCCGGGGAAGACGGCGTCGCCGGGGCCGCGGGGGCCGACGGAGCAGCCGGGGTCATCGGGCTCGCTGGAGCGTTCGGAGCGGTGCTCGGCGAGGACTGGGTGGTCGGCGCCGTGCTGCCCGTGGTGCTCGGCTCGTTGCTGCCGCCGTCATAGAAGAGGAAGGCCAGCAGGCCAAGCGCGACAACAAGACCACCGATCACGTAGGCAAGAGTGTTCGAACCACGCCCGGTGTTATCGTAGACGTTGGTTTCGCGATTGTAGACATTGGGTTCGCGATCCATAGGATCCATAGCCATTTTGAAACTCCTTGACCGTTTTACCTCCCGAACAACGCTGAATGTGGAGAGCGGTTTCATCGCAGCGTGGCAATTATTTTTGAAAACTGTGCATAAATTTCCGATTATCTTAACGATTGGTTCACCAACCTGAACGTCCGTTCATCTTGAAAGGGGTTGACCGGCTCCGACGCCGCTCGTACTCCGGGCAGGATAAGGCGAGAATTAAAGGCGCAAGGCTCATGAACGCTCCGGTCAACCCTAAGAAGCTCATCAAAGGCGCGACAGGCGATTGGGAAATCGTCGTCGGCATGGAGATTCATGCCCAGGTGACGAGCCAGGCCAAGCTGTTCTCCGGCGCCTCGACCGCCTTCGGCGGCGATCCGAACAGCCACGTTTCCCTGGTCGACGCGGCCATGCCCGGCATGCTGCCGGTGATCAACGAAGAATGCGTGCGTCAGGCGATCCGCACGGGGCTTGGCCTCAGGGCCGAGATCAACCTGAAGAGCACTTTCGACCGCAAGAACTACTTCTACCCGGACCTGCCGCAGGGCTACCAGATCAGCCAGTACAAGAGCCCGATCGTGGGCGAGGGCGAGGTGATCGTCGATGTGCCGGAAAGCGGCGAGACCATCACCGTGCGCATCGAGCGGCTGCATCTCGAGCAGGATGCCGGCAAGTCCATCCACGACCTGCACCCCACCTTGAGCTTCGTCGACCTCAACCGTTCGGGCGTCGCCCTGATGGAGATCGTGTCGAAGCCCGACCTGCGCTCGGCCGACGAGGCGCGCGCCTACGTGACCAAGCTGCGCACCATCCTGCGCTATCTCGGCACCTGCGACGGCGACATGGAGAAGGGCAACCTTCGTGCCGACGTGAACGTCTCCGTCCGCCGCCCCGGCGAAGAACTCGGCACCCGCTGCGAGATCAAGAACGTCAATTCGATCCGCTTCATCGGCCAGGCCATCGAGGTCGAGGCGCGGCGCCAGATCGCCATCCTGGAGGACGGCGGCACGATCGACCAGGAGACCCGCCTCTACGATCCCGGCAAGGGCGAGACCCGCTCCATGCGCTCGAAGGAAGAGGCGCACGATTACCGCTACTTCCCCGATCCGGACCTGCTGCCGCTCGAATTCGACCAGGCCTATGTGGACGATCTCGCCCGGCACCTGCCGGAACTGCCGGACGAGAAGAAGGCCCGCTTCATGGCGTCCTACGGGCTGCCTCCCTACGACGCCGGCGTGCTCGTGGCCGAGCGCGTCTCCGCCGACTTCTATGAGGACGTCGCAAAGGGTCGTGACGGCAAGGCGGCCGCGAACTGGGTGATCAACGAGCTCTTCGGCCGCCTCAACAAGGACGGCAAGGATCTCACGGAAACGCCGGTCTCGGCCGCGCAGCTCGGCGCCATCATCGAGCTCATCGGCGAGAACGTGATCTCCGGCAAGATCGCCAAGGATCTGTTCGAGATCGTCTTCACCGAGGGTGGCGATCCGCGCGAGATCGTGGAAAAGCGCGGCATGAAGCAGGTGACCGACACGGGCGCCATCGAGAAGGCCGTCGACGAGATCATCGCCGCGAACCCGGACAAGGTGGAGCAGGCGAAGGCGAAGCCGACCCTGCTCGGCTGGTTCGTCGGCCAGACCATGAAGGCCACCGGCGGCAAGGCCAACCCGCAAGCCCTCAACGAGATCTTGAAGCAGAAGCTCGGGATCGAGTAAGTCTCGTCGGCCCACCGGCGGAAGCAATCGTTTCCGTCGGGCTTTTGCAGGTGCTGATCTCGTGACCCAGCAGCCCAATCCCTTCGCACCGCATTGGTTGATCCGCGACATCACGATCGCGACGCACCGGACGCTTGTCGGCCCCGGCGGGCTGCTCTTTCTGGGCGACTCGCTGGTCGAGGGTTTCTACTGGAGCAGCCTCGGCGGCCTTCCGGTGCTCAACGCCGGCTATTTCGGCATCTGGACGGAAGAGCTGGAGCCGAAGGTGGCGCGCCTGCTGAAATCGGCGCAGCCGAGCATCGGCGTGCTGCTCGTCGGCACGAACGACGCCAAGAAGGGCAGCTCCGAGGAAAGCATCGCCGCCGCCGCCGAGCATTTCGAGCGCGTCGTGCGGCATTTCGAGGATGCAGGCGTGCCCTTCGTCGCGGTGACGCCGCCGCCGATCGAGCCCTCCAAGAGGCTCTCCAATTTCTACCTGGCCGATTCCATGGAGTCCTTGAGCCGTCGCATCCTGCGGATCGTCGACGGCCGTGCTGCAGCGATCCTCGATCTGCAGAAGGATTTCGCCGATCCCGACGGCGCCGCGCGGGCTGGGATCACCACCGACGGCATCCATCTGTCTGCGGAGGCCTACCGCCTGCTGCACGACATGCTTGAGACAACGATTGCCGCAGTGACGGCGTGGAGGGGCCATGAGCGCGGCCAGTCAGCCCGTCTTTAATTCAGCCGCGTCGCCAAGCGGCGCGCATTGGCCGTTTCTCGACCTTCTGCGCCTGGGTGCGGCGTTGCTGGTGCTCTTCGGGCATACCCGCGGGCTGCTCTTCGTCAGTTTCCAGGATATCCCGCAGGCGGGATTGGGAACCAAGGCTTTCTATTTCCTGACGGGCATTCATCGGGAAGGCGTGGCGATCTTCTTCGCGGTCAGCGGCTTCCTGGTCGGCGGTGGCGTCTGGCGGTCACTGCAAAGGAAGAGGTTCGATGCGAAGACTTATTTCGCCAGCCGCTTTGCCCGCATCTATATCGTCCTTCTGCCGGCATTGGCGCTGACATTCCTGCTCGACTGGATCGGGCGATCCACCCTGATCGAGACGCGCTTCTTCGGCGAGCGGCCCCTGATGCCCATGGGCCTCACTTCGGACTGGACCTGGGGGCAGCTTGCCTGCAACGTCGCGGCGGTGCAGGGGATTTTCTGCAGGCCGCTCGGTCTCAATCCGCCGCTCTGGTCGCTCGGCTATGAATGGGTGTTCTATCTTCTCGCCCCCATTCTGTTCGGTCTTTGTCTTGCGACGTTCCCGAAAGTGCTCAAGCTCTGTGCCGTCGCGCTGCTGTTCTTAGGGATCTCCACTCTGGCGGGCGGTTTTCTGAGCTGGATGCCCTGGTTTCTTATCTGGGTCGCAGGAACGCTGGCAGCCCAGGTCGTCAGAGAGCGCCATCTGCCGCTTATCGTCGGCCTGATCGGATTGGCCGCGGTGGTATGCGGCTTCGTCGTCTCGCGCCTGCAGATCCTGCCGCCCTACGGGACCGATCTCATGGTCGGATTGGGAACCGCGCTTGCCATCGCAAACGGGCGTTTGCTGTCCTGGTGCCCGCTCGCTGGCCCGGTTCGCATCGGAGCGGATTTTTCCTATTCGCTTTATCTCATCCATGTACCGGTCACCGTTTTCCTCGGCGGCCTTCTTGAGTGGTACGGATGGCCCTCGCTTCTGGTTCCTCCGAGCGCATCTGCCTATGCTGCTTTTGCTGGTCTCGTACTCGGAGCAATCGTCGCGGCCTTTGCGTTCGCCCTCCTCACCGAGCGCCGCACCGAAGCCGTCCGCGATCTCCTTCTTGGGCGTAGAGCCACGACATCCGTGCTCCCGAAACCCATTTAAACGCCCGCGCCCCGCCAACAGATCGATTGCCCGCAACCATGTCCCAACCTGCGCCATCCCTTGCAATGGCTTCCTCCGCCCCGATCATCCGCTCCGTCGTCGACGCCGATGCGCAGGATATCTTCGGCCTGATCGCGATCTGCTACGCGGAATATCCCGGCTGCTTCGTCGATCCGCATGACGACCTGCCGGACTTGCGCGCGCCGAGCATCTCCTATGCCGCTTCCGGCGGCGCCTTCTGGGCCGTCGAGGATGAGCGCGGACGGATCTGCGCCTGCGTCGCCGTCGATTTTCCGGAAGCGGGCGTTGCTGAACTGCACCGGCTCTATGTCCGTCCCGGCCAGCGCGGACAGGGATTGGGTTCGCGTCTCGTTCAGAGGGCTGAAACCCACGCCCGCATGCGCGGCGCCTCGCGCTTGATCCTGTGGTCCGACACCCGCTTCACCACCGCGCACAGGCTCTACAGCCGCCTGGGATATGTGCAGATCGACGGGCAGCGTCAGCTCGGGGATATTTCGCAGTCGGTGGAGTATCGTTTCGAGAAGGTGCTGTAATTTTCTACGTCATGGCCGGGCCTGTCCCGGCCACCCACGCCTTTAACGCCATGAAGGCATGGACCCCCGGCACGAGGCCGGGGATGACGAAGTTGTTCCCTCACGGAATCTCATAAACCAGATATTCGTCGTTGAGGCCGCGCAAAGCGGTCTTTTGCAGGGTAGGCTGCAGGCCCCGCGTCTCGATGATCTGGGACGCCTCCGGATGCTCGACCACGGAATCGGTCGCGAAGATCGAGCGCGACATGGCAAGGCCTTGCACCCGCGATGCGATGTTCACCGTCTGGCCGAAATAATCCTGCCGGTCGTTCAGGGTGACGGCGAGGCATGGCCCTTCGTGGATGCCGATCTTCAAGAGCAGGTCTTCCTGGCCGCGCTGGTCGTTGAGGCTTCGCATGGCCTCGCGCATGCGCAGGGCGGCGGAGATTCCGTGGTCCGGCGTGGGGAATGTCGCCATGACCGCATCGCCGATGGTCTTCACCACGGCGCCGGTCTCGGAGGCGACGATGTCCTGGAGCACGCGAAAATGCTCGCGCACGAGGTCGTAGGCCACGAGATCGCCGACGCGCTCGTAGAGTTCCGTCGAGCCCTTCAGGTCCGTGAAGAGGAAGGTCAGGCTCGTGATCTTCAGGCGCTGGTCGATGTCGAGCGTATCGGTGCGATAGAGGTCGCGGAAAGTCTGGTTGGTCAGAAGACGCTTTGCGGTCAGGAACTGGCGGCGCTGCTTCATCATGTGATGCAGCTCGTCGCTGGCCACCCACACCGCCGGAAGGACACGGCGGTTCGTACGGTTTTCGAGCGAGATCCGCAGAGGTCCGGGCTGCATGGTCAGGGTCTGGTTCTGCGGGTGCGTCTCGTTGAGCACGAGCGACAGGCTCTGCCGCTCGCGGGTCGGTTCGCCCTTCACGTCGATGAACTGCGCCGCATGGGTGACAGGCTCGAAGATGATCACGAATGCCGCCGGCAGCTGCAGGGACAGGATCGCGCGCTCTCCCGGCGGGAGCTCGACCGCGTCGAGCACGATCTCCTCGATCATCCGATCGAAATCCTCCGGCAGGTCGATGCCCGAACCCCAGAAGATTTGGCGCATATATTCGTGCATCGGCAGCGAATCCGGGTCGTGCGCCGCGATCTTGCGCACCCGCGGGCTGACCGTGAACGTGACCTCGACCATTTCGTCGAGGGTCGGCTCGTAGCCCGCCGCGCAGAGGGAGCAGCAATATTCGCTCTGGTTGACGGATTTCAGGCTCATCCCGGCCTCGAGCACGCCGCCGCATCCGGGGCAGAGCACATTCCAGGACATCTCGAACAGGCCGAGCCGGGCGGCATGGAGAAACGCCGCGATGACGCGATCCTCATCGAGCCCGCGCTTCCTGGCGAAGGAGAGCGCATTGATCCGGTTCAGCTCATGATCGGGCGCGTCACGGATCAGCGTTTCGATGGCGTCGACGATCTCGGCGTCGGCGGATTGGCGCAGGACGGCGAGGAGTTTCTGGTCTTCGCTCATGATGGGGCCTCCTTCGAGGCGCTGTCAGGCCATGGGGATTTCAGCAGACCACGGCACGGGCCTTCGGGCCCTTACGTCCGATAAAGGACGGCTATGATAGCAAAACCAGCGCGGCGAGGCACGTTCTTCTAGAGTATCGGCTCGAAAGGTGGGCTCTGCGTTCGGGCCCTCGAAATGCGTCGTCAGGCGAAAAGGCCGAGCTTCCAAAGGCCCTGAGGGGCGATGTCGCTGGACAAGGAGGTATCCTATGTTTGTCGAGGTACGGGCTTCCGATAAAGTGATGGCCTTTCGACGCGGTCTTGATCGAGCAGGCGCTTATGCAACCCCGTATTCCTCGGCGTAGCGGTTGGCGACGCGGGTCTGCCACAGGCAGAGAACGGGAGCGACGAAAAGTTCGACGACCAGGCCGCCGACCATGAAGAAGGACGGCAATCCGGTGAGTGCGAGACCGATCAGCCGGCTTAAGCCGCCGATGACGACGAGCAGGGTCAGAATCCGGAAGCGGCCCGTCCTGATCTCGATGGAGGGCAGGGTGCTCCAGAAGCACAGGCCGATGCCGAGGAGAAGGCCGGACAGGAACCGGAAATGGCTCTCGGCGGAGATCGACACCGCATCGCCCGTGAGCGCCTGCCCGAACAACACCCCGTATAGCCCCGTCGCGACGGGGATGGCGGCGACGATAGCCACGCTCTGCTGCAGCAGTTTTCGCTCGCGTTCCATGCTGGGCATGACATCCCCCTGAAGCATCGGTTGTCGATGCTCATCCCTAGGCTGGCGCATCGTTCGGCGCGGAGCCGGAAGTCCGCACCATATGCTGGATTTTGCTCCTTCCAGGAGCCGACACAATCGACTAGCTTCCCGGGCCACAGAATTTTCTCATGGAGGGGCGCATCATGACGGCACGGTTCGAACTGCACGGGTTTGCCTATTCGGGCCCGACCTACAAGGTCGCGCTCACCCTGTCGCTGATGGGCGAGGCCTTCGACTACGTGCACGTGAACATGATGGCGGGCGAGCATAAGCAGCCGCCCCATCTCTCCCGGCAGCGCTACGGCCAGGTGCCCCTTCTGCTCGACCGGAACAACGGCCGTCACCTGTGCCAGTCGGCGGCGATCCTGGAATATCTCGCCGACATGACCGGCAAGTTCGGCGGCGCCAATCTCGATGAGCGGCTGCAGGTGCGCGAATGGCTCTACTGGGATTTCGACCGCCTCGCGGCGCCGCTGTACAAGGCACGCGTGATCAAGCTGGGCTTCCGCAAGGCGTCGCCCGAGGTGGCCGAGGATTGCATCCAGGCTGCGAAGGCCGGTCTCAGCGTTCTTGAGACCCATCTCGCCGGCCGCGAATGGCTGGTCGGGGAGGGCCTGACCATCGCCGATATCGACGTTTATGGGGTCGTGACTTTCGCGGGTGAAGCCGGCATCGACCTTGCCGATTATCCCCAGATCCAGGCTTTCACGCAGCGCATCGAGGCACCTCCCGGCTTCAAGGCCAGGGCGGAGCTGCTGCCGATGGAATCGCGGGCGGCGGCATGACCGACCTCTCGATCCGCGAGGCCCGGGCAAGCGACCTCGAAGCGATCATCCGCCTGCACGAGGAGGATGAACTGGGTTCGCACGGCGACCTGTGGTCGGAGGAAACGCGGCCGGCCTACGAGGCCGCTTTCGCCGCCATCGCGCGCAGTCCCGAAAACCGGCTCTTCGTCGCGCTCGACGGCGACGAGATCGTCGGCACCTTTCAGCTCACCTTCATCCCCAACCTCACCGGACGCGGAGCGTTGCGGGTCAAGGTCGAGAGCGTGAAGGTGAAGGCAGTGCGGCGCTCGGGAGGCATCGGCGCCCGGATGATCGCCTTCGCCGAAGGCTACGCCCGCGAGCAGGGGGCCAGAGCGATGGAACTGACCTCGAACAAGACCCGCAAGGACGCACATCGCTTTTACGAGCGCCTGGACTTCGCCCGCAGCCACGAGGGCTTCAAGAAGAAGCTTTGAGCGCCAGCGAGCCCGATATCGGCTGTCACTCCGCTGCGCGGCCCCGGATGAGAGGAAGGGTGGGCCTCTAGGCCTTCGTCTCGGACTTGAGCCGGGTGTTGCAGGCGCTCCAGAACTTCGGCCAGTTGGCGTCTTTCTCGAGCTTGCCGCTGGCCTTGGCGTCCTTCCATTCGAGGCTGCACCTGGCCATGCGCTCGCGCGCGGCGGTCTGGGCGGGAGTCGGTTCCCGCTTCGGTTTCGTATCGCCGGCGGCCTCGACGGTGCCGGCCATGGAAAGGGCCATCGCCACGGCGATAGCCGAACTCACAACGCGGTTCATGAACTGATCCCCCACAGACCCGATTTTATCGTTATAAGATAACCTGTCCGAAACATAGGAACAAGTGCTTCCTGCCCCTGGAGCGGCTTCACCTGGGTGCTCATGCGTTGAGCATCGCCCCGCCGGGAGTGGGCTGTCATTTTGCGTCTGCGAAAAACCGGCTCCATTTTTCTGCGCGATGCGCTAACGTCTCAGCGCAGCCCCGTAGCGACATCGAAGGAGAGGCGTTCCATGGCGGTTTCCCCGCAGCAGCCGATCGAGCTTTATTACTGGCCGACCCCGAACGGATGGAAGATCACCATCATGCTCGAGGAATGCGGGCTGCCCTACACCGTCCTGCCCGTCAATATCGGCAAGGGCGATCAGTTCAAGCCGGACTTCCTGGCGATCTCGCCCAACAACAAGATGCCGGCCATCGTCGATCATGACGGACCGGGTGGCGAGCCGATCTCGGTCTTCGAGTCGGGTGCGATCCTGCAATATCTCGGCCGCAAGACCGGCAAGTTCTATCCGCAGGACGAACGAGGGCGCGTCGAGGTCGACCAGTGGCTGTTCTGGCAGATGGGCGGCTTCGGCCCCATGCTCGGACAGGCCCACCATTTCCGCATCTACGCGCCGGAGAAGGTGGACTACGCCATCGACCGCTACACCAACGAGACCAATCGCCTCTATGGGGTGCTGAACAAGCGCCTGGCCGACCGGGAATTCGTGGCGGGCGAGTATTCCATCGCCGACATGGCCATTGCCCCCTGGGCGAAGCTCTGGGAGCGCCAGGGCCAGAACATCGACGAGTTTCCCCATGCCAAGCGGTGGCTCGAAACCGTTCTCGCCCGCCCGGCGGTCCAGCGCGGGATCAAGGTGAGCTCGGAGGAGCGGGAGAAGACCGACCTGACGGACCCGAAGGTCCAGGCGATCCTGTTTGGGCAAAGGGCGCGGTAGGATCCGGCGCGTCAGTAGGCAAGGTCGGAATGAGACCTTCACGTCATGGCCGGCCTCGTGCCGGCCATCCCGATTCTGCGAGGCACGGCGCTTTTCTGGATCGGGATCACCGGCACGACGCCGGTGATGACGTGGGAGGCAGTATGAGGGGCAGTGCCTCGACTTTCCAGCCCCATGCTCAATTCACCTTCGTCCAGGTCTGCGACCGGCAGATCAGGCCGCCCAGGACGCAGCCGGAGAGCTGCAGGGTGGTCGGGGTCATCACCTTGAGCTTGCCCGTATAGGTTCGCCCGTCCTGCGGATTGTAGAGCTGGCCGCTGAGGCCGTCGCCCTCCGGCTTGGCATCCCAGATCATCCGGACGCCGACAATGGGGCGCTCGCGCAAGGCAGGATCCGAATTGTTCGTGTCCTTCTGGTAGGTGGAGGTCACGATGGTGCCGCAATAGACGGTGCCGCACCTGGCGATCCGCACACGGGTATCGCCGCTCTGGGTCAGCCACGTGCCGCTCGGATCGGCCGACTGAGCCTTTGCGGGCAGGGCGAGCGCGATCAGTCCGAACGCCGCCAGGATCGCTTGCTTCATTTCTCGTTCCTCCAGACCGACCGGGCAAGAGACTAGGGGAGCAGGTTAAGCTTTCCAAGCAGCCGGGGCAAAAGGCGCTTGAGGCCTAAGGGTCACGCCGCTATAAGCGCCGCACTTCACCATTTCTCATAATCCTCAAAGCGAGCTGTCATGGCCATCGAGCGCACTTTCTCCATCATCAAGCCCGACGCGACCGAGCGTAACCTCACCGGCGCCGTCAACGCGGTCATCGAGCAGGCTGGCCTGCGCATCGTCGCTCAGAAGCGCATCCTGATGAGCCGCCGCGAGGCCGAGACCTTCTACGCGGTCCACAAGGAGCGTCCCTTCTTCGGCGAGCTGGTGGATTTCATGATCTCCGCTCCGGTCGTCGTGCAGGTGCTCGAAGGCGAGAACGCCGTCCTGCGCTACCGCGAGATCATGGGCGCCACCAACCCTGAGAGCGCCGCCGAGGGCACGATCCGCAAGCTCTACGCCAAGTCCATCGGCGAGAACTCGGTCCACGGCTCCGACAGCCAGGACAACGCCAAGATCGAGATCGCCCAGTTCTTCTCGGGCAACGAGATCGTCGGGTAAGCGCCTTCGGGCCCTATCGCCTCCAGCGTTCAGGCCGCCTTCGGGCGGCCTTTTCCGTTGTGAGGCCTCGCCCGCATTTTTCGCCCCCAGGGGGTCAAATCGCGCACTCCCGCCGGATCGATGCCACTTACTGCTTGTTATGATATATAATTCCAATAATTTGAGCCCATGACGTGCGGGTAGGCGTGCAAACGATCTCCCGGACTTATGGGGCTGCCTGCCCCGGGCATCAGGGGGATCAATGGCTTTCACCATCTATCGGGCCGGGGCCGAAACGCGGGTCAATACCATCACCGCGGGCGACCAGAGCCGTCCGAGCGTCGCCCGGCTGAACGATGGCGGCTGGGTGGTGGCCTGGCAGGGCCAGGATTCCGAAGGCACCGGCATCTACATGCAGCGCTTCGACGCGCAGGGGACGCGCCTATACGCCAGTGACATCCCCGTGAACGACGCTACGGCGGGCGAGCAAAATCCCCCGGTCGTTGCTGCGCTCACGGATGGCGGCTGGGTGATCGCTTGGCAGGATCTCAAATACTACGAGGTGACCCAGCAGCGCTACAGTTTTGACGGCGTCGCCGGAGCGACGTTGCCTGTCTACGGCTCCAACCCGGTGACACCGGGCTTCGCCAACCTGGCCATCGCAGGCCTGCCGAACGGCGGCTGGATGGTGACATGGTCGGGCGGCTGGCCGGTCGACATCATGCAGCAGCACTACAGCTCGGCAAGTGCCACGCCGGGAACCGTGACCTCGCTGGACCAGACCTTCGACCGCAGGGAAAACTATTCCAGCATCGCGACACTCACCGGCGGCGGCTGGGTCGTGGCCTGGAGTACGGGTTTCGATCGGGACGTCCAGGCGGACATCATCGTTCAGCGCTTCGACAGCGGACGCAACCGCGCCGGCCCACCCGTGGTCATCGGCGCTGGGGATGGTGTCGAACAGAACCGCCCGAAGGTGGCCACGCTCACCGGCGGCGACTTCGTCCTGACATGGCAGACGGGGACCGCCGCCAATGGTTATGACATCTATCAGCAGCGGTTCAGCAGCAACGGAACCGCGCGGGGCCCAGCTGAACTCGTGTCGCAATACACGACCGGCACGCAAGAGGCGCCCGGCATCGCTGCCCTCGCCGACGGCGGCTGGGTGATCACGTGGAGCACCGGTGCCGAAGTCGCGCATCGCTACTACAACGCGTCCGGCGAGACGATGGGGCCGGACCTGCGCGTCGTGACGCGCAACGCCAGCAACACCAATCGCTATTCCAGCGTGGCGGCCTTGTCCGATGGCTGGGTGGTGACATGGCAGGACAACAACGCCGATACCAGCACGTCGAGCGGAATATCACAGCGCACCTTCCGGAAGGCCGGAGGTACGGCTCTTTCCTCATCATGGGAATACGCCATCGGCACGGCGGTTGACGACATCCTCGAGGTCGATCCGGACGGGCTCGCTTCCGACGTGATCGCCGGGCATGGCGGCACCGACACGATGCAGGTGATGCGGGCCGGCCGCATCGATCTTTCGGCAACGATCAGCATCGAGAGTGTCGAGCGGCTGATCGGCTCGAGCGGCGACGATGTGATCGTCAGCGATGCAGCACGCCTGGCCGGCTTCACCCTCATCGACGGCGGGGACGGCCGGAACACGCTCGAACTGAACAGCAGCCTCCAATCATATGACCTCACGGCCAAGACCCTCGAAAAAATCGGGCGCGTTGTCTTGGGTGCGGCAAATGCAAGGGTTCTCGTCGACGAGATTCCGATGGCGCTTCTGATGCATGCGACGCAGGACGGAACGACCGTCGAGCTCACGGTCGGAGCGTTCAGCCAGGACGAGCGGTTGCAGCTCTTCCGCCAGGGCATCGACGTGATCATCGCCGATGGCGTCACTTACCGGTCCGGCGCGCCCGATGTCGGTGGACTCAATGGCGACGAAGTCTCGGTGGTGGCCGGAGGTAGAGTGCGTCTCGATCGCGGCGGAGACGCGACGGTACAGGACGCCACCGGGCGTTTCGACACGCTGACCGTGATCATCACCAATCGCGACGCCGATGAGGACGGTCTCGGCATCGATGTCGGCGATGGCTCGCCGGTGACGCTCTCGAACGGCGTGACCATCGGCAGCGTGGTATCGGTCGAAGGGGCGGCGATCGGCACGATCACAGCCGATGGCGGCCCTGCCGGATTGTCAATCGCCTTCGACGAGGGTGCTACGGCGGCACACGTCGAGGCCCTCCTGCATGTCCTCACGTACGAGCATCACGGGACGTCACTGAACCGCCCGCGTGACATCGTGATTACGCTTGCCAATGCAGGCGGCGGCGCGAGCGCATCGAATTTGACCGTCGAATTCGGGAACTCGCCGCCGACTCTGATCCTGCCGCCGGCTCCGACCGGCGTGGACACGGGCCTCTTGTCGCTGTTTGCCGATGCGTCGGTAAACGATGCGAACGGCCATACGCTGACGGTGACCGTGACCCTCGACGACAAGGCCAAGGGAGTGCTCGTCGCGACCAAAGGCGGCCGCTACAATGCCGAGAGGGGAATCTTCACCTTCAGCGGCAGCGCCGGCGCCGCGACCGACGCGCTGAAGGGCCTTCAATTCGATGCGCGCGATCGCAGCGATCCGGTCGGCGATGTGGAGTCCACCACCTTCGCCATCTCGGTGTCGGACGGCTTGGCAACGACGCCCGGTACACTCACCGTCCACATTGCCACCGCCAACCGCGCCCCGGCCGTGCCGGATCTCGTCGGCAGCGGCTTGAAGGAGCTGTCCGATCCCGGCACGCCGGTCGGAAGGCTCTCGGCGGGCGATCCCAATGGCGGCGACACGCTCACCTATGCGCTGATCGGTGCGCCGCAGGGCTTATTCGCGATCAGCGGCGATCAGCTCGTGGTGCAGAACGGCATCCTGCTCGATTACGAGCAGACGCGCTCCTACACCTTCACCATCCGCGCCACCGATGCGGGCGGTCTCTTCAACGACCGCGTCGTCACGGTGAATGTCGAGGACGTCAACCCGGAGCGCACCGCCGGCAGCGGCTCCGACGACCGCATCGTCGGCGGCAGCGCGGCGGACGTGCTCTCCGGCGGGGCCGGCGCCGACATCCTCGCGGGCCGGCTCGGCAAGGACATTCTGCGCGGCGATGGCGGCCGCGACGTCTTCGTGTTCGACACCAGGCCCAACAAGAAGACGAATGTCGACACGATCAAGGATTTCTCGGTCAAGGACGATTCGATCTGGCTCGACAACGCGGTCTTCAAGACGATCGGCAAGGGCACGCCGGAGATGCCTGTGAAGATGAAGGCCGGTTTCTTCCATGCCGGCAAGGCGGCCCATGACCGCGACGACCGCATCGTCTACGACAAGGCGACCGGAAAGCTGTTCTACGACGAGGACGGCACGGGCCGCAAAGCGCAGGTCGAGATCGCGATCCTGAAGAAGAGCCTCAAGATGACGGCAGCGGATTTCTTCGTCATCTGAGAGGCGCGCGCAACAGGGCGAGCGATTGCCGCTGCGCGTGCCACGTCATGGCCGGGCCTGTCCCGGCCATCCCGATCAGGAAAAGCGCAGCGCTTCATGTATCGGGATCACCGGCACGAGGCCGGTGATGACGGCGAGAGCGTTGCGAAGCACGGCGCTCCGACTGTCCGACCCGGCCTTCGATCCCCCGCGAGGGGGAGGGCAGATTGACGGCCTTTTCATTTCCGGCCCTTTCCCCCATCATGCGCCCGCCATGAACCAAGCTCCCCGCATCGAACGCCGCGCCTCCGTCTGCCCGCATGATTGCCCCTCCGTCTGCTCCCTCGATGTGGAGGTGATCGACGGGCGAACCATCGGGCGGGTGCACGGGGCGAAGACCAACAGCTACACGGCGGGCGTGATCTGCGCCAAAGTGGCGCGCTATGCGGAGCGCATCCACAACCCAGACCGGCTGCTCCACCCCTTGAAGCGCACCGGCCCGAAGGGCTCGGGCCAGTTCGAGCGCATCTCCTGGGACGAGGCGCTCGACATCGTGGCCCAAAAGTTCCTGGAGGCGGAGAGGGAGTTCGGCACCGAATCCGTCTGGCCCTATTACTACGCCGGCACCATGGGCTTCGTGATGCGCGACGGCATCAACCGCCTGCGCCATGTGAAGAAATATTCCGGCCAGTATTCCACCATCTGCACCGCCATGAGCTGGACCGGCTATGTCGCCGGCACGGGCCATCTGCGCGGCGCCGATCCGCGCGAGATGGCGGTCTCCGACTGCATCGTGATCTGGGGCACGAATCCGGTTCACACGCAGGTCAACGTGATGACCCACGCGATGAAGGCCCGCAAGGAGCGCGGCGCCAAGATCGTCGCCATCGACATCTACCAGAACGCCACCATGAAGCAGGCCGACATGGCCCTGCTCGTGAAGCCCGGAACCGACGGAGCGCTCGCCTGCGCCGTCATGCACATTCTCTTCCGCGACGGTCTTGCGGATTGGGATTATCTCGAGCGCTATACCGACCATCCGCACGAACTCGCGGAGCATCTGAAGAGCCGCGATCCGCAATGGGCTTCCGCCATCACCGGCCTGCCGGTGGAGGAGATCGAGGCCTTCGCCGGGCTCGTGGGCACGACGAAGCGCACTTACTTTCGTCTCGGCTACGGCTTCGGGCGTCAGCGCAACGGCGTGGTCAACATGCATGCGGCGGCCTCGATCCCGGCGGTGACGGGGGCATGGCGGCATGAAGGCGGCGGTGCGTTTCATTCCAACAGCGGCATCTTCCACTGGAACAAGGGGCTGATCGAAGGCCACGACGCCATCGACAAGAACATCCGCATCCTCGACCAGTCGCAGATCGGCCGCGTTCTCACCGGCGACGCTGAGGCGCTCTATGACGGGCCGCCCGTCAAGGCGATGCTGATCCAGAACACCAACCCGGTCTCCGTGGCGCCGGAGCAGGAAAAGGTGAAGCGGGGATTTGCCCGCGACGACCTCTTCGTCTGCGTCCACGAGCAGTTCATGACCGAGACGGCGCTGATGGCCGACATCGTGCTGCCCGCGACCATGTTCATGGAGCACGACGATCTCTATTCCGGCGGTGGGCACCAGCATTTCCAGGTCGGGCCGAAGCTCATCGACCCGCCTGGCGAATGCCGCTCGAATCACGAGGTGTTTCGCGGCCTCGCCGAGCGGATCGGCGCCGAGCATCGCGGCTTTGCCATGGAGCCGCGCGAGATCATCGACTGGACGCTGCGGAATTCCGGCTGGGGCTCGCTCGAGAACCTCGAAGCGCATGTCCATTTCGATGCGCAGCCGCCCTTCGAGGAGGCGCATTTCCTCAACGGTTTCGGCTATCCCGACGGCAAGTTCCGCTTCAAGCCCGACTGGACCAAGGTGCCGTCCTACAACAACGGCGCCATGGGGCCCTGGGCGAGCATGCCGGCCTTCCCGGACCATTGGGGCGTGATCGAGGCGGCGACCGAAGAGCATCCGTTCCGCCTCGCCACTAGCCCGGCCCGCAACTTCCTCAATTCCAGCTTCACCGAGACGCCGACATCCCTCGAGAAGGAACGCCGGCCCGAGGTGATGATCCACCCGCTCGATGCCGAGCCGCAGGGCATCGCCGCGGGCGATTGGGTGAAGCTGAAGAACCATCGCGGCGAGGTCTTTTTGCGCGCCAGGCTGTTCGACGGCGTGCGCCGCGGCGTGCTCATCGCCGAGGGCATCTGGCCCAACGCCGCCCACCCCTTCGGGCGCGGCATCAACACGCTGACCGGCGGCGACCAGGTCGCCCCCTATGGCGGCGCGGCTTTCCACGACAATCGGGTGGCGCTGGAGAAGGCGGATCTCGATCCCTCACTTGAGCCCCCAATCGCCCGAAAACGCCTGCGGGATGAGGCGCTTGTCGGCTGATCTTGAGAGGGAGAGTAAATATCTGCCCGTCATGGCCGGGCCTGTCCCGGCCATCCCGATCATGTGAAGCCCTGCGCTTTTCTTGATCGGGATCACCGGCACAAGGCCGGTGATGACGTGAGGCTGATCACGACGCCGGTCAGACCTTCTTAAGCCTATCTGCAGCTCCCACTTGATCCTGAACGGTCAAGCCTATTCTAAAATCCCGAACGTGATTTCCTCCTCGGGGAGCTATCCATGATCTCGACCGTCCGTGCGGTGCTCGCCGCAGCCGCCATGTCCGTCGGTGCGACCGCAGCCTTCGCTGCCGCTTCCAACATGCCGACGCAGTACCAGCCCGATCCGGCGCTCAAGACCGAGAGCATGGCCCAACTGCGCGCCCGCGTCAGCCAGGCCTGCACCGTCGTCCAGGCGAGGAGCCGGAGCGGCGTCAGCGAGGCTTCCCTGAAGTCTCCCTGCGACTGCTATGCCGGCCGCACGATGCGCGCGCTCAGCCCCGAGGAGGTGCAGGCCTATCGCGACACCGGCGTGTTCAACGACACCGCCCGCGCCAAGGCCCTCTCCGCGCTCGACGCCTGCAAGCTCCCGCGCCCGTAGAATTCGCGAGAGGCTGGGCCGGCAAGGGATTCCCCCTAGCCCTCATCCTGAGAGGCTGGCTCATAAAGGGATTCCGCCCCCCGAAGCCCTCATCCTGAGGGCCGCCGCAGGCGGCGTCTCGAAGGACGAGGGCGTCTCCAGAGACCACTGGACGATCCTTCGAGACGCCACTGCGTGGCTCCTCAGGATGAGGTGAGAGATTTATGAGCCAGCCTCTGAGGAGCGACCCGTCTCGAAGGACGAGGGCGTTTCCAGTGCTCTCTGGAACCTCCTTCGAGACGGTCACTCCGTGACCTCCTCAGGATGGGGTCTCAGGGTAATCTGAAGCTCGGCCTTCAGGGGGCATCCTCGGTCATCGTGCGAAGTAGGGCGGGAGCGAGGCGGCGCTTTGCCAGGTCAGCCCAATGCTTTAGATTTCCGCCATGCCCTTGCCCCACAGTTTCACCCGTTTCGTGGCCGCTGTTCTCATGGCTCTCGTGGCTTGTGGCCTGCCGATCCCAGGAGCCTGGACGCTCCACGCACAGGACGCGCGCTCAGCCACCGAGGCGCAATTCCGGGACTGGCTTGCGCAAACGGTTTGGCCCGATGCGCAGAAGCAGGGCGTCTCGCGGGAGACCTTTGAACGTAACCTGTCGGCGATCGGGCTCGCCTGGGACCTCCCGGAACTTCAGCCGCCCGGCACGACGGCTCCGCCCGACGATCAGCGGCAGGCGGAATTCCAGCGACCGGGGCGCTATTTCGCCGAAGCTCAGCTCGCCTCCCTTGCAAAGACCGGGCGCGACCTTCTCCGGCGATGGACCGACACGCTCGACGGCATCGAGAAACGATACAGGGTGCCGCGGGAAATCGTCGTCGCGATCTGGGGGCGGGAATCGCATTTCGGCCGCGTCGCGCCGCAGCACCAGGCTCTGCGGGTTCTGGCCACGCAGGCCTTCATGGGGCGTCGCCGCGCGCTGTATTACCCGGAGCTTCTCGCGGCTCTCGTGATCCTCGAAGAGGATCATTTTTCCGGCGAGACCCTGCTGTCGTCCTGGGCCGGCGCCATGGGCCAGCCGCAATTTCTCCCGTCGAAATTCCTGCGCTACGCGGTCGATGCGGATGCGGACGGGCGGCGGGATGTCTGGAAATCGGTGCCCGACAGCCTCGCCTCCATCGCGAATTATCTGCGCGAGCACGGTTGGAAACCGGATGTGCCCTGGGGTGTCGAGGTGAGCCTGCCGCAGGCCGTTTCCTGCACGCTCGAAGGTCCACGGCAGGGCAGGCCCATGCAGGAATGGCGGCGGCTCGGCGTGACGCCCGTCGGCGGCGGCGCCTTGCCTGATTGGAGCGGCAATGCGACCGCCTTCCTGGTGATGCCTGCGGGCCGCCTCGGACCGGCCTTCCTGGTCTCCGAGAACTTTTACGTGCTCAAGCAGTACAACGAATCCGATCTCTACGCGCTCTTCATCGGCCACCTCGCCGACCGCATGCGCGGCGCCTCGGCCTTTGCGGGCCAGTGGCGGCCGGTGGACAGCCTGAGGCGCGGCCATATCCAGGCCATGCAGGAGCGGCTGAAGGGGCAGGGCTACGATGTCGGCAAGGTGGACGGCCTCGTCGGCTTCGCCACCCGCACCGCCATCGGCCAATGGCAGGCGAAGAGCCGGCGTGACGAGACCTGTTTTCCGGATGCGGCGCTGGTCGAGGCGATCCGCTAACCCGGCGAATGCAGCGTTCCGTCGGCATTCCAGCCGCGTGTGAATGCCACCCGCCCGTTGTCGAGCCGCGCGGTCCCATCGCAGATCATGCGCAAAGCCTTCGGGTAAAGCACGTGCTCCTGCACGATCACCCGTGCGGCGAGGCTATCCGCGGTGTCGCCCGGCACCACGGGCACGGCGGCCTGGGCGATGATCGGGCCGGCATCGAGTTCCGGCACCACGAAATGCACCGTGCAGCCATGCACCAGCACGCCATCTTCAAGCGCCCGCCGGTGAGTCTGGGTGCCGCGGTAGAGCGGCAGGAGGGATGGGTGGATGTTGATCATCCTGCCTGACCAGCGCTCTACGAAACCGTCGGTCAGCACGCGCATGAAGCCGGCGAGGCAGATGAAGGCGATATCGTGCGCCTTGAGCTCGGCCTCCATCGCCTGCTCGAAATCCTCGCGGGTCGGATGGGCCTTGTGATCGACGACGGCCGTTGCGATGCCGGCCGCCGCTGCCCGTTCGAGTCCGGCCGCGTCGGGCCGGTTCGACAGGACGAGGGCGATCCCGGCCGGGAAATCCGGGCGGCTCGCGGCCTCGATCAGGGAGACCATGTTCGAGCCGCGGCCCGAGATCAGGATGGCAACGCGGCGGCGCGTCATCAGAGCTTCAGGGAGCCGGAGGTCTGCACAGGCTCACCGCCGGTATGGGCAATAGTCTCGCCGATGCGCACCGGGCTCTCGCCAGCCCGGCGCAGACGCTCCATGACGTCATCCGCCTTGTCGGCGCTCGCCACCACGATCATGCCGATGCCGCAATTGAAGGTGCGCAGCATCTCGGCCTCCGCCACGCCGCCTGTCCGGCTCAGCCAGCCGAAGACGGGTGGGACGGCAATGGCGTCGAGATCGAGCCTTACGCCGACGCCGTCGGGCAGGACGCGCGGGATGTTGTCCGGGAAGCCGCCGCCGGTGATGTGGCAGAGCGCGTTGATGCCCTCGCCGCCTCTGATCATCTCGAGCAGCGCCTTCACGTAGATCCGCGTCGGCTCCAGCAGGGCCTGGGCCAGGGTTTTGCCGGAAGCGAAGGGAGCGGGCGCATCCCAGGCGAGGCCGGAATGCTCGACGATCCGGCGCACCAGGGAGAAGCCGTTGGAATGGACGCCGGAGGAGGGCAGGCCGATGAGCACGTCGCCGACGCTCACGTCCTTCGGCAGCAGCGTCCCGCGCTCGGCGGCACCGACGGCGAAGCCGGCAAGGTCGTAATCGCCCTTGGCGTAGAGGCCGGGCATCTCCGCCGTCTCGCCGCCGATCAGCGCGCAGCCGGCCTGGAGGCAGCCCTCCGCGATGCCCTTGACGATATGGACGCCGACCTCCGGCGAGAGCTTTCCGGTGGCGAAATAATCGAGGAAGAACAGGGGCTCGGCGCCCTGCACGATGATGTCGTTCACGCACATGGCGACGAGGTCGATGCCGATCGTGTCGTGGATGCCGGTGTCGATGGCGATCTTCACCTTGGTGCCGACGCCGTCATTGGCCGCGACCAGGATCGGGTCCTTGAAGCCGGCGGCCTTGAGATCGAAGAGCCCGCCGAACCCGCCGATCTCCGCATCGGCCCCGGGCCGGCGCGTCGAGCGGACCAGAGGCTTGATCTGGTCGACCATGGCATTGCCGGCATCGATGTCGACACCCGCCTGGGCATAGGTCAGGCCGTTCGTCTGCGTCTCGGTCGTCATGGCTCACCCCGTGTTGCGCTGGGGAGTAAGGCGGGAGGGGGCGGGAGGCAAGGGGATTCAGCAATTTACCATCTAATCTCACCTCCATCTTGGGGTGATACGGGAGTGCTGAGCTTGAGCTGAAATAAGATATTCAAGACATAGGGCGTCGATGAAGCAACCTAATGGTAGAATACTGCGAGGTCCAATGTGAACACTCATGCTTTTCAGAGAAACGGCTTAGCGGGTGCTGGCAGGTGTGCCCTCTTTCGCAATGAAAGACATTATTCTATTAATATAGGTGTTCCTGAAATTTAAAGCTCTGCTTTCTGCATCGTTGAAATCGTAAGTATTGTATTCGATGCTAATAGATTTTAATGGTATTGAAAGTGGGAGGAAGAATGTCTTGAATTCTGCTCCAGCGTCCTTGCGGGTAAGAAAAGCAAGCCCGGCAAATCCGTCGATCTCTGTCGATAAAAGCGTTACTGTTTCTTGTGAATTAGATTTGATCTTGGCGAGCTTCTGACCAATTTCTGAAAGAACCTGAGGATTCTCTCTAGGTGCAGCCGTTAAGTTGCCACTCCGGTCGGCTATCTCTAGCCGGTCGGAGATTATGATTTCTGCCCATTCGACGTTCTTATCGCCATACAAAATACTAAACCGATGTTTGGAGGGACCACATGTGGATGTGGGTATCCGCATAGTCCTCCGTGGTAAGCTTTCAATCACATCCGGAAAGGGAACGTCTCGAACGAGCGGAGCCGATTCTTGCTCGTCAAACCAGTCACCCCTGCATGCCGATGCAGGAGAGACTGCAGGTAGAGTAAGGAAAAGGATGAAGATCGCTTTGATTGCAAGTCGAGGGGTCATGAAGGGCTTAGTCCTGCCGTTCTCACTTTATAACATAGAGCATCTGCTTTGAATGTTGAGAACTGCACTCTTCGCTGCACCCAACTCAGATCGTATTTCCCTGCCCTGCGGGGAGGCAGGAATGGTGTGGCTGGGTGAATGGGTAAGCCAGCCAGCACGTCTCCCTCTCTCATCAGGAGAGGTGAACCTGCGCCACATCCTGTCCCCGATCCCGGGTGGCCCCGGCCACCCGGGATGACCGCTCTTGTGACCGTTATCCCCACCCCGGGCCGACCGGATTGAACTCCGGCCCCCGACCGGCCATCATCGGGCCGATGACCATTCCGAACATCATCACCATCGGCCGCCTGATCATCGTGCCCTTCGTGATCGTCATGATCATGCAGCAGCAGTGGAGCACGGCCTTCATCCTGTTCGTGGTGGCGGGCATCTCGGACGGGATCGACGGGTTCATCGCCCGGAATTTCAACCAGAAGAGCGAGTTCGGGGCCTATATCGACCCCATCGCCGACAAGGCGCTGCTGGTCTCGATCTACGTGACGCTCGCCATCGTCGGCGCCATCCCGAGCTGGCTCGCCATCATCGTCGTATCGCGTGACGTGATGATCGTGGCCGCGGTGCTTCTGTCCTGGGTCATGAGCCGCCCGGTCGAGATCAAGCCGCTCCTCGTGAGCAAGCTGAACACGGCCGCCCAGATCGCATTCGCGGCCTACGCGCTCGCCGCCAATGCCTTCGGCGCACAACTCGCCGGGCTCGAGGACGTCGCCATGCTCCTGGTCGCTGCCTTGACCATAGCCTCTGCGGGTGCCTATCTCGGGGGCTGGCTGAGGCACATGACCACCTGAAGGCCAGATTTTGGGGTATGGAGTACCGATGACGGTCCAACGGCAGATCGGGTTCTGGATAGCGGCGCTGGTCGTCGTGGTGCTGCTGCTGTTCCTGCTGCGCGGTATCCTGCTGCCCTTCGTGGCCGGCTTCGCGCTGGCCTATCTGCTCGACCCCCTGGCCGACCGGCTGCAGAAGGTCGGCGTCGGCCGCCTCGGGGCCAGCCTGCTGATCCTGGTTCTCTTCGTCCTGGTCCTCATCATTTCCCTCATGATCCTGGTCCCCTTCGCGGCGCAGCAGGTCGGCGCTTTCGTGGAGAGGCTGCCGGGCTACGTGACGAGGCTTCAGGAGCTGGGCAGCGAGCAGCTGGGGCCGCTGGTGCGCAGGCTCGGCCTCGAGGATGCGCTGCCCAACGCGCCGACCTCGCTCGGAAACCTCATCAGCCAGGGCATCGCCTGGATCACCGCCTTCCTCCAGGGCCTGTGGTCGGGCGGGCAGGCGCTGATCGGCATCTTCTCCCTGCTGGTGGTGACGCCGGTGGTGGCCTTCTACATGCTCGTCGACTGGGACCGCATGGTGCGCACCGTCGATTCCTGGATGCCGATGCGTCACCGGGAGACGATCCGCACCATCGCCCGCGACATCGACCGGGCGATTGCCGGCTTCGTCCGGGGCCAGGCGCTGGTCTGCATCATCCTCGGCACGTTCTATGCCGTGAGCCTCGCCCTCGTCGGGCTCAATTTCGGGGCGCTCATCGGCATGACGGCGGGGCTTCTCAGCTTCATCCCCTATGTCGGCTCGCTCACGGGCCTCATTCTCTCCGTCGGCGTCGCCATCGTGCAGTTCTGGCCCGACTGGACCATGATCGCGGCGACGCTCGGCATCTTCGTCTTCGGCCAGTTCGTGGAAGGCAACATCCTGTCGCCGAAGCTGGTGGGCGATTCCGTCGGCCTGCATCCGGTCTGGCTGATGTTCGCGCTCCTCGCCTTCGGCGTGCTTTTCGGCTTCGTCGGACTGCTGCTGGCGGTTCCGCTTGCCGCCGCCATCGGCGTGATCGCGCGCTTTGCCCTGCGGCAATATCTGGCAAGCCCCCTCTATCGCGGCACGGATGCGATGATCCTGCCGCCGGTGACGCGGATCGAGATCGAGACCGACCGCAAGGCCGATCTCGATGCGTGAGACGCCCAAGCAGCTTGCCTTCGATCTTCCCCTCGACCCGCGCTTCGGCGCCGAGGATTTTCTCGTCAGCCCGTCGAACGAGCAGGCCTATGGGCTTATCGAGAGCTGGCCCGACTGGCCCGATACGATCCTGCTGCTGATCGGTCCGCGCGGCAGCGGCAAGAGCCATCTCGCCTCGATCTGGGCGACGAACGCCCATGCCTGGACCATCGACGCCTCGTCGATCACGCAGGACAAGGTCCCGCATCTCGTCTCGAACGGCGCTCTCGCCATCGAGGACATGGATCGGGGGGAGCGTGACGAGGCGGCCCTGTTCCACCTGCTCAACCTCGCCCGGGAGAAGAAGGCCTTCCTGCTGATCACGAGCGAGACGACGCCCGACCGCTGGTCCCTGAAAACGCCGGATCTGCTTTCGCGCCTGCGCCTCGCCCCGAGCGTATCGCTCGAGGCGCCGGACGATGCGCTCCTCAAGGCGGTTCTGGTGAAGCTGTTCGTCGACAGGCAACTCGTGGTCGACACCTCCGTTGTCGACTATATTGCTCTGCGGATCGAACGGTCGCTGGCGAAGGCATCCGACCTCGTGGCGCTTCTCGACCGGGAGGCCCTGAGCCGTGGTCGGCGCGTATCGCGCGCGATCGCGGCGGAGATCCTTGGCGCCGCGCAGGAAACGGAAGAGAACGAGTGAAGCCCGAGACCAACGCCCTGTTGTCGAACCGTCGTGAAACCGTCACGAAGCCCAGAGCAAAACGGACGCCGAAGAAGGATGCGGCGGAGATCGAAGTGCGCAGCGCGATTGCCCTGAAAGAGGTCGAGACCATCAGCGAGGCGCCCTTGCCGAAGGCGCCGCCGGATATCGAGCTCGATGGCGCGGTGCTGCGGAAATTCCCGCAGCGCTACATCAACCGCGAGCTGTCCTGGCTGCAGTTCAACCGGCGGGTGTTCGAGGAGGCCTCGAACCGCAGCCACCCGCTCCTGGAGCAGCTTCGGTTCCTGTCTATCTCGGCGGACAATCTCGACGAGTTCTTCATGGTCCGCGTCGCCGGCCTGATTGGGCAGGTGCGCTCGGGCGTTGCGACGCTCTCGCAGGACGGGCTCACGCCTCAGGAGCAGCTGGCGAAGATTTCCGTCGCCGTCTCGAACCTTGCCTCGGATCAGCAGCGGCGCTGGCGCGAGTTGCGCGACGCGCTGCTGGAGGAGGGGATCGTTCTCACGGAAGGCACCGGCCTGACGAAGGCCGAGGCCTCCTGGCTCGAGGATTACTTCCTCAGCCACGTGTTCCCGGTGCTGACGCCGCTCGCCATCGACCCGGCGCACCCCTTCCCGTTCATCCCCAATCTCGGCTCGTCCATCGCGCTGAAACTCGTGCGTCAGAGCGACGGCAAGGTGCTGAACGCGCTGATCCGCCTGCCGTCGCGGGCGGAGCGCTTCATCCGCCTGCCGGATTTTGCGGAAACCGGCGCCACGCGCTTCATCGCGCTCGAGCAGATGATCGTGCTCTACACGAGCCGGCTCTTTCCCGGCTACGAGGTGCAGGGGCAGGGTGCCTTCCGGGTGATCCGCGATTCCGATATCGAGGTCGAGGAAGAGGCCGAGGATCTGGTGCGCCTGTTCGAGACCGCGCTCAAGCAGCGCCGGCGCGGCAGCGTGATCCGCCTCGAGGTCGAGGCGGCGATGCCGGAGGACCTTCGCCTCTTCGTGGCCGAGGAACTGGAAGTGTCCAAGGACGAGGTCTTCGTCGTCGAGGGCATGATGGGCCTGCGGGACCTGTCCCAGCTCGTGGCGCTCGACCGGCCGGACCTCAAGTTCAAGCCTTATAATCCGCGCTTCCCGGAGCGCATCCGCGAGCATAGCGGCGATTGCTTCGCCGCGATCCGCGAGAAGGACATCATCGTCCATCATCCCTACGAGTCGTTCGACGCGGTGGTGCAGTTCCTGCGCCAGGCCGCGCGCGATCCGAACGTGGTCGCGATCAAGCAGACGCTCTATCGCACCTCATCGGACTCCCCGATCGTCGCGGCGCTGGCAGAGGCGGCGGAGGCCGGCAAGTCCGTCACCGCGCTCGTGGAGCTGAAGGCCCGCTTCGACGAGGAGGCCAATATCCGCTGGGCGCGCGATCTCGAGCGCGCGGGCGCGCAGGTGGTGTTCGGCTTCATCGAGCTGAAGACCCATGCGAAGCTGTCCATGGTGGTACGCCGCGAGGGCAGCCAGCTGATCACCTATTGTCATGTCGGCACCGGCAACTACCACCCGATCACCGCACGCATCTATACCGATCTGTCCTATTTCACCGCCGATCCGGTGATCGGGCGGGACGTGTCGCGCATCTTCAATTTCGTGACGGGCTATGCGGAGCCGGCGGAGCTCGAGCGCATGGCGGTCTCGCCGCTGAACCTCAAGAAGCGCCTGCTTCAGCACATTGCCGAAGAAGTGGAGCACGCCAAGGCCGGGCGGCCCGGCGCGATCTGGTGCAAGTGCAATTCCCTCGTCGACGCCGACATCATCGATGCGTTCTACGATGCGAGTTCCGCAGGCGTGCAGATCGACCTCATCGTGCGCGGCATCTGCTGCCTGCGTCCGGGCATCAAGGGTCTGTCGGAGAACATCCGGGTGAAGTCCATCGTCGGGCGGTTCCTGGAGCACACGCGGATCTATGCCTTCGGCAACGGGCAGGGGCTGCCCAATCAGAAGGCCCATGTCTACATCTCGTCCGCCGATCTCATGTCGCGCAATCTCGATCGTCGGGTCGAGGCGCTGATGCCGATCGTCAATACGACGGTTCACCAGCAGGTGCTGGATCAGATCATGCTGGCGAACCTGCTCGACAACGAGCAGAGCTGGAACGTCCTTCCCGACGGCTCGAGCCAGCGGGTCGTGCCGGCCAAGGGCGAGGAACCTTTCAACGCCCACAAGTATTTCATGACAAACCCAAGTCTGTCGGGCCGTGGCAAATCCCTCAAGACCTCCAGTCCCAAGGCGCTCGCCAAGCGCGGGCAACGCTGACATGCCGGCCCTCAGCTTCGATGCTCCCGGACGGCTCAAGCTCGGCCGTCCCGTCGCCATCATCGATATCGGCTCGAACTCCGTCCGCCTCGTGGCCTATGAAGGTCTGACCCGGGCCGTCACGCCGATCTACAACGAAAAGGTCCTCTGCGGCCTCGGCCGCCATGTCGCGACCACCGGCCGCCTCGACGACGATGCGGTCGACCGGGCCCTGCGCGCGCTCGCCCGGTTCCGCGTTCTCTGCGAGACCATGAACGTCTCGGATATCTTCGTACTCGCCACCGCGGCGGCGCGCGACGCCTCGAACGGCCCTGCCTTCCTCGCTGCCGCCGAGAAGGCCTGCGGCCAGCCGATCAGCCTGCTCTCCGGCGCCGAAGAGGCGCGGGCCTCCGCACTCGGCGTCATCGCCGGCTTCCATGCGCCCGACGGCATGGTCGGCGACATGGGCGGCGGCAGCCTGGAGCTGGTCGACGTGCACGGCGCCCAGGTCGGGCAGGGAATCACCATGCCGCTCGGCGGCCTCGCCCTGCAGGATGTCAGCGGCGGCTCGTTGAAGCGGGCTCAGAAGATCGTGCGCGAAGCCCTTGAACGGGCTCCGGAATATCTCGAAGACCTGCACGGACGCACCTTCTATGCGGTCGGAGGCACATGGCGCGCTTTGGCGCGGCTGCATCAGGCGGCGCGGGACTATCCGCTCCATGTGATGCACGCCTACGTCATCGATCCCGACGACGGTCTCGACTTCCTGCGCCTCGTCGAGGAAGCGGATTCCAAGACGCTCAAGGACATCGAGAGCGTCTCCGAAGCCCGCCGGCCGCTGCTCGCCTACGGCGCCATCGTGCTCGAGGAGATCATCCGCCTCGGGGAGCCGAAGGAGGTGGCGATCTCCGCCTTCGGCGTGCGCGAGGGCGTGCTCTTCGACAAGCTCGACCCGCAGGTGCGGGAGCGCGATCCTCTCATCGCGGCGGCGAGCGACCTCAATCTCCTGCGCTCGCGCTCGCCCCGACATGGGGAGGAGATGTGCCAGTGGACCGAGGCGTTCATCCGCAGCCTGAACCTGCCGGAGACGGTCTATGACAGTCGCCTGCGCCGGGCGGCCTGCCTGCTCGCCGATATCGGCTGGCGCGCCCATCCCGACTACCGGGGCGAGCAGAGCCTCAACCTCATCGCCTACGGCGCCTTCGCCGGGCTCGACCATCCGGGACGCGCCTATCTGGCGCTGTCGATCTTCTTCCGGCACGAGGGGCTTTCGCCCGACAAGGTGAGCTCGCGCATCAAGACCCTCGCCGGCCCCCGGCTTCTGGAGCGCGCCCGCCTCCTCGCCGCGCTGATGCGGGTCGCCTATCCGGTCTCGGTCGCCATGGAGGGCGTACTGCCGCGCTCGCCGCTTCTCGCCCGCGGCAATCAGGTCGTGCTGCAATTGCCGGAGCATCTGGAGCCGCTCGCCAACGAGCGCCTCGCCAGCCGTCTGAGGGGGCTCGGCAAGCTCCTCAACATGGAGCCGGTCATCGAAATCCATTGAGGCCGCGCCTGCCTGTCGGCGGGTGCGATAAAATTTCCGTGAAGATCCTGATTTACAGGGGACGACTTTTCGTTACCCTGCGCGCCCATAGAGCTTAGCCTCGGGGGACGCCCATGGAACTGATCGATCTGACTGCTGTCCGGAACGCGGAGCGGTCGAACGAACCTTATGATTATGTGCTGGCAGCAAACCTTCTGAAGCAGGACAAGATCGATGACCTGCGACGGGATTTCCCAGACATCGACAAGCCCGGCTACCTGACCGTCGATGAGGTCAAGCTGCATGGCCGGTTCAAGCAGCTCATCGACGAGCTCGAGGGCCCTGAGCTGACGGAAGAGCTGTCGAAGAAATTCGGCCTGGATCTCCATCAATATCCGCGCCTGACCACCATCATGAAACGGTCGCAGCCGAAATACGGCGCCATCCACACGGACGGCCCGTCCAAGGTCATGACCATGCTCGTCTACATGAACGACGAGTGGGAGCAGGGCGAGGGAGGCCGCCTTCGGGTTCTCTACGACGAGAAGAACTACGACCGCTTCAAGCTTGAAGTGCCGCCTGTCATGGGCACCATGTTCGCCTTCCTGCGCTCCGACCATTCCTGGCACGGCCATCTGCCCTTCGCCGGCGAGCGGCGCGTGGTCCAGATCGCCTGGGTGAAGAGTCAGGCCGATGTCGACCGCAAGAAGAAGCACAACAAGATGGCCCAGTTCTTCAAGGGCATCTTCGGGCGGTAGAGCATCGGACCGAACAATCGGTGTATAAGCGTGGCCGGGCTGTCGCCCGGCCATTTGCTTGTATGGGGGATCCATGGCGCCGAACATCAGAACCACCGCGACGCGCATCGTCTACGAGAACCGCTGGATGCGCCTGCGGGAGGACGCGATCGTCCTTCAGGACGGCACGCCCGGGATCTACGGCGTGGTGGAGAAGGCCGATTTCGCGATCATCGCCCCCGTCGAGAACGGCATGATCCATCTGGTGGAGCAGTACCGTTATCCGGTGAAGGGCCGCTATTGGGAATTGCCGCAGGGCGGTTGGGAGGATGCGCCCGGCATCGACCCGCTGGAACTCGCCCGGGCCGAGCTGCGGGAGGAGACGGGGCTGACGGCGGAGATCATGCGGCCCGTCGGCCACCTGTTCGAATGCTACGGCTACTCGAACCAGGGCTTTCACATCTATCTCGCCCAGGGCCTGCGGCAGGGCGAGGCCCGCCGCGAGCATTCCGAACAGGACATGATCAGCCGCGCCTTCCCCATCGACGAGGTGCTGACGATGATCTCCGGCGGCGCGATCAAGGACGCGGCGACGGTGGCGACGCTGGGGCTGCTGAGGCTGAAGGGGTTTCTTTGAGGCTTCAGGCCTCGGTAATCGTCCTGAGCTTCACCCGCCCGCGCTCCAGCACCAGCCCGAGTTGGCCGTTCTTGAGCGCCAGGGCCTTTTCGCCGAACAGCTTGCGGCGCCAGCCGTGGAGGGAGGGGACGTCGGCGCCGTCGCTGTCGGCGATGGCCTCGAGCTCCTCGACCGTGGCGATGATCTTGGGCGCGACGCCCTCCTGTTCGGCGACCGCCTTGAGCAGCACCTTCAGCAGATCGACGACGGAGCCGGTATTGGCGCGGCCGCGGCTGCGCTCGGGAACCGGGATCGTGGCGGGATCGCGGGACAGCGCCCGCTCCACTGCGTCCAGGATCTCGGCCCCGGTGCGGGAGCGCTCGAAGCCGTTGGGAATGGTGCGCAGGCGGCCGAGCGCCTCGACGCTGCGCGGACCGGACGTGGCGATGTCGATCACCGCGTCGTCCTTGAGGATGCGCCCGCGCGGCACGTCCCGGCTCTGCGCTTCGCGCTCGCGCCAGGCGGCGATCTCCATGAGGACCGCGATCTCGCGCGGCTTGCGCAGGCGCCCGGCCAGGCGGCGCCAGGCATTGTCCGGATCGGCCTGATAGGTCTCGGGCGAAGTGAGGACCGCCATCTCCTCGGTGAGCCATTCGAGACGGCCGTTACGCTCCAGTTCGGCGAGCAGCGCCTGATAGACCTTCACCAGATGGGTCACGTCGGACAGCGCGTAGGTGAGCTGCGCATCGGTGAGAGGGCGGCGCGACCAGTCGGTGAAGCGGGAGGACTTGTCGATCTTCGCCTTGGCGAGGTCGTTGACGAGCTGCTCGTAGGACACCGAGTCGCCATAGCCGCAGACCATGGCGGCGACCTGGGTGTCGAAGAGCGGCGCGGGCACGATGCCGCCGAGATTCCAGACGATTTCCAGATCCTGCCGGGCGGAGTGGAAGACCTTCACCACGTTCGGATCCGCCATGAGCGCCATGAAGGGCTCAAGATCCAGCCCATCGGCCAGGGGATCGATGAGATAGGCTTCGCCCGGGTCCGATCCCGCCATCTGAATGAGACAGAGTTTCGGGTAATAGGTTGTTTCGCGCAGGAATTCCGTGTCGACGGTCACGAAAGGGTGCTGGCTGAGGCTGCGGCAGGCGGCGGCCAGAGCGTCGGAGGAGGCAATCAGGTCCATGGATCGTTCATAACCGATCCCGTCGGGCGCCGCGAGTCCAGGCATGGACGAAGCGGAAAATGTTCTGGGCTAAGGTAAAACCAATTGACTCTCAGGGTTAAAATATTGTTATTATGTTGCACTGGCCCTTTGCCAGGGGATGCCTCACGGCATCCAGTGAGTGGGGGAGGTCTTTATGAAGACCAATGAAGCGATGAAGGACGACGCTCCGATCGAGCTCAGCGAGAAGGAACTCGCAGAGGTCGGCGGTGGACGTCGCGTCATTCTCTACTAAGTCCGACCCGGTCCAACCGGAATAGGACGGGCGCGGCTTGCACCAGCCGCGCCTTTTTCGACCCGCTGCCCGGCGGGTCGGATATCCTGAGAGGCTGGCTTATCATTCAGTATCTTGACCGCCTACTGATGAAGATATGGCGCGGGTACACCTCTCCTTGAGGGAGAGGTCGCGCCGGAGGCGCGGGTGAGGGGTTACAGGTCTATCCGGAAAGGGCGGTGCCCCCTCACCCTCGCTTTCGCTCGACCTCTCCCCGCCCCAAGTCGGGTGTTCCCGACTTGGGCTTGCCAAAACGGATCTCGGAAACATCCGAGATCCGGGGAGAGGTGGCGCCTGCGGCAGCTAAAACGGATCTCGGCAAAACCCGTGATCCGGGGAGAGGTGAAGCGCCGTCTCAAGTCCGGTCCGGTCCGGTCGCCAGACGCGAACCTGACCCATCCGCCAAGGCGAAAGCGTCGGAACCGATCGGCACCGACACCCGGCCTCCGTTCAAAACCACGATGCGGTCCGCAGCCCGGATCGTCTCCGGGCGGTGGGCGATGACGATGCGCGTGATCTTCAGCTCCGCCAGGGCCCGGTTGACCTCGCGCTCCTTGTCGAGATCGAGATGCGATGTGCCCTCGTCCATGAATAGGATGCGCGGGCGGCGGTAGAGCGCACGGGCGAGCAGCACCCGCTGGCGCTGGCCGCCCGAGAGGGCGGTTCCCATGTCGCCGATCAGGGTGTTGTAGTTCATCGGCATGGCCATGATCTCGTCGTCGATCCCGGCGATCCTGGCGCATTCGCGCATCCATTCGAGATCGAGGCTCGCATCGAAAAAGCAGATGTTCTCGGCGATGGAGCCGGAGAGCAGCTGGTCGTCCTGCATCACCACGCCGATCTGCGAGCGGAAGGCCTGACGGCCGAAATGCACGAGGGGCGTGCCGTCGATATGGACCACGCCCTCCAGAGGCTGAAACAAGCCGAGCATGACCTTGAGCAGCGTGGTCTTGCCCCCGCCCGAGGGGCCGGTGATGGCGACGAACTCGCCGGCTGCGACCTTCATCGCGACGCCCGACAGAACCTCCGGCTCAGTGTCGGCATAGCGGAAGCTGACATTCCGTAATTCGAGCGCTCCCACGACCGGCCGCGCCACGAGGCTTTCCGCGTGAGAATCCTCCTCCCGCTCCGTGAGCGCGATGTCGGACAGGCGGTCGAGATGGAGATCGAGCATGCGGTACTGGATGCCGGTCTCGATCAGGTTGGTGGCCTTGGAAAGGAACTGCTCCTTGTAGGCCATGAAGGCGTAGAGCATGCCGATGGTCATGTCGTTCGCCATGATCGCCTTGGCGCCGAGCCAGACCACGAGCGCGTTCTCGAGCCCGTAGATCACATCGTTCGCGGTCTTGAAGCCGATGGTGAAGCGGCCCTGACGGATCGAGCGGCTGATCGATTCCGCATAGCGGTTCTGCCACACGGCCTCGCGATCGGATTCGCGGCCGAAGATCTTGATGCTCTGGATGGCCCGTGCCGTCTCGATGAAGGTGGTCTGCTCCTTGGCGGCCGCCTCTATCATCTCCTCCTGCCGCTGGCGCAAGGAGCGATAGAGGGTAAAGCGCAGGAGCGCATAGAGCGCGAGCGCCGCGAACACGATGCCCGATAGCTTGGGACTGTAGATCAGGATCATGACGAGCGTCAGCGTCGCCATGGCGCCGTCCACGAAGGCGGCGACGAGCCCTTCCGAGATCAGCCGCTGGATCGGCTCCGCCGAGCGGAAGCGCGAGACGAGATCGCCGATATGCCGCTTCTCGAACCAGGCGAGCGGCAGGCGTACGAGATGGTGGAACAGGTTCGCGCCGATCTGGAAATTGAGCGCGCTGCCCAAGAACAGCAGCACGTGCGAGCGCAGCCACTCGGCACCGACATGGATCAGCATGAGCAGGCCGAAGCCCAGCGCGAGCGCGGTCAGAAGGCCCTGGTCGCCCTTCATCACCGCCTCGTCGACGGCAAGCTGCATGTAGAAGGGTGCTGCGAGCACCGCGAGCTGCAGCACGGCGGAGAGCACCAGCGCCTGCGCGAGCGCCCGCTTCACGCCCCGCATCCTGCCCCACAGGGCGGTGAGGCTGAGACGGGATGTCTCCTTCCTGCGCTCGAACCCTTCCGTCGGCGTCAGCTCGAGCGCGATGCCGGTGAAATGCGTCCCGACCTCGTCGAGGGTGAGCGTGCGCACGCCGAGCGCCGGATCGTGGATCGTCACCTTGCGGGCGGCGACCTCTTTGAGCACCACGAAATGGTTCATGTCCCAGTGCAGGATGCAGGGCAGCTTGATCCGCCCCAGCTGCTCGGGCTCGAGCCGCAGGCCCCGGCCCGTCATGCCGAGGCGGCGGCCCATGACGAGCACGTCCTTCAGGGTGACGCCCTTGAGCGAGATCGAGAACAGGCGGCGAAGCGCCATGAGATCGACCTCGCGCCCATGGTAGGTCGCGACCATGGCAAGACAGGCGAGGCCGCATTCCGCTGCCTCCGACTGGATGATCGCTGGCAGGCGCGGGGCGCCGAAATAATCGAGGGAGGCGGCGATCCTCACATCCGCCCCCGGACGCTGATCAGCGGCTCGAACAGCCACGCGACGAGGGAGCGGCCTTCGAGCACGATATCGGCCTTGAGCGTCATGTCGGGCTGGAGCGGCACCTCGCGCCCGAAGGCGTCGATGGCCTGCCTGTCGAGACGCACGGTGACGCGATAGGCCGGCTCGGTCAGCGCCGTCCTGCCGATCACGTCGGTGGGCGAGAGCACCGCCTGCGACACGGTCTCGACCGAGCCGCTGAGCGTCCCGAAGCGCTGATAGGGAAAGGCGTCGACCATGAGCCGCACCTGCTGGCCCGGCGCGACGAAGCCGATGGCGCGGCTCGGTACGAAGAGCTCCGCGATGAGGTTCGCGCCATCGGGGAGGAGGGTGAGGAGCGGCTTGTTGGCATCGACGATCTGCCCGGGCGCAACCTGCAGGGCCGTCACACGTCCTGCGATGGGTGCGGCGAGCACCTGCGCCCGCTGTCCCTGAGCCTCCGCCTTCTGGCGTTCCCGGTCAGCCAGATTGAGGCGCAGCTGCGCCAGGCGCTCGGCCTGCTGCACGGGAAGCTGCTCGCGCTGAAGCTGTGTCTGTCCGAGCTCCTTGTCCGCCGCCGCCAGGTCCCGGTCGATCTCGGCCAGAGCCTGCCGCCGGGCGAGCAGGGCCTCGTCCTGCTCCTGCAGGGCGGTGCGGGTGGAATGGCCCTGCTGCGTCAAGCGGGCGACGGTGCGGCGCCTGTCTTCCGTCACCTGGACGCGTTCGGCCATGAGACGGCGCTGGGTTCCAAGCGCCTCCCGCTCCGTCGTCACAGAGGCGATCGTCGCGTCGAGACGCCGGATCTCGTTGGCGACGCGCTCAGGATCGGCCGCGATCTGCTCCTTCAGAATCCTGATCTGGGTATCGAGGGAGGCGAGGACCGCGCCGTCGAGGGTGCCGCCGGCCTCGAGGCCCTGGCGCGAGGCGATCGTGAAGAGCGGCTGGCCCGCAACCACCCGGTCGCCTTCCTGCACCCTCAGCTCGGTGACCACGCCGCCGCGCAGGGCGCTGACGCGCACGGCGCCACCGGCCGCGACGAGCGCCCCGCCGGCCGTCTCCTTGCGCGCATATTCCGCCGTGCCGAGGAAGATCACGACCGCAACGACGCAGGAAAGGATGAAGCCGCCCAAAACCTGCCAGGACATCGGCGCAACCGGCAGCGACACGGACGAATGCTCGCCCGAGGCAGCCGTCACGGCCTGCGGCCGGAACAGGGATTGCAGCGCCAATTCGATCCCTCAACGCAACTTTGTATCATTGCTATGTTGCAGAAAGGGCAGGTCGGCACAAGGAAAAGGGGAACGAGGCGACCGGCCTCTGTGTCGCAGAACGCGGCAATCCAGTGCTAGCCGTAGATCCGCTCATCAATCCGTATCCCACCCTGAGAGGCTGGCTCATAGATCTCTCGCCTCATCCTGAGGAGGTCGCGCAGCGACCGTCTCGAAGGAGGGTCCAGAGAGCACTGGAGACGCCATCGTCCTTCGAGACGCCGCCTTTGGCGGCCCTCAGGATGAGGGCTCGGGGATCAGCAACGTGATGAGTCGGACTTTGAGAAGGCCTCAGAGGACGAGGACGTATCGGACCGTCTTTCAGACGCCAGGTTGGAAGCGGGCGAGATATTTGCGCCGCTCGCGGGCTTGCCGCTCGGCGCGCTTCATGAGCCAGTCGAGGATGTTGCGGTCGACCACGAGGCCGGTCTCCGCATCCTCCAGCCGCTCGATGCGATCGACCCTGAAGCCGCGATAGCCGTCATCGGCCATATCGATGCCGCCGAGCAGCATCTTGCCCGGTCCGACCTTCAGCTCGCGCGCGATCAGCCAGCGCCGGCTCTGGTTGCCGGCCTGATCCATGTAGTCGAGCTCCAGCGCGCCCTCCAGCGGATAGACGCGCCAGTTGCCCTCGACCCGTTCCTCGACAGGAGCATTCCGGGCCGGTTTCAGCAGGGATGTGGCGAGAGTGCTAACCATAGGAAGTATATGGATATTCATGCTTTGTTCTGCAAGGTGCCCGTCACCTGGAAATGCAGGGAATATGTTGAAAATTAAGGGTTTGTATGCGCCCAAGCCGCGACCGCCGGATTTAGGGCCGGCGCTCGTTCGCCAGGGCATCGAACAGGCCGGAGAAATACGGTTGACTAGGAAACTAGATCGATCTAGTTTCCTAGTCAACAAATGAGGAGCCGATGCCGAACGATCCTGCCTCCGTGAGCCCTTTGGAGGCTCATCTGGGTTATTGGCTGCGCTTCGTCTCGAACCAGGTGTCGCATGCCTTCAGCCTCAAGCTGGCGGTCCACGACGTCACCGTTGCCGAGTGGGTCGTGATGCGCGACCTGTTCGATGCGAAGGCCGTCGCGCCGAACAAGCTCGCCGAGCGGCTCGGGATGACCCGGGGGGCGATCTCGAAGCTCGTCGACAGGCTCGCGGCCAAGGGGCTGGCGGTTCGGAAGGCCGACGACGAGGACCGGCGCGCGCAGCGTCTCGCGCTGACGGAGGAGGGCCGCACCCTGCTGCCCGTTCTCGCTGCGCTTGCCGACGAGAACGACAAGGAATTTTTCGGGCATCTCGACCACGCCGAATGGACTGCCATCGAGACAGCCATGAAGGAGATCGTCCGGCGGCAGGGATTACGAAGCGCCCCGGTCGCGTGAGCGGATCGGCCGTTTCGGACAACGAGCGAAACTGCAACGTGGAAAGGAGCACCTCATGGAGACCCGTGGGAAGGATGTCGTGCGCGCGATGACGGAGGCCTCGGATGAGGAGCGGATCACATTTCCGGAGGTGGTCACGGCGCTCTCGGAGATCGGGATCGAGCGCTATCACGCGGATCTCGTCTGTGCGACCAAGACCTATTACCAGGCGGACGGATCGTTCGAGACCGTGCCCTGTCGCTCCGTGAGTTCTCCGGCCAAGGCTTTCTCATCCGAGGGTGTCGAGGCCGCAATCCGCGCCAGCCAGGGCGGGGTGATCAAGTACCGGGAATTCTGCGAGCGCATCGCCGCCGCCGGCTGCGTCGGTTATTTCGTCACGCTCGCCGGCCGCCGCGCCGTCTATTACGGCCGCACGGGCGACAGCCACACTGAATGGTTTCCTGGCGCGAGCTAGCACCTTACTGTGCCAGGACGACGCTACCCTTCATGCCAATCTCCACGTCATCACCGGCCCTGTGCCGGTGATCCCGATACGGTGAAGCGCGGCGCTTGTTCGATCGGGATGGCCATGACGCGCCGCGCGAACCCTCCCCCCTCTGCGGGGGAGGGTGGCGAACGCCAGTGAGCCGGGAGAGGGGGCGTTGGACGTCGAGCACGGCCCCTCTCCCCGCCCCCTCTGCCGTCATGCCCGCGCTTGTCGCGGGTATCCACGTCTTGTGCAGCGTCGCGGTTCTTAAAGACGTGGGTGGCCGCAACCAGTGCGGCCATGACGTGGAGGGTGTCATCCCCGGCGGCCGCAGGCCGGGAATGACAAGGCCCCTCACGGCACCCTCTCGGTCATGCGACCCTCTGCTGTCATCCCATCCGCCGCCGTCGTGATATCCACCGCGTCATGCCCGGGCTCGTCCCGGGCACCCACGTCTTGGGAGGCGCGGCGCCTCACCGCATTGAGGTCACCGGCACTGATCCCCGGAACAAGTCCGGGGAGGTGACGACATGGGAGGGCGAGGATTCCGGTCTCGAAGACGTGGGTCCCCGGGACAAGCCCGGGGATGACGAGGGAGGATGTGATGACAGCGGAGGGAAACATCCTCCCGGGAGGAGTGTCGTACTGTCATCCCGGACGAAGCGGAGCGGAGATCCGGGATCCATAGCCGCCGACGCTGCAGAACCATGCGCGACACGGATCGTCTCGTCCTGAGACGGCGTGGGTCCGGATCCCCGCCCGCGCGGGGATGACAATGTCGAGGATCAAGGACCTCGTTCTAAGAACGATCCCGGATCGCCTGCGGCGCCCGGAATGACGGCGGCCCCGCCCCTAGGAGCACCCCGTGTGGCCCCATTTCCTCCTTCGTCCTTGACTTCCCTGGCCTCCCATGGATGTTGCGCTTCAAATCGAACCAGCAGGCTTGCCCATGTCCGCCTCCATGCACCGTTACCGCTCCCACACCTGCGGCGCGCTCCGCGAATCCGATGTCGGCCAGGTTGCCCGGCTCTCCGGCTGGTGCCACCGCATCCGTGACCATGGCGGCGTGCTGTTCATCGACCTGCGCGACCATTACGGCATGACGCAATGCGTGATCGATCCGGATTCCCCGGCCTTCAAGCAGGCCGAGGCGGCCCGTTCGGAATGGGTGATCCGGGTCGACGGCAAGGTGCGCAAGCGTCCGGCCGGAACCGAGAACGCGGAACTCCCCACGGGCCTGATCGAAGTCTACATCACCGATATCGAGGTGCTGGGCCCCGCGGCCGAGCTGCCGATGCCGGTCTTCGGCGACCAGGAGTATCCGGAGGAGACCCGTCTCACCTACCGCTATCTCGACCTGCGCCGCGAGAAGCTGCACAATAACATCATGAAGCGCGGCGCGATCATCGATGCGCTCCGCTCGCGCATGAAGTCGAGCGGCTTCTTCGAGTTCACGACGCCGATCCTGACGGCCTCGTCCCCGGAGGGCGCGCGCGACTTCCTGGTGCCCTCGCGGATCCATCCCGGCAAGTTCTATGCTCTGCCGCAGGCGCCGCAGCAGTTCAAGCAGCTGATCATGATCTCCGGCTTCGACCGGTATTTCCAGATGGCTCCCTGCTTCCGCGACGAGGACCCGCGCGCCGACCGTCTGCCGGGCGAGTTTTACCAGCTCGACGTGGAGATGAGCTTCGTCACGCAGGAAGACGTGTTCCAGACCATGGAGCCCGTGATCCGCGACACCTTCAAGGATTTCGCCGACGGCAAGCCGGTGACCGAGGTCTTTCCGCGCATCCCGTATTTCGAGTCCATGCTGAAATACGGCAACGACAAGCCGGACCTGCGCAACCCGCTGATCATCGCCGACGTGTCGGAGGTGTTCACCCGTGAGGACGTGACCTTCAACGCGTTCAAGAACGTGATCAAGTCGGGCGGCGTCGTGCGTGCGATCCCGGCGACCGGTGCCGCCTCGCAGCCGCGCTCCTTCTTCGACAAGCTCAACGACTGGGCCCGCACGGAAGGCGCGCCCGGCCTCGGCTACATCGTGTTCGAGGAAGAGGGCGGGCAGATCCAGGCCAAGGGTCCGATCGCCAAGTTCATCCCGGAAGCGGCGCAAGCCGTGATCCGCGAGAAGGCCGGCATCAAGGCGGGCGACGCGGTGTTCTTCTCGGCCGGCGCCGAGGACAAGGCGGCCTCGCTCGCCGGCAAGGCGCGCACCCGCATCGGCGACGAGCTCGGCCTCATCGACAAGGACCGCTTCGAATTCTGCTGGATCGTCGACTTCCCACAATACGAGTGGAACGAGGACGAGAAGAAGATCGACTTCTCGCACAACCCGTTCTCCATGGCCGATTACGACCACGACGAGTTCATGGCGCTCGACCTCTCGGACAAGGACAAGATCCTCAAGATCACGGCCTTCCAGTACGACATGGTCTGCAACGGCTACGAGATGGCGTCGGGCTCGATCCGCAACCACCGTCCCGACCGGATGGTGAAGGCCTTCGAGATCGCCGGCTACGGCGAGAAGGAGGTCATGGAGCGGTTCGGCGGCATGTACCGTGCGTTCCAGTACGGCGCGCCGCCCCACGGCGGCATGGCGGCGGGCGTGGACCGCATCGTGATGCTGCTCTGCGGCGCGCATAACCTGCGCGAGATCACGCTGTTCCCGATGAACCAGAAGGCGGAAGACCTGCTCCTCGGCGCGCCCTCCGAAGCGACTCCGAAGCAGCTGCGCGAGCTGCACATCCGGACGAATTTGCCGGAGAAATGAGAAGCGACGACGTCACCGCCATCGTCGTGACCTTCGACAGCGCCCATGCGCTGCCGGAGTGTCTCGGCGCATTGCAGGCGGATGGCGTCCCCGCGCTCGTGGTCGACAACGCCTCGGCGGACGCCACCCCCGCGATGGCCGAAGGGCAGGGGGCGCGGGTGATCCGCAATGCCCGCAACGAGGGTTATGGCCGCGCCAACAACATCGGCGCGCGGGCGGCAGAGAGCGAGTTCCTGCTCGTCGTCAATCCGGACTGCGTCGTCGAGAACGGCGCGGTCGCGTGCCTCGTCGATGCGGCGCGGCGCTATCCCGATGCGGTGCTTCTCGCGCCGCAGATCGTCGAGCCCGACGGGCGCGTATTCTATCAGCCGCGTTCGCTGCTCGCGACCTCGCTGACCAATCCCGACGGCAAGCTCGTGCTCCCCGAGGGCGAAGCCTGCGCGCCGTTCTTCTCCGGCGCCTGCTTCCTCATCCGCCGCGACGTGTTTCTCGCGCTCGGCGGTTTCGACGAGAGCATCTTCCTGTTCTACGAGGATGACGATCTCTGCCGCCGCATCGCGGATTCCGGCGCCGCTCTGGTCTATGTGCCGCAAGCCATCGTGCGCCATGGCCGTGGGCGCTCGAGCGGCGAGAAGCGCGGTCGCATCTTCACCTCGCGCTGGCATCAGGCCTGGTCGCGGGCCTATGTGAGCCGCAAATACGGGTTGCCGAACCCGGCGCCCGGCATGTTCGCGATCAATGCGTTGAAGGCGGCGGCTGCGAGCCTGACCTTCCGGCGCAAGCTCGTCGAACGCTATGCCGGCTCGGCGGCGGGGGCACTCGCTTTCCTGAAGGGCGAGAAGGCGCTGGAGCGCGAAAATCTGTCATGAGCATATTGGCATTTCTCAACGGCGCTCCCAGCGTCTCGACAGCCTTAGGCCACGAGAAGAACAATTTCGGCCTGATCAGGCTCGCCCTGGCGCTCGCCGTCGTCCTGTCCCATGCATTCAGCGTCACCACCGGCACCATCACCGACGAGCCTCTGACCACCTCCACCGGCTTCACCCTCGGCGAGCATGCGGTGAACGGCTTCTTCGCCATCTCCGGTTTCCTCGTCACCATGAGCTTCGATCGGCGCGGCTGGCGTGATTATGCCATCGCCCGAACCCTGCGCATCGCACCGGGGCTGATCGTGGCGGTGCTCGCGGTGTCGCTTCTCCTCGGCGCCGCAATGACCACGCTGCCGGCCGAAGAATATTTCGTCAGCCCCGGCCTGCGGCGCTTCATCCAGTCGACGCTTCTGAGCTTCAAGACCAACATCGCCCTGCCGGGTGTGTTCGCCGATAATCCCTTCTCGTTTCCCATGGGCACGGTGTGGACCCTCAAATACGAGGTCATGTGCTATGCGGGCGTCTTCCTCATCGGCCTTGTCGGGCTGCTGCGGTCCCGCATCGCCGCGCTCGGCCTCGTGGTCGGGCTGGCGCTCGGTCTTGCCGGGCTGGATCTTCTGCGGCCCGATGCGCCGAAGGGCATGGAAACGGCGCTTCGCCTGCCGCTGATCTTCGCCTTCGGCGGCGCGCTCTACGTCTGGCGCGACCGGGCTCGCCTCTCGGGTTCGGTCGTGCTGGCGCTGATCCTCGTCACCTGGCTGAGCGCCGACACCTTCCTCTATAAAACGCTGCTCTTCACCGGAACGGCCTATGGCATCCTGTGGCTTGCCCTGGCGCCCGCGGTGACCCGCTTCGCCTATGAGCCCAAGGCCGATCTGTCCTACGGCACTTACCTCTACGGCTGGCCGATCCAGCAGAGCCTGCACGCGCTCTGGCCGAGCGCCGCCGCCGGTCTGCTGCTGGCGCCTTCGCTCGCGATCACGCTTATGGTCGCGGCCCTGTCCTGGACCCTGATCGAGAAGCCGGCTCTCGGCTTGAAAGCCAAAGCGCTCGGCCGCCGGACGCTCAGGACGGTTGAGCCCGCAGCACCCTGACCGCCGCGACCAGTTCGCGGATCCGGTCGCTCTGCAGCAGTGGGATCAGGGTCGCGATCTTGTCGCGCGGCAGATCCCACCATTGAGCGTCGAGCAGGGCGGCGACGGTCTCCTCGTCGAAGCGATAGCGGATGACCTTGGCGGGGTTGCCGCCGACGATGGCGTAGGGCGGCACGTCCTTCGTCACGACGGCATGGGCTGCCACGACGGCGCCATGCCCCACCGTCACGCCAGACATGACGATCGCGCCTGAGCCGAGCCAGACGTCGTGGCCGATGGTCACGTCGCCGCGGGAGGTGTGATAGTCCTCGCTCCGAGGCGCGGACGGCCAGAGATCCGGGAAAGCGGAGAAGGGATAGGTCGTGCCCCATTCGGTGCGATGGTTGCCGCCGAGCAGGATCTCGACCTTGTCGGCGATGGAGCCGTAGCGGCCGATGGTGAGCTTTTTGCCCGACTCGGGAAAACGCACCTTCGGCTTGCCGTAGGTATATTCGCCGATCTCGTAGCCGTAGCGGCCGGCCATGCGGGCGAGATGGACGCGGGTCTGGTTGTGCGGGTTGCGCCAGTTCTTCAGGCGGTGCCGAAGCTTCATCGTGCGGCCTCGAAAGGCCGGAGAAGAACATTGACGAAGGGGGGCAGCACGCGCACAAGGGCCTCCGGATTGGTTTGGTCGTTGCAAGGAGCGTCGGGGATGGGAGACAACATCTCGCAGGATCTGAAATCGGGTGCGATGTTCTACCATCAGTATCCGCGCCCCGGAAAGCTTGAGATCCAGCCGACCAAGCCTCTCGGCAACCAGCGCGACCTGGCGCTGGCGTATTCCCCAGGCGTCGCCGCCCCCTGCGAGGCCATCGCCGCCGATCCGGCCGAGGCCGCCAACCTCACCTCGCGCCAGAACCTGGTGGCGGTGATCTCGAACGGCACGGCCGTTCTCGGTCTCGGCGATATCGGCCCGCTCGCCTCCAAGCCCGTGATGGAGGGCAAGGCGGTCCTGTTCAAGAAATTCTCCGGCATCGACGTGTTCGACATCGAGGTGGCCGAGACCAACGTCGACAAGCTCGTCGAGGTGATCGCGGCGCTCGAGCCGACCTTCGGCGGCATCAATCTCGAGGACATCAAGGCGCCGGAATGCTTCGAGGTCGAGGAGCGGTTGAAGGCCCGCATGGGCATCCCGGTCTTCCACGACGACCAGCACGGCACGGCGATCATCGTCGGCGCCGCGGTGACGAACGCGCTCGAACTCGCCGGCAAGCGCATCGAGGACGTGAAGATCGTCACCTCGGGTGCAGGCGCCGCAGCGCTCGCCTGCCTCAATCTCCTCGTGTCGCTCGGCGCCAGGCGCGAGAACATCTGGGTCACGGACATCAAGGGTGTGGTCCATGAGGGCCGCAACGAGCTCATGGACCGCTGGAAATCGGTCTATGCGCAGGACACCGACGCCCGCACGCTCGCCGACGTGATCCCGAACGCCGACGTTTTTCTCGGCCTCTCGGCCGGCGGCGTGCTGAAGCCGGAACTGCTCGCCCAGATGGCGCCGCGCCCGCTCATCATGGCGCTCGCCAATCCATACCCCGAGATCATGCCCGAAGAGGCGGAGGCCGCGCGTCCCGACGCGATGATCTGCACCGGGCGCTCGGATTATCCGAACCAGGTCAACAACGTCCTGTGCTTCCCCTACATCTTCCGCGGCGCGCTCGATGTCGGCGCGACCACGATCAACGAGGAGATGAAGGCGGCGGCCGTGAAGGCCATCGCCGGGCTCGCCCGCGAGGCGCCATCCGAGGTGGTCGCCCGCGCCTACGGAGGCGAGGCGCATCCTTTCGGCGCGAAGTCCCTGATTCCGAGCCCGTTCGATCCGCGCCTCATTCTGCGCATCGCGCCGGCGGTGGCGAAGGCGGCGATGGATTCCGGCGTCGCCACGCGGCCGCTCGCGGATCTCGAGGCTTACGCCGAATCCCTCGGCCGCTTCGTGTTCCGCTCCGGCTTCATCATGAAGCCCCTGTTCTCGCAGGCGAAGGCCGATCCGAAGCGCGTGATCTATGCCGAGGGCGAGGACGAGCGCGTCTTGCGCGCGGTGCAGGTCATCGTCGAGGAGGGCATCGCCAAGCCGATCCTGATCGGCCGCCCGAGCGTCGTCGAGGCACGCATCAAGCGCTTCGGCCTGTCCATGGAGATGGGTAAGCATTTCGAACTGGTGAATCCGGAGGACGATCCGCGCTATCGCGACTATGTCGCGACCTATGTGGAGGCGGCGGGCCGCAAGGGCATTACGCCGGATGCGGCAAAAACCCTGGTACGCACCAACTCCACCGTCATCGGCGCGCTCGCCGTGCGGCGAGGGGATGCGGATGCTTTGATCTGCGGCATGGAAGGGCGCTTCCAGTCCCGCGTCAAGCACATCAAGGACATCATCGGGCTGGCGCCCGGCGTGCACGAGATGGCGGCCCTGTCGCTCGTCATCACGTCGAAGGGCGCGTACTTCCTCGCCGACACCCATGTGCAGTTCGATCCGACGGCGGAGGAGATCGCCGACATGACGATCGCCTGCGCCAGCCATGTGCGCCGCTTCGGCATGGAGCCCAAGATCGCGCTGCTCTCGCATGCGGATTTCGGCGCCGCCGACACCCGCTCGGCGGTGAAGATGCGCAAGGCGCTCGCCTGCATCAACGAGCGTGCTCCCGAACTCGAGGTCGACGGCGAGATGCAGGCGGATGCGGCGCTGTCCCAGATGATCCGCGACCGCATCTATCCCGGCTCGCGCCTGAAAGGCGAAGCGAACGTGCTGATCATGCCGAACCTGGACGCTGCCAACATCGCGTTCCAGTTCACGAAGGTTCTCGCGGATTCGCTGCCCGTCGGCCCGATCCTCATCGGTCCGGCCAAGCCCGCGCATATCCTGACGCCGTCGGTGACGGCGCGCGGCATCGTCAACCTCACGGCCATCGCGGTCGTGGAGGCGCAGGCGGCGGAAGCGGATCAGCCGACGCTGATTTGATGTCTTGACGCTCTGCGGCGCTCCTAGATGGAGGTCCCACCACCACGTCATCACCGGCCTCGTGCCGGTGATCCCGATTGAATGAGGCGCGGCGCTTTTCCGTATCGAGATGGCCGGGACAAGCCCGGCCATGACATCTAAACAGAGTGAAGCGTGCTTGCGCGAAGCGGTTACTACTCCGCCTTCGCGCTCACATTCAGCTGATCGAAGATCGCCTTCGGATCCGGCATCAGTACCGCTTCCACGATGCCGAAACCTGACGGGTCCTTGGGCGTGGCGTTGATGGTGAGCTTGCCGGGCTTGGCGATGAAGCGGGCGATGGCCTGGCTCAGATTGCGGGCGGGCTCGGAGCTGCCGATCATGGCCGGCACCACGAAGGCCGCGCCGGCGGCATAGGTGCGGCGCAGCGATTCCGGCTTGGTCTTCTGCTCCTTCGCGGTCTTGTCGAGATAGCGCTCGAACAATCCCTTGTTCTCGACCGTGATATCGAGCGCCTTCGCCCGCGCTCCTGCAAGCGCCACGGCCGCGATGGCGGTGTCGGCATCGAAAAGGTCGCGGCCGACATTCCCGATGATTCCGGTCACGGCGAAGTTGCCCATGTCCTGGCCCTGGAACGAGACCTCGCTCAGGGCGATCTCGTTCGCGGCCTCGTTCCACGTAGCGGCGGCGAGAAGCGAGACGTCGATGTTCTTGTAACCGAGGGCAACCAGTTCCTTGATGCCGTCGTCCGTGCTGCTCGACGGCAGCGCCATCGTGAAGTTCTGAAGCCCGATCCTGATATTGGTCGGAACCGCATTCACCGGCTTTTCCGCCGTGAGCTCGAGGCCTTTGAAGGCGGCCTGGACCTTCACTTTCTTGCCGTCATCGTCGCTCGTCCCGTCGAGGGAGAAACCGGAGAGCTTCACCGTGCCGAGCGTCGGGACGAGGCTGCGGGCAGTGGTGGGATCGAGGTCGTCGAGGGACTTGCCCGGCAGGTTGCGCAGACCCTCGATCGTCTGGCGGAACGAGAACCCGGTGAAGCTTAACGAATCGAGCTTCGCGCGGTTGTCCTTGTCGGAAAACTCGAAGCCCTCCCAGCGCACATCCGCGGGCTTGCCTTCCGCACCGCCCGTATAAGCGATGTGGGCGATGCGAACCTGACCGGGAGAATCGCTGCTCTTCGATGTCGCCTCGATGCCGGAGGCTTCCATGGAGCCGATCTGGAAGGCTTCCAAAAGGTCCGCGATGGCCGGGAGGAGGCGGCCCTGTTCTTCGGCCGAGAGATCTTTGCGGTCGGCCATCTCGGTCAGGATGCCGGCCGTACCGGTCCAGGAATCCTTCGTCGGACGTGCCAGGAAATCCCTGCCGCCGATGCGGGCGACCTTGAAGACCGTATCGGTTTCATTGTCCGCGAACTCGACGTTGTCGATCGCGAAGGCGCCGTAGATCCTGGTGAACGGGGGCGAGGCGCCCTCCGCCTTCGTCTCGTAGAGCCTCGCCAGCGCCGGCAGGTCGAAATCGTCCATGGACGCGCGCCCGGTGCTGATCAGCACGTTACCTTTGGCGCCGCTCGCCTGCGTGGCGCTCGTCTCGAACAGCGCCGAGGCGATCCGGCCGTTGGCGACGTCCTTCAAGACGGTGTTCTTGTACGTGGTCGTCTGGCTTTCCTTGCCCAAAACCTGCGTCACCCGGGCTTCGGGGATCGTGATCTGCTTCGCGGTGATGCGCTTCAGCCGGCTTTCCATCGGCTCCGTCGAGGACGAGGACAACAGCGCCTCGATATCGGCGCGCGACGAGGACGTGCCGGTCAACTCGATGCGCTTCGCTTCATAGGTGGTCGGCCCGATGGTGAGGCGCACATCGTCCAGGCTGACGCTGTCGGCGGATTGCGCGAAGGCCGCGCTCCAGAGCGAGACCTTGACGGCTCCGATCGTCAGCCGTTCGCCGTCGTGGCCGAAGTCAAGGTCGCGAACCACGGCGGGTTCGAACTGCAGCGCCGCCGTACCGGCGATCAGAGCGAGCGCGCAGATGCCTGCGCGGGAGCGATATCTCATGGTGAATCCCCGAGCCGGGCTGGAAAAGGCTTTATAGCGAGAACGAGGTGCCGCAACCGCAGGAGGCGGTGGCGTGAGGGTTCTCGATCTTGAACGATTGGCCGATCAGATCGTCCACGAAATCGATGACGGAGCCGTCCATATACTGGATCGAGACCTCGTCCACGACCACCGTGGCCCCGTCCCTCTCGATCACGAGGTCGTCGTCCTGCCGGGTCCGGTCCACGTCGAAGGCGTATTGGAACCCGGAGCAGCCGCCTCCGTTCACGCTGATTCGCAAGTGCGAGCCGTCAGGCTCGGCGGCCATGATCTCGTTGATGCGGCGGGCGGCGCGGTCGGTCAGGGTGATACCGGTCATGAACACTTCCAGTCCATTCAAGGACGCAATTCTTGCATATGATCTCAAGAGCAAGGTAAGTGCCCTCTGACAAGGCTTCAACCCGGTGATGATCGTGCGGCCCTTTGGCGAGAGATGGCGAGCTTCCTACGCCTGCGACCCATGGGGAAGCCGCGGGCGCCTTTTTCCCGAGGCCGTTTCCCCGACCCGCAGCGAGTTCCAGCGCGACCGGGACCGGATCATCCATTCCTCGGCCTTCCGCCGGCTCAAGCACAAGACTCAGGTCTTCGTCTATCACGAGGGCGACCATTTCCGGACCCGGCTGACCCACACCATCGAGGTGAGTCAGATCGCCCGGGCGCTGGCCCGCTCCCTCGGGCTCGACGAGGATCTCGCCGAGGCTTTGGCGCTCTCCCACGACCTCGGCCATACGCCCTTCGGCCATACCGGCGAGGACACCCTCGACGAGTGCATGGCGGGTTTCGGCGGCTTCGACCATAACGCCCAGGCCCTGCGCGTCGTGACCCGCCTCGAGCGCCGCTACGCGGAATATGACGGGCTGAACCTGACCTGGGAGACCCTGGAGGGGCTGGTCAAGCATAACGGGCCGCTGCTCGATGCCGAGGGCAATCCGACCCTGCGCTATGCCGCCCGCGGCGTTCCCCTGGCGATTCTCGAATACAACGCCCTCCAGGACCTGGGACTCGCCACCCATGCCGGGGGAGAGGCCCAGGCCGCGGCGATCGCCGACGACATCGCCTATGACGCCCACGACATCGACGATGGCTTGAGGGCGGGGTTGTTCCGGATCGAGGATCTGCGCGAGGTGCCGTTCCTGGCCGCGCTGCTTGAGGAGATCGAGGCGCGCTATCCGAATCTCGACCTGTCGCGCCGCATCCACGAGCTGACCCGACGCGTCATCACGCGCTTCGTCGAGGACGTCGTGGCGGAGGGCGAGCGCCGGATCGCGGCGCTGGCGCCGCAGAAGGCCGAGGACATCCGGCAGGCGGGCGAATCGGTGATCTGCTTCTCGAGAGGCATGAATGAGGCCGATGCTTCGATCAAGCGCTTCCTCTATGCCCGCATGTATCGCCACCCCGACGTCATGCGGGTGCGGGCCCAGGCCGACGACGTGCTGCGCGACCTGTTCCGACGCTTCAAGGCCGAGCCGGAGACGATGCCGGAGGAATGGCAGACCGATCTACCGAAGGACGACGAGCCGCGGCTTGCCCGGCGGGTGGCCGACTACATCGCCGGCATGACGGACCGCTATGCGATCCTCGAGCACCGACGCCTGTTTGACGCGACGCCGGACTTGCGTTAGGCGCGGCTGAGCCTTCGCGAGCCAAACGACGCAGCCCTCATCCTGAGGAGCCGCGCAGCGGCGTCTCGAAGGAGGATCCAGAATGCACTGGAGGCGCCCTGATCCTTCGAGACGGCCTGACGGCCTCCTCAGGATGAGGGCTTAAGTGAGCGTTGGTTGGCTGAGATCGGGGCCTTATCGCCCATTGAGATGAAGTACCATGAACATTTTCGGGCTGTTTGAGAAACGGGTTGCGGATGCGCTCGGCCGGTTGGCCGAAGGGGCCAAGATCCCATCGGGGCTGGATGTCAGCCGCGTCGTGGTCGAGCCGCCGCGCGATCCCTCCCATGGCGATCTCGCCACCAACGCCGCCATGGTGCTGGCCAAGGAGGCGCGCATGAATCCGCGCGCCCTGGCCGAGCTTCTGGTCGCCGATCTGCAGGACGATCCGCGCGTCACCAAGGTCGAGATCGCCGGGCCCGGCTTCATCAATATCCGGCTTGCGCCATCGGTGCTGCACGAGGTTTTGCGCGCGGCCGTCGTCGATACGAACGGCTTCGGCCGGAGCGGGCAGGGGGCGGGCGCTCCCGTCAACGTGGAATACGTCTCGGCCAACCCGACCGGTCCGATGCATGTCGGCCACTGCCGCGGCGCGGTCTTCGGCGATGCGCTCGCCGGCCTGCTCGATTTCGCCGGCTACAAGGTCACCCGCGAGTACTACATCAACGACGCCGGCGCGCAGGTCGACGTGCTCGCCCGCTCGGCCTATCTCCGCTACAGGGAGGCTCTCGGCCACGATATCGGAACGATCCCGGAAGGCCTCTATCCGGGCGATTACCTGAAGCCGGTCGGCGAGCGGCTTGCCAAGGAATACGGCCCGAGCCTGCTCGACAAGCCGGAGGCCGAGTGGCTGCCGCTCGTCCGCGAGGCTTCCATCGCCGCCATGATGGACATGATCCGCGACGACCTCGCGGCGCTCAACATCCACCACGACGTGTTCTTCTCCGAGCGCTCCCTGCAGCTCGGTCCGGCGGATCAGGTGAAGGAGCTCATCACGGAGCTTCGCGGTCGCGATCTCGTCTATATGGGCCGCCTGCCGCCGCCCAAGGGCCAGAAGGACGAGGATTGGGAGGACCGGGAGCAGCTTCTGTTCCGCGCGACCTCCTTCGGCGACGAGGTGGACCGTCCGCTGCTGAAATCGGACGGCTCCTACACCTATTTCGCCTCCGACATCGCCTATCACCGCTCGAAGTTCGAGCGTGGCTTCGCTTCCATGATCGACGTGTGGGGCGCAGACCATGGCGGCTACGTGAAGCGCATGCAGGCGGCCGTGAAGGCTGTCTCGGACGGCAAGGCCGATCTCGACGTGAAGCTGTGCCAGCTCGTGAAGCTGTTGCGTGGCGGCGAGCCGGTGAAGATGTCCAAGCGTTCGGGCGATTTCGTCACCCTGCGCGAAGTGGTCGACGAGGTGGGCCGGGATGCAGCCCGCTTCATGATGATCTTCCGCAAGAACGATGCGACCCTGGATTTCGACCTCGCCAAGGTGGTGGAGCAGTCCAAGGACAACCCGGTCTTCTACGTCCAGTATGCCCATGCCCGCTGCGCCTCGGTGTTCCGGCAGGCGGCGGAGGCGTTCCCGGGCGCCGATTTCTCGGCGGCGGAGCTGGCGAAGGCCGACCTGTCGATTCTCAGTGACGAAGCGGAAATGGACCTCGTCCACCGCATTGCCCAGTTTCCTCGCACCATCGAGGCCGCGGCGGAGGCTCACGAGCCGCATCGGGTCGCGTTTTACCTTTACGATCTGGCCAGCGCCTTCCATAGCTTATGGAATAAGGGCAAAGACTTGCCGCAATTACGCTTTGTTAATCTAACTGATAAAGATTCAACGAAAGCGAGACTCGCTCTGGTGCATGCCCTGAAGGGCGTGCTTGCATCTGGTCTCGCAATCCTGGGCGTTATGGCCCCCGACGAAATGCGATAGTGTTCTCTGAGGCGATTCAAGCGCTTAGGGAGATTCTTCGTCGGGTCCTGTCACGTCGTGCCGGCGGAGCAACGGGTGCTCCTGTCGCGTAACTGGAGATCCGGCGCATGAGCGAATCAGTAAAGCCCCGTTTTGCCGTCGACTTTAACGAGATCGAACGGCAACTCGCCCAGGCGGGCAATCCGCAGACCCAGCAGACTTCCGTCGGACGGAGCGATCCGCTGGCAGAATTGGCCCGGATCGTGGGGCAGGACGACCCATTTCAGTCGATTCTGGCCAATGACGGCTCGCCCCGTCAGCGCCAGCAGGGCGCTTCCATCGACGACCTTTTCGCCGTCCGCGACACTATGACGCCAGCTCCGGCCCGCGCTCCGCAGGCGGTGCACCCGGCACAGTCCTATGCCCATGACGCCTATCCCCAGGCCAATGTCCGTCACCATGAGCCGGCCTATGCGCAGGCGCCCGCGCCGCAGCACCAGGACGCCTACGGCAACGAGGCCTATGCCCAGGACTACTACGCCGATCAGGCCGCGCAGTACCCGGACCAGGATTACGAGCAGGATCAGGATTATGCGCCGGTCGAGAGGCCTCGCTCCCGCAAGGGCGCAATCGCCATCGCGGCCGTCATCGGCGCCGTGGTGCTGGGCGGCGGCGGGGCCTACCTCGCCTCCGGTTCGGCTGCGATCACGGGTGGCGAGCCGCCGCTGATCAAGGCCAACAACGAGCCGACCAAGGTTCAGCCGCAGAACCCGGGCGGGGTCGAAATCCCGAACCAGAACAAGCAGATCTACGAGCGTGCCGCCCAAAGCGGGGCCACCAAGGTGGTCAACCGCGAGGAGCAGCCGGTCGATGTCCAGCAGGCCGTGCGCATGAACGGCAACGCCGTGGCCGACGCCACGGGCGGCACCGTGCCCGGCGTATCGGTGAAGCCGCACCAGACCGCGAGCCTGAACCTCGGCGAGCCGCGCAAGGTCCGCACCGTCACCATTCGCCCTGACGGCACCGTTGCCGGCGCCGAGCCTCCGGCCGCGCAGCCGGTCGCGACTGCCGCCGCCGGAGCCATGACCCTGCCGCCGCAGGCGCAAGCCGCGCCAGTCGCCCATGCGACGCCTGCCCAGGCGACGCCGTCCCAGCCCCGCCCTGCGGCGAGCACGCCGGTCGCGGCGCCGTCCACGCCGGCTGCGACCCCCAAACCCGCTCCGGCGGCCGCAACGCCTGCCAGCGCGCCGGCTCCGGTTCAGGTTGCCTCGGTACAGCCGACCGCTCCCGCCACGACGGAGACCACCTCGACCGGTGGCTTCGCCGTCCAGCTCGGCCTCGCCAATTCGGAAGCCGCTGCCCAGACCGCCTTCGCCTCGTATCAGCGCAAGTTCCCGGATCTGCAGGGCAAGCCGGCAATGATCCGCAAGGCCGAGGTGAACGGCAACACGATCTACCGCGTCCGTGTCGGACCGCTGCCGAAGGAGGAGGCCTCCTCCCTCTGCTCCAAGCTGCAGGGCCAGGGCGGCCAGTGCTTCGTCGCCAAGAACTGATTACAGAACCGCTTAAGCGTGGCGGGTGAGATTCCTTGACCCTGCCGAGCAGGGGACGTAAGGCGCGGGTATGACAATCCGCGCCTTTATTGCTGGATGCTCCGGCTTCGAACTCACCCCGGACGAGGTCGCTTTCTTTCGGGAAGCGAAGCCGTGGGGCTTTATCCTGTTCCGCCGCAATGTGGACAACCCGGAGCAGGTGAGGGCGCTCTGCGACTCCTTGAGGGAGACGGTCGGGCGCACCGATGCCCCGATCCTGATCGATCAGGAGGGCGGCCGGGTTCAGCGCATGGGGCCGCCGCACTGGCCGAAATACCCCTCCGGAGCAACCTATGGCCGTCTGCACGCCAACGATCCGCTCGTCCGGCGCGAGATCGTACGCCTCGGAGCGCGGCTGATCGCCCACGATCTTCGTGCGGTCGGGATCACGGTCGATTGCCTGCCGGTGCTCGACGTCCCGTCGCCCGGCGCCCATGACGTGATCGGCGATCGGGCCTACGGCAAGACGCCCGGCGAGGTGGGAATCTTGGGCCGTGCCGCCGCAGAGGGATTGCTGGCCGGCGGTGTCCTGCCGGTGGTCAAGCACATGCCGGGCCACGGCAGGGCCGGCGCCGACAGCCATCTGGCGCTGCCCGTGGTCGAGGCCTCGCGGGAGGAGCTGGAGCGGCACGATTTCGCCCCCTTCCGCATGCTCACCGACATGCCCCTCGCGATGACGGCCCACGTGGTCTACACCGCGCTCGATCCGGAGAACCCCGCCACGACTTCGCGTATCGTCATGGACGAGATCGTCCGAGGCCATATCGGCTATGACGGGCTGGTGATGACCGACGATCTCTCCATGCATGCCCTCTCGGGCTCGTTCCGCGACCGGACCGAGGCCGCCTTCGCCGCCGGCTGCGACATGGGTCTCCACTGCAATGGCCGGATGGAGGAGATGGCTGGAGTCGCAGAGGCCACTCCGGCTCTCGAAGGGGACGCGCTTCGCCGCGCTAACGCAGCGTTAGCTCGGATCACCCATGATCCGGAGCCTCTGGATCCTGTGGATGCAAGGTCCAGGCTCGATTCCGCGCTTGCGATGATCGCCTAAAGCTTATGAAGCTCGAAATGCGATGAGTTGAGTACGTCGATGGCAAAGCCCTTACCTTTCGAAGACGTCGAGATGACCGAGCGGTCCGAAAGCGAGCCCGCTCTGCTCGTCGACGTGGACGGGTTCGAGGGGCCGCTCGACCTCCTGCTCGAACTGGCCCGCCGCCAGAAGGTCGACCTGCACCGCATCTCGATCCTGGCGCTCGCCGAGCAATACATCGCCTTCATCGAGGCGGCCCGCCGCATGCGCCTCGAACTGGCGGCGGATTACCTCGTGATGGCGGCTTGGCTCGCCTATCTCAAGTCGCGCCTCCTGCTTCCCGAGCCGCCGAAGGGCGAGGAGCCGAGCGCCGAGGATCTCGCCTCGGCCCTGGCCCTGCGCCTGCGCCGCCTGGAGGCGATCCGCGAGGCCGCCAAGAAGATGGGCGAGCGCGCCTGGCTCGGCCGCGACGTCTTCGCCCGCGGGGCGCCCGAGCCCGTGATCGTCAACCGCAATTCCATTTACGAGGCGAGCCTCTACGACCTCCTCAAAGCCTATGCCCACCAGCGGCAGATCCAGTTCAACGCCAGGGTGTCGCTGCACAAGCGGAACGTCTGGTCGCTGATCGACGCGCGCGAGGCTCTGGAGCGCCTGGTCGGGCACTTGAGCGACTGGGTGACCCTCGACACCTATCTCATGGAATACATGGTCGAGCCCTCGATGCGCTCGACCGTTATGGCCTCGGCCTTTTCCGCCACCCTGGAAATGGTGCGCGAGGGCAAGCTCACGCTCCGGCAGGACGAGGCCTTCGCTCCGCTCTGGGTCAAGCCGATCGCCGACCCGGCGGAGGCAGGAATCTAGGATGCTGCCCGACATGCAGGACGAAGAAGAAACGATCGATACGCCCGAGGCCGACGAGTCCGAGGTCAGCCAGGAGCCGGATCATGTGCCCGATCACGGCGAGGCCATGCGCATCGCCGAAGCCCTGCTGTTCGCAGCCGCGGCGCCCCTGAGCGCGGAAGATCTGGCCGGCCGCCTGCCGGAAGGCGCGGATGTCGACAGGATCCTGCAGGACCTGAGCGAGCTCTATGCCTTGCGTGGCGTCAATCTCGTCCGGGTTGCCGGGAAATGGACTTTCCGCACTGCCAGCGACCTGTCCTTCGTGCTGGCCCGCGACGTGGTCGAGCAGCGCAGGCTCTCCCGCGCCGCCATGGAGACGCTCGCCATCATTGCCTATCACCAGCCGGTAACCCGCGCCGAGATCGAGGAGATCCGTGGCGTCGCAACGTCGAAGGGCACCGTCGACACGCTTCTGGAAACGGGCTGGATCCGCCTGCGCGGCCGCAGGAAGGCGCCGGGCCGCCCCGTCACCTATGGCACCACCTCGGGTTTCCTGGAGCATTTCGGCCTCGATGCCATCGAGGACCTCCCGGGCCTGGAGGAGCTCAAAGGGGCGGGCTTCATCGAAGGCCGCGTTCCCTCCGATTTCTCGGTGCCTGTTCCCTCCGATGCGGATGCCCTGCGTGAGGACGAGGATCCCCTCGAGGACGAGCCGCAGCAGCCCCTGGACATGCACCGGAGCGAGGCGGGAGAGGAATGACCTCAAATCCCGCCGGCTCCGCCCGCGACCGGTTTCGGCTGCCTCGCTGGGGGCAGCGCGGCACCGCGGGCGCCTCGATCCCGGCCCAGCTCGCCTTCGAGAATCTCGTTCAGGCCTATGACAGCCTGCGGGCACTCGACGGTGTTTCGCTGACCATCGAGCCGGGAGAGATCATCTGCCTGCTTGGCCATTCCGGCTGCGGGAAGACCACGCTGCTGCGCATCGCCGCAGGGGTCGAAGCACCGACCTCCGGCCGGGTGCTGATGGACGGACGCGAAGTCAGCGGGCCGAGGACGTTCCTGGAGCCCGAGCGGCGCGGCATCGGCCTGATGTTCCAGGACTATGCCCTCTTTCCGCACATGACGATCCTGCAGAACATCATGTTCGGTCTGAAGGATCTTTCCGCGGCGGAGGCGGGCGTCGCCGCGCGCCGGGCACTGTCCCGCGTCGGCCTCGAGCATTACGCCGGCGAGTATCCTCATACCCTGTCCGGCGGCGAACAGCAGCGTGTCGCGCTCGCGCGCTCCATCGCGCCGCGTCCCGGCGTGCTGCTGATGGACGAGCCGTTCTCGAATCTCGACCGTCGCATGCGCGACGCGATCCGCGACGAAACCGTCGCAATCCTGAGAGAAACGGGCGCAACGACCATCGTCGTGACGCACGATCCGGAGGAGGCGATGCGGATTGCCGACCGGATCGTGCTCATGCGCGCCGGCAGGATCATTCAGCAGGGGGAGGCCGAGGAGATCTATCACCGGCCGGCGAACCTCTTTGCCGCACGCTTCTTCTGCGACTTCAACGAGCTTGAGGGCGTCGTCCGCAGCGGTCGGGTTTCCTGCGCCGTCGGCGTCTTTCCGGCGCCGCATCTGGAGGATGGTCCGGCCATCGTCTGCGTGCGGCCGCAGGGCCTGAAGCTCAGGCCCGCGGGCTTCTGCCTTCCGGGGCGTGTGGTGTCTCGTCGCTTCCTCGGCGAGGTCGATCTCGTGCATATAGACGTGCAGGGAATCGACCGTCCTCTCCAGGCCCGCGTTCACGATCCCGTTGGCGTTGCCGAGGGACAGGATGTCGGAGTGGAGGTCGATACTAAGGATGTCCTTGTTTTCGCCGCGTCCGACGCATAGGTTGGCGGCGAGATCGAATTGAAATATGGCGCCTTTTCGGGCGCAGGAGGAATTGCCATGGGTGGCACGAGTATTTGGCACTGGATCGTTGTCGGTCTGATCGTTGTCCTGCTGTTCGGACGCGGCAAGATCTCCGACATGATGGGCGATGTCGCGAAGGGCATCAAAGCCTTCAAGAAGGGCATGTCCGAGGACGAGACCACGGCGGCGACGCCTGCGCAGCCCTCCGAGCCCGTTCGTACGATCGACCATCAGCCCGGCACTCCCACGAGCACCGCAACCACCGCAACCACCGATCACAAGGTCGGTTAAGCTTTCATGCACAGCCACTTGTCGTGGCATGTCAGTATGCGTGAGTACCCAAGGGGCAGGTTCGAGGCCGCGTCATGTTGGACATGAGCTGGGGTGAGATCATGGTGATCGGTGCCGTCGCACTGATCGTGATCGGCCCGAAGGATCTGCCGAAGGCTCTGCGCACGGTCGGGCAGGTGACCGGCAAGCTTCGGCGCATGGCGGCGGAGTTCCAGGGCCAGTTCAACGAAGCCATGCGTGAGGCCGAGCTCGACGAGGTCAAGAAGCAGCTTCAGGGCGTGAACGACTCCGTGAACTCGGTCGGCAGCACGAACTTCAACCCGATCCAGACGATCCGGGACGAGCTGAAGACTTCCATCGAGGCCCCCGTGCCGGCCCCAGCGGCTCCCGAGGCGATCCCATCGCCAGAAGCCGCTCCGGAGATCTCTCCGGCGGAGGTCGTGCCGTCGGCTCCTCAGGAGGTTGCGGAGGCATCCGACGCATCGATCCAGGCTGCGGTGGAAGGTCGGGCTCCGGCTCCGGTCGATCCTCTGACCGAGCTGCCGCCCCCGCCAAGCGTCGATCCTGCCGTGGAAATCGCCGAATCCCTGCGGCGTGAGGCGGAATACGAGGCCCAGCAGGCCGCTCTCGCCGAACACCTTTCCAAAGAACCACAGAAATCGGACGCGAAAGCCGGATGACCACCGCCGTTGACGACGATGAGGTCGAGGCTTCGCGCGCGCCTCTGATCGAGCACCTGACCGAGCTCCGCTCGCGCCTGATCAAGGCGCTCGTGGCGTTCGTGTTAATGTTCTTCATCTGCTTCGCCGGCGCGAAGTACATCTACAACGCGCTCGTCTGGCCCTATGTGCTCGCGGTCGGCTCGCCCGAGAGGGCGCATCTCGTCTACACGCACGGCCTGGAATACCTGTTCACGCAGATCCAGGTGGCGGCTTTCGGCGCGGGCTTCCTCGCCTTCCCGATCATCGCGATCCAGATCTACAAGTTCGTGGCTCCGGGCCTCTATAAGAACGAGCGCCGGGCCTTCGTGCCGTATCTCGTCGCGACGCCCGTGCTCTTCGTCATCGGTGCATCCTGCGTCTACTTCATCGCGATGCCGCTGCTCATGCGCTTCTCGGTCGGCATGCAGCAGCTCGCGACGGATTCCAGCCCCGCCATCGAGTTCCTGCCCAAGGTCAGCGAATACCTGTCGCTGATCATGACCCTGATCTTCGCCTTCGGCATCTGCTTCCAGCTGCCGGTAGTCCTGACCCTGCTCGCCCGCGCCGGAATCATCGATTCGCAATTCCTCAAGGACAAGCGGCGCTATGCCATCGTGATCGTCTTCGTGCTCGCGGCCGTGCTTACCCCGCCGGACGTGATCAGCCAGTTCGCCCTTGCGATCCCTACCTTGCTTCTTTACGAGGCATCCATCTTCTCCGTCCGCATGGTCGAGAAGAAGCGTGCGGAAGCCGAGGCCGCGCGCGCGGCGGAAGGGTAGGAGGCCGAAAGGTCTCCCCATCGACCGCCTTCCTCGGCAAGAGTTGAAGGGGCGGTCATGTCGAAGGGCAGGGCCGCTTCACGAAGCAGGTCTTAATCCCATGCACGACATCCGCTCCATCCGCGACAATCCCGCGGCGTTCGATCAAGGCCTCCGGAACCGGGGCATGGAGCCCCTGTCCGCTGAGCTGATCGCCCTCGACGACAGGCGCAAGAGCGCCGTCTCCGCCCTGCAGGCGGCCACGGAGCGCCGCAACGCCCTGTCCAAGGAAATCGGCCAGGCCAAGGCGAAGAAGGACGAGGCGCGGGCGCAGGAGCTGATGGCCGAGGTCGCCCGCATCAAGGAGACGATGCCGGAGCTGGAGGAGGGCGAACGCGCCGCCGAGAAAGCTTTGTTCGAGGCGCTCGCTGCCATCCCCAACATTCCGAAAGTGGACGTGCCGGTCGGAGCCGACGAGCACGGCAACGTGGAGCGTCATCGCTCCGGCACACCGCCGACCATGAACAGCGCCAAGCAGCATTTCGAGCTCGGCGAGGCTCTCGGCCTGATGGATTTCGAGACGGCGGCGAAGCTCTCGGGCTCGCGCTTCGTCGTGCTCAAGGGCGGGCTTGCACGCCTTGAACGCGCGCTCGGCCAGTTCATGATCGACCTGCACACGAACGAGCACGGCTACACGGAAGTGAACCCGCCGCTCCTGGTGCGCGACGATGCCATGTTCGGCACGGCGCAGCTGCCGAAGTTCGAGGACGATCAGTTCTGGGCCTTCCCCGGCAATTCACTCGAGCAGGTCGTCGCGGCAGCCCTCGACGGTCAGCCGCGCGATGCGATCGCCAAGATGATCAAGGATACCCGCTACGGCATGATCCCGACGGCGGAGGTGACGCTCACCAATCTCGTGCGCGAGCAGATCCTCTCCGAGGAGGAATTGCCCCTGCGTTTCACCGCGCTGACTCCGAGCTTCCGCGCCGAGGCGGGCTCCGCCGGCCGCGACACGCGCGGCATGATCCGCCAGCATCAGTTCGTGAAATGCGAGCTCGTCTCGATCACGACGCCGGAGACTTCCGCCGACGAGCACGAACGCATGCTGACCAGCGCCGAGAACGTGCTGAAGAAGCTGGAGCTGCCGTTCCGCACCATGACGCTCTGCACCGGCGACATGGGCTTCTCCTCGACCAAGACCTACGACATCGAGGTGTGGCTGCCGGGGCAGGGGATGTATCGCGAGATTTCGAGCTGCTCGGTCTGCTCCGACTTCCAGGCGCGACGCATGAATGCCCGCTATCGCGCGGCCGGCGAGAAGCAGCCGCGTTTCGTGCACACGCTCAACGGCTCCGGCCTCGCCGTCGGCCGCACGCTCGTTGCCGTGCTGGAGAACTACCAGAACGAGGACGGCAGCGTCACGATTCCGTCGGTGCTGCAGCCCTATATGGGCGGCATGACCCGTATCGAGCGGCAGGCTTAGACCATGCGCATTCTCTGCACCAACGACGACGGCATCCATGCGCCGGGATTGAAGACCCTGGAGGCGATCGCCCGCGCCCTGTCGGACGATGTGTGGGTGGTGGCGCCGGAAACGGATCAGAGCGGCGTCGCGCATTCGCTGTCGCTCAACGATCCGTTGCGCCTGCGCGAGATCTCCGAGCGGCATTTCGCCGTGAAGGGCACGCCGACCGATTGCGTGATCATGGGCGTGCGCCACCTCATGAAGGGCGCAAGGCCCGACCTCATTCTCTCTGGCGTCAACCGCGGGCAGAACGTGGCGGAGGATGTGACCTATTCCGGCACCGTGGCCGGCGCAATCGAGGGCACGATTCTCGGGATTCCCTCCATCGCACTGTCGCAGGCCTACGGCCCCGGCACACGCAACGCGCCGCGCTGGCAATGCGCCGAGCATCACGGCCCCGGGGTGATCCGCAAGATCCGCGAAGCGGGAATGGACCGGGGCATCCTCGTCAACGTGAATTTTCCCGATTGCGAGCCGGACGAGGTCGAGGGAACGGCCCTCGTCAACCAGGGCCAGCGCACGCAGGAGCTCCTGCGCCTCGACGAGCGCCAGGACGGGCGCGGCAATCCTTACTTCTGGATCGCCTTCGAGCGCCGCCCTTTCACGCCCGGCAACGGCACCGATCTCTGGGCCATCGCCAACCGGCGCATCGCCGTCACGCCTTTGCGCGTCGACATGACCGACGAGCCGACCCTGACGCGCTACGCGCAAGCCTTCGGCGGGTAGGGGTGCGGACGCCATGAACGAGGATGTGCCTGACCTGCCTGAAGCGGAGAACCGCATCGAGCAGCAGGCGATCGGCGCCGCGTCCTTCATTCTGTCCTTACGTGCGAAAGGCATCCGCGACACGGCGCTGTTGCGCGCCATGGAGCTCGTTCCGCGCGAGGTTTTCGCCCCGCGCCGCTTCACCGATCTCGCCCGCACGGAGGTTGCGCTGCCGCTGCCCTGCGGCCAGACCATGACGGGACCCGGGACGGTTGCGGCGATGCTCCTGGCGCTTAGCGTCAGGCCGGGCCAGAGGGTGCTCGAAGTGGGCACCGGGAGCGGCTATGTCACGGCGCTGCTCGCGAAGCTCGAGGCCGACGTGACTTCCGTCGAGCGCTTCAGCACCCTTGCGGAGAGCGCGGCCCAGCACCTCAGGATCGTCGAGGCCGGGAAGGTTCAGCTGGAGGTCGGGGATGGTCTTGCCACCCGCGTCCGCGACCGGTTCGATCGCATCCTGCTCAACGGAGCCTGTACGGAGATACCGGAGGCCGTGAAATCACTCCTTGCACCGGGCTCACGGCTTGTAGGCGCCCTGACGGTCGAGGGAGTGCCGCATCTCGTGCAGATCGAACGCGACGCGGCAGGCGAGCTGACGCAGACGCTCGGTGCGCCGCTGCGCATTTCGCCCCTCGTGACGGGCATTGCGGCAACTCTCTGAACCGTTCCAAAAAAAATCTCGGACAAGGTTACGAAAAAGTACGCAGCATCAACCGTTGCTTAACCTGAACAGGCTTTTAATGGCTCCATCGAGTTGCGTTCGGTTGGGGTTGAGTGATGCGGTTTCGTGTGTGTTCAGGGCATTGGGTTGCGGTGTCGCGGATCGCTCTGGTGGGTTTGATCGGCAGTGCGGCTGCCGCCTGCAGTACCGACAGCGCTCGGTTTGCGGAAAACCCGTTCTCCAATCCCTTCGCGGCCAGCGAGCGGATCGATACGACCGCGTCGGCCCCGCAGCCCCAGAGCCAGCAATCCTATTCCGCGTCTCCGATGCCGACCCCTTCGGTTCATGCGCAGGCCCTGCCGCCCGTGCAGTCGCAGCCCCTGTCGCAGCCGACCCGCATCGCTTCGGCCCCCGCTCCGATCCAGCCGCGACCCGTGCCGGTCGCTCAGACGGCGCAGCCTTCCGCCCAGCCCAAGTTCCGCCTCGTCGACACATCGAAGGTGCCGGCCGCTACGACCCCCGTCGCCGCTGCCGAACCGGTCAAGCGCGTTCGCCCCGGCATGACCTCGACGGCCCAGGCTCCTGCTCCGGCTCCGGTGAAATCGGCGCCGATGCAGGTCGCTTCCGCAACGAACGAGCCGCTCGTTTCCGCTCCCAAGCCTCTTGTCTCCGCCCCGAAGCCGGTCGTCGAGCAGCCCAAGGTGGCGGCGCTGACTCAGCCGGAGGCGGTAAAGCCTGCCGTGATGCAGCCCGCCGCGCCGCAGCCTGAGGCCAAAGCTCCCGCGCCGGAGCCCGAGGCAACCGCCAGCGTCTCCGGCGACTTCCGCTGGCCCGCCCGCGGCCGCGTCATCGCCGGCTTCGGCGCCAATGGCGGCAACGAGGGCATCAACATCGCCGTTCCCGAGGGCACGCCGGTCAAGGCGACCGAGGCCGGCACCGTGACCTATGCCGGCAGCGAGGTGAAGGGCTACGGCAACCTCGTCCTCATCCGCCACGAGAACGGCTACGTTTCGGCCTATGCCCATAACGGCGCGCTCAGCGTCAAGCGCGGCGAGCAGGTCAAGCGCGGTCAGGTGATCGCAACCTCCGGCCAGACCGGCAACGTGACCTCGCCGCAGCTCCACTTCGAGATCCGCAAGGGCGCGCAGCCGGTCGACCCGATGAAGTATCTCGGCGGCTGATCGGGCCAAAGATTTAGGTCGGCGCCCGACCTTTGGAGCTGACCCAATGAGGGGACGGTGGAGCTCAGCCACCGTCCCTTTGTTTTTTGATCGCGAGTCTCATGCCACCCTCTCACGTCATCACCTCCCCGGACTTGTTCCGGGGATCAGTGCCGGTGATCGCGATCCCAAAGGCGCCACGCTCGCCGTGACCGGACCGGGAATGACCCCCCGCGCCGTCATGCCCGGGCTTGTCCCGGGCACCCACGTCTTGGCAGCGCGGCGGTTCTCGAAGACGTGGGTGGCCGCACCAAGTGCGGCCATGACGGCGCAGGGACGAGGGGGGCGAGGCGGCAGGACGGAAGCGTGATGTTATGTTCTCACTTTGTTCTTGACATCATTCCCAATCTTGGCTATATCGTTGCCTCAAGACCTGCCTCTGACGAGGGGCGCGCTCGCGAGGCGTCGCAGTGTGGAGGCAGGCACGGTCCCATGGCAGGCCTCGCACGCCTGTCGATGCGAGGCCCAGGATGCGGGCCGGTGGTCGGAATCGGTTCAAGGCCCCCGTCGAGCAGACGGATCCCGCCTTGAACGGTCACCGGGCCGGCCTCTCCTGTCCGCCTAAAGAAGCCGTGCGCGAAGAGACAGTTCGGCTCATCGCATTTCCATCCATCATCGAGCCGGGCTGCCATTCGCGCCACCCTCGATCCACCCAAAGGCTCGGAGCCGCAAGCTCCGGGCCCCAAGGTGCTGGCTCTTTGACAAAGACAGATTGAACACCCTCTCGCGTCATCCCCTCTGGCGTCATGGCCGCACTTGGTCCGGCCACCCACGCCTTGGGAGCCGCGCCGCTGCAAGACGTGGGTGCCCGGGACAAGCCCGGGCATGACGGCGAGGGGGCGGGGATGACGGCAGAGGGTGGGATGACAGCGAGGGAAGCGTGACCCCGGGAGAAACGTGGCGCTGTCATCCCGGCGCAGGCCGGGATCCATAACCGCTGACGTTGCGGAACCATGCGCGACGCGGATCGTCCCGTCCTGAGACGACGCGGGTCTGGATCCCCGCCTGCGCCGGGATGACAATGTCGCGGTGAAAGCGCCTATCCCACCGCGGCGAAGGGCGTGAACGCACGGACCACATGCTCGTAGACGGCGCGCTTGAACGGAACCACCAGTTCCGGCAGGCGCTCGAGCCGTTCCCAGCGCCACTCGCCGAATTCGGGCACCGCGCCGCCGCGGATGCCGGCGACCTCGATCTCGCTGTCGTCCCCCGTGAAACGGAACGCGACCCAATGCTGGCGCTGGCCGCGAAACGGCGACAGCCGGTGCGGCGGGCCGTCATAAGGCGGGAAATCGTAGGCGACCGCCTCCGAAGTCTGCCCGAGAACCACCGCGCTCGTGACGTTCGTCTCCTCCCAGAGCTCGCGCTTCGCCGCGGTCGGAAGATCTTCGCCTTCGTCCACACCGCCCTGGGGCATCTGCCATTCGTGGCCCGGTGCGATCACCTCAGGCCCATCGTCGCGCAATCGCCGGGCGATCAGCACCAGGCCGTCCCGGTTGAACAGCGCGATGCCCACATTCGGGCGATAGCGGGGTTCGGGCGCAGCGGTCAGCGCAGCGTCTCCAGCAGCCGCGTCATGAGCTTGCGGCGTGGGGCGATGGAGGAGATCACGGCGTATTCCTGAAGCGTGTGGGCACCATCGCCGTCGATGCCGAGGCCGTCGAGGGTCGGGGTGCCGAGAGCCGCGGTGAAATTGCCGTCCGAGCCACCGCCGACCCGGGGCGCGGAGACGAGGTCGAAGCCGATTTCGGCAGCGAGCGACCTGGCATGGTCGAAGAGCTTCGAGGTCGCCTCGGTGCGCTCGTAGGGAGGCCGGTTCATGCCGCCGGTGATGGTCACCTTGAAGTCGGGTTTCTGCGGCTTGAGCCCGAGCAGGCGCGAAGTCACCGCCTCGCCGTCGGCCACGGTCTCGACCCGCAGGTCGACGGGAAAGCGGCAATGCTGCGGGATCGTGTTCACCGCCGTGCCGCCGGAAATCATGCCGACCGTGGTGGTGATGCCGCGCGCATAATCCGTCATCGCCTCGACGGCGAGGATCTGGCGGGCCGCCTCGTAGATGGCGTTGCGCCCGTCCCTGTGGCGCGAGCCCGCATGGGCGGGCCGGCCCTCCACATGCACCTCGAAGCGCCCTACCCCCTTGCGGGCGGTCACGATCTGGCCACCATCGCGGGCGGGTTCGGTGACCAGGGCGCAGGCCGAGCGACGGCCGAACGCCTCGATCATCGGCCGCGTGATCGGTGAGCCGATTTCCTCGTCCGGTGTCACGAGAAACACGAGCGGCCGCGCCGCCGTGCCCCGGCGCGCGACGTCCTTGAAGGCCTCGAGGCAGAACCAGGCGCCGCCCTTCATGTCGTAGACGCCCGGGCCGTAAAGCCGGTCGCCCTCGATCCGCAGCGGCAGATCGCTCTCGACGGTTCCGACCGGATGGACCGTATCGAGATGCGACATCACGAGAATGCCGGGCTCGCCGGTCTGGGGCCCGGCCCGCAGGATCAGCACATCGCCGAGGCCATCGGTGCCGGCGATGCGCTCGATCGCCACCGGCGAATCCTGCATCTGCGTGACCACGAGGTCCATCATCAGGTTGACCCCGGCCCGATCATGGGTCGGGCTTTCCGTGCGGATCCAGGTGAGAAGCGTTTCGAGGTCTGGCGAGGAATGGGTCATGATCTTCTCGTTCGGACGGGAGGTTGCGATGGCTAACCACTCCCGACCTGAAACATCAAGCCTGCACCGGCATTTCGACAGCGCCAGGCGATACAGAGATACGTCCTTATGACGCAGCAGCACTTTTACGATATCCCGTAACAGGAAAATAAGCTACTTGCTCCACGGTAACGTTCTTACCTTAGGCATTGTAAAAAATGGCACGAAAGATCGGTTCTCTGGGCAGGAATTTTCTCGAAGGCGGCAGCGTCTCAGACATTATCTACGGCGACAGTGACGGCACGCTGCAGTCGCGCACAGCCGGAGGCGATGCAATCCACGGCTACAACGGAGCCGATTATCTCTACGGCGACGCGAGAACGTTGAGGTTCTCGGCCCGCGGCGGCAGCGATTCGATCTGGGCCGGATTCGATGGCGACACCGTCTACGGCGATGCCTACACGATGAGTTATTCGTCGGCCGGAGGTGCGGACAGGATCTATGGCGAGAACGGCTACGACAGGCTCTACGGCGATGCCCGCAGCATGTCGGGTTCGGCGCGCGGCGGCGCCGACAGGATCTATGGCGGCTACGACAACGACAGCCTTTTCGGCGATGCCTATTCCATGTCGTCGACGACGACCGGCGGCGCCGACCGGCTCTACGGCGACCACGACAACGATACGCTCTACGGCGATGCGTATTCGATGACCGGGTCCGCGCGCGGCGGCGGCGATTACCTCTATGGCGGCAATGACGACGACAGGCTCTACGGCGACGCTTATAGCATGAGCAGCGGGACCGTCGGCGGATCGGATACCTTAAGCGGCGACAACGGTCGGGACACGCTTTTCGGCGATGCGCGTACGCTCCTCCATTCCGCCATGGGTGGACACGACACCCTCAGGGGCGGCGCCTCGGACGATATCCTCTACGGCGACGGATACGAGATGCGCCATTCCAGCGTGGGTGGCGCCGATAGGCTCTATGGCGGCTCCAGCAGCGACCGGCTCTTTGGCGATGCCTATGCCCTCTTCGACTCGGCTATCGGCGGAGCCGATTATCTGGCGGGAGAGAGCGGCAACAACATCCTCTACGGCGACGCCTACATCATGTGGGGCTCATCCGCCGGCGGCAACGACAGCCTCTATGGCAGCACGGGCTCAGACACGCTCTATGGCGATGCCGTTACCCTGAACGACCAAAGTCGCGGCGGGCATGATTATCTCAACGGCAGTTCCGGTAACGACGTTCTTTACGGCGACGCGCAGGTCACGAGCGCCAATGCGGGCTACGGCAATGATACGCTGTTCGGCGGCTCCGGCAACGACCGCCTGATCGGTGATTCCGCCTATGGCGGCACCGGTGCCGATTACCTGAATGGCGGCAGCGGAAACGATACGATGGATGGCGGAGGCGGCCGCGATCTCTTCGCATTCGATCTCGCCTCCGGCAAGGATACGATTCAGTACTTCCGTCCTGGAGAGGACCAGATCGACCTGAGAGCCTGGCGTTTTACCTCGTTCACTGATCTCAGCATCGCTGACAGGAGCGGCTATTCCCTCATCTATCTCTCGGGATCGAGCCATTACATCAAGCTCGAGAACGTGCAGAAGGCACAGCTCTCGGCCACCGACTTCATCCTCTGAATGAAATGGGCCCGGAAACTTTCCGGGCTCTTCTCACCACAGTCCGGGCTGCGTCAGTGCTGTGATGTATCCAGCGGGATGGACAGCAGGATTTTTCCGGATTCGTCCACGACTTCCAGCTGCCAGCCGCGCCAGTCGATCTCGTCGGATTCACCGTCCTGCCGCAGTTCCTGAATAGCCTTCAGCGCCTGATAATGGGCTGCTTCGATGTCCGACACCTCGATGCCCGTCTCATCCAGGATACGTTCATGCGTGTGCACAAGATGAAAGTAACAATGCACGCAAGGCAGCCTTAAACAATCGTCATCCAAGTGCCCGGATTCGAAGCGATCCCGCGGCGGCTTCGTACATGAGCAGGTTCTCTGCACCCACGCAAGGCAGGTTTTGGGCTTTACAACCGATATCGGCCCGCTCGACCGGATAGCGAAAGGCCATCATCTGCCTTTGCAGGAAACAGCGTGACATTAACGTCGTGCGATTTGGTTCATCCATGTGCGAATGCGTGACAATGCTGCGAATGCCCCAACGAAAAAGGCCGCCAGAAACTGGCGGCCTCCGAAACTGCAACTCGTGACTTCCTAGAACGGGATATCGTCGTCGATGTCGCTGTAGCGGGAACCTCCGCCTCCGCCTCCACCGCCGCTGTTGCCGCCGCCGAAGGACGGCGCCGGACGACGCTCCTGGGAGGGCGAGCGTCCGAAATCGCCGCCGCGGGCGATCTGGCCCGGCTCTTCGTCGCCGCCATACTCCGAGGCGCCGCCACCGCCGCGGCTGTCCAGGATCGTCAGCTCGCCGCGGAAGCGCTGCAGCACCACCTCGGTCGAGTACTTCTCGACCCCGCTCTGGTCCTGCCACTTGCGCGTCTGCAGCTGGCCCTCGATGTACACCTTCGAGCCCTTCTTCAGATATTGCTCCGCCACCCGGCCGAGATTCTCGTTGAAGATCACCACCGAGTGCCACTCGGTCTTCTCCTTGCGCTCGCCCGTGCCCTTGTCCTTCCAGGTCTCGGACGTCGCAATGCGCAGGTTCACCACAGGCTCCCCGTTCGACAGCCGTCGAACCTCCGGGTCACGCCCGAGATTGCCCACCAATATCACCTTGTTCACGCTGCCTGCCATCGGGGCGCTCTCCTCATTCACATGAGGCTGTTCTGGGGCCCTGGCGGCTCAGGAGCAAGATGGGCGAGAGGTTCTGCACAGGGCTGTCCCCAACTCACGACTGCCGCAGCCGGTTGCCGAGTTCTGAAAAATTGCTCTACCCACCCGGCGAAAACCAGGATTCAATCGATCACCGGTTGATTGCAACTATATAACATGCAATTTCAAAGGAGAGTTCTGGAGGAAATCATGGCTACTTACCGTCTCACCAAAAAGCAGAAAGCCCTCAAGGGAACCAAGTCGGAGGACCTCTTCTTCGGCTCAAGGTTCGCAGACACCTTCGATGGCCTCGGCGGCGACGACTACATCTATGGGGCCGATGGCGGTGATAAGCTGACCGGCGGCGAAGGCGACGACACCATTAGTGGCGGTCTGGGATCCGATAAGGCCTACGGCGGCCTCGGCATAGACTATCTCTACGGCAACCTCGGCAACGACAAATTATATGGCGGGGAAGGCCGGGACTACCTTTTCGGTAATGAAGGCAACGATAGCCTATATGGCGATGCCGGTCATGACCAGCTCAATGGTGGAGAAGACAACGACAAGCTCTACGGCGGCGAGGATGACGATTTCTTGCGAGGCGACGAGGGCAATGATCGCCTTGACGGCGGCAAAGGCGACGACAGCCTTTACGGTGGAGCCGGCAATGACAATCTGTCCGGCGGCGACGGCGACGACCTCCTCGACGGCACAGACCCAATCCCCAGCACAGATCCCGCAAATCCGATCCCGCCGAGCAAGGATAAGCTGCTCGGTGGCAACGGCAATGATGTGGTCACTGTCGATGGTGGGGACTACGCCTTAGGGGGCAAGGGGGTCGACACACTTCAGCTCAGTCTTCGTTCCAATTCGACCGATGACATTATTTATTCGCTCAACCTCTCAAAAATTACCGGGAATAGGGCCGCGGATATCGGCTACCAGGGCATCAAAGCGGGGCAGTTCGAAAAGGTAAGTGCCACTATCCAAGACATGAACATCGGGAGTGTTGTCACAGGCTCGAAGGGCAAGGACACCATCAATGGCTATGGCAAATCCGGCGTAATCAACGGCGGCTCGGGCAACGATATCCTTTTCGCGAGCGGGGATAACGATGAAAACCCGGCCAATGGGATCGTGGTCATCGGAGGTGCTGGCGACGACAGGCTGAGTGGCTCCGGCGATGTAACGCTCGCAGGCGGCCGCGGCGACGACCAGTTCGTCCTATCGCTAAGCTCCGTATGCACCATCGCGGATTTTTCAGGCAAGGAGGATTACTTCCGCATCTCTGAAAGCGGCTTCCGCTTCTGGGATCCCACGCTGAATGATTACGTCTTTCCCGCCTTCGACTTGACCAACCTTCTTGTTATGGGAGCCGACCCAAAGGCGACTTCGACCCTGGCGCAATTCCTCTACGACACGGATGACGGCAAGCTTTATTATGATCGCGATGGGATAGGAGAGTTGTACGGCCATAGTCTCGTGACGACACTGGCGAACAAAGCCGCCCTCAAGGCCTCGGACTTCATCATCCTTATGTGAAGTCGACATTCAACCATTTGACAGGCCCGCCACCGGCGGGCCTTTTCCTTGGCCAGGGCCGAAGCTTAACACTGCGCATTCGGCCTATCTCAAATCAAACTCGGTACACACTAAGGACCGATGGCCTGTTGGGCCTCCGCCAAGGCCTGGTCGCATGCCGGCTTGTTGCCCGCATCGTCCGCGGCGCGGGCACGGGCCAGGGCCGCGATGGCCGTATCCATCGACCGGCCCTCCCCCAGCCTCTGCTCTGCCGTCGCGAGCGAACCCGGGGTCGGCTGCCGGTGAAGCTGAGCGCCAACCGACTCGGTTCCGGTGCGCCCGGCCCCGGCGATTGCGTCGATCTTCGCATCGACCTGAGACTGAATGCGGACGATATCCTGAGTGCAGGGCCCTGCCAGCGCGGGCCCGACGGAACAGATCAGCAGAAACGCGCCACCAGCCAAGACACCCCGATGGGCCATGATCCGTACTCCTTGGAGGCGAAACCGCTACGTAAGCTTAACCCAAGGCGGATGCGAGGAACACGACTTTTGTTGTGAGCTGTGTTTAGAAACAACGGAGGCCATTGCCTGACGTACCCTTTTTGTTCTAGTTTTACCCTGGAATCATCCGCCGCATTGCGCCGGCAGGTGAGGAACCACATATGCGGGAACCACCCTGACGGGGTCGGAACTCCTCAAAAGGCTTAAGCTGGTCATGGCTAAACTCGACGACCTGTTCAACCGCGCCAAGGCGGGCGATCCGAATGCGCGCGTGATCTCCGTGCGCGGGGCGCGGGAGCACAACCTCAAGAACGTCGACCTCATGGTCCCGCGAGACCAGCTCGTGGTGTTCACGGGGCTTTCCGGCTCCGGCAAGTCGTCGCTCGCCTTCGACACCATCTACGCCGAGGGGCAGCGCCGCTACGTCGAGTCCCTCTCTGCCTATGCCCGCCAGTTCCTGGAAATGATGCAGAAGCCGGATGTCGACCAGATCGACGGCCTCTCGCCCGCCATCTCCATCGAGCAGAAGACCACCTCCAAGAACCCGCGCTCGACGGTCGGCACCGTCACCGAGATCTACGACTACATGCGCCTGCTCTGGGCGCGCGTCGGCATTCCCTATTCCCCCGCCACCGGCCTGCCCATCGAGAGCCAGACGGTGAGCCAGATGGTGGACCGGGTGCTGGACCTGCCGGAGAAGACCCGCCTCTACCTGCTGGCCCCCGTGGTGCGCGGCCGCAAGGGCGAGTACCGCAAGGAGATCGCCGAGTTCCAGAAGAAGGGTTTCCAGCGCCTGAAGATCGACGGCGAATACTACGCCATCGACGAGGCCCCTGCCCTCGATAAGAAGTTCAAGCACGACATCGACGTGGTGGTCGACCGCATCGTCGTGCGCGCCGACATCGCCGCGCGCCTGTCGGAATCCTTCGAGACCTCGCTCGAGCTCACCGACGGCATCGCCGTGATCGAATATGCCGACGAGAAGGACGAGAAGGGCAAGCCGAAGCGCATCGTGTTCTCGTCCAAGTTCGCCTGCCCTGTCTCCGGCTTCACGATCCCCGAGATCGAACCGCGCCTGTTCTCGTTCAACAACCCGTTCGGCGCCTGCCCGACCTGCGGCGGCATCGGCCACGAGATGCGCATCGACGAGGCTCTCGTCGTGGACGAGACGCTGTCGCTGAAGCGCGGCGCGATCATGCCGTGGGCGAAATCCACCTCGCCCTATTACGGCCAGACGCTGGAGGCGCTCACCCGGCACTACAAGGCATCCATGACGAAGCCTTGGACCGAGCTGTCGGACAATGTGCGCGACGCGATCCTCTACGGCTCGGACGGCGAGAACATCCGCATGGCCTATGACGACGGCATGCGCGCCTACGAGGTGAGAAAACCCTTCGAGGGCGTGATCCCCAACCTCGAGCGCCGCTACAAGGAGACCGAGAGCGATTGGGCCCGCGAGGAGATCGGCCGCTTCATGAGCGAGACGCCCTGCGAGTCCTGCGGCGGCAAGCGCCTGAAGCCGGAAGCGCTGGCGGTGAAGATCGCGGGCTCCGATATCGGCGACGCCACCGCTCTCGCCGTCAAGGACGCGCATATCTGGTTTTCGGACCTGTCCAAGAAGCTCACGAAGAAGCAGAACGAGATTGCCGGCCGGATTCTGAAAGAAATCCGCGAGCGCCTGACCTTCCTGGTCGATGTGGGCCTGGAATACCTGACGCTTGCCCGTGCCTCCGGCACCCTCTCGGGCGGCGAGAGCCAGCGCATCAGGCTGGCATCCCAGATCGGCTCCGGACTGACCGGCGTTCTGTATGTGCTCGACGAGCCCTCGATCGGCCTGCACCAGCGCGACAACGAACGCCTGCTCGGGACCCTGAAGCGCCTGCGCGACCTCGGCAACACGGTGATCGTCGTCGAGCACGACGAGGACGCGATCCTGCAGGCCGATTACGTGTTCGATATCGGCCCCGGCGCCGGCATCCATGGCGGCAAGATCGTGGCCGAGGGCACGCCGGACGAGATCCTGGCGAACCCGAAATCGCTGACCGGCAAATACCTCACCGGCGAGATGCAGGTGAAGGTTCCGGCCAAGCGCCGCAAGCGCGATCCGAAGCGCATGCTGAAGGTCGTGGGCGCCAAGGGCAACAACCTGAAGGACGTGACGGCGGAGATCCCGCTCGGCACCTTCACCTGCATCACCGGCGTCTCCGGCGGCGGCAAGTCGACGCTCGTCATCGACACGCTCTACAAGGCGGTCGCGCGCAAGCTCAACAACGCGCTGGAGCACCCGGCGCCGCATGAGCGCATCGAGGGCCTGGAGCATCTCGACAAGGTCATCGATATCGACCAGTCGCCGATCGGCCGCACGCCGCGCTCGAACCCGGCCACCTATGTCGGCGCCTTCACGCCGATCCGCGAATGGTTCGCCGGCCTGCCCGAGGCGAAGGCGCGCGGCTACCAGGCCGGGCGCTTCTCCTTCAACGTGAAGGGCGGCCGCTGCGAGGCCTGCTCCGGCGACGGCGTGATCAAGATCGAGATGCACTTCCTGCCCGACGTCTACGTCACCTGCGACGTGTGCAAGGGCAAGCGTTACGACCGCGAGACGCTGGAGGTGAAGTACCGCGAAAAGTCCATCGCCGACGTGCTCGACATGACGGTGGAGGAAGCCCGCGAGCTGTTCAAGGCCGTGCCGTCGATCCGCGAGAAGATGCAGACCCTCGCCCGCGTCGGCCTTGACTACGTCCATGTGGGCCAGCAGGCCACCACCCTCTCCGGCGGCGAGGCGCAGCGCGTGAAGCTTTCGAAGGAGCTCTCCAAGCGCGCCACCGGCCGCACCCTCTACATCCTCGACGAGCCCACCACGGGCCTTCACTTCCACGACGTGGCAAAGCTTTTGGAGGTGCTGCACGAGCTCGTCGACCAGGGCAACACGGTCGTGGTGATCGAGCACAACCTCGAAGTCATCAAGACCGCCGACTGGGTCATCGACATGGGCCCCGAAGGCGGCAACGGCGGCGGCCAGATCGTCGCCCAGGGCACGCCCGAAGAGATCGCCGAATCCAAGGCCAGCCACACCGGGCGTTTCATGAAGGAAGTGCTGGAGCGCAGGCCGTTGAAGAAGGTGGCGGCTCCGAAGGAAGCGGCCAGGAAGGCGCCGGCGAAGAAGGACAAGAAGGTGACGGCGCGACGCGAGGCGGCGGAGTGAGGTAACTGGCTTTCGCGATTGAGAAGGCAAATGGCTCGCTTAAAGCACGAGCGCTCTCCCAATTTCTCTAGACGTCCCTGTCAAGACATCTGCGGCCGCGCGAAAGCCCCACAATCTCGCACACCCCCCGCATCACCAGCCACGTCACGCCCAAGACCGTCGCCGCGCCGGTGACGAGCCACAATGCTTGAATCCATTCGGACGAGGTGTGGAACTTGTTGAGCCAGTCGGCCCATGCGCTGTAGGGCTGGTCCATCGCTAAAAACTCCCCTTGCGTGAAGCGACCACCAGCGAGAGGCGCTGGTGGCCGGGGAGTTGAGAAGCCGCGCAAGGACGACCGCGATGACCTTTAGGCCTTTCGGCCCTGGACATGCGCCACCGCCTCCCCGGCCATAAGGCTGGGAAGGCATCGATGACGGCCGATACCAGCCGCCTTACGAGGGGTTCTCACGCCCCAGAGCCAGGTCCCCCGGCTCCGGAAACGAGATAACACGTGAAGGCGGTGCGGGGTCAATGGGCGCAGCCCCTTCACGGACCCTCAATCGTCCGCCCGCATATCGAACAGATGCGGGAACTGCCGGGGCTGCGAGCGCAGGTACTGGCTCGGGGCCTTCACGGCGGCGCCGAAATGGGCGGCGGCGTGCCAGGGCCAGCGGGGGTCGTAGAGGATGGCGCGGGCGAGAGCGATGAGATCGGCATCGCCCGTGGTGAGAATGGCCTCCGCCTGGACGAAATCGGTGATGAGCCCGACGGCGATCACGGGCATGGCGGTCGCGGCCTTGACCGCGCGGGCGAGCGGCACCTGGTAGCTCGGCCCCACCGCAATCCGTTGGGCCGGCGCCAGCCCGCCGCTCGAGACATGGACGCCGCTGCATCCGCGCGCTTCGAGCGCCTTGGCGAACTCCACCGTCTCCTCGATCGTCCAGCCGCCTTCGACCCAATCCGTGCCCGACACGCGCACCGTGACGGGACGATCCGCGGAGAACGCGGCGCGGACCGCGTCGAACACCTCGAGCGGGAAGCGCATGCGGTTCTCGAGCGATCCGCCGTATTCGTCCTCACGCCGGTTCGACAAGGGCGAGAGGAACTGATGCAGCAGGTAGCCGTGAGCCGCATGGACCTGCACGGCGTGGAGGTCGAGCCTCGCCGCCCGCCGGGCCGCATCGGCAAAAGCATTCCGCACCCGTTCGAGCCCGCTTTTGTCCAGCGCCGTCGGGGAAGCCTCGCCTTCGGAATGAGGGATCGTCGAGGGCGCCTCCGTCTGCCATCCGTGGGACCGATCCGGCGGAATCTGCGCGCCGCCTTTCCAGGGCACCTCGGTGGAGGCCTTGCGTCCGGCATGGGCGAGCTGAATGGCGATCGGCATGTCCGACCAGCGGCGGATCCCATCCAGGACACGCCGCATCGCGGCTTCGCTTTCGTCCGAATAAAGGCCGACATCCGCGTAGGTGATCCGCCCCTCCGGCGTCACGGCCGTGGCCTCGATGGTCAGGAGCGCGGCCCCGGACAAGGCGAGCTGGCCGAGATGGATCATATGCCAGTCGGTCATGCATCCGTCTTCGGCGGAGTATTGGCACATCGGGGCGATCACGATGCGGTTGGCGAGCTCGAATTTCCCGATCCGGAACGGCGTGAAGAGTTTTGCTTGCGTCATCGGCTGTCTCCACCATCGAGGATGATATGCGCGTTCGCCTGCCGCCATCCCTCAAACGCACGGTAGGTTCAAAAGGTCGGTAACAGCGAGATTCATAACCGGCGCCCCACGGCTCCGGTGCACGAGTTGTCAGGTGTAAGAGCATCTTCCGTCAATCGCGGAAAAGGCAAGCGAACCTTCAACCCTTGGCGAGGCATTGTAACGAGTAGAATGTTCGAAAAAGAGGCGCAGATGGCCGGTGAAGACGTCACCTATCCCCCCCTCGATGTGCTCAAGCCCGTCGCCGAGAATCTCTGGATCGTCGACAGCGGGCCCCAGGACGCGATGGGCTTGGACCTGCCGGTGCGGATGACGGTGATCCGCCTGGGGAACGGCGACGTCTGGCTGCATTCCCCGACGCGGTTCAGCGCGGAGCTGCGGCGAGAGATCGAGACCCTCGGCCCCATCCGTCACCTCGTCGCGCCCAACATCGCTCATTGGACGCATCTCAAGGGGTGGCAGGGGAGCTGTCCGGCGGCAAAAACCTCCGCCGCTCCAAAGCTCCGGGAGCGTGCCCAGGTGCGGAAGGAAGGCCTGCGCCTCGACCGCGACCTGACGGACATACCGCCCGCAGAGTGGAACGGCGAGATCGAGCAGGTCGTCGTGCCGGGCGGCGCGGGCTTTCGCGAGGTCGCCTTCTTTCACAGACCCACGCGCACGCTGATCCTGACGGACCTCGTCCAGAACCTGGAGCCGGAAAAGCTGTCGTTCGGGACGCGACTTTTCGCGAAGCTCACAGGCGTCCAGGCGCCCAACGGCAAGGCTCCCGCCTATCTGCGCCTCGTCGTTCGCCTGCGCCTCAAGGAAGCAAGGGAGGCCCTCGCACGGATCGTGGCCTGGAACCCGGAGCGGGTCATCTTCAGCCATGGCCGCTGGTTCGAGCGGGACGGCGCGACCAGGTTGAAACGTTCCTTCGCATGGCTCCTGGGGCGACCGCGCGATAGTGCTGAACTGACGTCGTCCCCAAAGCGGACCTGAGACCCGTCGCAGGTGGCGGATGCCACCCCTTTTGAGGCTCTTGCCTGCCTTCCTCATCGGCGCGATCATTCTGCCCTTTCACGGTGGAGGAGGCGATGAGCGCCACCGATGCTGCCTTTGCGGGCTCGATTCCGGCGATCTACGAGCAATATCTCGGGTCGCTGCTCTTCCAACCCTTTGCCGAGGACCTGGCCTCCCGTCTGAGCGGGGTCAGAGAGGGACGCATCCTTGAGACGGCGGCGGGAACGGGCATCGTCACCCGCGCCCTGGCGAAGGCTCTGCCGCAGCAGGTGGAGATCGTCGCCACCGATCTCAATCAGGCCATGCTGGACCTTGCGGCCGGCAAGCTTCGGGCCCCGAACGTGCGGTGGCAGCAGGCCGATGCACAGCAGCTGCCGTTCGACGATGCATCCTTCGACGCGGTTCTGTGCCAGTTCGGCGTGATGTTCTTTCCCGACAAGCTCGCCGCCTACCGCGAGACGCTGCGGGTGCTGAAGCCCGATGGGCGTTTCATGTTCAACGTCTGGGACTCTCTCGACCGCAACGAGGTCAGCCGCATCATCTCCGATGCCGCCGGCAAGGCGTTTCCGGACGATCCTCCCCGCTTCATCGAACGCGTGCCCTTCGGCTATTGCGACCGCGACCGCATCCGCGGCGAGATTCAGCAGGCTGGTTTCGAGAATGTGGAGATCGAAACCGTCGAGAAGATGAGCACGGCTCCCTCATCGCGCGAGCCGGCAACGGGGCTCTGTCAGGGCTCTCCGCTGCGCAGCGAGATTGAGGCGCGCGGGGCTGATCGACTCGAGGAGGTCACCGCACAAGTCAGCGAGGCCCTTAAGGCCCGCTTCGGCCCGGGGCCGATCGAGAGCCGCATGAGTGCGCTTGTCGTCACGGCGTGGCGATAAGGTTCCGCAAAAGCAAAGGGCGCGGCCGTGATGCCGCGCCCCTGCCTGCTTACGCGATCCGTTAAAGGGCGGACATCCGGCTCATCAGACGACAGAGCGCCTGCATGTCTGAGTCGAAGCCGTCCGGAGAAGCTGCGACCGTGGCGCAGCTGCGCCGCAACTTCACGATCTCGTCGTCTCTCATATTGCGCAGTTCTGCCCTGAGACGTTCGGTCTGCGCTGGCGCGCTCGGATTGACGGTGCCCGTGGTCGGAGGATTGCGCACGCTTGCGCCAGGAGAGCGCGGATTGGCGAGCCCACCGGTGCTGCCGATGCTGCCGGTTCCTCCCGTTCCCCCACCGACCGATCCGCCACTGGAGCTGCCCCTCCCGCCAATTCCGATTCCGGCACCGATATCGACGCCGTTCGAACCGCCAATTCCGGCGCCGACACCGGCCGTCACTCCGCCCGATCCGCCGATGCTGGTGCCAAGTCCAGCGGTCACGCCGTCCGAACCTCCGACGCTGGCGCCGAGACCGGCATTGACGCCGCTCGATCCACCAATGCTCGCCCCGAGACCGGCATTGACGCCACGCGATCCGCCGATGCTGGCGCCACCGCCGGCATTGACTCCCGAGGAACCGCCGACACTGGCACCAAGGCCCGCACTGACGCCACTCGAGCCACCGACATTCGCTCCAGCCCCGGTAGACACGCCGTTCGAGCCGCCGACATTGGCGCCGAGCCCGGCATTGACCCCACCTGAGCCTCCGATGTTGGCTCCGAGACCGGCCGACACGCCATTGCTGCCGCCGAGCCCCAGCCCGAGTCCGGCCGAGATTCCGTTGTTGCCGCCTATGCTGATGCCGAGTCCACCCCCTGAGTCGTCGGACCGCCCAGGACGATCCTGCGCCGAGACGGGATCACCCATAAAACCTGAAATCAGAAGAACAGCCGCACTGTAGAGAAAAGCCTTGCGGCCAAGGCTCACTGAACGTCCACGCGAATCCATTTTATACTCCTTTGGAGCTAACCCGGACGGGGCTATCGCGAGGAAAGACTCAGTTTCCAGGAAATAAGTTCCACAACCTTTGATAAATATCGCAAGCAACGCCTACAATTCGTTTTATATTACGCTACAACGTAATTTCATATAAACATATGACATGCTGATCTCGTGATATATCGTTAGATTAAGCGCACTAAAAATGCTGCTTCTCGAACGAAGGCTGCATGCATGATGTCTTGGCTTAGAGTATTCGCGCCGGAAGCGACCGCTCAATGCACGGTGTTGTTCAGTGCCATGGAGTGCAGGAGCGTCCCTCGGGAGCAGACGATATTGAGCCGCCAACCGGACCAATCGGCGATATCCTCACCAATCTCATGGCGCAACTCGGTGATGGCGAGCTGAGCCTGATCCTTGGCGCTCTCCAAATCGTGGACTTCGATCCCTGTATTGTCGACGATCTCTTCATGATCGTTCACAAGGTGGAAGAAGCAACGCATTTCGGGATTGACCACCCACTCGAACGGGACGGAATCTGCTAGCGCTTTTTGGCGCGGAAGTGAAGGGATCCTGGGGATCCGCTCACTCCTCGCCTTTCGTCGAAGTCTCGGTCTTCAGCGGCATGAGATTGTCCAGGAACACCCAGCCGATATCCGCCCGCGGCGCCGGGACGAGATAGGCACGCCCCTCCTCGACGCGCTCGACCCGGCAGGTAAGCGCCCGCTGATCGCCCGGCGGACGGTAAACCACGGTGGCGCCCGGCCGAATGTCTTCCGGATGTTCCGCAGACTGGCCCTTCGGTGCCGGCTGGCCGTTCGCATCCGCTTCCGGCACCTCGGTGGGGCCGTTGACGGCCCGCAACCGGTCGAGAGCGGCGATCGCCAGCCGCGCCCGATCCCGATAGCGCTCGCTTACCGGGCGCAGGAGTGCGCCGCGCGTACGTCCCGGATACCATGATACGCCTCCGGCCTTCGCCAGTTCTTCTGCGACAACTTCAATCTCTTCGTCTGTCACGCCTGACCCCCCGGACACGGCTGCCATACTCTAGGAACCATTGCACATTCTGCCTTATGAGGAATTAACGCAGAGTAATGCAATGATCTGTTCTTGGCACCCGGCGGTTTCCATTCCCTGAATTCAAGGATTTAGCGCATCTGCCGGGAAAGGGGATACCGCTTTCGGAGCAGGCCTGACCCGCATTTTGTCGGCTACCTGATCGGTCGCGCAGGGCACACGAAAGCGAGCTCAAGCCCCCGGCGCCCCCGTACCCGTCTCCGCCATCAGGCCGCGATGACCGTGTTGCGCCCTCCCCGCTTCGCGCGGTAGAGCGCCTCATCGGCGCGCTGGAGCATGGTATTCGCGTCGAGACCAGCACCTGTGGCGCAACCCACGCTGACCGTCGCCTTGGCGGCGCCGTCGAGGCTTTCCTTGGCGGACGCGGCGAAAGCATGCCGGATCCTGTCGGCCAGATCGGCCGCGGCGCGGGAATCGAGCGAGAGGATCGCTCCGAACTCCTCGCCCCCCAGCCGTCCGAAGCTGCGCTCGGGCAGATGGCTCGCCAGCACCTCTCCGAAGATCGTGAGAACGCGGTCGCCGGTATCGTGGCCGTAGCGGTCGTTGATCGACTTGAAATTGTCGAGATCGAACAGGAGGCAGCTCGCCGCCCTGCCCTCGAGCCCTGCAAGGAGCCGGGACGCATTGCGCATGAAGGCACGCCGGTTCGGGGCACCAGTCAGGGGATCGATAAGAGCGGCCTGCTTGTATTCGAACTCGATGCTCTCCTTGGCCATCGACAGCAGCATGAAGGCCAGGGTGGATCCGAAGACCACCAGGAGGAGCGCCATGGAGGGCGACCAGCGACTGGCGAAAGCATCGATCCAGGATACGGAGGTCAGCGTAACGCCGAGCCCCGCACGAGACAGATTGAAGGCGGCAAGCCCAAGCAGGAGCACGACTGCCACACGTGGCGATGCCAGCGGCCGCTTGGCATGCCTGCCCAACTCCCAGGCGGATATGATCGAGTAGGCACAGGCGAGCAGCGATGCCATGATCAATCGGTAGCCCTGCGAGGACGCAATGAACGGAAAAGCTGCGATCCAGGCAGCAACTCCGGCGAGGGCGCCGCGCGCGGATGCAGGGCGGCCGTTGAAGACCCTGCAGCCGGTGTAAAGAGCGCCATAGCTCAGCAAAGCCAGAGCGTTTGCTCCAAGCAGAACGGCGTAGGCCGGTTGCCCATGCCCGAGATTGGCGGCCCCGATCCCGATCGCAATGAGCCAGAACGAGCTGCCCCACCAGGCAAGCGCCGTCACCTTCCTGTTCAGCGCCCAGGAGAACAGGAGCAACAGGCCCAGCACGGCCGACAGCAGGACGAAGGTGACCGTGAGAGTGGCAGGATCAAGAACCATCGAGGCAGGCAACGCGAGTTCAAAGCGGAGGATCGCAGCACCCTACGATCATTCCGTTACGGAAATGATACCCAGCCTATCCCCTATCATCTCCCTGATGTCCAGAACCCCGCCATGCGGCGGATCGGGGCAGCCGACGGAACCGATCGCAGCTGAGCAGCGATCTTGTCAGCGGTGAAGCGGAGCGACTAAACTTAAGCTCGTCATGACGCGTCTTTCCGCTTTCGCCCTCGGTTTCTTGAGTTTCGCCCTGGCAGGCCAAGCCCAGGCCGCCTCGTCATGCCCACCGGGTTTCGCAATGCTTCAGGCCTCCGACACTTGCGTGCGGATCAGCGGCCGGGTGCGGGCCGATGCGCTCGTCGGCTCGTCCCGGATCAGATCGAAGGATTCCTACGGCACGCAGGCGAGCGGACGTGTGAGGCTCGACGTCAGGAAGCAGACGGAATACGGCCCCCTCCGCGCCGTGATTTCTGTCGGAAACATGAACCGATAAGAGAAAGGGCGCCAGGGCGCCCTTCCAAGGTCAATAACCGTAATCGTAATAGTCTTCCCGGTAATAGGTGCGCCGTGGCGCATCATATGTCCGGTAATAAGGCCGGTCGTAGGTGCGGTAGGCGGGCCGTGAGGTTGCCGCAAGCGCACCGCCGATGATCGCGCCAGTCACGCCGGCGGCAATCGCCGCATTGTTGTTGCTCCGTCTCTGAACGACGTAGCGCTGAGCCTTATAGTTCTTGTAGTGCCCATAGGCATGGCCCCTGCCCTTGCCCGGACGGGCCTCCGCCACGCCACCGAACGACGTAGCGGCAAGAAGAGCGACACTGATCGCTACCAAGGTTTTCTTCATCGTCATACTCCGATCCGAATGAGACGTGGAGGCAAGCTGCGATGGAGAGGTCGGATCCGACCTCTCCATCGCAGTGTCTGGCATCGCCTACTGGTTCATGCCGCCGTTATCGCTCCCAGAGGAGCCGCGCTGCTGCAGTCGCATATTGGTCGAGCTGCTGCCGCCGCTGGACGCGGGTCCATTCACATCCGTCCGGTTGCGGGTCGAAATGGTGCCTGTTGTCTCGGGCGCGGACGAGCGGGTCCGGCTGGTCGAGACGTTGACGTCGTTCGAACGGCGCTGCTCAACGGAAACGCCGATCCGTGGCGAGGTGTCCTGAGTCCGGCGAATCGTCGTGCGGCTTCTTAACGACACGCTCGGCTCGTTGATCTCCTCGTAGCGGCGGACCGTCCGGCGACGCACCTCCACCGGCTGCTCGACCACGTGGTAGCGGCGCTTCTTCGACACGACCTTGTTCGTGCGCTTGGTCTTCTTCACCACAACCTTCTTGGTGGGCTTCTTCTTCACCACGGTGCGGTGGATCTCGGTGTCGGGCTCCTCATAGGTCGTGACGCTCCGGCGACGCGTGACGGACACGCTCGGCTCGTCGACCTCTCGCACCGTACGCGACCGAACAGAAACGCCCGACCGCTCACGGGTCTCGATGCCCACGCCGACGCGCGCACCGCTCTCTTGGCGAGTGCGCACATTGGTCTGCACACCAGAGGACTCGCGCTGCGTCGAACCGGTAGTCTCCGTCCGGCTGCTGCTACCCGATTGGTTGCGGAGCAGCCTGCTCGAATCCGGCGACGATTGAGACTGGGTCGTCGTGCCGGTATTGGTCTGGGTCGATGTCTGGGCATAGGCCGCACTGCTCAGCAAGAGAAGAGCGGCTCCAAGAGCAACTGTCTTCACGGATCCATCTCCATCACAGTAAAAGTGGGGAGTGAACGCCAGCCCGTGCAGACTGTTCCCAATAACTTTAAGTAACTGATTTTATAAGCCTCATCGGGTTCGAAGATGAACGTTTGTTCAAAAACTCACAGAGGACGGGCGGGCTGGAGACAATGACCTGAGACCTCAACAAAGTCTTTACCATTCACCTGAACGTCATTCTGTCGCCCCATACAGCTTAAGTTCACGTTCACCGTTCTAGCTTAGCGCTATCGATTGTTAGCGGGGATCGGTGCAGCCATGGCAGTTTTCGAGGCGTTCAATGCGGCAGGCGTGGGCTTCAACATGTCCAGCACCAGCAGCTCCGGCTGGACTTTCATCGGTGCCAATCCGCACGTCTCAATCGACCTCGTCTTCGACGATGGCGAAACGGCGGAGTACGAGATCTTCGGCAGCAGCCTCGTCGATTATTTCACGGCCAATTACTGGACCGATGGCTACAACGTCATCATCGACGATCTCTTCTACGAGAACAACGATCAGGCCATCCTCACCATCAAAAGCCTCGATCTCCACACGAATGTGGACGAGATGCAGGGCTATGCCTGGTACGTGACGCTCAATAGAGGTCACGACACCTTCTACGGCAATGACTACGACGACATCATCCGCGCCGGCGCCGGCAACGACGTGGTGTATTCGTATGACGGCGACGACATCGTCAGGGGAGACGCCGGATCCGACCGGCTGTACGGCCTGCGCGGGGACGACGATCTCTATGGCGGCACCGGCCGGGATACCCTGAACGGCGGGGCGGGCAGCGACTATCTGAGTGGAGGCGCCGAGAGCGACCACCTGACCGGCGGCAGCGGCCAGGATTACTTCGTCTTCGACACGCGCCCCTCCCTGAACAATATCGACCGGATCGTCGATTTCCGCCCGGTGGACGATACGATCATGCTCGACAATGCGGTCTTCACCCGGGTCGGGCGGGATGGCTGGCTGGCGGGCAGCGCCTTCACCACGGGCACCAAGGCCAGAGATGCCTCTGACCGCGTCATTTACGACAAGGCGACCGGCGCCCTGTTCTACGACGCCGACGGGACCGGCGGCGGCGCCGCGGTCAAATTCGCACAGCTGAATGCGGGCCTGACGCTGACGAAGAACGACTTTTTCGTGCTCTAGCTCCGCGCAATCCCTGTCGGACAAAACGGCCCCGCAACCGGGGCCGTTTCTGTTTTCAGGCATCTCATCCTGGGTGGTTCCCCGGCCAAGAGCCATGAGCGATTCGCAGCACGGTTAACGTGGCATTAGGACGTCATGCTACCAAAGCATAACAGACCTACATTATTACCACTCCTCTTCGGCACCGCACAGACGTATATACCGCACTGCAAACGCAAGAACAAAGGCACCGGTCAAAACGGGCCGGCAACTAATCAGGAGTCACCAATGTTCGTTTCCTATATCCTCTCTAAGGTCCGCTCTTACATGCGTTATCGCGAGACCGTCCGTGAGCTTTCCCTGCTCTCCGACCGCGAGCTCGACGATCTCGGCATCTCTCGCTTCCAGATCGAGAGCGTCGCCCGCCAGAACGCTTTCGCGTAAAACTTCGCTGCATTGCAGCAAAAGGCCCTCGCCCGCCCCTTCAGGCGGGCGTTTGCTTGTCTAGGGCTGTTTCCACTGGCGTGGAAACAGCCCTCTTCTTTGCTTTGCCGCATTTTTTGACGGCAAACCGGATCCACTTTGCCGAAAAATGCTCCCGTCACCCGTCACCGCCCGCCCGAGACGGGGATATTGGCGCCGGTGATGTAGGACGCCGCGTCCGACATCAGGAACAGCACCGCCTCGGCGATCTCCTCCGGCTCGCCGATCCGGTTCAGCGGAATATGAGGCCGCAGGCGCTCCAGGCGTCCGGCATCCTGGGTACTGCGCTCGTGGATGTCGGTCTTGGTCATGCCGGGCGATACGGCGTTGACCCGAACCCCCTGCGGGGCAAGCTCCTTCGACAGCCCGACCGTCAGCGAGTCGATGGCTCCCTTCGAGGCGGCATACCAGACATATTCATTCGGGCTGCCGAGGGAGGCGGCAACGGACGAGATGTTGACGATGCTCCGCGCGATGTCGCCCGGGCTGCCCGGCAGCCGGCGAGCTGCCTCCCGCGCGACCCATAGGGCGCCGAGGACGTTGACGTCGATGCAGCTGCGGATCGCCTCGACCGAGGCCTCAGCCAGCTTGGCGGATTTTCCAGTAATGCCCGCGTTGTTCACCACGTGCGAGATCGGCCCGAGAACGGCCTCGACCTCGTCGAACAGGCGCGCCACGTCGCCCTCCACCGCCACGTCGCCCTGGCATGTGACAGCATTGGCGCCTGCGGCACGGCATCTTTCCACGATCTGCTCGGCAGCTTCGCGCTCCGAGCGGAAGGTGATGGCGACATCGTAGCCGCGAGCTGCTGCGAGCTGCGCCACCGCAGCCCCTATGCCGCGGCTACCACCTGTAATAAGGACGACGGGACGCCTGGATTGCATGGCGTTTGAGGCCTTTCCGAATATCACTGGCTCAGCTTGACCAGCGCTCCCGAGGGAGTCAACAAAGCCGCTCGGGAGAATGATTATGAGCAAGATCGAACCCATTCACGTCGTCGGCGGCGGCCTTGCCGGCTCCGAAGCGACCTGGCAGATCGCCCAGGCGGGTGTGCCGGTCGTTCTCCACGAGATGCGTCCCGTGCGCGGCACCGACGCACACAAGACGCAAGGTCTCGCCGAGCTCGTCTGCTCCAACTCGTTCCGTTCGGACGATGCCGAGACCAATGCGGTCGGCCTTCTGCATCAGGAGATGCGGACGCTCGGCTCGCTCATCATCGCGAAGGGTGACGCCAACCAGGTGCCCGCCGGCGGCGCCTTGGCGGTCGATCGCGACGGTTTTTCCGAAGCTGTCACGGCAGCGCTCGAAGCGCATCCGCTCGTCACCATCGAGCGCGGCGAGATCGCCGGTTTGCCGCCGGAGGAATGGTCTTCCGTGATCGTTGCCACCGGTCCCCTCACCTCGCCCGCGCTGGCCGAGGCGATCCTTCAGCTGACGGGCGAGACGTCTCTCGCCTTCTTCGATGCCATCGCGCCGATCGTCTACCGCGAGTCCATCAACATGGAGGTGGCCTGGTTCCAGTCGCGCTACGACAAGGTCGGACCGGGCGGCACGGGCAAGGATTACATCAACTGCCCCATGACCCGGGAGCAGTACGACGCCTTCATCGACGCGCTGATCGCCGGCGACAAGACCGAGTTCAAGGAATGGGAGGCCAACACTCCCTATTTCGACGGCTGCCTGCCGATCGAGGTCATGGCAGAGCGCGGCCGCGAGACCCTGCGCCACGGGCCGATGAAGCCCGTCGGCCTGACCGATCCGCGCAACCCCGATAAAAAGCCTTACGCCATCGTGCAGCTGCGCCAGGACAACGCGCTCGGCAACTTGTTCAACATGGTCGGCTTTCAGACCAAGCTGAAATACGGCGCGCAGACCGAAATCCTGCGCATGATCCCCGGCTTGGAGAACGCCGAGTTCGCGCGTCTCGGCGGCATCCACCGCAACACCTATCTCAATTCGCCAAAGCTTCTCGATCCGACCCTGCGTCTCAAGGCGATGCCGCGCCTGCGCTTCGCCGGCCAGATCACCGGCTGCGAAGGCTATGTCGAGAGCGCAGCCGTGGGCCTGATGACCGGCCGTTTCGCCGCCGCCGAGCGTCTGGGCCGTCCGATCCAGTCGCTGCCGCATACGACGGCGCTCGGCGCGCTCGTCAACCACATCACGGGTGGCCACATCGAGACCATCGACGAAGGCCCGCGCTCGTTCCAGCCGATGAACGTCAATTTCGGCCTCTTCCCGCCGCTGGATTACGCCCCGAAATCCGAGGACGGCAAGCGCCTGCGCGGCCCTGCCAAGGCTGTTGCGAGGAAGAAGGCGCTGACCGACCGCGCTCGGGCCGATCTCTCAGCTTGGCTATCGGGCGGCGTATTGCCGGCGGCGGCGGAGTAACGCTCTCACTGTCCCGGAGTGCGCAGCCGATCCGGGATCGCTTTCAGATCAAGCACCCGAGGCCCGACATTGTCATCCCCGTGCAGGCGGGGATCCATAACCACGATATTCCAAGAAAGAGTGAGGAGTGTTTCGCCTCTTTCTCGACTGTTAGCGGTTATGGATCCCGGATCTTCGCTGCGCTTCGTCCGGGATGACACGGAGGAGCGGGAGTCTTCCTAAAACGGCCCGCGCCAGAGCGCCCAGACGCGGCGCCATTGCGGGATGTCGACAATCGTGTGGAACGGATCGTAGTCCCGCCGCTCCATGGCCTTGAGATAGGGCTGGACCAGACCAAGCGGCCGGAAGCCAGGCTTCGCGGTATCCGGAATCGTGGTCCGAAGGGTGCGCACCTGCTCCAGATGCCGGCGGGCGACGGCGCGCAGGTCGGCAAGCGCGCCCTTCAGCCCCGGCCCGCCGCGTCCGGTGACGATGTCCTCGCGGACCACGCCATGCCGGGCGAGAATGTCGGCCGGAACATAGACCTGCCCCTGGCGGGCATGGAGCGGAAAGGCGCGCAGCAATCCGGTGATCGCATAAGCCACGCCCGCATGGCCGGCGGCATCGGCCGTGCCAGGGTTCGAACCGTCGGAGAGGATGAGGCTCGAAAGCTGGATCAGGCTCGACGAGGTCTCGCCGCAATAGCCTTCCAGGTCGTTCAGGTTCGGCATCGGATCATCGTAGAGATCGAAGATCCTTGCATCGATCAGGTCGACGAACGACTGACGCGGCAGGCGGAACTGAACGATGGTGTCGTCGAGGGCGGCCGCGATCGGATTGGCCCGCACATCGCCCCTCGCCTCGCCCTGGAGGGCATCGCGCCACCATTGCAGGCGGATCTCGCCGACGAGCGCCTCGCGCACGGATTCACGAACGCGGGCGATCTCGAAATTGAAGGCGTAAAGCGCGTGAAGATGCGGACGCTTGTCGGCCGGCGCGAAGAGGCTCGCCCAATAGCGGTCGGGATCGGCCTCGCGCACGAGGGCTTCGCAATGCGCGAAGTTGGAGATTGCCTGCGGTTCCATGTCAGGGAACGGCGATCAGGGCGGCGCCTACCTTGCGGTTCTCGGCAAGCAGGATGTTGTAGGTGCGGGCGGCGGCACCCGTCTGCATCACGTCGAGGCCGATCCCCGCCTCCCGGAAACGGGTGCGGAACGCAGCCGGTATGGCTGCGATCTCGGCCCCCGTGCCGAACAGCAGCAGCTCGATCTCGCCCGCTTCGGCGAAGACGGGATCGAGCGCCTCGTCGGTGAGCTCGGAGACGGAGTTCACGGGCCAGGCCCGGACCCCCGACGGCAGAGCCAGCAGCGATCCGCGATGCGACATGTCGGCAAAGCGGAAACCGCCGTTGCCATAGGCATCGAACGGATAGCGTCCGGGCAGAAAGCCATCGTAGAGGCGACCATCGCTCATGGTCCTACTCCGCTGCGGCGGCCCTGCTGCCCTCCGGCACCTTGACCGTCTCCGATCCGCGCAGACCGATATAGATCAGCATGGGCGACGAAATGCAGATGGCCGAATACGTGCAGATGACGACGCCGTAGAGCATGACCTGCGCGAAGCCCTGGATCGCCTGTCCGCCGAACAGCACCAGCGCCAGAAGCGAGAGCGCGGTCGTCGCTGCCGTCATCACCGTGCGGGACATGGTGTGGTTGATCGACAGGTTCAACAGCTCCTCGGCCGGCATCGTCTTGTAGCGGCGCATCAGCTCGCGGGTCCGGTCGAAGACCACCACCGTTTCGTTGAGCGAATAGCCCACGATGGTCAGGATCGCCGCGATCGAGGTCATGTTGAACTCGTGCCGGGTGATCACGAAGAAGCCGATGGTGAGCACGATGTCGTGCAGGGTGCCGATGATCGAGGCGATCGCCAGCTCGCGCTCGAAGCGGAACCAGAGATAGAACAGCACCGCGATGACCGAGAGCACGACGCCGATGGTGCCGGACTGGACGAGCTCGCCCGATACGCGCGGACCCACCGTTTCGACGCGGCGGAACTCATAGTCGTTGCCGAACGTGTCGCGCGCCTTCTGCACCACGGCCGCCTGCGCAGCCTCGCCGCCGGACTGGATCGGGAAGCGCAGCGAGACCTCGCCGGCGGCGCCGAATTCCTGCACCTCCACGTCGCCGAAGCCGAAGCCTTCGGCGGTCTGGCGGATCTGGCCGACATTGGCCTGGCCGGATTTCGCCTGGATTTCCATGAGCGTGCCGCCACGGAAATCGATGCCGAAATTGAGGCCGCCGCTGAAGAGCATCAGCGCCGTCAGGATGGAGATGACCGCCGAGAGCGGGAACGAGAAGCGCCGGAAGCGCATGAAGTCGAAGTGTGAGTTTTCGGGCCAGAGGCGAACGAGGCGCACGATACGCACTCCTTAGAACGGAAGAGCTTTGGGACGCATCCAGTGATACCAGAGCGCGATCATCATGCGCGTCAGGGTCACGGCGGTGAGAACCGTCGTCAGGATGCCGAGAATGAACACGACCGCGAAGCCGCGCACGGGGCCGGAGCCGAGGAAGAACAGGATCACGGCTGCGATTGCCATGGTGCTGTTGGAATCCACGATGGTCGCGAAGGCGCGGTCGAAGCCCGCCTGGATTGCGGACACCATGGACCGGCCCGCCTTGAATTCCTCGCGGATGCGCTCGTAGATCAGCACGTTCGAGTCCACGGCGGTGCCGATGGTGAGCACGATGCCCGCGATGCCCGGCAGGGTCAGCGTCGCCTCGAGCACGGACATCAGGCCGAAGATGAGGCCCACGTGGACGAGAAGCGCGATGTTGGCGAACAGGCCGAAGAGACCGTAGGTCGCGAACATGAAGATGATCACGAAGATGCCCGCCACGTAGGTGGCCGTCTTGCCGGCCTGGATGGAGTCGCGGCCGAGGCCGGGGCCGACGGTGCGCTCCTCGACGATGGTGAGCTTGGCGGGCAGCGCGCCGGAGCGGAGCAGAACGGCAAGATTATTGACCTGCTCGACCGTGAAGCTGCCGGAGATCTGACCCGAGCCGCCGGTGATGGGCGACTGGATCGTCGGTGCGGAGATCACCCGGTTGTCGAGCACGATGGCGAGCTGACGGCCGAGATTTTCCGTCGTCGCCTGGCCGAAGCGCTGGGCACCGCGAATATTGAAGCGGAAATTGACGATGGGCTGATGGGACTGCGAGTCGAATGCGGGCTGAGCATCGGTCAGGTCACCGCCCTCGGCGATCACGCGGCGCTCGACGGGAACGCGCTGGCCGCCCTGATCCTCCATGGGAAGCATGTCGACATCGGTCGCGCCGGGCTGAGCCAGCAGGCGGAACTCCAGATTGCCGGTCTCGCCCAGGAGCGTCTTGAGCTGCTGCGGATCCTGCAGCCCCGGGACCTGCACGAGAATGCGGTCCGCGCCCTGGCGCTGGATGCTGGGCTCGGTCGTGCCGCCGAAGTCGATACGGCGACGAACGACCTCGATGGACTGATCGACGGCGCGGCGTATGCGCTCGTTGATGCCGGCCTCGGTATAGGTCAGCGTGATCACGCCGTCGGGCGTGGTGTTGATCTCGACGGCATTGCCGCCGGCCTGACCCAGCATGGCATTGCCGATCGGCTGCGACAATTCCCGCAGGCGCGGCATGAGCCGGTCACGGTCGGCGGCATCCGGCACGCGAATCTGAACGCCCCGGGGGACGGTCTGAATGCCGTTCTGGGAGGAAACGCGCGTGTCGCGCAGGATCCGGCGGACGTCGTCGCGCAGGATCGTGACCTGGCCGCGCAGCAGATCCTGGGCATCGACCTCGAGCAGGACGTGCGAGCCGCCCTGCAGGTCGAGGCCGAGCACGATGGCGCGCGACGGGACGAGCCAGTGCGGAACCCAGCTCGGGATGGCGTTCAGGTAGGCCTGACGCTGCTCGCGATTCATGGCGCTCGGAACCGCAAGAAGCAGGCCGATTACAATGATCGCCACGGTGGCGATGATCTTCGACCTCGAGAAGCGTAGCATCGTCGGCTCAACCTTTCTCACACATCGGGCCGCTCGCTCGAGCGGCGAACCGGCCCGCCCGCAGGCGGAGGGCCGGCCTCTTCATCAATCAGGCCTTGACCGGCTCGCTCTTGGAGCGGACGTCGGAAATCATGGCCCGGGCCACCTTCACCTTCACGCCGTCGGCGATCTCGACCTCGATATCGGCGCTGTCCTCGGTCACCTTGGTCACCTTGCCGATGATGCCGCCGGAGGTGACGACCGTGTCGCCGCGGCGCACGTTCTTGATCATCTCCTGGTGGGTCTTCACCCGGCGCTGCTGCGGCCGAATGATCAGGAACCACATGATGACGAATATGAGGACGAACGGGACGAATTGAAGGATCATCTCCATTCCGCCCCCCGCGGGGGCCCCTTGTGCGAAGGCAGGTGTGATGAACAAGCGGGCTCTCCATGGATAAAGGCGCGTGGCGGGCGTTTTTTTGCCCACCCGCGCCGGACGGGATTCAAAGCGTGGCGGACTATACCCATCGACTCGCCGAAATCAATGAAGTTGCTCGGATTTCCAAAGGCTCGTCGATGGACCCTGCGACGCTTTATGCGCTGGAGCCGTTTCCATTGGCATGGAATCGGCTCTCTTCGTCGGTTTGCCGCATTTTTTGCCGGCGAACCGGATCCACTTCGCCGAAAAATGCTCTAAGCAGGGCCTTTCCGTACTCTGGATGGCCAGCCCGACTATGCCCGCAGATCTCAACTCACCTGAAACCGCGGCGCTTTTGACGCGCATCGCCGATGCCCTCGAGCGCCTTGCCCCCGCCGGGGCCGCTCACGCCGATTTTACTGCTGCCGACGCCTTCGTCTGGCTCGCGGCGGGGCGCAGGCTCTCACCCGTGCCCAAGGTGAACCGGGTCGAGATGAGCCTGCTTCGCGGGATCGACCGCGTCCGTGACCTGCTCGCCGAGAATACCCAGCGCTTCGCCAAGGGCCTGCCGGCCAACAACGCCCTGCTCTGGGGCGCCCGGGGCATGGGCAAGTCGTCCCTGGTCAAGGCCGTCCATGCGGAGATCAATCACACGAAACCTGCGGGATCGCGCCCGCTCAAGCTGATCGAGATCCACCGGGAGGATATCGAGACCCTGCCCGACCTGATGGGCCTCCTGCGGGCCGATCCGCACCGCTTCGTGGTCTTCTGCGACGACCTGTCCTTCGATGCGGACGACACCTCCTACAAGTCGCTCAAGGCCGTGCTGGAGGGTGGAATCGAAGGACGGCCGGACAACGTGATCTTCTACGCCACCTCGAACCGCCGCCACCTGCTGCCCCGCGACATGATGGAGAACGAGCGCTCGACCGCCATCAATCCGGGCGAGGCGGTGGAGGAGAAGGTCTCCCTGTCGGACCGTTTCGGCCTCTGGCTCGGCTTCCACAAATGCAGCCAGGACGAATATCTCGACATGGTCTTCGCCTATGTCGACCATCTCGGCCTTCAGGCCGACCGCGACGCCGTCCGCGCAGAAGCGCTCGAATGGGCAACCACCCGCGGCGCACGCTCGGGCCGCACGGCCTGGCAGTTCATCCAGGATCTGGCGGGGCGGCTCGGAAAGGCGATCTGACCGATCGAGGCCTCGAGCACACACCCGTCATCCCACCCTGCGCCGTCATGCCCGTCCCCTCGCCGTCATGCCCGGGCTTGTCCCGGGCACCCACGTCTTAAGCAGCGTCGCGGCTCCCAAGGCGTGGGTGGCCGCACCAAGTGCGGCCATGACGGCGGAGGGGATGATGAATGTGAATATCAAAGAGCCAGCACCGTGGGGCCCGCAGCGTG
>NZ_JAERQD010000099.1 GCF_016735695.1 Microvirga zambiensis WSM3693 | reverse complement strand
ACCGTGAGAAGCTCCAGGAGCGTCTCGCCAAGCTCGCAGGCGGCGTCGCGGTGATCCGCGTCGGCGGCGCGACCGAGATCGAGGTGAAGGAGAAGAAGGATCGTGTCGACGACGCGCTCCATGCCACCCGCGCTGCGGTGGAAGAGGGCATCGTCCCCGGCGGCGGCACGGCTCTGCTGCGCGCCAAGGGCGCCGTTGCGAAGCTCTCCAGCGACAACCCGGACGTGACAGCAGGTCTCAGCATCGTCCTGCGCGCTCTTGAGGCGCCGATCCGCCAGATCGCCGAGAATGCTGGCGTCGAAGGCTCGGTCGTGGTCGGCAAGATCAACGACAACACGAAGTCCGACACCTTCGGCTTCAATGCCCAGACGGAAGAGTACGTCGATCTGCTTCAGGCCGGCATCGTCGATCCGGCGAAGGTCGTCCGCACGGCCTTGCAAAACGCGGCGTCAGTGGCAGGCCTGCTCGTCACGACCGAGGCCATGGTTGCCGACGCTCCGAAGAAGGAGGCCGCTCCGGCCATGCCGGGTGGTATGGGCGGCGGCATGGGTGGCATGGACTTCTAAACCCTTCTCTCATCGTCCCATAGGAAAGGCTCCGGATCACTCCGGGGCCTTTTTCTTTTGGATCTGACGGTGACACGCTCATCGTTCGGAAGGCGCGAGTGATCGAGCAATCATCAAGTCGTGTCGGCACATTCGCTGAGGCCGTCAGCATGCCTGGTGACAGACCGCCGCCGCACCGTCGGGATCAGTAGCGCCGTCCAAGCGCCCAGTCCCCACCTCATCAAGGACATCAAACGCGCGGTTGGTCAGGCGGCGCGGACCGGCGAGCATCCCCTCCTCGTGCTCCACAACGTCGGGCTGGGGGCGGGGGAAGGCACCTCACGGTATTGGCCGAATGCGTCGATCAGCTCGTCAGCCAGCCAGTCCCGCTGTGGCACGATCGGCGGCGTGTTTGTCGGCGGCATCGGGCGCATGTCATGCCTCGCTTCGACGGAGCGGCGGTTTTCAGGCGGCAGGATATCCTCGACCCGGCTCAGGGCTACGGACTGCGACTGAGGCAGCGCGACCCGGTAGCCGAACTCCCCCGCGACGCCCGCCAGGTTCTGGACTGCTGCCCAGCCCGCCTCCAGGCCATGGCAGATACTGAAGTACAAGGCATGGAAGCTGGTGTTCCGACGGATGGTCTCGCGGCTGTCCTTGGTGGAGAACGGTGCGAGATAAAACGCCATGATGCGCCCGTTCTTCTCGGCCACGATCGCCGGCTTGGTTCGCGAGCAGTAAACATACCCATTCTCCTCGCTGAGCTCTCTGCGCCCTGCTGAACTCGCATGAAAGGTCTTTACCCGGGTCTGCATGAGCGTGCCCTCCCCTCCCTTGGCCAGAGGAGAGGCCGTCAGGATGGCGAACTCGTCGCAACCATCAGGGCGGCAGAGCCCGCGGATAAGATCGGATCGATCATAGCTCTGCGCGAGGGCCGGAGCGGAGAGAAGGGCTATGAGGGCAATGATAGGTCGGAGCATCAATGGCCTTGCGGGGTCGGATGGTTAACGAAGCGTCACCACCGGGGTCGCGCACGAATGTGTCGAATTCAGACCAAGCTGCCTTGTTCGAGATCAAGGACGTGGCGGTGGCGGGCAAGGGTGGCCGGACAAACCAATGGCAGGTGCGTAATGGCGCCGTTCGACCTGTTCATTGGCTACTCAGTCCAGTTGGTGTGCCCTGCAGCAAGAATCTCTAACGCCATCTCGCCGGCTGCTCGCGCAGCCTCAAACCCTTCCGGCGATGGTGCAAATGACCTCAGCGGCAGAAACCCGTCAACGCCGCCCAGCAAGACCAGCATGATGTGTCCGTCAGCATGGCCCTGCTCCTGCACGAGGGAGAGCATGAGGCCGCCGATCTCGCCAAACGCATGCTTCTCATCAAAGTGGAATGTCTTTGTCTCCACACGCTGTGGGAAGGCAATCACCTCTGCCACGTCTCCTCCTCCCCACCGGCCTCACGGATCTGAGCGTCTCCGAGCCATCTCTGAGCCTCTTCAAGGCTGGCAAACGCATGCTCGATCTTGGTGAAGGGAGCGGGTCTCTCCCCTGGGGGCAAGTCGAGCAACAGTTCCGCCGTCCAGGTCGCAGATTCAGATTCTTCACTGCGCACGAGGCTGGCGACGATCACACCGTTGAGCAGCACGTCGTAGCTACCAGGAGCAAGCCGGGAGAGTGTGTAGGCCATTCTGAACATTCTGAAGAGGACGAGGCCAGAAGCAAGGATGGTAGAGAATGTAGCGGACCATGCGTCCGAACAGAAGCCCTGCCCGCCCCCTCACCTTCGAGAATAGTTTCCAGCAGCGCAATGGAGAGGATGCTCAATATGTCCTCCACTGTCGTAATCTTGCCGCGCTGGGCTAGATCGTAGCGGGTGAAGAGCAGATGCTTGCCGACGCGTGGGCGCTTCACGAAGCTCAGACTGAGTCGATAATCCTGACAAGGGTCATGGAGTAGGGATGAAGCCTCATGGCACTGAGATCAGACACATCGACTGGGCTGATGCTGGGAACATGAGATCTTATGGCTATGGATGATGCCTTGACGGTCTTTCAGTGCGATGACAGCCTTTAGAAAGCGCGACGCCACTCCGAAGAACTCCACCACCATGATCAAGTCCGAATTGATCCAGAAGCTCGCTGAGCACGATCCGCATTTATTTCGCCAGGATTTCGAGAAGATCGTGGATGCCATCCTTGGCACCATTCGAGAGGGGCTTGCCCGAGGCGACCGGGTTGAGCTGCGTGGCTTTGGAACATTCACGCTGCGCAAGCATGCGGCTCGGATAGGTTGCAATCCACGCACCAAAGATCCGGTTTCTGTGTCAGAGAAACTCGTTCCTGCCTTCAAGGCTGCCAAGGAAATGCATCTGCGCCTCAATCCCACAGCGCTCCGGCACCAAAACAGAACAGCATCCAAGTCATCGATTGCTGCTGACATCGTTCGTTAGTTTGAGGCTTAAGTCTCTGTTGGTTCCATCACTATAAGAGCAAGCGCGAGCCATGACGATGGGATGTCAGTCTGCAACTCAAACGAACCCCAAGCCTGATAGCGCCTGCGGCCCGTCAACATTGGGATGGTACGCCCAGGATTCCTATTCGATCCGGTCGACCATAGGCTGCGTGATGAGGCAGACGCCGCTCTCGGTGCGCCGGAACCGCTGCCGATCCGTGTCCGGATCCTCTCCCACCACCAGCCCCTCCGGGATCCCCATGCTACGATCGACGACGACCTTGGACGGCCAGGCCGAGCGGGCGATCTCAGCCCCGGGCAGCACCACCGCTTCTTCCAGATGGGCGCCTGAATGAACACGCGCTCCGGTAAACAGGAGCGACCGCCGCAAGATCGCTCCTGACACGATGCAGCCGCTGGAGAGGATGCTGTCGATCTCCTCACCTTGTCCGGACCCATCCTGCGTCAGCTTGGCCGGTGGGGTGATCTCGGCGTAGGTCCAGATCGGCCAGTCCGTATCATAGAGATCCAAGCCCGGAGCCGCCTGGGTCAGATCGATGTTGGCCGCCCAATAGGCATCGAGCGTGCCGACATCGCGCCAGTAGGCCTCCGCCTCAGCGGACGACCGCACGCATGAATGCGTAAACCGGTGCGCGACCGCTTTGCCGTGCTCCACCAGGTATGGGTGATATCCTTGCCGAAGTCGCGACGAACCCGGCTCGGCAGCATCCCGGCGCAACTGCTCGAACAGGAACCTGGTGTTGAAGACGTAGATGCCCATGCTGGCGAACGCCAGGTCGGGCTTGTCCGGCATGCCGGGCGGGTCGGCGGGCTTTTCCAGGAACGAGACGATGCGGTCGGTCTCGTCAATGGCCATCACGCCGAAGCCGACGGCTTCCATGCGCGGCACCTCGAGACAGCCGACGGTCACATCGGCGCTCTGGCTCACATGCTGCTGGAGCATGAGCTCGTAATCCATCTTGTAGATGTGATCGCCGGCCAGGATCACGATGAACTCGGGATCATAGCTCTCGAGGATGTCGATGTTCTGATAAACCGCATCGGCCGTGCCTTCGTACCACATCGTCTCGGAGACCCGCTGGCTGGCCGTCAGGATGTCGAAGCTCTCGTTGCGCTCGGAGCGGAAGAAGTTCCAACCACGCTGCAGGTGGCGGATCAGGCTGTGGGCTTTGTACTGGGTGGCAACCGCAATGTGACGAATGCCAGAGTTGAGAGCGTTCGACAGGGCGAAGTCGATGATGCGGGACTTGGCCCCGAAGTAAACCGCCGGCTTGACCCTTTTGTCGGTGAGTTCCAGGAGGTGGCTGCCGCGCCCTCCGGCCAGAACATAGGCCATGGCACGGCGTGCGAGTGGGGCAGAGGCAGGGCTCATCGGCATCGGCATTCCTCCCATTCAGGCCGGGCTCTTCCCTCCCGGGCTCCTCGTCGGACCTCCGCGCCCGCTGTAGGATCTGGATGGGGCCAGATCAGCGATTGTCCCCTCAATCCTCCCTGCTCTGCCCTCGGCACCACATGCACGGTCTCGGAAGAGTGAGCCGGGTCGTCGCCTTACCTCCGAAGCGCTATGACCTTTCATCCTGCTCCACAGGCAAAGTGTTACCAAGGGGTTGATCCGAAGGGGGCAACGATGGCGAGGGTCATCCCCGGGTCGCCGCTCAAAAGTCTCACGGCATCGGCACGGCCGCTCCATCCTTGTTCGAGCAGGCGAGCATGCCCTCGAGATCGATGTAATGCCCGGCCCGGTCGCGCTTGGCAGCGAGATAGCTCACGTTCTCCGCCGTCGGGCGGCCAAGGACGCGATGGTCCGAGATCACCGAAAGACCCGCGTTCACGAGCGCCGCGATCTTTTCCGGGTTGTTCGTCATCAGGCGGACCGTGCCGATGCCGAGTTCCTTCAGCATCGTCGCGGCGAAGTCGAAGCGGCGCTGATCCGCCTCGAAGCCCAGAACCTCATCGGCATCGTAGGTGTCGTAGCCCTGCGACTGGAGCTTGTAGGCGCGGATCTTGTTGGCGATGCCGTTCCCGCGCCCTTCCTGGTCGAGATAGAGCAGGATGCCGCCCTCGTTTTGCGCCATGAAGCGCACGGTCTCGCGCAGCTGATCGCCGCAATCGCATTTCAGGCTGCCGAAGAGATCGCCGGTCAGGCAGGCGGAATGCAGCCGCACGGTGACGGGCTTGGACAGATCCGGCTTGCCGACCACGATCGCGACCTGGTCGCGCAGGCCCTCGCCGCCGCGGAACACCACGAATTCGCTCGTCGGCGCACCTTCCAACGGCACCGGCGCCCGGCTCACGATCTTCAGGCCCAGAGCCTGGGCCTGCCGGTACTCCCTGACCGCTGCGCCGGGCACACGCAGGAGGGACGGGTCGATCATGGCATCTTTCGCCACCGGCACGACGATGACGGCCGGCAGGACGAGAGACAGGCGGGCGAGTTCCAGCGCCTCCTCGTCCAGGGCGTCGGCGGGCCGAATCGGCGCATCGATGCGACCGTCGACCTTGAGCGCCAGATTTTCCACACGCGCCCGGTCGACCACCGGGAGAGCCACACGGCCGGGTCCCCCGCGATCGAGGCCGAGGCGGCGCAGCCGCGCCGCCGGCAGGACGAGATGGGCATGGCCCATCGAAACGGCATCGATCTCGGCCGCCACGTCCTCATCCAGATCCTCGACACCGATCACGAGCGCGCTGCCGGCCGCGCCGTCGATCACGACGGGACGGGCGCTGCGGAACTCCATGATCGCCCGCTCGACCAGGGTCGTGGCGGGATTGTCGGACAGGCTCAAGCTCAGGCGCATCATCGATAACTCATACAAGCAACCGCAGCGGGAGACGTTCGCCGCGGTGCGCTTCAGACACTTGATCTTCGAAGGGCTCTTCGCCGAGCAGTTCGATCCCGAAGCCGGAAAGGCCCACGTAGGATCTGCTCGAGGTCGCAAGGTTGCGGATCGAGGCGACGCCGAGGTCCTTCAGGATCTGCGCGCCCAGGCCGATCTCGCGCCACTGGCTCGAGCGCATGGCTTCCGATCCCGCCTCGTCGTGCTCCGAAAAACTCGTGGTCGGCACCCCCGCCGTTCCGTCGCGCAGATAGACGAGGACGCCCTTGCCCTCCTTGACGAAACGCTGCAGGGCCGCATTCACGGTCTTGCCGCCCTCGAACACGTCGGTGAGCGCGTTGGCGCGGTGCAGGCGCACCGGAATGTTCGCGCCGTCGCCGATCCGGCCATGGACCAGCGCGATATGCTGCACGCTGTCGAAGGGGGTCGAATAGGCATAGCCCGTGAACGGCCCCCACTGGGTCTCGACGGGAAACGTGCCGATGCGCTCGACGAGCTTTTCCCGCGCCTGGCGATAGGCGATGAGGTCGGCGACCGAGATGCGCTTGAGATCGTGCTTCTCGGCGAAGGCGTCGATCTGCACGCCCTTCATGACCGTGCCGTCGTCATTGGCGAGTTCGCAGATTACGCCGACCGGCGGCAGGTTCGCGAGCTTGCACAGATCGACGGCGGCCTCGGTGTGACCGGAACGCATGAGCACGCCGCCATCCTTGGCGATCAGCGGGAACACGTGGCCGGGGCGGACGAAATCGGTAGCGCCCATGTTGTGGTTGGCGAGCGCGCGCACGGTGTTCGAGCGCTGCTCGGCCGAGATGCCGGTGGTGAGCCCATGCTTCACATCGACGGTCACGGTGAAGGCGGTCCCGAGCGGCGCATCGTTCGAGGCGACCATCGGATCGAGCCGCAGGCGGCGGGCTTCCGCGACGGTGAGCGGGGCGCAGACGATGCCGCAGGTGTTGCGGATGATGAAGGCCATCTTCTCCGGAGTGCAGAGCGAGGCCGCGACGATGAGGTCGCCCTCGTTCTCGCGGTCGTCGTCGTCCGTGACGATGACGATTTCACCGCGAGCGAAAGCCTCGATGGCATCAGAGATCCTACGGTTGGAAATCCTGATATCTCCGTTCGAATTCTCTCCTACTGTCACGTCTCACCTGTCCCAATTGAGCTCGACGGCGGCCGCTGGTCCGGTCTGCGAACGATGCTTGGATAAGCCGGCCCAGCCTGTCCGGGAGTGACAGCCCGGGACAACCGTACGATCTCTTGAGCCAAGCTCTGACAGGCCGCCTGCGTCTCCTGGGTGAGCCCACTTTGCGTAAAGTGGGCGTTCTGCCCGTAAACAGTTCCGGGCACAGTGTGGGCGCGGAAGAAAGACAACAGGGGACGAAGCTGATGTTCAAGAGCGAGGAAGTGATGATCACTGCCGCCCGTGGCGATGAGCCCGACAACTTTCCCGGCCAGAGCATCATTCGGCAAAAGGTCGAACAGGTTTTTGAACGATCCCGTATAGCTCCCCCGATACATCGGCGAGCCGACCACATAGGCATCGGCAGCCACGACTTGATCGATCACCCGTCGCGTCTCGCCCTCATAAGCCTCAGGCGGGCGCCCATCGCACAGGATCGCTCCCGAAGACACGACCTCGAGCAACTCCGTCTCGACGTCCGCCTGTTGCGCCGCTGCGTCCAGCACCTGCTGAATCAGACGAGTTGTGCGGGAGCCCTGGCTCGGGCTCCCGCTGATACCCAGAAGCCGCATTACACCACCTTCCTGGTACTGGCCCGAGAACAGAGCCCTGGCAGCGCCGTCCGGCTGATGATTAGATCAACGACACCGAACTTTATTTCAGCGGGAAAGTGTGTCACGCGGGCCATCCTTATCAGCTCCAGGCATGCAGAGGCGGTTTGACGTCGTTGAGGTAGTAATTGCCGACGATGGCGTATTTCCAGCGCACCGGATCGTGCAGGGTATGGGTGCGGGCGTTGCGCCAGTGCCGGTCCAGGTTGTACTGGGCGAGCGTCGATCGTGTGCCCGCGAGCTCAAACAGCTTGTTTGTCGCCTGGATGGCAATCTCGGTGGTGAGGATCTTCGCTTCTGCAACCGCAATCTGGGCCTGGGCCACCGTCTGCTCGTTCGGCTCCGCCACCGCGCGGTCCACGGCGAGCCCAGCCCGGTCCAGAAGGGCCTCGGCCGCATTGGCCCGGACCGAGAGATCACCGATCGCCTGGATCGTGTAGGGATCCTGGGAGGCATGATCGAGCCCGCTGTCGACCCAAGCGCGCGACTTGGTCTTCACGAAGTCGACCGTGTCAGTGATGGCCGCCCGCGCGATGCCAAGATCAACCGCTGCCTGGATGATCTGGAAGATCGCGCCATCCGCGGTCGGCCGGTCGTAGCCCTTGTAGCCCGGAACGAGGTGGGTTTTGGGCACCTTGACGTTGTCGAGAATCACCGTGCCTGAGAGCGTGGTGCGCTGGCCGAAGCTCGACCAGTCGTCGATCACAGTCAGGCCGGGCGCGTCACGATTGGCAATGGCGTACCAGGCCCGACCCTCGTCATCGAGAGCGACGATCGGCACCAGATGAGCCAGCAGCGCACCGCTCGAGTAGAACTTGCGGCCATTGACCACGACGTGATCGCCAGCGTCCGTGAACTTCGTCTCGAAGTCGACCGCCCGCTTGGAGCCGAACTCGGAGAATGCGTTGCCGAACCGCGTGCCGGCGAGCACCTCAGCGAAAAGCTGCCGCTTCTGTTCCTCGTCCGAGACCGTGCGGATCGCAGCGACCACCCCGAGATGGTTCTGCGGGATCTGCCCTAGGGACGGATCGGCTTCCGAGATGATGGCGATGACGCGTGAGAGCGTCACGTACGACACCTCCGGTCCGCCATAGGCCTTGGGCACGTTGATCGACCAGAGGCCGCTTTGGGAGAAGGCATCGAGCTCGTCCTTGGGCCAGATTCGCTCCTGATCCCGCGCGGAGGCTCCGGTGCGGAACCGTGCTGCGAGATCCTGAGCGAGGGCAATCGCCTCCGCATCATCCCTGATGATGTGGGCCTTGCCCTTGGGCCGTTCGACCGGAGGCACCGGCTCACCGGTGCCGACAGGGTGCTTGGGCTGGAACGTCATGCGGCTGTCTCCTTGATGAGAGCTTGGGCGGAACGGTCGGTGCCGCCGAGATAGAAATCCTTGATATCGGCGCGGGCGCGCAATTCGGCTGCGCTGCCTTCGAGTACGCTCGTGCCGTGTTCGAGCACGGTGGCGCGGCCGGCATGTTTGAGGGCGACGGCGGAGTTCTGCTCCGCCACCAGGATCGAGAGCCCTTCATCCCGATTGAGTCGCTTGAGGGTCTCGAAGATCTCACGGACCACGAGCGGCGCAAGACCCATCGACGGCTCGTCGAGAATGAGGAGGCGCGGTCGTGACATCAGTCCCCGCCCGATGGCGGTCATCTGCTGCTCGCCACCCGAGGTCAAACCCGATGCGGTTCGGCGCTTTTCGGCCAGGCGCGGGAAAAGGGCATAGATCTTCTCCAGATCCGCGCGGGCTTCCGCGCGGGAGGAAGAGCGTCCCAGGGCACCCGTGAGGAGGTTTTCCTCGACCGTGAGCGAGCGAAAGCAGTGACGGCCTTCCAGGACGGAAACGAGCCCGCGGCGCACGAGGGACGCCGGCGACGAGCCCAGGACGTCAAGGCCGTCGAAGGCGATTGCCCCGGCCGTGACGGCTCCGCGCTCGGCCGGCAGAAGGTTGCTGATGGCCCTCAGCAATGTCGTCTTGCCGGCGCCGTTCGAACCGAGAAGAGCATGGATCTCTCCCCTGCCGACGGCGAGATCGACGCCATGGAGAGCCGCGATCGCGCTGTTATACATGGCTTCGACGCGCGTGACGGCGAGATAGCTGTCCTTGCCTGCTGTCATGATCTCTCCCACAGCTCATCGGCGGGAGCCGCGCGTCTGCGCGGCTTCCCCTAGGGTTGGCGATCAGTTGCTGGCCGCCTGGGCGTCTTCGCCGGTCCGGAGCTGGAGGCCCTTCTCGGCAGCATAGGCCTCCGACGACTTTTCGATGATGGGGCGCAGCAGGGCCCAGTCAGGCGCGATCCAGTCGGAGACGACGTTCCACTTGGCGCCGTCCCACTGCTGGAACGTCACGTAGCCGTCACCCTCGTGGTTCTTCCAGGTGACATTGATCGAGTGGAACAGGTCCTTGGCGCCGAGAGCCTCGACGCGGGCCGGATCGAGTTGCAGGTGCTCGAAGCCCCAGCGCACTTCATCACCGGTCAGGGTCCGGTTGCCGAATTTCTTCTGGGCGATGCGCACGGCCTCGACGTTCAGGATGCCGTTGACGATGCCGAGGTTGTGATAGACCGAGCCGATGCGCTTCTTGTCGTCGAGATTGCCCTTGCCGGCATCGTAGACGGTCTTCACGATCTCCTGGACCACCGGATACTTGGCACCGGAGGCCTGGGTGGTGATCGCCGTATACCCGACCGCCGCATCCGCCGCCGGAATCACGTCCTCCTCGGAGTTCGACCAGACGTTGCCGATAATCTTGGAGGCGGGGAATCCGGTCTTCTGCGCGGTCTTCAACGCCACCGGGTTCATGACGCCCCAGCCGCGCAGCACGACATAGTCCGGGCGCTCGCGCCGGATCTGCAGCCATTGCGCCTGCTGCTCGTTGCCGGGATGCGGAACCTCGATCTGGGACAGGGTGAAGCCGTACTTCTCAGCCAGGAGCTGATAGATCGGGATGGTTTCCTTGCCGTAGGGCGAGCCGTGATACAGCACCACGATCTTCTTGCCCTTCAGCTTGTCCAGCCCGCCTTCCTTGGCAGCCACGTAGTTCACGATGCCGGAGGTCTCGCTGTAGGGGTTGAGCAGCAGCGGGAACACATAAGGAAAGACCCGACCGTCGGTGGTGTCGGTGCGGCCGTGGTTGATGGTGATCAGCGGGGCCTTGTCCTGGGTGATGCGGTCAATCATGGCGTAGGCGATGCCGACCGAGAGCGGGTTCCAGGCCGCGATGCCGGGATTGCCCTTCAGGCGTTCATACACTTCGACGCCCTTCTCGACTTCATACTGGGTCTCACCCTCCGACCAGGTGAGTTTGACCCCATTCACGCCGCCATCGCGGGTGTTGATCAGATTGAGATAGTCGATGAAGCCACCAAAGAAACCGGTGCCGCCGGCGGCATAAGGACCGACGCGGTAGCTCTGCATCGGAAAGTGCTGCTCGTCGGCTTGTACAGCCGCCGTGCCCAGTGTGAGGGTAGCCGCAACGGCTACTCCGGCGATGCGGGAAAACAGTGTCATCGTATAGTCTCCTAGCTGTGTGGGTCAGGTTTGGTTGTGCAGTCTTGGGTCACGCACGCTGCCGGTTGGACCGAGTGGCCAAACGGTTGATGAGTTCGGAGAGACCCTTCGGCTCGAGGATCAGAAACAGGATGATCAACACGCCGAGGATGATGCGCTGGCTCATGTCGAGCACGCCCGAGTCGAACACGCCTCCGAACAAAAAGGCACCCGTCCGGGCAAGCACCAGCGGGAATACGACAATGAAGGCCGCACCGATGAAGGCGCCGCGGACGGTGGCCAACCCGCCGATGATGATGATGAAGAGGATCTGGAAGGAGCGATCGAGGTTGAAGCCTGCGGGCTCGACCGTGCGCAGATAGGTGAAAGCCCAGAGCGCCCCGGCGACCCCGATGATGAAGGAGGAGACGGCAAAGGCCAGCAGCTTGGTGCGCAGAACCGGCACGCCGATGACGCGGGCGGCCGTCTCGTTGTCGCGGACAGCGATCATGTTGCGACCGGCTGAGCCTTCGACCAGGCGCCAGACGAACAAGGTCAGGAGAGTGACGGTGGTGAGTGAGAACAGGTAGCGACCCGTCGCACTGTCGAAGGAAAAGCCCGCCACGATCAGTCGCGGGGCCGAGATCACGCCGGACGGGTTGTTGTTGGAGAACCAGCCGAACTTGGTCAGCACCCATTGGACGAAGAACTGAGCCGCCAGGGTCGAGACCGCAAGGTAGAACCCGCGCAGGCGCAGACTGGGCAGGCCGAACACGGTCCCGACAGCGGCCGTCGTCACCCCCGCCAGCACCAGCGACAGGGGGAGCGGCAGGCCACTGATGCGAAGATTGAGGTTGTAGGCCGCATAGGCTCCCACCGCCATGAAGGCGGCGGAGCCCAAGGAGAGCTGGCCGCAATAGCCGGTCAGAAGATTGAGGCCCACCGCCGCCAGGCTGAGCGCCAGGAACGGAAGAAGAATCGCCTCGAGCAGATAGGTGGTCGCGAAAGCGGGAACGAGGATATAGGCGGCCGCCAAAGCGAGAGCCGGCCACAGGAGCGTGCGGAGCGGAAACCGGCTGTCCGGCAGCGATATGGTTTGAGCAGCCATCGCCGTCAGACCCTTTCCACCAGCTTGGTGCCGAACAGCCCCGCAGGGCGAAGCAACAGGAACCCTAAGGCCAGCACATAGGCAAACCAGCCCTCGATGCCGCCGCCGACGAAGGGGCCGAGATACACTTCGGCGAGCTTCTCACCGGCGCCGACGATCAGCCCACCCACGATGGCGCCGAGGATCGAGTCGAAGCCGCCAAGCACCAGCACGGGAAGTGCCTTCAGGACGACGAGCGACAAGGAGAACTGCACCCCGAGCCGCGCGCCCCAGAGCAGACCCGCCACCAGCGCTACGAAGCCGGCCGCCGTCCAGACACTGCCCCAGATGCGGGACAGACGGAGACCGACGGCGAGCGCCGCGAATTGGTCGTCGGCAACAGCCCGGAAGGCGAGACCGATGCGGGTCCAGTAGAAGAAGGCTGAGAGCCCGGCGACCATGGCTGCTGCGATCCCTGCAGCGGCCAGGTCGAAGGTCGAGATGAAGATACCGGCGATCTCGAAGGGAACGTCGGAGATGCCGAGATCGAGACCGTGAACCTGGGTGCCCCAGACGAGCTGAGCGGCCCCTTCGATGATGTAGGACAGGCCGAGGGTCGCCATGAACAAGGTCATGGGCGAACGGTTCACGAGCGGCCGCAGCACTGAGCGCTCGATCGCAAAGCCCAGAGCCACCATGATCAGCAGCGTCAGACCGATGGCGAGCGGAACAGCCAGACCGCGCTCGACCAGGCTGACGAAGGTCAGCGCCGCGAACAGCAGCATGGCGCCTTGCGCGAAATTGAGCACGCCCGAGGTCTTGTAGATCAGCACGAAGCCGATCGCGACGAGGGAGTACATCACGCCGGACAACAGTCCGCCAATCAGGACCTCGACGAAGAAGAGAAGATCATAGACTTCCATCAGACAAGGTCCTCGTCGTCGGTGCTGCCGATATAGGCGCGGATAACCGCCGGATCGGATCGAACCGCGTCGGGTGTTCCGTCCGCAATCTTGCGGCCATAGTCGAGCACGGCGACGTGATCGGAGAGGTCCATGACAACACCGATGTCGTGCTCGATCAGGATGACAGTGAGACCGTAGCGCTGGCGGGCAGAGCGGATGAGGCCGGCCATCTCCTGCTTTTCCGTCGCCGTCATGCCGGCCATCGGCTCATCGAGCAGCAGGAGCTTCGGCTCGGCGACAAGGGCGCGGGCGAGCTCGACCCGCTTCTGCAGGCCATAGGGCAAGGTCGAAACCAGCCGCTCGCGGTGCGGGTCAAGATCGAGAAAGGACAGCATGGCCTCGACACGCTCGCCAATCTCACGATCCTCACGCCGCGAACGGGGGAGGAGTAAGAATTGCTCGAGAACGCCGGCGCGTCGGGTGTGAGTGAGGCCCGCGCTGACGTTATCGCGAACGGACAGCCCGCCGAACAGCGCCAGGTTCTGAAACGTCCGGGCGACGTTAAGTTGAGCCAGGCGTTCCGACCGGATCTGGCCAAACGTCTGCCCGTCGAGCCGAATGCTTCCTCGGTCGGGCTTATACAAGCCGCTGACCACGTTGATGAGAGAGGACTTCCCGGCGCCGTTGGGGCCGATCACCGAGCAGATTTCCCCGTGACGCACGGTGAGACTGACATCCGTGAGGGCTGCAACACCGCCGAAGGTAACGCCGATGTCCGACAGCGTCAGGATCGCCTCATCGGGCGCCATCACGGCACGCCATGCCGGGCTGCTGTCGAGCCGCGTGATGGTGCGCTCTTCTTTGAACGGTAGGCGCAGCCTCCCGGCTGCGGCCACTCCAGCGGAAGTGCCCGGCATGATCGTCCCCGATACTGCGTGTGTTATGCAGCCCCTAGTGTTGTGACTCTAACGCTTGTTTCGCACGGGCGACCTTTTGCAGGATAGCTGAGGCCGAGGCGGTCCAGACA
>NZ_JAERQD010000098.1 GCF_016735695.1 Microvirga zambiensis WSM3693 | reverse complement strand
ATTTTGAGCTCGTGCTGCCATGACCGGAACGGGTGCCCTTTGTCGTTTGGGTGCGAGGGCCTGGGGAGCCGGGCCGGGCTTGTGCTCTCGGTCTGCACATCCGACAAAGGATGGAGAAACCTCGCGTCATGTTAGCGGCGAATTCAGCGGCTGTGCTCGGTCGGGAACATCTCCAAATGGCAGTCCGAGAAATAGCTTGAACGTCCGCTCAAGACCGAGTGACAAGACCGTCCGGAGGCGGTAGATGCTGGGCACGGAATCCCAGAGCGAACTCTCGCGAGGCAGTTGTCGACGACCGCGGTCTACCTCTGCTGCATTCAGGCTCGAAGGATTTGACGAATGCTCGAGGCAGCGGATGACAATTCAGCGGATCATGCAGGCGGCGGGCTCTAGGTCGAACATCCGGCTTGAAGGAAACAACCGACCGAGGAGGGACGCCTCAGGGGCAGAAGTAACCTCGTGCGCTGTCCGAAATGCATCGCGCCCCGTTCGGGAGTATGATTCCGCCTGTTCCGTCGGGTGGAATATAGGCCCCGGTGGAGATCGTGAACCCGCCGTTCGGATCGGCAGGCACGGTCGAGCCGTCCGGCAGAGTGAACCTGCCATCCCTGTAGGTAATGTGCCGGGTGTATCCTGGCGGAAGGGCCGCCGGGATGGCGGCCGGGGGCACGGGAGGTGCTGCCTGTGTCGACCCGAGATTGGCTGGCGGAACGGGCTGGGATGGCGACTCGCTTGACGAAACGCAGCCTGACAGGACGATGCCCATCAGCACAATTGCCGGCACGCGCATCGAATTCCTCCATTCGATCAGCATTGGCCTTCATGCCAAAGATAGCTGAGCCGATCCCGATCTGAAGCAGATAATGATCTGCTCCCATGTTGGCGTCGATGCCTGTCGCTTGTCTGGCATTGAAATCGTCGCGCCAGCATTCGGGGGCACCCTGGATCGTGTCCGCCGGATCCTCGGCAGCCGACAGACCATCGGCGTCCGCTAGGGCGGCCATGCCCAAGCGTGCTGTCGCCATGATCCCACAGCGTGCTCCCGTTGAGCGGCTGCGTAGTCGAGGCATCGGTCACGCGATCTTCCCCCATTTGTAATCCGCCACAACGTGGTTTCCTGCCATGCGAGCGTTATTGTTGGTTTGAGTGCATCGCACGGTTCTCGGTAAGCCTCCGATGAGGATCGCCAAGGTGACTTCAGCGCGTCTCGCGGCCGTCTTGACCGCCGGCACAGCGCTGTTCGGCGATCCTGCCGAAGCCGCACGACTTCATTGCAGCACGCTCTCGCACGTCAGGTCCAATGCCGAGGGGAGAATTGAAGAGGCCGATCCGGCCGAGCCGTTTGCCCTGTCCTGGCAGAGCTTCGACTTCGACACCTCGACCCTGATCCTCACCAATGCGCTCCCTGATGGCGCAACATTCTCGCAGAAACTGCAGAAAGGGCTTCTCAGCACGAGCGAGTTCGTCGGCTTCTTCCGGATCGGCGCCTCGCCCATCGGGATGCTCCACATCAGCCTGTCGAGCGCACCCATGACCTTCAGCCTCTACCGGATCCGGGACTTTCTCTCTGGCGAATGCCGGCCGCTGGAAGAACAACCGAGCGATCCAGACAACACTGTGCGTTGAGCGCGGCATGATCACCCAAGCGTTCGACTACGCTCAGGAATTCAAGAGCCTCGACTTGAACGCGGTCATCAAGGACCTGCATGCGCTGATGACGGAGACCCAGGACTGGTGGCCCGCCAACTTCGGCCACTATGGCGGGCTGATGATCCGCATGGCGTGGCACAGCGCGGGAACATACCGCTCCACTCCGGCGGTTGTGAAGTGATGCATCCAGTACGAACGCAATGGGACTCAGCGGCTCCAGCGCACAGTCACGCGGCTCGTGCCTGGATGCGCCCCTGCAAGCGTTCAAGTTGCGCAACACAGGGCATGCGCCGCTCCCGATGATGCTCCTGCAGCCTTCGGATCGTCGCCCGCTTGAACAGCTCGTCCACAGAGCTCTTCCTCACGGTCTCCATGTCGCTCTCGTACGCGAAGTCAATCGCGGCGAGCGTCGCCCGGAGCGATAGCTGCAAAGATTGAAGCTCGGATGATTGCATATGGCTGATGCCATCTCCTATGCGCACAGAATAGTGTGTCGTGTTGGCAGGCATATGCCTCCTCCAGTTGCTCTGGGTCACAGGCGGCGCGCGTTGCTGGCGCAGATAGAAACTCCGAGACTCGGCCAACCATCCGCTGAGGAAGGAGTCTCAGCCTCCGCCATATCGGCAGGCTGATCGGAAAAGGCCGACCATTCCAGGGCTCGTCTCAGTCCTGGTCCATGGCTCCTGTCGAACGGCAGCGGTCATGAGCGATCCTCGCTGAAACCTTCCGCTGGACGCGAGGACAGGCCAGATGCGTGTGGTCCAGGAAAGTGGGGCCGATCGGAATGGATCTCGTCACACCATTTAAGGCGGCGTGTCAGCTCGTCAAAAAACCACCGCTTGATCCGTCGTTGGGAAGACCGTGTCATGACTGTCTCCGAGTTGCCAGAACATTGAACGGTTTGGGTAAGTCGAGGTGTCGATCTCGACCGACTGTTGGCAGTCAGATCGAGCATGCTCGCAGACGCAGAACGCGGCGTCCGTTTTTCGATCAGGGGCGATACATCTCCAAAGCAGAACGAGACGGTCGATTCACATCCCGTCTGCTTTGGAGGCCGAAGCCGATCCCTGAGCCGGATCTGCCCGCACATGCTCACCGCAATATGGTTAACAGATCGCTAACAGGCGCTTGCTGGCGATCGTTAACTTCCTGGTAACCATCTCGAGCGCGGAATGGGCATGCCTGCGAGGGGCGAAAGGCCGCAACGGCTCCAGTCCGCTTCCTTTTTGCTGACGACCTCTCAGTCACGCGTATGCCTGCGTCGGTGCCGTGCCCTTCACGGTCTCTCTGGAGAAATGCCAGCGATGAAAAAACCAAGGCCAAAGGCTACCAAGGCAAAGACTAAGGTCCGACAGGGCAGGGTGCTCGTGGTGACCTCCGGCAAGGGCGGAGTCGGCAAAACGACCTCGACGGCGGCGCTTGGGGCAGCGCTGGCACAGGCCGGACAGAAGGTGGTGGTCGTCGACTTCGATGTCGGCCTGCGCAATCTCGACCTGGTCATGGGCGCCGAGCGGCGCGTGGTCTTTGACCTCATCAACGTCATCAAGGGCGAGGCCAAGCTCGCGCAGGCCCTTATTCGCGACAAGCGCCTTGATACGCTTGCTCTTTTGCCTGCCTCGCAGAGCCAGGACAAGGATAGCCTGACCGAGGATGGGGTCGCACGCGTCATCGCGGAGTTGCGGGCGCAGTTCGACTGGGTGATCTGCGACAGTCCCGCGGGAATCGAAAAGGGAGCCACCCTGGCGATGCGGCATGCCGATGTGGCGGTCGTGGTCGTCAACCCGGAGGTATCCTCGATCCGCGACGCCGACCGCATCATTGGCATGCTCGATGCCAAAACAGCCAAGGCCGAGCAGGGACGCCGCATCGACAAGCATTTGCTTCTCACCCGCTATGATCCTGTTCGCGCTCGGCGTGGCGAAATCATGAAGGTGGAGGACGTGCTGGAAATCCTGTCCGTTCCGCTGCTGGGCATCGTCCCGGAGAGTGGAGATGTGTTGCGCAGCTCTAACGTTGGAGCCCCGGTGACCGTGGGCAGCCCTGGTAGCGCAGCGGCTCAAGCCTATCTTGAGGCGGCGCGGAGACTGACTGGCACGGATAGTGTTATCGTCGCAGCCGATAGGCCGAGCCTGATCAGCCGGTGGTTCAATCGGACAGCCGCATAAGCCACATCAACGTCGCAGAGGCGCTTGTCCTCCTGTCCTCGGCGCAGGTTCAAAGGCTCGCGGCGCCGATCCTTCGTGCTGCATCATGGACGCACTCTCCGGTTGCTTCTCTGTGAGCTACGGTTCGCCATCGAAGAGGTTGACGACGCCGTCGAAAGCAGCCCAAGTGGCGTTCTCAAGCGCCTCGTCCCCCGAGCCGGATGGCGGCATAACCGACCAGTGAGTGCAGCCTCTCTGGCCCAGACGCGCCTCAAGAGCGCCGGCAATTGCAACGCTGGTTCTCGACAAGGCCTAAGGGCCTATCCTCCGGGCTTCAGGACCGGTGCCTGCTCCGGTCCCTGTCGCTTTCTGTCGCCAGCCTGAAAGACCATGGTACCACCTTGTTTCGTAGGCACTGCTTGCGCCGGACGTGGTGGCACCTGCGGCGGAGTTGGAGGCAAGCTCCGGATGGAGCCTGTTTGTGATACGCCGCTCTGCGACAGACGTGCCGGGGATGAACTTCCATCGACCGGCCGCCGGTCCACAGGTTCCTTCAACTGAGCCTGAGTTCGGCCCTGGGCAAGACGAGCGATCTCAGCCTGGGCGGAATTGAGCTGGTCGCGCAACCGAGCAACTTCCACGGATGCAACTTGGGATCGGTCCCTCTCCAGCAACAGCTGTTTTTGGCTGTCCTGGAGTGTGGCAACCCACTCCTGCAACTGACGTTCGGTTTCAGCTGCGGATTGGCTCGAGACCGCAAGCATGCCCCATCCTGCAGCGGCCCCCACTCCGAGAACAACGGTCACAGCTCGCTGCCAGTCGCCGAGCAACGATGCCAAGGTTCGGAACATGGGAACTCCTGCAATAACGAAACGGCAATTTCTGAGGCAATTGCCTCTATGGGTCAGAATGGACGGGCCGACATGCTCATCACACTGGTCTTGAAGATACTGGAGGATAAGATTGTTTGGTGATTGAATCATTAAGAGCATTGGGCGCGACGCGATTAGGGTCGCTTCTCGCGGTGTTGCTTGTGCCGCCGGCAGGCCAGAGGCCCAAAGTTCACCACGTATCGTCGCCAGCATCAAATCAGTGACGTCTTATCAAAATCATAGTCACGCCATCGCACAATCAGGCGAACGATCGACAGCACAATGCTCGATGGCAACATTGCTGATCTGGACAACAAGAAGCTGTGCCCCTCTATCCACATGCCCTGTCGGGCCTCGTTCTTGACGCTGATCCTATCTGATGTGAAGTTCGAGCAACTGCGGGACATCAACCGAGCCAATACCGGAGCAGATGGGGTCGAGTTTGAGACCGCCAACCTGCCATCCTGGTATGTGCCCTGGATATGAGTGCATAGCCTGACTGCAGTCAGGATCAAAGCATCTTTGGACCGCTGCGGTCATCTTCACTGTCTACCAGTGCAACATCGACCAGATGGAGCAAGCGGCATGACACCGGAGCGCTTTGCCCTGATGCAGCAACTGCTGAACAACGCGAAACTCGATTGGACCGATAGCAACATCGAGTATCTGCGTGAGCCGGTCGATTTCACTCCGCGCTATCCCAAGAACAGCGTCGTGGTGGATCTGCCGCGGATTAGTAAGATCGCTTTCACCCTGCATAAGGACTGCGTCGCAATGTTCGACGGCTCTGGCCACCCGCTGACACCCTCGTTCATGATTGCCTGGGTTGAAGCGGAAGGCTACGTGATCCAGGCGTCCGCCTTTGATGACGATGGGGATGGCGTGGCGCAAGGTATGATCGGCTGCCCAAGCCCGAAGCGCCGGAATCGGTGATCAGATGTCACCTTGAAGTCACTGCGATGCCCGACCTTCCTTTGCAGACCATGCGAACTGCAGACCAGATGGTGCGGTGTAGCATTAGCTCAAGCTGGGTGCGGCGAAAGAGCCATGGACTGGCCGGATGGGTTTCTTGTAAAGCCACCGGGAGAGGCGCATCGTTGTCGACCGGTTGCCCAACCGTACTCCCGGCCAGGCCCAGGATACGTAATCCCTCTCATCATTGGACTTGGTCGGGTGCATAACCAGCGAGTTGGTGAGGGCCATCAGACGCGGACGCGGTGTTGCCCTGATCGAGAAACCGGCTCCGGCTTTACGCTTTGCTGACCATACCGGGGACTTGCCACCTCCTGCCCTGAACGCCGGCCACAATCGGCCGTTAATCACCCGGATGCGTTCAGTGAGGTTGCTTACATGACACCGATCCTGTCCCCATGGACCCGCTCCGAGCCGAAGAACCAAGCCCCGAAGTCCCTGCGCCAGCGCGTTCTCGTCGTCGAGGACGAATTGATCATCGGCGAGATTGCGGCTGAAGTCCTGACGGACGCGGGCTACGAGGTCTTGACGGCCGCCAGCGCGGAGGAGGCCGAGATCATCCTAAGGGATGTGTCGGTAGATGTCCTGTTCACCGATATCAATCTGGGTGGCCAGGACGGCTTTGAGCTGGCAAAATCTGCCGTGTCTCTCCAACCGTTCGTGTCGGTTGTCTTAACCTCGGGCCGTTCACGGATCTGCCACGGGATGTGCGAGAAAGCGGGAGTGCCTTTTCTCCCTAAGCCTTACCGCCTCACGGAGATGGTGGAGGCGATTGACCGAGTAGCGAAGGCAGTCGCGGCACAGTAACAGATCCGTCGGCGTCGGCGACCTCAGTTTGCATCGCGACCGCCAAGTCTTTGATGGGCAGTTCTCACTACCGCTGGGCGATGGCCAGTGGCGGGGACCACAAGGGCCGCAGAAGCGGCTCGGCCACGAGCCCGCCCATCAGGGCGAGCGACACCAGGATAGGGCCTGCGCGTCCCCACAGCGCAGCACGATCCTTCCGGCTCATCGGGAACCCTCCGTGCGTCACACATCGCAGACAACGGAGCGGGCCGATAATTGGTTGCCAATATGCCAAGGCGTTCCTCCCCACCTGCGCCGGTTGATCAAGCGCACTTTTGGAAGACGTCCTGAGGCTTACGCGCTCCAGGAATGCGGGCTCTGAAAGGACGAGCCGTGCCGCTCGATCCGCATCGACGCCGTCACCGTGGCGACGCGCTGTTTCTGCTCGTCCCGCACCTCGATGATGACATCGCTGAAATCGCCTCTTGCCAGCCGGCTTGTACCGATTTCAGCCGCCGAGCGGGCTGCCGCCTGCACGGCGACCTCCAAGCTGTCGAACTCGGCGCCCTCGTCATCGCGCACGGGCGGCTTCCCGGTCTGGACATCGAAATAGTAACGGGCCACCGCACGCTCCTGTTGGTCAGCCCCCGTTAGGTCTTGACCTGCAATGGGCGGGCATTCGACACCGCAAAGCGCCCTGGCTGAAAGTGCTGTCTCGAAATCTCACAGCCAGGGCGTCAGCGGAGAGGAAGCTCTCCACTCACCTCAATGCCGCCGACGGATGGCGCCAGAGTGTCTGTTCGGGCTGATACGCCACGCGCCCGATACCCGCATCTTGCCGGAGCCATGGTAAACAATGTGTATGCGATGGATTCGGCTATTGTCGCGTGCCCTCCTGTCAGAGGACATCACGAATAGAGCCAGAGCAGCAGCCAAAGCTCCGATCAAGATTCGGTTCGCCGGAGGCGGGCTGACCTACCAGCCTGCAATGACAGCGCCCTTGAAACGGGTCTCAATGAACTCTTTCACGTTAGGGGACTGGAACGCCGCCACCAGCTGCTTGACCCAGGGCTTGTCAGCGTCCTGACTACGCACGACGACCTCGCAGATGTAGCGGGATTGCGCCCCTTCCCTGACAAGCGAATCCAACGGATTCAGCCCTGCCTGAAGGGCATAGTTGGTGTTCACGGCAGCGGCATGAACGTCATCGAGTACGCGCGCCAGCTGCGCTGCCTCGAGCTCGATGAACTTGATATTCTTCGGGTTCTCGACCACATCGATCGGAGTAGCCTTGAAGCCGGCGTCGGGGCGCAGCTTGATCAGCCCTGTCGTTTCCAGGAGCAGGAGTGTGCGTGCCTCGTTGCTGGGGTCGTTCGGGATCGCGATGGTCGCACCTGCCGGAATGTCATTCACAGTTTTGTAGCGCTTGGAATAGAAGGCGATTGGAACCAGCACCGTCTTGCCGACAGGCACGAGGTCATAGCCCCGGGCATCGAGCTGGGCTTGCAGGAAGGGCCGGTGCTGATAGGAGTTGGCGTGCAGGTCTCCGGCTGCGAGCGCCGCATTCGGTCCCACGAAGTCGCTGAACTCAACCGACTCGATGGTCAGCCCATCACGAGCCGCATTCGTCTTGGCGACATCGAGCACTTCCGCAAAGGGGCCTGCGGTGACCCCGACTTTGATCGTTTCGGCGTGGGCACCTGCGATGCCAAGCAGGGATAGGTACGACACGGCAAGCAGACGTCGCAGCATGGAAATTCCTCTAGAGTTGATCGTCTGCACCAAAGGGCAGGGCGTTCGGCACAGTCTGAGCAGGCGCCCGTTCTCTGTCAAGGACTCGTTCGCCATAAAGAACGATCGCGCGCCGGTTTAGGGAAATCCTAGCTGTTACGGGACAAGCTTGGCGGCAAAAATCCCAGAAGACCGGGATTTCCCCGGCGGACGGGGGTTGGCAATTTCCGGGTGCGTTCTATAGAACGTACGACGCCAGAAGCGCGTCAGGACCAGTCCAACAGGGATCCCAATGACAAAGCAGATCCGCCTCAATGCCTTCGACATGAACTGTGTCGGCCATATCCAACACGGCCTGTGGACCCACCCGCGCGACCGCTCCACCGCCTACAATACGATCGAGTACTGGCAAAACCTGGCCAGGACCGCGGAGCGTGGCCTGTTTGACGGGATCTTCCTGGCCGACATTGTCGGCGTCTACGACGTCTACAAGGGCAGCCCGGCCCCCTCGCTGGAGAATGCCGTGCAGGTGCCGGTCAACGATCCGATGCTCGTGGTGCCTGTGATGGCCGCAGCGACCAAGCACATCGGCTTCGGCATCACGGCCAATCTCACCTACGAGGCGCCTTACCTCTTTGCCCGCCGCATGTCGACGCTCGACCACCTCACCGGGGGCCGGGTCGGCTGGAACATCGTGACCGGCTATCTCGACAGCGCAGCCCGAGCCATGGGCTTCACGGCCCAGCGGGAGCATGACGACCGCTACGATGTCGCCGACGAATTCATGGAAGTGGTGTACAAGCTCTGGGAGGGCAGTTGGGAAGGCGATGCGGTCGTGCGTGACCGGGAGCGACGCCTTTATGCCCGCCCCGACAAGGTGCACCGGATTCAGCATGCCGGTCGTCACTACAATGTCGATGCCATCCATCTGTCGGAACCCTCGCCACAGCGGACCCCAGTGCTCTATCAGGCCGGTGCCTCGGCGCGCGGCAAGGACTTTGCCGCCAACCATGCGGAGTGCATCTTCCTCTACGACCGAACAAGGAGCAGACCCGCAAGGCGGTCGAGGACGTGCGACAGCGGGCCGCCAAGCTGGGGCGGGATCCAAACGGCGTCCAGTTCTTCCTCGGGCGCGCCATCGTGACCGGACGCACCCGCAAGGAAGCTGAGGAAAAGTACGAGGAGTACTTGAAGTATGCGAGCGCGGAAGGCGCGCTGGCGCACTTCTCGAGCACCGTCGGCATCGACTTCTCCCAGTACGATCTCGATGAGCCGCTCACGTACCAGAAGACGGACGCGATGGCGTCGATGCTCGAGGCGTTCACCCGCGACAGCTCGCAGGTTTGGACCTTGCGCAAGATCTTCGACAAGGGGCTGGGAGCCCGCAACCCGCCCTTGATCGGCTCCGCCGAGGAGATCGCCGACGAGCTCCAGTCCTGGGTCGAGGAAGCCGGCGTCGACGGCTTCAACATCAGCCGCGTGGTGACCCCCGAAACGCTGGAAGACTTCGTCGATCTCGTCGTGCCGATCCTGCAGGAGCGCGGCATCTACAAGCGGGAGTATGCCGAGGGCACGCTACGCGAGAAGCTGTTTGGCCAAGGGCAGTCGCTCTTGCCTGACACGCACCCCGGCGCTTCCTATCGCAACCTCGGCGAGAAGCTCGATGCGGCTGAGTAGCAGCTGCGGCACAACGGCAGCGTGAGCGATCGATGGTCCCCTCTGACGAGTTCAAGCAGGCCATGCGCCACTTAGCCGGAGGCGTTGCTGTCATCGCGACAGAGCATGAAGGGCGCCGGGCGGGCCTTTCCGCCACGGCGGTCTGCTCGGTCTCGGCCGATCCGCCGACGCTTCTGATCTGTATCAACTCTGGGGCGAGCGCGCATGACCCGATCCGCGAGAGTGGGCGGTTCTCGGTCAATCTGCTGGCGAGCGAGCAGAACGACATTGCACGTCGGTTCTCGGGCGAGACGGGGATCAAGGGAGAGGAGCGGTTCGGACTTGGGAGCTGGATGCCTCTGGTGACCGGTGCGCCGGTTCTCAAGAGTGCGCTGGCCGGGATCGATTGCCGTGTGACAGAGGTCGTGCAGATGGCGACGCACAGCGTGTTCTTTGGTGTTGTAGTGGGGGTGACGTCCAGGGCTGCTGCGTCTCCTTTGATCTATGCCCATGGAACTTACGGAACGTTCTCGCCGGATGGGGCAGGCTTGTGGTGGTGAGCCGAACTGCAGTTCGATGAGCGCTCCACATGGTGGCCTCAAGACAACCGGACCGCCGGCGAGTCCAATGACTGAGAGCAACGTTTCCCAGGCAACCGACGTCATTGGGCAATGCGGCGATCAGATCCGTCTCACGCCTATGATCTCCTGCTGCATGATGAGCTGATTGGGAGCGTCGTTCGAATGAAGACCAAGCAGGGAGCGACGTCGTACGCCGAGCTGCTCGAGGATCCGCCACAAACTGAGAGGCCGGCACCCTTCGGCGAGATCGAGCACGACTTTCCAGGCCCGGAGGCGCTGCGTGGGTGCCTTGGCGATCCGGAGCCGAAGACCAACAATCGGCATGGCAATGCCTGGGAGCTGTGAGTCTTCTGCGACGGAACGCCCGATTGTGGTCGCTTGCGGCTGCAGGCCATAAGCTCGCCAACCTTCTTCAAGGATTCAGGGCTGCAGGGACGTCGCTGGGACCGCACCTCTGCCCCGAATAGAACCCGCCTGGTGCAAGCCAGGCGGGTTTTCTTATGCCCGTTCTTCGCCGCAAGCGGATGGAGTTGCGACACGCCAGGCAGCGTTGCACATCATTGACAGTCGATGTTCACCAATGTCTCACCGTCTCTGCGGTATGCGGAGGGTGTCGAACCCAGCGCGTCTACCCTTAAGGAGAGCGAAATTCACATGAGCTGCATCCTTGCCAGCGCCAGCAACCGCAGTATGTGGTGAAGCCGCCTATGACCGGGCAGCCCTGGTGTAGATCTTCACGAATTCCGCCGTCAGAGCACGTTGCATTTCATCACTCAGCGGTCTGGGATTGGCTCTGTCCCACGCCCGCTGACTCCGTTGGATGAACCGCTTTCGCTTGCCCTTGATGTCCTGAGGAAGATGTGTTGCCAAAGGCTCAAAGTCGCGACGCAACTGGGCCTCTGTTCTCTTCCGGTAGGGAAGGGCAGCCTCCGCAGCGAGCGCTGCAGCTATGTCGTCTGGGGTCGGGTCGGGATGGCGGTCCTTCGCATCCTCCTCGATCTGACTGAACGCTCTTTGCTGGGCTTCATAGTGCTCTTTCAACCCGGGGGCATGTTCGAGCAAATAGACCTCGCGAGCCTCATCCCAATCTTCTTGCCGCCCGTTGGCGAGAGTTGCCCGTTTGCCGGGATGGATCAGCATCGATGAAGGTCCCTCGGTTGTGCCGTGGATGTCTGTATCACGGATCTCAGCATTGCCAAGCCACTGCTCGGTCCAGCAGATGAAGGTGTGTTGTACCTCGATTACGAAGCCTCGTCTTCAAGAGTAAAGCCGGCTTTGAGGGCGACCTGATAATGTCGAACCTCGCCGTTCTCGATGTGACCGCGGGTCTGGACCACCTCGAACCAGTGCAGATTTCTCAGTGTCTGACTGGCCCGCTTGATCGCGGTCTGAATGGCGTCCTCAATGCTGGTCTCAGATGAACCAACAAGTTCCACCACCTTGTAGACATGACCCGACATCGCGTGCTCCTGCTTATCAACCCGGCGGCATATAGCGCGTAACCTACTGACTGCTAGTAATTCACTCCAGACCTCATTCCAAAGTGGCCGGATCTGCTCGTTGGCCATCAAAACGTTCCAGTGCCCTGATCATACCGTCGGCGCAGGTCAGGATTGTGCAATGGCGGTCTTCCCAAACTAGTAAGCGCTTCAGATAATAAGGCATGCTTACTAATCGCCCTGAAGAAACCTTTGGCCTGCTGTTGGCTGACGGCGCACGGCTGTTGCGCCTTCGGATTGATCGAGCACTCGAGGAAGCTGGTCTGGGACTGACACCCGGCGAAGCCCGGACCTTGGCCTATGTCGCCCTCTCTCCGGCCTCCCGTCAGACAGCACTCGCGGCTCAAATGAATGTCGAGCCCATGACGCTTGTTGCCTTTCTCGACAGACTGGAAAGTCGGCACCTTGTGGTGCGGGAACAGGATCCAACGGATCGGCGCGCCAAAATCGTGCGGCTTGCCCCTGAGGCACAACCGATCCTTGAGCGGGTTCATGGTGTCACGAGGAAAGTTCAGGAGCGGGCTCTGCAGAATTTCCGTCCTGAAGAGGTTGAGATGCTCCAAGCCCTGCTGAAGCGCATGCGGGCGAACATTACTGCTAGCGAGCCGGGGAGGGGGCAGGAATGAAGCCCCTCATGTCCGAGACCCGCACCGCCGTGATCGGGGCGCTCATCGTGGCCCTCGGCTCTGTCAGCATGGCGCTCTACACACCAGCGATGCCCACCCTCGTCGAGGTGCTGCAAACCACACCGGCAGCGATCAAGATGTCGTTGTCAGTCTATCTGTTTGGCTTTGCCTTTGCCCAGTTGGTCTGCGGGCCCCTCTCTGATGCCTTTGGCCGGCGTCCGATCGCCCTCGGCTTCTTCTCCATCTATGTCGTGGGCAGTGTCATCGCCGTCTTTTCGCCCTCGATCATCTGGCTCCTGATTGGGCGGGCCCTCCAGGGCGTCGGCGTCGCCGCGGGAGTGGCTATCTCACGAGCGATCGTGCGCGACCAGTTCACCGGTCAGAGCTCGGCGCGCATCATGAACCTGATTGGTTTGATGCTCGCGGTGGGACCAGCGGTCTCGCCGATTATCGGTGGCATGCTCCTGAGCACCCTCGGCTGGCATTCGATCTTTCTCGTCATGGTTGCCTACGGCATCGTCGCCTTGCTGGTGATGGCGGTTTGGTGCGTTGAGACCAATTCCGCCCCTGATCCCACGCAGGCCTATCCGGGACAGGTCCTGCAGAACTACGCGATGCTCCTCAGGGACAAAGGCTTCATGCAGGGAAGCCTTGTCCTGGGATGCGCTGTCGGCGCGTTCTATACCATGGCGGTCGTCCTGCCCTTCGTCCTGATGGAGAAGATCGGCCTGACACCAACCCAGTTCGGTCTCGTGATGCTGGCGCAGCCCTGCTTCTATGCCCTCGGGGCAGCAATCACGGGTCGGCTGCTGCGGCGGATTGACGTCATGCGTCTGGTTCCGGTCGGGCTGATCCTCATTGCGGTTTCAGCCATCGGGTTTGGCATTGGCCTGCGCCTTCTGCCGCTCTCCTTGTCTACGGCCATGGGCCCTGTTCTGATCTGGGCCTTCGGCAGCGCGCTGGTGATCCCGGGCGCCACCACGGCAGCGCTGGCAGGCTTTCCGAAGGTTGCGGGTGCAGCGTCGGCCCTCGCCGGCTTTCTGCAGATTGGCGTTGGCCTTGCTGGAACTGCGGTTGCGGCACTGCTCTTCAGCGATCCCCTGACGGCGCTGGCGACGGTGATGCCGAGCATGGCTCTGCTCGCGATGCTGGCGCACTTTGCTCTTGCCTCAAAGCGCAAAATCCGATCGTTCGCTGTCGCCCCGGAGGAACTGGAAACGGCAGTCGATCCGGCGGGAGCCGTAGGCGCTGGCGGCGAGGAGATAGAAAAGGCAGTGCACCGGGCAGACGGTGATGCAAATCTCTGACGAATAACTTCTGTCCTCCGAAGTTCTGTTTTCGAGGATGTGGTAGCAACAATCATCGTTACTCATCGCTCGCCGAAGGACTATATCGCCAAGAAGTACGGGAAGTTCTTTGCGCCAGTCTGGTGACGGAAGGAGGATCAGACTGGCGTCAGATTGACATGCAAATGCGATGTGGTGTTCTCGCAGAGGTGGACGGCATCTCTGTTTCAGACAGCCTGTTATTAGTTGCCAGTGCTCCGCTGAGCAAGGACACCGGATTCGCCATTAACGGTTTGCTGACTATACCGGGGACTTGCCGGATCGTGTCTTGAACGCCTGCCACAATCAGCCGTTAACCACGCGGATGTGTTCAGTGAGGTTGCGTACATGACACCGATCCTGTCCCCATGGACCCGCCCCGAGCC
>NZ_JAERQD010000097.1 GCF_016735695.1 Microvirga zambiensis WSM3693 | reverse complement strand
GACTCGGAGGTCCGCCGCCTGGTCGAGGACGGGCTCAACGACGCCCGCCGCATCCTGACCGAGAAGGCGCACGAGCTGGAGGCCCTGGCCCGCGGCCTGCTCGAATACGAGACCCTCACCGGGGACGAGATCAGGCATCTGCTCGATGGCCAGCCTCCGGTCCGGGACACCGGCGATGCGATCTCCCCCAGCCGCGGTTCCGCCGTTCCGACCGCCGGACGGGGCCGTCCGCGGGAGAGCGATGGGGGCATGGTTCCTCAACCCCAGAGCTAGTCAAAGGCGAGGAGGCGAGTGCTACTGCAGGCGATTGTCTATCCCCACGTAGCATGACAACAACTGTTGCTTCCCCGGAAAGCTCTAATGGCTTTTTATCCAATCGGTTTCACGTCGTCGCGAGGGCATTCGAAAGATTTCTATTCCAGTTAGGAAGCAAATGGACGCACAGAGATGCCCTATACTCTCTCTCGGCTTGCACCCGGCAGCTACGACGTGCTGCTCGTTGGAGTGATTATCGCCAGCCTGGTGCGTAGCGGCGAAACCAATAGAGCGACTTGGACAGCGGAGCTTTTGATGGATGTGCAAGCAGAAGACCCGCTCCCTTCACAGCGATCGAGCAAACGTTGGCAGCTTGGAGGAGGCCCAAAAGGGCTGGGAGGGGCCGAACTCCAAGACAGAGAGACCGAAGGCTAGAGTCCAGGGAGCCCCGGAAGATGCCAAAGCAGAGCCCTTCGGTCAGATGGGAACAAAAGGACAGGGATGAAGCCTTCGAGATATACCTCCTCGAACACGCCCCTGTCTTGCGAGAGTACTATGCGGCACAGCATAGCGCCTTCAGCCAATTGGAGGAGGATGCGTACGTACGCATCCTGATTCAACACCAGACGATATAGCCGCGGCTGAAGCGGCGGAGGCTGCCCCCCATCCAGGAAGAGGACGGAATTGCGCCGAAGCTTTGCCCCTTTTGGCTGTCCACCTGCGGAGCGAGATCAAGCGCAAACGGAAACGCTTCGTTCAGCAGGGTCAGCGGGGCTGGAACAGAGCCAATCCCCACGCCTCTGACAGGGGAGCTGGAGCGAACTCTCACGGCAGAGTTCACAAAGACGGACATTGACTGCCCATCGGACTGCTTTCCCGACCCGGCTGCCGCCTAACCGGGCAGCGATGTCCACTTGCGGTCTTGTCGAGATGCCTGACGATGGCAAGCGATGTTCAGCCGAGAGCAGTTGCTGATCGAAATCGTCTTGTGCGACACAATGATGTACATCGTGCTGTTCTCGATCCTGCGCTTCTCCGCGAAGCATCAATCGGAGTGATTGGGGGCCGATTTCCTGGTGATCGTCCTGATCGCGGTCGACATTCAGTGCGCCATGGCGAACGAGCACAAGTCGATCACCGAAGGCAAGCTTCTCGTTCTCACGATTATCTTCGGGAATTTTGCGGTGGACCGGCTGGGCTCACCCTCTGCGAGATGTTCGTGGATCACTGCGTCTGGGCACATGGACGGGACAGCATCATGCTGGTGAATCGGCAGCCGTCTCAAACCGGCGTTGAGTGCTGATGAGCTCGCCAGGAGGCGGGATGAAGGCGCCGCTTCCAGCGCTCACTGCGCGGCAGTTGAACAGCGGCCGCCAGACGCCTGGTCAGCCTGCGCTCGTTTGACCGCGACTCGACTGCGGTCGACGGTCCGATCATTTCTGCAGGCCGCGTCGGCTCCACTTCTGGCGCTGGCTCGTTTGCTCGTGCCGGTTCGACAGGCGCAGGCACGTTCTTCCTGACCTTCCGTGCCTTGGACTTCGCACTCTCGCCCGAGGCAGGCTGGGCGTCAGGCGTCGACGTTGCGTCCTCGTTAACAGGGGCAGCGGTGGCAGCCGGCAAGTCGACCTCAGCATGTACAGGCGTATCCCCAGGTGCGTCGTTCACGTCTCCAGAGACAGCGCTCAAGTCGAATTCCATCTGTCCGCGCTTGCCCGCCGGTGAGCGCTTGTGGCGGGTGGGCTCGGCTAGCTCTGATTGGCCCCACTTCGACTCGACAATGCTCGGCAGGATGCGAGGCGCAGCCATCGGCTCGGCGACCTTGGGCACGGCCTCGTTCCGGGGGATCCGAGGAGCTTCAGGCGGAGGAGGCACGACGTCGAACAGGCGCTGTGGCGGAAGGTGGTGACGCTCGGCTTGGGTGCGGGACTTCTTGATCTCGACCGAAAAGGTGGTGTGCTGACGCTTCATCTGAGCAATGACTTTGGGTTGGAACCGACCCTGATATGGGGGCTGGGCCGGGAAATGACAGGGAAGCCTCGCCTGGCGGCGCGAATCTCTTCATCTGCGGCAGGCTCGTCACCGGGTTGGATGCGATGATGAGGCCCGGCCCGTCCTGGCAAAGAGAAGCGCCCCATGCAAGAGCAGAGGCGCTTCCCTTCCAGGGAGAATCGGCCCCCCAGCCGTTCCTTCAAGGACAAGGACAGAATGCCTGATCTCAAGCGCGTTGGCTGTATCGCCGCGGGCACAGGCGTCGAAAAGATACGCCCTCAGAGCCCGGCCAGCAGCAGGCTCAGGCCAAGCAAGGCGGCAAAGGCGACGACGAACCGGACAGCAGCCCGCGTGAATGTCGGGGTGACCGGAGCAAAGACAGGCGCTGCGACCTCTAGCGGCGGCATGATGAAGACCTTCGATGAATTCGGCGAGTTCTGGAAAACGGGCGCAAGCGACAATTAAATCCTGACGCTCGGCCAGCGCTATGTGTCCCATTTCTGCGCTGATGTCTGTCACCGGCAGGCCACACGGCCGGTCTTGATGCGCCTGATCGGTGACCGTCGAAAGCAGCATTGCCGAGGGCTCAGGATCGCTTACATTCAAGATGTGTGGCATTCCCTTGACACACCAGCGCCCCGGCCGAGGTTTCAGACAGCACCTCGGCTGGGGCGTTTATCTCGCCCGCAGCCTGCGCGGCGCATTTGAATCAGCCCATCACCGACTAAAGTCGGGATCCTCAGCGGATCGCTTTTCGCTAGAACGCAGCGGCGTCCGTTGACGCCGAGACAACAAAAAGCCGGGCATAAAGCCCGGCGAAGTTAAGGTCCGACAAAGTCAAAACCTTCCAGAGGGAACGGCCGATACGACAGCGCCGGGAGGAAGAAGGCGATGCCGCGTTGAAATCAGCCAAGGGTGATATCGGCGGCATCGCGCCTCTTTGCAATGCAACCCGTCTCATAAAAGGGCTGCGCTGAACGCTTGCGCACGGTCTCACGGACCTTAGGGAGATGAATGTTCTCTCCAAGTCCTGGGCATCGCTGCCTGCAGCAGTGGTCCATCGCTGGGTTCCAGCTCACGTGATGCTCGCACGCAGCGGACCAACCCTTTGGAGCGACCGGTCCAAGCTCCAACATCGCGTGAACGCCCTACCATCTTCGGGGGCATTTCCACGATCAGTGCAGCTCGGCTCACCTTGCCAAAATCACCCGCTTCTTATCGGCGTGAGACGAATCCGTCCACGATCACACACCAACGCGACAAGCTGGGCTCAATGAGCAACAGAGGAATGCAGGCAGCCGATGAGGTTGCCTTTTATCCATGACGGCTGGCGTAACGACGCTTTTTGGTGAGCTTCTTCATCCCTTCGAGCACCTTGGTTGGGGCAATCACCTCCTTGTAGCGGCGGGTGTGCTTCTTGAACGACGGTCTTATGCGTGATTTACCAGCCATCGGCTTCCTCCTCTTTACCTGCATGCAATAGCAGGCTTGGTCGGTCTGGGGCAAAACTTGAGAGGCCAATTACGCGTGAAGGCTTTCCTCGGCAATCTCGTTTCGCGCGAGCCGCTCCATAAGCTCTGTCAATCGCGCCGGGAGCGAAGCCTCGGCCGGACCATAAGCAACCCGCAGTTGTTCGCCCAACCACTACAGGTCATTGGGAGACGGTGGCTGGCTTGGTACAGGATTGGCAAAGAGAGGAGGCGTGACTGTCGGGTTGCTGCTGTCGGTCGGGTTCAAGGCTTGCATTGAGCTACAGGGCCCCGCCAACCCAGTGGACGCGATTCCTCCCATACGTGGTCCAAAGCGTCCTGGAATGGATCAGCGCCGCGGCGGCTACGGCGAGCGGGTGAGGTCTCCGATCACGCTGTCCTCAATGGCGCGCGTTCGCCTGGATCGAAGGCAGGCTCAAACGATGCTGGCGCCCTGACCTGCCGTGTCGGGAGCGGTTCGGCTTTCCTTGTGCACAAGCAGGACCGCATCACGAATCAAGTGTAAAGAAGTGGATAAAGCGCACTGGTCTTAATGCCGCGGGAGCTCATGCACTCAGCGCGGAGGTGCCCCGCAGAACGATCGAAGGTGAGTTCACCAAACGTTCAGCGCTATCGGCTAGTTCTTCAGTCTGACTGAGCGCGTGACGCGCCAAGCCCATGCTGAGATCGTCCAAGCACCCATGAGTCCTCCTCCATCTGTCTCGACCGCAATGGACGATCTACCGCTTGCCGAAAAGATCTCGGTGATGCCAACCACAAGAGGTGGTGCGCCTATCAAGGACGCAACCCTCGGCGCCATCGGTCTAGCCGTTCTGGCGACCGTCTTCTTCTCGATGGGCGACGTCATCGCGAAGATACTGACGGGCACGCTGCCCGCCATCGAGGTCGCCTGGCTGCGCTACAGCGTCTTCTGCCTGGTGGTCGTTCCGACAGCCTTCGGCGCACGCGGCCTGCCCGCAATGCGCACCCGGAACCTGCCTCTCCAGATTATCCGTGCGCTGGCGGGTGCTGGCTCAACCGTCCTCTTCTTCCTCGGACTGAGATATTTGCCAGTGGCCGAGGCGACCGCCATCTTGTTCATCTCGCCGATCTTCATCACGGCCCTCTCGATTCCGCTGCTCGGGGAAACGGTGGGTATCCGGCGCTGGGCGGCCGCAGTGGCGGGCTTCTTGGGTGTGATGCTCGTCGTACAGCCCGGCGGCTCGGCCTTTCAACTGGCGGCCCTGCTTCCAATCTGTGCGGCACTCGGCGGGGCTGTCACCGCCATCACCACGCGGCAATTGAGTTCGGAAGGGCCGGAGACGACCTTGGCATGGACGGCTGTCATCGGTCTGGTCACTCTGACAGTCTTCATGCCGTTCAACTGGCACATGCCCACCACGGGAGAGATTGGTTTGGCTGTTCTCATGGGCGCCTTCTCAACCGTGGGCCATTGGCTCACAATCCTGGCCTACCGCAAGGCCGCAGCGTCTACCATCGCGCCGTTCACTTACATCCAACTCGTGTTCGCCGGTCTGCTCGGCTTTGCCGTCTTCAGCACCATCCCAGGGGCGATTACCCTGGCCGGCGGGCTCATCATTGCGGCTAGCGGTCTGTACACAGCCCACCGCGAGCACGTCAGGGCAAAAGAGGAGAAGCTCACTTCTACCGGAAGCCGCCGGCCTTGAATTCTGGCGTTAATCTAGACATCATCTGAACGATGGCGTTGGATCAGGCGGCGATTGCATTCCATGGCGCTGGCAAGGTTCGATTGCGCAGCTGAACCCAGCAGGGCTGCCATGAGCCAAGCGACGAAAGGCCTGAGCCAGTTCAGGATCAGTCTGAGACTGTGCCGGCCGCTCCGAGCAGGTGATTGCGTCCCAGTCGCTCGTTCGCCTTCATGTGCCCGATCCTCAGCTCGATCGCGGACCGGCGTCGCAGTTCACTCTGGCGAAGGCTGCTCTCCGCACCAAGTAAGGCCAAACCCATCTTCCCATTGCCCGGCGTTCCCTAAACGCCTAAACGGCCGGGCACTCCAGGCAAGTAACGCTCGCCAGATCAACCCCGTCCTGGGCAACGCAACCGACACCGTTGTCGAGCCGGCACAACACCCGAAGCGCTCCGGACCCAGGCCCAACGAAATACGCTCCCCATCAGCCGCCACCCCATGGTGAACCGGATCGGTGCCAATGAGCAGATGCTTCACTCGAGCACTCAAATGATGCATAGTACTGAAGTCGCTCAAAGTCCCCGATGTACTACTTTATATACAGTAGAGAAATTCGAATGCCCAATATACAATTCCATATCTTGGGCCTTCGTCTTCTTATCCGTGAGCATGCGCCTCACTTTATTGCCGTAAATACTCTCGGTTATTCTGAAATTTTTCCTGACTGTTGTTTTTATGCCTCTGGCGAAGTGAGGAATCGGTTTAAATCGAGCTAACATAGTCGGAAGAGTTAGAGCGCGATCCCGGGATCGCAGAGTTGTGGAAGGAGGCAGCTATGGCTTCGTTCGACACAAAGGCAATCAACTACTTCGAGGACCGATCAGACGGCGGCTTTGCATGGGATGTTCGCTACGACCTGAGCTTCCTGAACTCGGAATCGCTGACCACGCTCAAGATCGATTTGGTCGGCGATAATCCGGGCTCTTTTGCGAGCCAATGGAAAAACGGCATCAATGACATCTGGAACAACAAGGTGTTCTTCTCCGATGGCAGCCGCCTGTACGAGGTCAAGCTCGATTGCTACTTCGTCGATAGCGGCGCACACCACGCGGTAAATGTTCATGCTGGCCCGGGGAACTCCGATATGGCCAACTGGTACCTGAGCAACCCCAGTGGCTGGCCGAACGACATGCACGACGAGATCGCGGCGCACGAGGCGGGCCACATGTTCGGGAACTTCGACGAATATGCGGGTGGCGGCACCTTTGGTGGGTTCACGAGAACCGGCACGCTCATGTCGGATCTTACGCTCTCCGGCTTCGAAGACTATTTCCGGACACAGGAGTTCTATACGGAGCAGTTCGGCGGCATGAGCCTCAGCACCGTCCTGGCCAACAGCGGCACGGCGTGCGCGAACATACTGAGCGGCGGCAACGGCATGGACGGGTTCTACGGGTTAGCCGGGAATGACACGATTTGCGGTGGCGCTGGCAACGACCTCATTGATGGCGGCGCTGGCGTCGATCGGATGACCGGGGGCGCCGGATCCGACATCTTCGACTTCGACTCGTCCAGCGAAGCCGATGACGTGATCACGGACTTCACGCATCTCGTCGATGACATCGACCTCTCGGGAATGGACGCGAGTTCTGTCCTGCGTGGCAACAACGCATTCGCTTGGCTGGGTACTGGCGCGTTCGGCACGGGAGCGGGAGGCGAACTGCGCTACGCGAAGTTCGACAATGCTGGTACGAGAAACGACTACACCATGGTGTACGGTGACCGAGACTCCGACACCTGCATCGAATTCCAGATCAGGCTGCAAGGTCTCATCAATCTCAGCTCGGCGGACTTTTATGTCTGACCAGATTGAGCAGCCTATGTCGCCGTTGGATCGCGTCTCGCCAATGTCGTCAGGCTCAGGGACAGATTGACTGGCCATGCCGACGGCGAACACCTCGGGCAGAAGACGCTCATCGAAATGGGGCACGATTGCATTAACCTTGGCAGTGTAGCGAGGGATGGCGAATCGAGGAGCCATCCTGTTGTCCCCGTTCATTGATCCGCGCTCGCAGCGCATCCGGGCAAGTCGCAAGGGGGCGGCCATGTAACGAGCTCGGGCTCTCAGCCGAACGTCTATCGGCGGCCTGCCCGCACCTTCGTGCTCCGGTGCCCCGCGTCCCAGATGGGCTCACCATAGCACCGCTTCCCGAAGAATGCAGATGGACGCATAAGGCACCGAAATCATCATCCCCGATAACGGGGAGGTCAAAGTTTGCTCAGGCCGCCCGTATGCCTTGAGCGGGCTTAAGCTCGAGAAGTGCACGGGCCTCCTCAGCGGTGGCTACACGCCGGCCATGACGGCGCACCGCCTCGGCCGCCAGTGACACGAGTTCCGCGTTCGAGGAGGCGAGACGATCTTTGGTGACTCGAATGTTATCTTCGAGACCCGTGCGGACCGCATCGGCCCCGCGCCCCAGGGCCCATTCTGACCGTGCTCGGACGTGATGACGTATTCGACGGCAGTTTCGAGATCCTCAAATGGCATGACGGGAACCACCGGCCCGAATTGCTCCTCCCGATAAAGCTTCATTCCCTCCATCACGGGATAGACAACTGCTGGGTGGAACATCGTTCCGCAGACCGCTCCGCCACCCTCGTTGACCACTTGGGCTCCCTTGGCGTTGGCGTCCTCAACGAGTTTCGTCATGTGGTCGACCTTGCCGGGCTCAGGCAGCGGTGTGATGCTCACCCCCTTCTCCCAGGGCATGCCGACCTTGAGCTTGCCCAACTCCTCGGAGAACCGCCGCAAGAACGGCTCGGCGATGGATCGATGAACAAGCAGCATCTTCGGGGCCGTGCAGCGCTGGCCGTTGAACGACAGGCTTCCAAGGAGACATTCCTTGACGGCGAGCTCGATATCGGCGTCCGGCAGGACGATGGCGGCATTTTTGGCATCAAGCCCGAGAATGGCACGCAGGCGGTGCGCCTTTGGCGGGAGCTTCTTCAGGTGATCGGCGACCTTGCTCGACCCGATCAGGGTCAGCACGTTGACCTTGCCGGAATCGAGCAGACGGGGCACGACGACAGAGCCGCGCCCGTACACGGTGTTAATGACCCCCTTCGGGAAAGCGCTTCGGAACGCCTCAAGCAGTGGATAGAACAGCAGTGTGCCATAGCGCGGCGGCTTGAAGACAACCGTGTTGCCCATGATTAGCGCCGGGATCAGCGTGGCAAACGTCTCGTTGAGCGGGTAGTTGTATGGTCTCATACACAGAACGACGCCCAGCGGAGTGCGCCGGATCTGCCCGATCGTGCCTTCGACGAGGAAGCGCGAGTTGCTGTTGTCGAGTTCCTTCAGCGCCTCAATGGTGGCGCGGATGTAGTCGACCGTCCTGTCGAACTCCGTCTCCGAGTCGGCCTGGCTCTTGCCGATTTCCCACATGATGAGGTTGACCACCTCCTAGCGGAGGGCGATCATCTGGCTTGTGAAGGCCAGCATACAGGCGATGTGGTCAGCGACCGTCGTGGTCGGCCAGATGCCCCTACCCTCATCATAGGCAGCTATGGCCGCAGCCAAGGCGTGTTCCGCCTCCGGCTCGCCCCCGACCGGGTAGCTCCCGAGCTCGATCTGCTCCAAGGAGCCGTCCCGGCGACGTACGCAAACAGGCGATCGAACCGTCTCGACCTGCCCCTCCAGCCTTTCAACTCCCCATCGACCAGATAATTCCGCTGATGAATCGGAGATGGCGGACCATATTCGGAAGGGATTTCGCCCTCTAGGGGAAACAGCTTCATCAAGCATCAGAGCTCATCATATCAAGCCTCCATTCCACTTCCGATGGTCGTCGCATCGGCGAGCCTCTCGTCGGAGCTTTGCTTCAGGTAGAGAGCTGACAGAGTCTGCCGAACACGCTTAGTCATGGCCCCACACGCGCCCATCCTCATGTCTTCCAGGGGGGTGAGCCATGAACCACCCGCAGCCAATACCTTGGTTCGCGTACGCTAATCCGTTGCATTTACTCCGTCTATTCCGCTTGTTGGGCTGAAGCGCCTGTGGGAATGGGCCAGCTACCGCCCCGAGCATGGCAATTCCTCCGGCTGGAACAGCTCGCAAGAAACGCTGACAGAAGCATGCGGTGCCTTGCGCCATCGTGTTAGAGTTCGTGCTGAGCGTAGAGGTCGTCGTTGGGCCGGTAGTTCAGCCATCGGATGGCGGATGATAGGTCCCAGTCCATGCCACGGTTCGCCGACATGCCGTTCACGATGATCGCCGGCTCGGGCCATGGCGCCGCATCGGCGGAGACCGCCGCCAAGAATAGCGCTGTGAGGTCCGCGTTCGAGAGCCACATATTGCGGAACCAGCGTAGATCCCGTCGCGCCGCATCGTCCTTCGCCTCGGGAATGCCGCCGATAACCGAGCCGGCATGGCTGATCGTGCGGGGCAGATTCTCGCCCGGCTGCGCCCAACCGATCCGCACGCTGATCCCCGTGAGCCGGCCTTCGGATTGCCGCGCGATGTCCGATGTGAACCGCTCGCCCATAAGCTTGGCGGTGGCATAGGGGGTCGAATCCTGAAAGTTCGTGCCATCGTGCCACTTGGTGCCCGGCGCGGGCGCGAGATCGGTCGTCAGCTGGCCAGGCTTCAAGCCATCGGAAAGAGGAGCGTCCTTGTAACCGCCCATCACATGGTTGGACGAAGCAAAGACGAGCCGGCCGACACCGTGCCTGAGGCACGCCATACCGACATTGACGGTCATGTCGAAGGAGTTCGCGGCCTCGCTCCAGCTGGCATCGACATCGGGGTTCTGCGCTGCGAGATGGACGCATGCGTCGATGCCGATAAAAGCTGACGTCCAGTCGCCCACCGCATGCCTGAGATCGCCGGACACGGCCTGCAGCTTCGTGGCAGCCGCGGGAGAGAATTTGTCAGAACTGGCGGCGAGGTCGAGGGCGACGATACGGTTGCACCACGGCGCCGGAGCGAGCGCCTCGACGATCTTTCGGCCGATGTTGCCGCTGGCTCCCGTGACCAACACCGACGATGGCAGGGCAGCAGTCATGTTCAGGCCTTTGTGGTTTGGGAAGCAACGTACGGCGATCTCGCGCGACGTGCACCCATGACGAGGTGCAAGAGCCGGTAGGTTGCCGTAGCGCCGTCCCGCAGGCGGCGTTCCTCCACAATCTCCCAGGCGCTGTTGGCGGGCCAACCGTGGAACGGCGCCGGATCCACGTCCGCCGCAGCGAAGGGCGCGCAGAAGAAGTCGACCGACATGCGGTGGAGATGCGGGCGCATGTCGATATGCGACAGGTCCTCACCGGCCCAGGGCACACAGTGGAAGGGCGCAGCCTCGCGGCCGCCGCGGCTAGCCCGGAAGGTCGCGATGTGGTCGAGCTCGAGGTCAAGCGCCGCATAGACGCCGCGCGCTTCGAGGATGGAGAGGGACGCCGTACCCATGTCAGACCACCTTGGTGGCTTCGCGGCTAGGACGCTCGGCGCGCGGCAGGCTGCGACCAAGGATCAGATCGGCGGCCTTCTCCGCGATCATCATGGTGGCGGCCGCCGTGTTGCCCGAGATAAGCTTGGGCATGATCGACGCGTCGACCACGCGCAGCCGCTCGACGCCGCGGACCCGCAGGGTGTCATCGACCACCGCCATGGGGTCGTGGCCCATCTTGCAGGTGCCGACCGGATGGAAGGTGGAGTTGGCATTGGCCCGGATGTAGGCGTCGATGCCGGCGTCCGAGGTCACGTCGGCGCCGGGCGCGAATTCCCGATCGCGGTACGGCACGAAGGCAGGCCGGGCGAAGACGCAGCGGCCGATACGCAGCGCCTCCCGCATCACCTCCACGTCCTGGCGCGCGGTGAGATGCCGCGGGTCAATGGCCGGATGCTTCCGGGGATCGGTCGAGATGATGCGGATGGTGCCGCGGCTCACCGGGTGTGAAGCATTGAAATAGGCCATCATCCCATGGTGAGGCACGATGATCCTGCCGCAATCCTCGTACATCAGGTTGACGAAATGGAACTGCACGTCCGGCATGGCGAGTTCCGGCCGCGTCTTGACGAAGGCGAGCGCCTCACCGCCGCTGACGGTGCAGGGACCGCTGTTCAAAAGGAAATATTGCGCGAGGCCGAGCGCTGCCTTGAAGGGCCGCGTGTGCGAGTACAGGCTGATGGGTTGGTTGATCGCCATCTTGACCCCGCAGGCAATGTGGTCCTGCAGGTTCTCGCCGACGCCTGGCAAGGCCGCCGCAACCGGAATACCGAACGCACGCAGGAGTTCTGGCGCGCCGATGCCTGAGAGCTGCAGCAGCTGCGGCGAGTTGATGGCACCGCCGCAGAGCAGCACCTCGCGTTCGGCCCGGATGGTTTGCCTGTCCCACCCGCGCCGGGTCTCGACGCCCGTGGCCCGCCCGTTCTCGACCACAATCCGCTCGACGAGCGTGTTGGTGATGATCTCAAGGTTGGGCCGGGACAACGCGGGCTTCAGATAGGCCGTGGCGGCGCTGACGCGGCGCTTGTTGGCCACATAGCTATCTATCGGCGCGAAGCCTTCCTGCTCGGCCGCATTGACGTCGTCGACCCGCGGATAACCTGCCTGCGCGCCTGCGTCGAGGAAGGCCTGGCTGAGCGGATGCAGCGATTTCAGCCGCGTGATGCTGACAGGACCGCCGACGCCGTGGAACTCGTCCACGCCGCCTTCCCAGTTCTCCAGCCTCTTGAAGTAAGGCAAGCAATCGTCATAGGACCAGCCGCTATTGCCGAGCTGCGCCCAGCCATTGAAGTCCTGCGCGTGGCCGCGCACGTAGACCATGCCATTGACCGAGGTAGAGCCCCCTAGGACCTTACCGCGCGGCCAGAACAGACTTCGGTTGTCCATGGCGGCCTGCGGCACGGTGTAATAGCCCCAATCCACCGCTCCCGTCTTCATCAGGCCGAAATAGCCAGCAGGCATGTGGATGAAGGGATGCCTGTCCTTGCCCCCCGCTTCGATCAGCAGGACCTCGCAGGCCGGGTCTGCGCTAAGGCGGTTCGCTAGCACCGAGCCAGCCGCGCCGCCGCCCACGATCACATAGTCTGCCATGGTGGTCTTGTGCCTATTCATCCTTAGAGAACGTTTCAGGCGTTCTTTCCGCCGTCCAGGATCCGTCGCAGGACGACCGCGATGACGATCACGACGCCCCTAATGACCTGCTGCGTATAGTCCGGCACGTTCGACAGGCTCATAATACTGCCGATGATGGCGAGCGGAAGGGTGCCCAGCAGGGTATTGAACCGCCCACCATAAGGCTGGCGCTGCCGATCACCACGGCGTCAATCGCCTGGAGTACTGCGCCGACACCGCCGTTCGGCGCGCCCATGCCGGTGCGCGCGACCGCGACGAGGCTCGGCACGGCTGCGAACCTGCCCGAGATCGCGTAGACCAAGAAGACGTACAGGCCCGTTGGAACGCCCGACAACCGCACCGGCCTCACTAAGTGAGCCGACGGCTTTGGTAGGCCGCCCAAAGCTGGTGAAGTTGAGGACGAAGGATGCCGCGGGCCACGCGTCTGCGTCATGAACTCTACCTAAGGCGACGATTGCCACATCAGCCCCGACGGCGAGGTGTTGGCGACCGGCCCTGACGCCATTGGGCTGTTCGCCGCCCACCCAAATGAGCGCCGGAAGGCTCGTGTTGGAAGCCCGGAAAGAGGAGAGTGAAGCAAGGCGATTTGCTGCGATGTTCCTGGCTCCCAACCATCTCCTTGGTTCGACGGATACGGTTAAGGAGATAGTGGGGCGGTTTGGACTGAGTTTTGAAGCGGCCATGATCCGCAAGGCCGAGTTTGATGCATTCCAGCGCCGTGCCTCCGGTCAGCGGCACGAGTTGCCGTCTATCGCAGTCGATTTTCTCAAGGATGCTCAGAAGGGGGCGTGAGGTTGCGGACGGACTTGGATTGAAGGGCCGTCTCATCATTCGGGAATGTACCGCCCATCTAGAGGGCCGATCCGGTGCTTGCGGCGTCGATGAGGCTGGATGCGCGGAGCGCTCTAGCACGATCCGCGCCTTTCGAGCCTTCGCCCGAGAATATGGAGGGCCTTATCAAGTCGGCTGATTGGCACTTTTGGCGCTGGCACCCGCTCGCCGGTCGACTTCAGTCGCCACAGCCGACCAGAACCGAAACCCTTGCTCGCTGCCTCTTGCGCGGCAGTAAAACGCCTGCTGTCGGGCTCGGCCGTAGACCGCCCCTCCCTCATCTGTGATCAGGCAGATCGCCTCGTACTCGACGGCGGTGAGACTAGCTTGAGTCTTGGTACTTGGACGACGCGACAGCATGGCTCGGATGGATGCGATCAGGCGCTTCATGAAAGCCAGTATCGCTATACGGGGGGACGGGTCAATGAGCGTCCGAGACCAAGGCCACGTGCGCGTCGTCGTCGTCCTGTAAAAAGTGCGCGGGCACAGACGGTCCCCATCCATAGAACGAAACTGAGTATCGCCGAGGCATTTCATCCGCCCCGCTGGCCTCAGGCTTGCAGGGCTATTTTGTTGCCTTTCTGAGACGTTGTCTGCGATTGCAACAGTCAGACCTCTCGCCTGCGATCGAACAATGCCGAGGTTGACTTTGGCGGATGACCTACGAGCATCGGCCAGAGAGATCGCGCTCCGATTATTATGCGTGTGACGAACCAACTCACCTCGAGCGTGGCCTCTTCAAGAGGTCTTGCCTCGCCTGCGGCATTGGATTATCTCCTCGCTTTAGCACTCTCATGCGTCGAGTGCTAATCGGGCGTCTCGGCGCAGACGAGTGCTTCCAATTCAAAGAGCGAGGAAGCATCCCATGAAGTTCCGTCCGCTGCACGACCGCGTCGTCGTCCGCCGCATCGAGGCCGAAGAGAAGACGGCCGGCGGCATC
>NZ_JAERQD010000096.1 GCF_016735695.1 Microvirga zambiensis WSM3693 | reverse complement strand
GATGTTGTCCCTCGTCCATTCGGTCAACTCGACCTCAGCTAAGTACCTCGGTGCAACCAGTGTACCTTCACCGGCATCTAGCTAGGAAACCTCATTCCGCAAACACCGCGATGGTTCAAGCCCCATCAAGGGACCGGGTTGTTCCAATGCCGCGCTAATGTATTTGACGTGTGCATGTTGCCGTAAAGATATTCCCAGAACGTGCCTCGTTCTTGCGCCGTCGTTGTAGACCAGACCGCATTGACTGCCATCTCTCCGCACCAGTAAGCGTACACGAAGGGCGCACGCAGGCCGTGGCTGAGAAAGGCTAAGCGGGATCGTGTAACATCAGGCGCTTGCAGAGAAGCGGCCGCGATACCCGGGACGACTTCATCAATGGAGCGGCCTTCTCCAAGCACCTTCCAGGCGGCGCGGCACCTCAGCGCTGAACGAAGTCGTTGCAGATATAGACCGAGATGGTCCTCCGACGTCTCAATCCAGTCGAGAAATTGCAGGCCGTTATCAGCGATGCCTTCGAAGAGCGCCGAACTTGCTGAACTGGTGACAACCTGAGCCGAATCAAGCGGCATAAGGCCTTCAGCCACACGCCTTTCGCGCAGCTTCAAGTGAACGAGGTGGCCCGGAAAGGCTTCATGTACTGCCAAGTGTTTAAGGCTGAACGCCGTGTATGGATATCCCACATTCAGAAGCACCTGCCTTCTCGGAAAGTCGCAATAAGCTGAATAGGGCACGTCGCGCTGAGCAACAGGCGCGATCCATTCGCGCTCCAGCCAATCGGCCTTCAATGCGCTTGCGAGCCTACCGCATCGGTTTCGGGCCTGCCGCTGAAAGTCTGCAAGCACGTCGAGGACCTTGCTCTCCGGTATCCGGGCCTGTTTCTCCCATCGTGCAAAATCTTCGGAAAGGTTTCCGCCTCGGAAGCCCAGTTCGTCCAGCGCCTGGCGAATGCCTTTGTGATAGTCGGTAATTATTTCATCGGGTATGTCGCAGGCAGCAACGCGAATTTGCCGCTCCAGTCTCTCGGCGAATGAAATGGGATCGCCGCGGAAGGTAGCGATCAGGGCAAGCAGCGAGTCTGACATTTCGTCGAGCCAATCCCGGCGCAGCGCCGTCTCGGCTTGTGAGAGGCGATCTCGCAACGACAGAAGCGCAACCTCCGCCTCTTCGTAGCTGTCGAATGTTCTTGGCTCGATCTCTGCAACAGCAACCGGTATCAGTCCTTCGGTGTTCAGAATTCCAGCGCCACGGTTGGTGCTACGATAAAGTAGGTCAAGGCCGGCCGTTATCGCCGCCAACTCTCCTCCCAGTTCCATCACCTTAACTCCCGCTCTTGGCGAAACTACCACCCTTGATAATAATCGGCATATGGGCGCCCTGGTGCGTTAGCAGCGACATGTCGTCGAGCGGGTTGCCATCGACAACGATTAGGTCGGCAAAAGCTCCAGGCGCGATACAGCCGATCAAACCTTCCATCCTTAGCAGCTTCGCCGCGATATGCGTCGCCGACGCGATCACTTCATGGGTAGGCATCACGCGGGAGCGGATCACAAACTCCTCGGATTGATGCCGGTGCATCTCGCCGAGCAGGTCGGAGCCGTAAGCCATCGGCAGCCCGGCATCGCGCATGATCGAAAGCGACTCCATGCCGGCAAGCCGCACCGAATTCACCTTCGCGACGGAGGCGGGCGGCAGGCCGAGCGCCGGGCCTTCGACGCCGAGTTTCTCGTAGGTGACGAGCGTCGGTACTGAGACGCAGCCGTTCTCGACGGCGAATTTTGCCGTCTCAGCGGTGATTAGATTACAGTGCTCCAGGGAGTGGATGCCACATTCGATCGCCCGGCCGATCGCTTTATCCGTATAAAGGTGAGCGGCTACGTAGGTGCCTGCATTTTCCGCTTCCTCGACGGCGGCGATCAGTTCCTCGCGTGAAAACCCGAGGAAATGGATCGGATCGGTCGGAGAGGCGATTCCGCCGTTCGCCATAACTTTAATGAAATTCGCCCCGGCTTTCAGTTCCTCGCGGGCCGCCTTGCGCACCTCGGGCACGCCGTCACAGATGCGGCCGAGGTTACCGAGTGTATGACCGGTTTTCGGTGCCGGCTGATCGTCGTAGGGACCGCGGTAGTCCGTATGGCCGCCGGACTGCGAGAGCGCCTTGCCGCAGATGTTGAGCCGTGGCGTCGGCCAGGGTGCTTCCTGCGTCGCGGCTAACAGACCGGAGGTCGCGCCACCGAGATCGCGCACGGTGGTGAAACCGCGCATCAGCATCTCGCCCATGATCTTGAAGGCCCGCACAGTGACGATGGGATCGGGGAGCCTTGCATTCTGGCCAAGGTTCGCCATGCCAGCGATCACATGCACATGTGCGTCGATCAGGCCAGGCATCAGGACCTTGCCGGAAAGATCAATACGTTCCGCCTCCCTGCAGGCGATCGAGCGCGAGACCTCTCGGATTGCGTCGCCCTCGACCAGAACCGACATCGGCTCGCTCGGCTCGGGACTCGTTCCATCGACAATACAGGCGTTTTCGAAGAGAATGGTGGGCACGGGTCTTTCCCTTTCAAGCTCTAGATTTGCTGCCGTCACGGCGCGCTTCGAGGAAGGCAGGGATCAGCAGAGGCGCAAACTTCTTCGCGATCTGGACATGCTTGTCCGTGTAGAAATACTCCTCGTGCAGCAGGTTGATCGTGCCGATCGTTTCTCCGTCATAGACGACCGGAATATTTATCGCCGAATTGAGACCGAGGCTCGCGATCAGTTCGTGGTCAAAAAACGCCCATTTGACCGCGTCGCGGTCGCGACCGAGAAAGGGTTCCTGCCGGCGCAGCACCAGATCGCCCCAGGGCGTAACGCCCATTGGCTTGCGGCCGAAGACAGGATAGGCATCCGGCATGGTGGAATAGATGCGCGCTACCTCGTCACCGTCCTTGTAGAGAAGCGTCAGCAGACGATGACCGACGCGGGCGGCAAGCACGGTATCCAATGCCTCGAAAAAGGAATCTGGCTGGCCCGGTTCTGCAAGCAGCCCGATCAGATCTTCGGTCATCCTGAAATTCCTATCGATGGTGGCAGGCAACGGATTGGCCGTCCGCCTTCGTCTCAAGTTGCGGTTCCACCTGCCGACAAATATCGGTTGCCAATGGACAGCGGGTGTGGAAAGCGCAGCCAGACGGCTTTCTCGTCGCACTCGGGATATCATCGCTGACGGCGCTGAACTGATGCCGGTGGTGTGGATCGTGCGACGGTGCCGAGCGAAGCAGCAGTTCCGAATAGGGATGCAGCGGTTTGGAAAAGATAGCCTTTTTCGACCCCGTCTCGACGATCTTGCCGAGATACATGACCGCCACTTGATGCGAGATATGCTCCACCACGCCCAAATCATGCGAGATAAAGAGATAGGAGAGACCGAGCTCGCTCTGCAGGTCGGCGAGCAGGTTGAGGATCTGCGCCTGCACCGAAACGTCGAGGGCCGAGACCGGTTCGTCACAGATAATGATATCGGGTTTCAGCGCGAGGGCCCGGGCAATGCCGATCCTCTGACGCTGCCCGCCGGAAAACTGGTGCGGAAAATTATCGGCCTGATCGGAGCGAAGACCCACCAGCGAGATGAGCTTTGCCACCTCCGCCTGCCGCTCCTCCATCGTACCGATTCGGTGAACGTCGAGCGGCGCACGGATAATATCACGCACTCTCTGACGCGGGTTCAGCGAGGAGAAGGGGTCTTGGAAGATGATCTGCATGCGGCGTCGGTGCGAGCGCGGCACGTTGCGCATCGACGTGACGTCCAGCGCACCCTTCATGGCGATGCGGCCATCCGTCACCCTCACGAGTCCCATCAGCGCCAGACCCGTCGTCGACTTGCCACAGCCGCTTTCGCCGACGAGGCCAAGGGTTTCGCTGGCACCAATTGAGAAGGACACGCCATCAACAGCTTTCACCTCACCAACCTGCCGCTGAAAGACACCTGCGCGGATAGCGAAGTGCACCTTGAGGTTTTCGACCGAAAGAAGTGGGGCAGGAGCAATAAATTCGGCGGTATCACGCATGATCATGCTCCCAGCAGGCGGCGAAGTGACCGGGCTTCTTTTCAGTGAAGGGCGGGCGCTCCTCGAAACAGCGGGACGATGCGCCGGGACAGCGCGGCGCGAAGGCACATCCCTTCGACAAGTCCCATAGCGCGGGCACTGTGCCGGGGATATCGGCTAACCGTCGTGGGCTAGCCGCCGCTTCTCCACGATGAGGCACAGCGCCCATCAAGCCGACCGTGTAGGGATGCAGCGGGTTGTCGAAGAGTTCATAGACGCTACACTCCTCCACCCGACGGCCGGCATACATGACGATGACCCGATCGGCAGTTTCAGCGACGACGCCGAGATCGTGAGTGATCAGGATCTGTGCCATGCCGAGCCGCTTCTGCAGATCCGAGATCAGGCCGAGGATCTGCGCCTGCACCGTGACGTCGAGCGCGGTCGTCGGTTCATCTGCAATGATGATCTTAGGCTCGCAGGCGAGTGCAAGTGCAATCATTGCCCGCTGCCGCATGCCGCCGGAAAGTTCGTGAGGATATTGGCGAGCGCGGCGCTCCGGATCCGGCATTTGCACCAGTTCCAGGCATTTGACGGCCCGGGCGAAGGCCTCGCGCTTGCCAGCGTTGCGGTGCTGGCGAACCGACTCGGAAATCTGTTCGCCGATCGTCAGAACGGGGTTCAGGGCCGTCAACGGTTCCTGGAAGATCATGGCAATCTTATCGCCCCGAAAATCCTCCATCTTGCGCTGATCCATGGCGAGAAATTCCTCGCCATGGATTTTGATCGAGCCAGATGCGACCCGAGCGCTTTCTGGCAGAAGCCTCAGAAGCGACAGGGCGGTCATCGACTTGCCGCAGCCGCTCTCACCGACGATGCAGATCGTTTGGCCGGGGTTGACTGAAAAGCTCATCTCCGAGACGACAGGGAATGCCCCATTCTCGCCGAGAATCTCGACGTTCAGATTGCTGACGGCTAGTGCAGGTTCCATCGTCTTTTCCAGTACAAAACCATGCATCCGTTTAGGACGCCGAAGAGTCAGTCGGTCGAGCCTTCAATATTGCCGACCATGAAGCCATAATCGCCGGCCTCGACGAGGTTGCGGGTCAGATGCTGCATGACCATGATGCCGGTTTCGAACGGCGTCTGGATTTCCTCGATCGTCTCAAAATCATAGGGGCTGACGACACGGCCAAGCAACGAACCGCCCTTGATGATTTCGCCGTTTGCCGGCGACAGCGGTTCAAGCCAGCCCCCATGCTTCGGCCGGATTCCGACAAGTTCGGTGACTACGACCTGTTTGGGGTTCGGCTTCACCTCGCCCTCAATCGAGCCGATCAGGCGAAGCTGGTTTAGCAGGCCGTCGACGGTACGCTTGACGTAAGGCGTCTGGTCGACGATGCCGCCGCCGAGTTCGATCGTCACCACCTTGGTACCGTGGCGATCCATTGAGACGGATTTGCTGGTACCGGAATAGACTGTTCCAGCTTTGCCGGCGGTCGGGCGGTAGAGGACCTTCGAACTGAAAGCGCGCGACAGCGGCTCGTCGTTCCATATGTAGACATAGTCGACCGTTGGCCGATCCGTGCCAGAATGCAGGTCAAGATTATAATGGATCTTGGCGTAGAACTCATGCGCCAACGCATCCGCTAGCTGCTGGCTGTAGGTGCCCCGCGGGTCGCCCGGAAATTCACGATTGAGATTCATCTGATCGAGCGGGTTGTGCCGATGATTGACGGCGAACGATCGCGGATTCGCGACCGGCAACAGAAGAATCCGGCCTACGAGCGGCATGTCCTTGATGATGCGGAACAGGTCGAGGACCGCTTGCGAACCGGTATTCTCGTTGCCGTGGATCGAAGCGGAGATCCCGACGGTCGGTCCGTCCCGCTCACCCACGAGTTCGTGCATGAAGATCACGGCATCGCTGCCGTCCGCATGCGTGGTAAATTTGTGGCGGAGCTTGTTGATTGACTTGACCATGGACGTTTCCTTTCAGCGTCTTGTCGTATTGATCCGAAGTGTTTCCTATTTCTTCTTGCCGGCCGAGCGGGATAGATGGCGGGGATCGAGCGCGTCGCGCAAGCCATCGCCGAGCAAGTTGAACCCAAGCACGGTCACCATGATCGAGGCACCCGCAACAATCGCCAACCATGGCTCGTCGCGCATGAAGCGGGTGCCATAGGAAAGCGTCCAGCCCCATGTCGGTGTTGGCGGAGGCAGGCCGAAACCGAGGAAGCTGAGCGCCGACTCCGAGATGATCGCGGTACCGAAGCCAAGCGAAGCGAGAACGATGATCGGACCCATAGCATTTGGTAGGATTTCCTTAAACAGAATGCGAGCCGGATTGGCTCCGATCGCCTTGGCGGCCTGTACGTAGTTCTGCTCGCGCAGCATCAGCGTCGTGGCGCGCACCACCCGCGCATACTCCGTCCAAGCGACGACGATAATGGCAAGCGCCACATTGACCATGCCGGGACCAAGGACCGCAACGATGGCAAGCGCCAGCACGATCGCTGGAAAGCCGAGGAAGATGTCGGTGATCCGCATCAGGATCAGATCCGTCCAGCCCCCGAAATAACCGGCCGCAAGCCCGACCGCCGTGCCGATGCTGCACGACACAGCAACCGAAATGCAGGCGATCGTCAGCGAAACGCGCGCGCCGAAGATCAGTCGCGACCAGAGGTCTCGTCCGAAATTGTCGGTGCCGAGCCAATGGGTGAGCGTCGGGCCAGAGAAGCGGTTGCGCATGTCCATCTGCTCTATGCCATGTGTCGAAAGATAAGGAGCGAAGACGGCGCAGATGACGATTGTGAGCACGATTAGAGTGCCGAGAATGAGGGAGATGTTCCGGAAACGCTTGGGTAACATCATGAGCTTCAACCCAAACGAATGCGCGGATCAACAGCCGCATAAAGAAGATCGACAACGAGATTTACCAGCGCGAAGATAATCGCAAAGGTGAGCACGATGCCCTGAATGAGCGGCAAGTCGCGCTGCGAAATCGCCGTGATGGTGAGTTGGCCGAGCCCCGGCCAAGCGAAGATGGTCTCGGTCAGCACCGCGCCGCCGAGTAAGGCGCCAAAGCGCAGGCCGATAACGCTCAGCACCGGCAGCAACGCGTTTCGAAATGCGTGACGGATGATGACGCGCTGGCGGCGAAGCCCCTTGGCATAAGCGGTACGGACGAAATCCTCGCGTAGCACCTCAAGCATGGAGGCCCGTACCAGGCGGGAGATGATCGCCGCCGAGTTTGCCGCGAGGGCGAGCGCCGGCAGGAGGATGTGGGCGAAACTGTCGAGGAGTACGTGCGGCTGACCAGTCAGCGCCGCCGCGGTCGCTTGGAGGAGTGGCGTGCCGCGACCGATCGCTGGCAGCCAGCCAAGCGTTACGGCAAACAGGAGCATCAGGAGGAGGCCAAGCCAGTAGACTGGCATCGAAACGCCAAGTTGCGCAAAGACCATCGAGATTGTATCGATGAGTGAACCCTGCCGGGTCGCGGCGATTACGCCGAGCGTAATGCCGATCAGACAGGCGAAGATTAGCGCCACAATTGCAAGCTCAATTGTTGCTCCAAGCCGGCCAACGATGATTTCCGAGACCGCTTGGTTCTGAAAAATCGAGCGGCCCATGTCACCTTGAAGCAGATGCATAAAATATACACCTAGCCGGATATACCACGGATCATTGAGGCCAAGCGTGTTGCGCAAGTTGTTGATCGCGTCCGGCGAAGCTTCCTGACCGAGCAGAACGGACGCCGGATCACCAGGAATCAGTAGCAGCAAACCGAAGGTGACAACGACCATGCCGAGCGCCATAGGGATGAGCAGCAGAAGACGGCGGGCGATATAGGCTATCATAGGCAAACTCCCCTGGTGCGTGCCGGAGCGGAGCTCATGACACCAGAATCTCCTCGAAGCGGCGGGGGAATTTAGTCAGCGACTCCGGACCCTTCTCCGTCACCAAGATGGTATCGGCGAGGCGGAAGCCACCAACTTCAGGTACATAGAGCGCGGGCTCACTCGAGCAGATCATGCCCTTGCGCAGAATGGTCTCGTCGCCAGCCTCAACCCATGGGGGCTCGTGGAAGGCGACACCCATGCCGTGGCCGACACGGTGCTTGAGATAGGGCGTCATGCCCTGTTCACGGATATAGGAGAGTGCTGCGGTGTCGGCGGACGCACAGCTGCGCCCAGCAACAAGGCCCGCAGTCCCGAGCCGCTGCGCCTCCTGGGCGATTGAGTAGTATTTTTCGTGGTCCTTGCTAGGCTCGCCAAGCACGAAGGTACGCTCGCTTTCCGCTGAACGACCACCCACACGGCAACCGAGGGAAAGGATGAAACTTTCGCCCGGCTGGATGCGCCGGTGGGAAATGATGCCGTGCGGATAGGCCGAGTTCGGTCCCCCATAGACGAGACCGCCAGCCAGCGTCGGCACGTTCATGATATCCTCGTGCTCGCTCTCCATGATGTCGAGTGCATGGCGTACCACATGCGATTCGAGCGCGATCTCGCTCGGTAGCGGCTTGCCGGCCCGAAAGGCTTCCGTGACGAGATCGACGCCGATCTGCACCATGGCGTCGGAGATCCGTGCCGCCTCGCGATGCAGCCGCTGTTCTTCAGGATACTTCACCTGCCGCATCTTCGTGACAATATCGGTCGGCGCGACACGGTTGTTTGGGAACAGGCCAGCGAGTTCTGCCGCCCGACCGACCGAAATGCCAAAGGAATGGGCGACATCGCCCTTGATTGCGCCGACCGTGCGCGCAAGCAGCGAAAAGGCGCGGTCAATGCCCGGAAACTCGAAATAGACGAGCGTTTCGGCCGCCACGTCCTGCCGGTCGGCATGCTCGCGTTCGAGCTCGGGAATTAGCAGAATTGCATTCGTGGCGGTAAGCGCCAGCGCTACGGGCCGCTCGTTCGGGCGGAAGGAAAAGCCGGTCGCATAGAGCACATCATCAGCGGCATCGAGGATCAGAAGGCCGATGCCGCTTTCCGCCATGCGAGCACGAACGTCGGAATGCAGGCGCTCGAAGAATTCCGGTGCGAGACGTTGGCTGAAACTCATTTTCGAACCTCAGGCGATAATGACGTCTTCGATTTTACGGGGGTAAAGTGTCAAGCTATCTGGGCCTTCGCCCGTGATCAGAATGGTGTCGGCGATGCGATACCCGGCAAAGTCCGGCACAAAGATCGCCGGTTCGCTAGATGTGATCATGCCCGGCTCCAGAATGGTCTGGTCGCCGCCTTCCACCCAAGGCGCTTCGTGGAACATGATGCCCATGCCGTGGCCGACACGATGCAGCAGATATTTGCTCATGCCGCTTTCGCGGATATAAGCAAGCGCCAGATCGTCGGCGGAAGCGCAGGTATGCCCAGCGATCAGAGCCGCCGTCGCCATGCGCTGCGCCTCGTAAGCGACAGAATAATGCTGTTCCTGAAGCTTTGACGGTTCTCCGATGAAGAAGGTACGCTCGCTCTCCGAGGCACGCGCGCCGACCCGGCAGCCGAGTGAGAGGATGATGCTTTCGCCGATCTTTACCGGGTGGCCAGTCGGCATGCCGTGCGGGAAGGCCGATCGCGGGCCGGAATAGACAAGCCCGCTCGCCAGCCCCTGCACCAGCATGACGTCCTCATGCTCCTCGTGCATGGTGCGCATTGCATCGCGGGAGACGTAGGACTCGATCTCCACCTCGCTCGGCAGCGTACCGCCCTTACGCATCGCCTCACGGATCATCTCGACGCCGGCTTCCACCATGCGGTCGGAAAGCCGGGCGGCCTCGCGGTGAAGCGCGATCTCTTCGGGATGTTTCCGGAGCCGCATCTGCTGGACGATCTCGCTCGGGATCACCCGCTCCGCATTCGGAAAGGAGCCTTCGATCGGCTTCACCCGGGCAAGCGAGATCGCCTGGCCATAGGCGACGGTTCCCTTGAAGCCAGCGAACTTGCGGCCGAGCACGGCATTCCATGGATCGATGCCGGGAAATTCGAAATAGACGATCGGCTCGGCAGCAATGTGCTGATGGACTGCGTGGGTGCGTTCCAGCTCCGGAAGCAGCAGGAAGGCATCCGATGCAGTGATCGCAAAGACGACAGGACGCTCGGTCGTGTAATGCGAGAAGCCGGTCGTGTAGATCACGTCATCATTGGAATCGAGAAGCAGCAGATCGATGCCTTCAGCCGCCATCCGTTTGCGGATTTCCGTCTGGATTTTGGCATAGAAGTCCGCGCCGAGACGCTGTGAGAAAGCCATCGGTTTATCCTGGAACTGCAATTCCGGTCATAGGAGCGGGCCGGCCGAACCGGCCCGCTATCGACTGTTCAGCCCGCGCTCATCAGTCCTTGAGACCGATCAGACCGCGCATATTACCGCGTGGAGTCGCCTGCACTTCGAAGGGCAGCTTCTTGGAATAGAAGAGCTGATAGCCCTGGTAAGAAACGATGTAGTAGGGCAGATCGCTGGCCAGGATCGTCGCGGCCTTCTGATAGGCGTTGGTACGGTCAGCCTGGTTGGTCGCCGAACGGCCCTGCTTCAGCAGGTCGTCGACCGCCGGGTTGGAATAGGCGCCCCAGTTCGTCGAGCCGCCGGTGGTCAGCTGTGCGAACAGCAGACGGTCCGGGTCGACGATATTCAGCCAGCCGAGCAAGGCGATCTGATGCTGCGACTTCTGCACATAGTTGGTGGAGAACGTCGGCCAGTCACTGATCTGCGTCTTAGCGTCGACGCCGGCGGCCTGGAAGTTCGCCTGCATGAACTCGATTGTCTGGACGCGGTTGCTGTCTTCGCTATGCGTGGACAGCACGATGCTCAGCGGCTTGCCGCCCTTGTCGAGAATCCCGTCGCCATTGGCGTCGGCCCAGCCCTCCTCTTTGAAAAGCTTCTTGGCGCCTTCGATGTCGAAGCCCGGCTGCTTGATATCCTTCGAATAGGCCCAGGACGAAGGCAGGATGATCGAGGAGGCAACCGCATCGACACCCTGATAGATGTCATTGACGATGGTCTTTTGGTCGATCAACATCGAGAAGGCCTGCCGCATCTTTGGGCTCGAAAGCAGCGAGTCTTTGGTATTGAAATTGATATAGGTTACGCCAAGGCCCGGCTGGACGACGGCACCGAACCGCTTGTCCTCCTGCAGACGCTTGATGTCCTGCGGCGCGAGCGGTGACTGGATAATATCCAGGTCGCCCGCCTCGAAGGCTTGCGCGCGGGCCGAGCCGTCGCCGATGATTTTCACGACCACCTTGTGGGCCTTCGGCTTTTCGCCCCAATAATTCGGGTTCGGCGCAAGTTCGATGGCGCTGCCGCGAGTCCAGGAGCTGAACTTCATAGGACCGGCCCCGACCGGCTTCAGTGCGATATCAGCGCCGCCTTCGACCAAGGTCTTCGGCACGATGCCTATGTCGAGATAGCTGAGCAGGGGCGCGTAAGGCGCCGAAAGCGTGAACTTGACCGTGTGCTCATCGACAGCTTCCACCGCCGCGATTGGTGTATAAAGTGCACGCTGCGGCGCGTTGAAGTCCTTATTCAGGATAGTGGTGAAGGTAAATACCACGTCGGCTGACGTCAGCGGGCTGCCATCGGAGAATTTGAGGTTTGGCCGAAGCTTGAAGATCCAAGTGGTTGGGTTCGGATTCTCCCAGCTTTCGGCGAGGTCGGGCTTGGCTTCCAAGCCGGGCGTCAGATGGACCAGACCGGAATAGATGAGGTCAGCGACGCGGTAGGCCGTTGTATCTCGCGCAAGTCGCGGATCAAGCGTGCCTGCATCGACATCTGTGCCGAGCGTGATGGTCGCGGCATGCGCCACGCTCAAAGCAGTGAAAGAAAATCCTACTAGAAGGGCGGCTGATTTGATCGAGAGTGCTTTGCTCATGTCTGTTCCCTTATCGGTTTTGGTTCATTGGTTAGCTTATGCGGTCAGCGCCTCTTGGTCCTCCGTGACGCAATATTGGCCACCTTTACCAGGCGCTCGGCGTCGGCGATCTTGTTGTGGCGCAGTTCAGCGAGTGCAGGTGCAAGCAGATTCTCGAGTACGCCTGGATCCGGCGAATGTCGGTATTCGAAGCAGCGCTTGTTGGCGCCGGCGAGATCGGCAACGTGATCTGCACCGGAGGCGTAGATCACCACGTCGCAGCGGGCGATGATATTGGCCAAGTCGTCGGCATACGACCATGCGACTGTGATGTCGGAAATATGCGGAGCGAATTCGCGCACGCTAGGTCGCATGATAGCAATGTAATCCTTGAGCTGCGTGACGGCCGCAACGCGGGTGCGCGGATCAAGCAATGCCAGTGCTTGACGAGTACCCTCAGACGGAATGAAGCGGATAGACAGGATATTGGCATCCGGCACGAGGCCGCGCAACTCAACTTCACGATGTACGAACGTGAGCACAAGATCAGCATCGCGGCATTGAATGCGCGCTTCTTCGCTCTCATGGAGCTGGCCGAAGGTCAAAAGCGTGAAAACGTCATTGGCAGCAAGTGTCGGGCGGATCTGCTCGATATAGTCACGTGCTGGCGCCTCGAATATACCGACGAAGATGATGTTCAGATGGACGCGTGGTTTGCGGAGCTTCGCTTGCGCCTGTACCATTGAGGAAAGACTGATCGGCGAAACGCCAAGCGCCTCGGCCTTCTCTAGCAGACTATCGATATCGGCGCTGAGCGCACTTGCTGGTGCAATCACACCTTCACCACGACGCGGTTCGTAGACGGTGAAAGCGCCAAGACCAGGGCGGATTTCGACGAGCCCGTCGGACCGGAGTTGCTTGTAGACCTCGGCCACGGTCATCGGCGCGATGTCCAGTTCCGCCGCGAGCTGACGCACGGACTGCAGTTTAGCGCCCTTCGGCATGTCGCCGAAGGAAAGTACGTAACTTAGCAGGCCATACAGTTGCTTCCCCACCGGAACGGGCAGGGATCGGTCAATACTGGACGCGTCAATGGTGAACATGCGTGTATCATCCGATTGATACACTGACCGTAACAGGAGATTTCCGTTTGGCAATCCCCCATGGGAGCTTTTGCAAAATTTCACAGCCAGCCCATTGAATGCCTACAAAATTTCCATTTTAATCCCTCGGCAAGACAGAAATTGCGGCATACTGCCGATCAAACTTGACGAGGTGTACCAATGGAATATGTCAGCCTTGGCAGCAGTGGCCTGAAAGTATCGCGTCTTGCGCTTGGCTGCATGACCTTTGGGTCAAGCGATTGGGCGCCTTGGGTGCTGGGGCTCGATGACAGCGCCAAGATCCTGCGGCAGGCAGTCGATCTTGGAATCAACTTCTTTGATACCGCTGACATGTATTCGCTCGGCAAGAGCGAAGAGATTATTGGGAAAGTGTTGCTTGAACTGTTGCCACGCCACAAACTAGTGATCGCGACTAAAGTATATAATCCGATGAGCGGCGATCCAAATGATCGCGGCTTGTCACGCAAGCATATCTTTGAAGCCGTCGATGGGAGCCTCAAACGTCTCGGTACTGATTACATTGATCTCTACCAATTGCATCGCTTTGATTACGATACTCCCCTCGAAGAAACATTGGATGCGTTGAACGACGTGGTTCGCGCGGGCAAAGTGCGCTATCTTGGAGCTTCCTCAATGCATGCTTGGCAGTTCATGAAGGGGCTTGGCATGCAGCGCCAACACGGATGGGCGCAGTTCGTTTCCATGCAGCCGCACTACAATCTCATCTACCGCGAAGAGGAACGGGAGATGCTGCCACTCTGCCTAAGCGAGGGGATCGGTGTCGTGCCCTGGAGCCCACTAGCGCGGGGCCGGCTAGCGGGACGGGTTGAAGGGGAGACCACGCGCAGCCACACGGATGGGACAGCGCGCGCCCTCTATGGTGGGACAAAGGCAGCTGACGACGCGGTCATCTCTGCCCTAAAAACGGTTGCGGAACGTCACAATCGGCCGATGGCTCAAATTGCCTATGCCTGGATAGCTAGCCGCGCCGGCGTAGCTGCCCCCATCGTCGGCATATCCAAGCCGCGCCAATTCGAAGATGCAATTAAGGCACTTGAACTCAGGCTAACGGCGGAAGACGTGGCTGAGTTGGAGCAGAATTATCTTCCAAAACCAGTAGTCGGACACGTCTGATGACAAAGTGAGCCGAACTCTGCCAGCCCACGCGCTTGTCCGGAAGACCTGACCGGCACAATGTGGTACGAGTTAGGCCGTCTGGCTGTGGTCGAGGCTGTCAAAACGTGGACGGGCCGCTCCGTTGAGCAAGTTAATATCTTGCAGGCCCCGAAAGA
>NZ_JAERQD010000095.1 GCF_016735695.1 Microvirga zambiensis WSM3693 | reverse complement strand
AATGTCCCGATCGTCTCTGTGCAGCCGGTCGTGCGTCCACCTGTATACCGGGAGAGAGTCGTCGGCATCCCTGTGCCTGTCGAGGAGTGCCGCGTTGTCGTGACGAAGCGGATCGACGCCTTTGGTGATGTCACAGTCCGCCGAACCAAAGTCTGCGACTAATTTCTGCTCAATGCAGCCATCACTCTTATCGACCTCCTGGCGCCTGCAGCGAGATGCCCGCCGGCACTTTCAGCTCGCCGTCGTCCTGATCCAGGTCGATGAAATGGTTGTTCTTGGGAATGACCAACCCGTCCCCGATCTTTGGCAACTTGAACAGGGCGGTGCAGGTGATAGCCGAGCGCTCTCCCGACGAAGTCTCGGTGCCGGTGAGCCGCGTATTTGCCTGCCCAAAGCCTGAGAGGCTCCCTTCAATCCGGATGCTCTGATCGGGGAACGACCAGGTGAATTGCTGGCCCGTCTGCTCCCACTTGCCCGGCCATTCGCCCGATTTCGTTTGGGAGGCATCGAAAATGTAGGGGCTGGCCTCACCATTCTCCAACTCGCCTCCCCCAACCCCACCGCCTGGGTAGAAGGTGATCACGAACTGAGATCGATCAGAGGCGCGCGTACATTGCCAGAGGGAGCCTGCGAGGCTCAGACCGTCGGCGAGCGCTGTTGGGGACGCCAGAACAATCCCGATCGTGGCGAGCAGGAAGCTTCTCATGGGCTGTCTCCGATCAAGGACGGAGCAGCACCCTAGGCGGAGTTCCTTACCGAAACTTATCAGCCAGTGGGATTGGAGCGATCGGTATTGCCGCCACTGCTTTCAAGAAAGCACACCAGGGCGAAGACACTGATCACTGCCGCCAGCTCCGCACCAGAGAGGAGCCAGGAGGGAGCGCTCGCCCGCAGCGGCCCGACGGCCACCAGCGAAAGGAGGAAAGTAACCACTGTGCACCACATCAACATGCGATACCGCCCTTTAGAACGGGATCAAGCACTAACCTATTGAATATGAACAGCCAATGACAGGCTCATGTCATAACTAAGGAAAGCTTAGACCACCCAGTGCGCGGCCATCCTTACATGAACCAATAGATCTTTACCTTTGCCCAATAGGTAGTGGATCGCTGGCGTTACGCCTCGGCCTGGATTGCGTGATCCGCCATGATCTCATCGAAGGGCTCAGGCCTGTGGATCGCGTAGCCCTGAGCGAAAGTGATCCCCATGGAAGAAACCAATTCAAAAGTCGCCTGATCCTCGACGAACTCAGCCACCGTCCGCGCGCCGAGTTCTTTGGCAATCTGGTGAATAGATTTGACGATGTAGCGATCCACCGCATTCGTCGCCATGTTGTGAATGAAGCTGCCATCGATTTTGACCATATCGACTGGAAACTGGCGCAGGTAGTTGAACGAACTCAGGCCTACGCCGAAATCATCCAGCGCAATCTGGCATCCCATTTCCCGCAGCCTGCCGACTGTCGTAGCTGCCACAGCCATATTGCTGACCACGGCCGTTTCCGTGATCTCGAAGACCAGGATCTCGGGCGCGACACCGGTATCATCTAGAACCTCCCGCACATAAGCCGCAAATGAACCATCGCCGATTGAGGCTGCCGACAGGTTGAGGTGGATCTGGGGATGCTGGTCAAGGCCCCCTGCCCGTCCAAGGAAGGTCAGCGCCTCCCGGACGACCCAGCGGTCGATGGCCCCAATGAGATCATACCGTTCTGCCGCCGGGATAAACACGGACGGCGGGATGACCGTACCGTCCCTGTCTAGCATCCGCACCAAGATCTCATAGCGTTCCTGGGTCGGATTCGCGCACGCGACAATCCTTTGAGCAAACAGCCGGAACCGGCCCTCTTCTATGGCCAGTTTGATCCCGGCAGCGACCGCAATTTCGCGGTGGCGATCAACCGCTTCGCTCTGCTCAGGACGATAGATGCTGACCCGGTTCCGCCCGGCCATTTTGGCGGTCAGGCAGGCAACATCTGCTTGAGCGAGGACAGCGCTTGGGGAACGGGAACTCGGCGTAATCTCGGTTACGCCGATGCTGGCCCCGACGCTATAGCTGCGATCATCCCAGGGGAACTGGATGGCACTGGCTGCAGTATTGAGTTCCTCGAGGATCACCGTCGCATCATCAAGGGAACATCCGAGTAGGATGATGCCGAACTCGTCCCCACCGAGCCGGCCGATCACATCGCCCTCGCGCAGGTAATTTGGCAAGGCCCCTGCCACGCCCCGCAACAAGGCGTCGCCGGCGACATGCCCGGCGGAATCGTTGATAATCTTCAAGCGGTCGAGATCCACAAAGGCCAGGGCATGCTTGATGCCGGTGTCAAGGCTTTCCGCCAGCGCCTCTTCAAGCTTCTGCTCGAAGGCTGATCGATTCAGGAGACCGGTCAGTTCGTCATGGGTCGCGTTGTATCTGAGGCGCTCCTCGGCTTCGCGCCGGGCCGTGATATCCTGGAATTGCACGATCATGTAGGCGGGCTTGCCAGCCTCATCACGCAGGAGAGAGGCGGATCTCAAGACCCACACCTCCGTACGATCCTTGCGAACTAGACGGCGTTCGCTCTCAAAGACATCGATCTCACCTCTCATGAGCGGGCCATCATCTGGCGGATCTTCATCAGGAGGCGTCAGGTCGGCGGCTGTCTTCGAGAGCATCTCCCTTTCGGAAAAACCGAACAGCCGGCAGAAGGCCGGATTGACCTTGAACACGGTTCCGTCGAGGTGGAGAAGCGCCGTTCCGATACCGGCACCCTTCATGGCTCCGCGGAAGAGTGCTTCGTTATGCAAGGCCTCCTGGTGCGCGGCTCGCCGCCAGCGGAACTCTCTGCGCAGGCTGAGAGCCAGGGCGATCATGGCCCCGGTCAGGGCGAGCACAATGCCGCCGATCGTTAGAGCTCGGCTCCGCCAGGCGGCATAGACATCCTGCAGGGAGCGTCCCACGCTGATCGTCAGCGGAAAATCCCCGATCTGGGTGAACGTGTACAGTCGCGGGGTCCCGTCGACTGGCGAGGAGCTGGCCTCGAACGATCCTGAACGCTGCTGCGGATAGTAGCGATAAAGCTCCGCCTTGCTGACGTCCGTGCCGAGATGGTTCTCGTTGAATGGCTCGCGCACGAGCAGCTTTCTGTCCGCGCGCATGAGCGACATGGAGCCGTTCGGTCCCAGGTCCATCCTGCGGAACAGATCAGTGAAGTAGTCCAGGCCCAGGCCGACATACGCGATCCCGGCGAACCGGCCATCCGGATGAGAAATCCTCCGACTGAACACGAGGCCCCATCCAAGGCCAACAGGGCTCTTGATCGGCAGCGAAACATAAAGCCCTACATCCGGACGATCGCGATGGACGGTAAAATACTGTTGCTTAGCGACGTTGATGATATTCGGGTCGGCGAAACGGGAGTGGTATCTCAGCTTCCCGTTTTCATCGACGATGGCGATGGCAGCGAAGTACTGCGCCGTCGCCACCTGATCGAACAGCAGCTGGCGCTGGAGGTCAGAACCCAGTTCAGTGAAGCCTTGCTGGTTGACCCGATCGATGACCTTCTGGATCGTCAGATCGATAATCTCAATGTTGCGAGAGATGTCTCGGCTCACGGATGCAACAAGGTTACTCGACGCTGCCTTCGCTTGGTCAGACGCGTTCCCCCGTTCATCGTAGACAAGAGCCGCGCAAAACAAGTTGAAGACTGCGGCCAGAACCAGGACGTTCAAAACCGGGTTGCGAGCGAGCAGGTTCTTAAACCAGGAGGTCACGAGGCGATTTCTTGGAGAGGGGCATCGGGCGAGACTTCAACGACATCTATGCATCACAGGCCACAATCTGGCCCTAATCAAAATAAGCCAGAGAAGCCTCTGGAAATCCATTCGACAAAGGAAATGGGGTAAATGATCGCGCCCGGATCGTAAGTGGTAAGACCCTAGTGGATAAAATCATACGGAAGAGTCCGACTTCGGCTCATCTGGATGCCGCTCAGGCCAGCGGGCCAAGGTGTTCGCAAGGATGGCAGCCAGTTGGTTCTGAATGCCGAAAAGCTCGAGGTTGTAGGCAAGCTTCACCCCGTCCTCTGGGTTGCGCTTTGCCGCAGCCATCCAGTCACAGACCATCTCAACGAGATCGAACAGGTCCATGCCCGCGATGCCTCGTGGGCCATAGTGCTCGGGATGATGAGAATTGCAGCGGTAGTGATGGTCGAAAGCCGGTGCGAGATGCTCTAACACCTTGGCGTATTCGGTCGAGCCATAGGAGACGCCTTGCAGGAGGGGGATGGCTTCGTCGAAGGCCGGCTTTTCTGCCGGGTCGAACTTGCTGGCGTCATGGATACGACCGCGCCTCAGCATCTCGGTGATAAAGGTATCGATATAGGCACGGACCTGAAGGATGTGGTCCAAGATGTCGGCGCGGCTATCGAAGGTAACAGCCATAGCGATGCCCTCACAATAAGATGCAGCGCCATCGTAGTGGATGTCTAACATGGGGACCAAATGTCAGATTCTGTCCACCAGGCGCACGTCGTGTAGTCAAATTCACCCCGAGGCATGTCGAGCCGCCCTTATACAATGCCCCACGCCCGGTAACGGGTTCGGCCGGTCAGTTCCCGCGGGAGAGCCCCTCCCAATTGTCCCAGCATCAGATCCACTGCCTTTGGTGTCACCTTCAACAGTTTGGCACCGAGTGGCACCGTCACCAATGGGCGCGACAGGAACAAAGCGACGAGTTCCGGTAGCTTGGAATTCGAGCGCGTTTTGGCCGTAACCCGCCCCATCAACTCCCGTGCCAGGATCAGCCTCTCCAGATCCTTGTCCGCGATGTCCAATGCCTCCTCAATGACACTGCAAAAGCCATCGAGTTTCTGCTTCGCCCCTTCCCTGCCCTGCGGTCGGAACTTCGACTTCTTAAAGCCGGCCGCCAGTGGCAAAAGGTGGTTCGTCAGCCCTCGCGTTCGCAGAATAGAGGCGGCCATCGTCAGCCCCAGCCACGGCAATCGGGTATAGAGGTTGAGATCCAGCCAAGCATTCCAAGCGACGGCTGCAGCAGCAACTGCCGGCCAATGGGAAGTTCGTTTGACGAAATCAAGCCACAGATCCTCGGCCTCTGCTTCATCCTGATCGGGATCATAGACTAGGTGGGATCGGCTCTTGGGCAGCGGAGTTTCACCTGCGAGGACCCTTGTGGTCCGATCCAACACGGCGTCGATTTCGGCGAAATGCGCTTTCCACGGGTCTGCATCATTAGCAAAGGCCGGGTAAGCCTCGTCATCATCCGGATCAGGTCTCTTGCGTTTTGATGTCGTCGTCACTTCCGGGCCGATCCCGCCGACACCCCTCAGGGCCGCTAGTCCGTCGAACGAAACTGGCCAAGGAGCTTTTCTCGCCATCGCAGTTCTCCGAGCTCTGAGAGCCGCGGCCGCCCGGGTGAGTTCGTGCGTCGGGCTGCGAACGTCCATTCCGGCATCATGAAGGACGAGATCACCGACGTCCACGAGATAGCCATCGAGCATAAGGGCTCGGACGGCTTCAGTCATATCGCAACGAGACTGCCAGCCAGCTGAGAGTCCGGATACCTCCAATCGAGCGTCAAAGCGGAGAATGGCAATCGTAATCTGCTCGAGCCGACCAGCAATTGTCTCCCACGGTAATTCGGGAATGACGATCGCGGACCGTTCCGGTCCTTCATCAGTCAAACTAAAGCGCACCAGCATCCCCTTCGCTAGTTTTGCAAACTCTAACATATTGTAGAAGAACCATTCTACCTCAACAACGGTAGCATTTGGCGGGTTCACTATAGTTTGCCATGGGGAACGGAGCCGACCGAAGATGGGCATTTTAGGCTGTTTTGGCCCTGATCCGGCCGATTTGGGCCAATCTTGGCCGATTCTGGTCGCCCCACAGGGCAAATTCCCTGCAATTGGCTAAGAAAATACGACTGCAGCAGCCATCAAAAATCGGCTTGGCGGCGACATCAACCGATCGGTTTATCACGCCCTGATGAATGTACATTAGGTCCAGGCGTTCCCCTGCCCGGACGGGGCAAACAGGCAATGTCAAGCGGCGCGATAAGATCCGTACAAGCTGGTGAAAGTAGCCGATCAGCTCATCTCCCTTGGGTCCAGGGTGATAATCGGGTGAAGACAGGCCCATTTCATGCCAGCCATAGCGATTAAGGGCAGCAGAAATGCTGCCCTTCGCTTCGAGTACAGTTAGCCTTCCGATTGCCCAGAGTATTTGGCATACAGAGCATCAAGGTTATTGACGACGAACTCGGCAAAGCCCGCATCGACATTGCGGTCGATCTGCAGCGTGCAACGCTTAGACGTAAAGTTGATCGTTGCTTTGACGCGCGTATCGCGAGCTTCCCAGTAACCAAGCTCAGCACGTGCTGGCCGGTCTTTGCGGGTCACCTCTTCGACGAGGGAGTTGAAGCGCTCGTTCGTCTCGCGAGCGTTAAAGGCGGGCGTCTTGATGAACGCCTTTGCTTTCTCTAGCGCGGATGCATCGTTCTGGAACAGTTGGGCCAAGGGCAGCCAGCGTTTGCGACCGATCTCTGGAGCTGGGCCAATCGCGTCGATAACAGTGGCTGGAATCCGTTCGACCACCTGCAAGTACCAAGTGATCTGAGATTGGTTGCTGATGCCGAGCGCTGCCGCAATCGTCTCACGGTTGAACTTCTTCGCTTTCATTGCAGCCGCAAATCGCGCCTTCTCAATGAAGCTCAAGTCAAGTCGGGCGTTATTTTCCTGGCCTTGCGCCACAATGAGCTCAACGTCAGTCAATTGCCTGACGACCGCGCGGATTCTCATTCCGAGCGAAGCGACGGCCTTCAGGCGTCGATGCCCGTACGCAGCCTGGTAGCGCCCATCTTGCTGAGGATGAGGCCTCACTAGGATCGGAACGAGCTGACCCTGGCTCTTGATCTGATGTGCTAGGTCAGCGAGCGACTGAGTACCATCCTCCATTCGGTCTCGGATGAAGGACTCGTCGATCAGGCTCGGATCTAGTTCAACGACCGTTTGCCCGCTCTCAATGAGTGCCTTCAAGTCCTCTAGTTCGTGAGAGTCGTCCCGAACCATTGTACTTAAGCGCTTCATCACTTGGCTTGTAGGCGCATTCTGCCGAAGCAGACTTTTGGATACTGTCTGAGAAGTATTCTCAGCTTCACTCTCGCTCCCGACTTTCGGAGGTGCCGCCGTAACCGTTTCAGGGATCTCCACGAGCGTCGCGGAGACCGTCGGCGCAATATCAGAGATCTCAAGATCAGTGCTCAGGTTCGCTGAAGCCCCCTCCCCCGCCCCCGACTTTCTGTCAGATGGCTCTACGATAACGGGAACGCCACTTGGCCCGGGCTCAACAGCTAACTCGGAGATGGTTTCGGAGACTGCCCGCAGCTTGTCCTCATATGCTGTCTCCTGAATCACAGGATCAGACTCTTCCGTGTTGAGGAACGCTGCCAGTCGCTTCGCACTCTTCGCCATTAGATCCTCCCCCAAGCCTGCAGAACCAGCGTTTCGATATCGCGGTTGACAGCGTTCATGGACTCAATCGCGCGGTCGATCGTGCCTTTCGTAAAGTCCGCGCGCTCGGCTTCGTAAATGGTCTTCTTCATAATGCCTGCATCTGAGACGGCCGTGCTTTTCAGCATTTCATTGTCAAGAACATATTCTCCGAACATCTTACGGAGATACTGAACCATTTGAGCTTGAGGCACATCGTTTGGCTCATAGCGGGTGACCAGATATTTGAGCCAGTCGTACTCTGTATTGCCGCCCGCATTTTTAAGCACGCTTAGCAGGTCCTTGGTCATCGTTAGGAATTGAGCCATAGACATTACGTCCATCATTTGTGGATGGACCGTGATCACGATGCCCGTTGCGGCACTGAGAGCTGAGAGGGTCAGATATCCCAATTGAGGAGGACAATCGATCACAACTAGATCGTAGTTATGATGCACGGTCTCGAGCGCGCCGTTTACGCGGTCGAAGAAGCGCTTTCCCTCCTGCTTGTTCTGGAGAGCCATTGGCACTTCGTGCTCGAACTCCATGAGCTCGAGGTTCGCAGGGATGATTTCCAAGCCCTCAATATAGGTTGGCCGGATAATGTCCTTGAGCGGAATTCTCGCACCGGAGTAGCGGATGTTTCCATAAAGGGTCTGGTTCTCGAGGACGTCGAGCTCCGGATGGAGGCCGTGGACGGCTGAGAGGCTCGCTTGCGGATCCAGATCGACGGCCAGAACGCGATATCCATTTATGGCAAGATACTGCGCCAGATGAGCCGCAGTTGTGGTCTTTGCTGACCCGCCCTTGAAGTTCGTGCAGGCGATCACCTGAAGGTGTTCGCCCCCGCTACGATGTTTCAAATACTGCCTCTCCCCTTTCGCATTTGCGTCGAGATACGCACGCAGGTTCGCGACGTCCTTGAGGGAGTAGAGGCGTCGGCCATTCGGCTGTATCTCCACGTTAGGCCCCTTCCCGTCCAGCGAGAGCTGCCGCAGGTAACTGTCTGCAACACCAAGGAGCTTAGCGACCTCTCCGGACGTCAGCTTGCGAAAGGACTTTTGAGCCCGCGGCGGAAAAGCGGTTTCAAGCTGCCGGTGCAGGTTTTTGGAGAGCTTGGTTGCATGCTCTCCAATGAGGTCTAGCCCCACACGGGACGGCCGATTGGATGTTGAGCTGGCAGTTACCTGACCTTCGCTCTTGAGCTGCGGCAAAGCCATCAAGGTCCTCCTTCTTACGGAAAAGTGCCGGCAAGCGGCCGAATTCCGTCTCATCAAATGCAGAGAACGTTAACATCAAGTTAAACTAAGGGTGCTCGAAACGAGCCGTCTGCTACGTTCTCCTGCTGAGCCGTGCTCGCTAAATAGCTGGTGATCAATGAGAACTCTTAGCGACGCAGTGTTTTAAACACGTGTAAAAACTCTGCCTGCCACCCCCTGAGGCGAGGATAAGAATTCCGTCAAACTCGTCCGCCTGCGCCCGCCAGCCTGATTCGAGTTCGCCAAGTATGCTGCATCAAACCCTGCATCACGGTGGCCTGAAATAGTCCAGCCCTTTCCTGCTGGCCTGGTCTGATCCGCATACCGCGAAACCAAGAGTCCCCAGGAATCACATCTGGCTGTCCGAGCCTGATTTCCAGTCGCGCGAGCTTTACTCCGCCTTCGATTTTACACTTGTAAAATCCGGTTAGAACCAATCTCGCTTGTGGTCGGTCGGCGCCGACGACAACCAATTCGGTCAAGTACAACACGGCGCAGGCGTCGATTAGCCGATGCCAGTGACTCTCAGCCATTACGTTTTTACACGTGTAAAAACTGCGGCGACGGCCTCACATCCATCGGGCGATGTCAGTGGCGTCGCCTATAGCCTCTAGTGCCCTGCCCTTTTCAGCACCAAGGACAGTTTTGAGATCCCGATACTTGACAGGTGTTATGTCGACGGTGCGCTTCAGCTACCGTTCTCTGATTTGATGACTGCCATGTGTTGTCGGGTTCGGGGCCGCAGACCACATGGTATCGTATTTTACACCTGTAAATTCGAGGATGAGAAGCAAGGCCCCTCCCCCCATGCCGGAGGCCGCCGACAGCTGTTGACATGTATTCTCCTGGCGCAAAGTGCTCGCGGCTAAGAGAACCCCAGACTAGGTGGAAGTCGGCTGTTTCACCACGGTTTCCGCCCCGACGCTTCTTACCCAAAACGACGTGATCGTCGCAGGCTCGCACATGAAGCTTTTTACACGTGTAAAATACACCATTGGTCGGCCCATTCCTTATCAGGTTGATTGCTGGCTCTAGATCAAGGGGCGGTGCAAGCTCACTGGTTAGCCATAGGCCTGGACGCGAGCTACTTCCGTCGTTCCAGCCAACCATCGGGTATTGGGGCACTGACGTCGCGGTCGGCGTCATCTCGGCCGTGAATGCCGCGGGCGATATCGACCACCCCGACTCCAACCAAATCCTCGCCAGCGCCAGACGGGAGGATGGGCAGGGGTCACGCGACACGATGGCGGCGACTATGGATGGCCACCGCGTCGTAACATCTCCTGGCAGCAATACGAGGATCGAAGCGGTGGCCATAAACGTGTCATTCAGCAAGACCGAGATAAACAAGATGGCGCGGATGGCCCATGACGGCTTTGCCCGCAGCATCAACCCCGTGCACACGATGTCCGATGGTGACACGATCTTTGCCCTGTCCTCCGGCAAGGCCTAACCCGTCCGGGCTGATGTTTCGGCCATAGGGGCGATCGCCGCCACTGTATTGGCCCATGCGTTAGTGCAGGCCAAAAGTCGGACGGAGCATCAATTCCCGGCGCACAGTGACTGCGTCAAGGAGTGAACAGAGCCTTTGGAGTTCGTCGCAGAAGACGGGGAAGGGGCTGAGAGGGCCTGGTCCCCTACGATCGCTCACTTTCCGTCGCCTCGACAACGGTCAACTGCGGGTGGGTCCGCTTCACCTCGGTCACCGCGCGTTAACCATATTTCCTGGCGCGCTACCCCGCGCCTTGCTGGGATGTTGGCAGCATCAGCCCAGCGCTTCGCGCTCGATCGAGTTGCTGCTTGACGGAGGAAGCGTTCCATTTTGTCCCGCCTCTCGGGGTTCGCTCTCTCATGCGTTCGAGTTGGGCTGCAATGTCCCGCAATGACAGATCCGGATCGGCCATGGCGATGCCAGCGATTAACGTCACGAGACGGTCTTCGGCGGGACGGGGAGGGGACTTTTGAAGCAGCACAGGATCAGCCATGCGCTGCGAGACCAGTTTCCGAACAGCGCGGCGAAGGCGCTCCTCCGTCCAGTCTTGGCCCCATCCATTCAAAACCTGAACGACGTCGCCCCATGGGCGCCCTGGCCGCATCCGCTTCACCGTGGGCATCCAGCGATCGGCCGAGGCAATGAGCGGCTCGAGGTACCGTTTCTCTCTAGCGACTTCCAGCCGGCGGAGGGTTTCCGGGCGGCGTTCGCGAACCCCGGGGCTCCCGAGAACCTTCCCGCGGGCCTTAGCCGCCCGTAGTCCGGCCTTGGTGCGCTCGGAGATGAGGGATCGCTCGAGCTGGGCCACCGCACCGAGAACCTGTAGCGAGAACATGCCCTGAGGCGTCGAGGTATCGATCGGATCCTGGAGTGATTTGAAATGCGCATTCTTCCTCTCCAGCCCTTCGATGACCTCAAGCAGGTGGCTCACCGAGCGCGCCAGCCGGTCGAGGCGCACGACCACGAGCACATCCCCGGCCCGGATATCCTTGAGCAGCTGAGCGAGAACCGGACGGGTCCGGGACGCACCCGAACCCTGCTCCTGATGGATCGTAACGCAGCCGGCCGCCTTGAGCTCGATGAGCTGGGCGTCCGTCATCTGGTCCTCGGTCGATACGCGGGCGTAGCCGATCAGGCGCCGTTTCGGGGCAGGGGAGGGGGCCATGTGGGTTGCCAATCTCAGTCTCGGGCTCACCATAAATCAGGCAACACTCGGAGCTTATACCGCCGCCAACAGGTTCGAGGTTGACCATGAGGGCCAGCCGGTCCCGGCGAAATCGCGATCATGGCTCCACAGGTCGGCGTCCAAGGTCCAGGCCAACGCCAGCAGATGAGCATCCGTGACGCTGCCATTGCGGGATGCCGGAGCGCTCCGGAGAACCATTTCGGCCGTCGCCATATCCTCGTTGGCCACGTCCTCACGGGCGATGATGGTCAGCAGATCAAGCAGGCCTTCCAGAACGGAGAGATCGTTGGGCCTTATATGCCCAACTACCCTATAGGCCTCGTCAAACGCTTCTTCGCTGGTGATCAGGCTCCGCCGCCCCGAGATCAGATCCAGATGGGCGCCGGTCGTTGATCCCAGGACCGCAGCCACCAGGATATTGGCGTCGACCACCAGGGCGGCCGGGACGCCGCGCGGTCGACTCAAGGGCCAAACTCGCGATCAAGGGCCGCTTGCTCCTCAGGGGAGCGCTGAGACTGTGCCTTCGCCAACGCCTGACGGAACCGTGCGCGAGCCGCTTCGGAGGCGGGGCGCAGGGGAACGAGCAGCGCGACCGTCCGCCCGTCACTCTGCACCGGAACAGCTCCGGGCAGCTGCTCGATCGAGGTCGCGGACAGTTTCTGGAGCTCTCTCATCGTAATCGCATGTGCCATGCTATGTATGTAAACCTGTAGGGCGGGCTTTTCAAGCAGCTTGGCCACCATTTGTACAAATGCATGAGATGCGTGCTAACGATCGTTTGCAGACGTTTCTCAAGCCATTTTGTTAACCAGCCCGGCAGGGGAGGGCTTCCCCAGAGTTGGCGAAAATGGCTTAAAAACAAGGATTTTGGCACTTTGGTCGGAGCCGAGAGCCCTCCATGGGCGTTTGTGATCAAGATTCCCCTCGAGCAGCTCAGAATGCTGCTCGTCAAAATGGCAAGCATGCGCATGACGGACCGTAGCCAATTGCTGCTTAGCTTTCACTGGCACAGTCCTGCTGCGCAATATCAACAACTTAGTACCTGTCGCAGGCAGCTCTCTGGGGAGTAACCGGGGCAGATTGCTTTCAATTACCCACAAGTCCGGTTCCGACGGTTGCGCCGAGTTCGATATCGGTGAGGCGGGAGAGGCCGCGCGGATACGTCGCAAATTTGGAGCTGGGACGCGAAGCCGGCTGAGATCCGCTGATAAGTTCAAGCAACAAGCAGATCAAACGGAACCGTCGCAAACTCTTCTGTAACTGAGTTCGTCATATGCCTCCTGCCAACTCCGGAGGGATGTGATGGGGTCGTCTAATCGCGAGCCATTTTGCAAGTCCTTTTCAATTTTCCCGGGCTTGACGCCAGGATCAGGGTCAAGGAGGCATTCAAGAGGGGCAGTCACAGCGGATCAAAGGCACGCCATGTGAGCGGGGGCCGGGAGCAGGGTCGTCTTCGCGGTCGACAGCAGTCGCCGCATGATGGCGCTTCGCGGGAGGAGCCTTCCTATGTGGACGCCGCACTCGGCTGAACCAGCAGTGCATCCCATCAAGCGGAATGGCTCGGCCCACGTCCCGGCAGGGACGTCTTAGCGCGCTCAGAGCCTGAACGCGATCCTCAATCCATCAAGCGACTGCGCCAACAGTCCGGTCGAAGAAGGTGCCGGTCTTGAGCATCGCGTGCATGATAACGGCGAGTTTCCTCGCCACGGCAACGGCGGCTCGCTTGAAGCCGACCCGCTCCCTGAGCTTAAGGCCCCAGGTCCGCAGACCACTCTCGGCCGAGCTGCGGGTCAGGATGACCGTTGCCGCCTCGAAGAGCAGTCCTCGCACCTGACGATCGCCTCGGCGGGAGATATGACCATCGTAGTCGACCTCGCCCGACTGGTAGCGCCGGGTGGTCAGGCCCAACCAGGCGCCTACGGAACGGGACCGCTTGAAGTTGTTCGGGTCCTCAATCGCGGTCGCAAAGGATGTCGCGGTGATTGCTCCGACCCCAGGGATCGACATGAGAATGCGACAGGCTTGGTTCTGACGCGCCTCGGCCACGAGCTGTCGTCCGAGTTCAGCAGCTCGGATCCGCAGGCTGCGCCACGCCTCCAGCATCGGCAGCACGATGGCAGAAAGCCCGTTCTGGTCGACCAGAAGACCGCGCACATTTTTCTCGAACGTGCTGCCCTTGCCGGCGGGAACGACCAACCCGAACGTCTTCATGAGCCCGCGGATCTGGTTGGATAGCTCGGTGCAGATCCGCACCAGGCGGGTGCGGGCCGCGACCAGCGTGCGGGTCAGCATGCTGTCAAACCCTTTCACCCGCACCTCACGGAAGAACCCGACTTCCGCCAGATGGGCCAAGCCGTCGGCATCATTCGCGTCGGTTTTGTTCGCTGCCATGTCGAGGGCGGCTTTGGCATGGCGTGCATCGATGCAGATGGCCGGCAGCCCCTCGGCGCAAAGCGCATGATAGAACCAGATCGACAAGGGGCCGGTCTCGAAGATCACCCGCTTCGCAGACGGGGCACGTTTGCGGATCAGGTCCGCAATCAGCTTGGGATCGGAAGGGCACTTGCCGCGCCAGACGCGCTTGCCGCCTCGGCGGATCGACACCGCCGTCTCTTTCATCGACACGTCGAGCCCGATATAGTCGTCCATGGCTGTTCTCCATTCGATGCCTGGGCCCGGCTTCCCGTCGTGAGCCCGTTTTCCATCTTATCGGGGAACAGCCACCGGCTTCCATGAGCGTGACTGGTTTGTGTGGGGCGACTCGCTCCCGCGATTACCCCATGTGGACGCCCCCCAACGGCCTCACATGAGAGTGTTCCGGTCAATGGTTCATGCCTGGTCCTTCCCGATGAACGCTTCTGCAGTTTCGGTAGAAACCTGATCGTGTCCTTGGATCCGTGGCTCAAGCCCATTCGCATCATGCAGCCCCGTGGCCGCATCGCCTCACATCCGGTCGCCGCTCAATACGGCTGCACCACAATCCCTCCTGCACGAGGGTGCCGGGCTTGGGAAGAGCGGGACCATTCTTGGAATGGCGGCATGTTTCAGCCCTGGCCGTTGGCGGTCCGCTCGCCCCGGATCCCACGAGGCTGATCAGGCTTCGTGGAAGCTGTGAATTTGATCTGTCGCCGGCCTCAAGCTGACTTCAACACGGCGCCTTCGGGCATCACACCTTGAGTGACAAAGCGCCAGAGCGCCACGAGCAATTTGCGGGCCATGGCCACAATAGCAATCCGGCGGGTCCGACCGCGCTCGGTTCCGACGCGCTCGCGGAACCAGCGGCTCTGGGCTGAGTCCGGCTGGTGACGCTGCCATAACCAAGCCAATTCAATCGCCGCTGTCCGCAGGCGCGGATTGCCGGTCTGGTCTTGCTTCGAAAAAATGGAGAGCTTCTGATGAAGCAGGAGGATCTCCATGCCGAAGACCCGTTTTACGAGAG
>NZ_JAERQD010000094.1 GCF_016735695.1 Microvirga zambiensis WSM3693 | reverse complement strand
CACGCGGTCGTGGCGCTCAACGTCCCTGCCACCGACCCGGTCCACAAGGCGACCATCATCCCGCGCGGCCGCGCGCTTGGCATGGTCATGCAGCTCCCTGAGCGGGACAAGCTGTCCATGTCCTACGAGCAGATGACCTCGCGGCTTGCCATCATGATGGGCGGCCGCATCGCCGAGGAGATGATCTTCGGCAAGGACAAGGTCACCTCCGGCGCCCAGTCGGACATCGAGCAGGCGACCCGCCTTGCCCGCATGATGGTCACCAAGTGGGGCTTCTCGCCGGAGCTCGGCACGGTGGCCTATGGCGAGAACCAGGACGAGGTCTTCCTCGGCATGCAGATGGGCCGCCAGCAGAACGTCTCCGAGGCGACCGCCCAGAAGATCGACTCGGAGGTCCGCCGCCTGGTCGAGGACGGGCTCAACGACGCCCGCCGCATCCTGACCGAGAAGGCGCACGAGCTCGAGGCCCTGGCCCGCGGCCTGCTCGAATACGAGACCCTCACCGGGGACGAGATCCGCCACCTGCTCGATGGTCAGCCTCCGGTGCGCGATTCCGGCGACACGGTGACACCGGCCCGCGGTTCCGCCGTTCCGACCGCCGGACGGGGCCGTCCGCGAGAGAGCGACGGCGGCATGGAGCCGCAGCCGCAGGCCTGAGAGCCCGGCAAATCCTGAAAATCAAGGAACGCCCGCTGCTTCAGCGGGCGTTCTTTTTGTTTACCTCGTCGTACTAATATTCTTAAGGGCCGGGTTTCGGGCATGTAACAATCGCTTATCACTTGTGATGGCGCGAATTGGCTCTGACACCTTGACCGAATTCGGGGAGGTTGCTTTGAAAAGGCCAAGACGCGCCATGGCGCGACGGAATGCGGAGACAAAGCACGTGCGTAAATACTTCGGAACCGACGGCATTCGTGGCCGCGCCAATGGCGTGATCACCCCGGATCTCGCCCTCAAGGTCGGCCAGGCTGCCGGCCTCATGTTCCAGCAGCGGGGCGACTATCGCCACCGGGTCGTCATCGGCAAGGACACGCGCCTCTCGGGCTACATGATCGAATCCGCCCTCCAGGCGGGCTTCACCTCGGTCGGCATGGACGTGCTGCTCCTCGGCCCGATTCCGACCCCGGCCGTCGCCATGCTGACCCGCTCCATGCGCTGCGATCTCGGCGTCATGATCTCCGCCTCGCACAACCCATACGAGGACAACGGCATCAAGCTGTTCGGCCCGGACGGGTTCAAGCTCAGCGACGACATGGAGCTGCAGATCGAGGCCCTGATCGATTCCGACCTGACCCGGCGCCTGTCCGAATCCGCCGCGCTCGGCCGCGCCAAGCGCATCGAGAGCGTCCAGGCCCGCTACATTGAATTCGCCAAGCGGACGCTGCCGCGCCAGCTCGATCTGGAAGGCATGCGCGTCGTGATCGATTGCGCCAACGGCGCCGGCTACAAGGTGGCGCCTGAGGCCCTGTGGGAACTCGGCGCCGAGGTGGTGTCGATCGGCGTCGAGCCGAACGGCTTCAACATCAACCACGATGTCGGCTCCACCGCGCCGGACGCCCTGATTCACAAGGTGCGCGAGCTGCGCGCCGATGTGGGCATTGCCCTCGACGGCGATGCGGACCGGGTGCTGATCGTCGACGAGAAGGGCCACAAGGTCGACGGCGACCAGCTCATGGGCGTCGTCGCCCGCTCCTGGAAGGAGGACGGCCGCCTGGCGCAGCCCGGCATCGTCGCGACGATCATGTCCAATCTCGGCCTCGAGCGCTATCTCACCGGCATGGGCCTCGGCCTCGTGCGCACGGCGGTCGGCGACCGCTACGTGCTCGAGCACATGCGCGCCAACGGCTACAATCTCGGCGGCGAGCAGTCCGGCCATATCATCATGTCCGACTACACCACCACCGGCGACGGCCTCGTGGCCGCGCTCCAGCTCCTCGCCGTGGTGAAGAGCCTGGACAAGCCGGTCTCTGAGGTCTGCCACTGCTTCGAGCCCCTGCCGCAGGTGCTCAAGAACGTGCGCTACAAGTCGGGCAAGCCCCTGCAGGAAGCGTCCGTCATCAAGGCCATCGAGGCCGGCCGCGAGACCCTGGGCCAGGCCGGCCGTCTCGTGATCCGCCCCTCCGGCACCGAGCCGGTCATCCGCGTGATGGGCGAGGGCGACAACGAGGACCTCGTCAACCGCGTGGTCGACGACGTGGTCGAGGCCGTGACCCAGGCGGCGTCGAAGGCTGCCGCTTAAGGCGAACCACACGATCAGTTCTCAAACAAAAGCCCCGGCGAGATGATCGCCGGGGCTTTTTCAGTTCTGGGCACCTGCCATGAATCCGTCTCTCACGTCATCACCTCCCCGGACTTGATCCGGGGATCGGTGCCGGTGATCTCGATTGGAAAAACGCAGCGCTTCACAAAACCGGGATGGCCGGCACAAGCCGGCCATGACGTGAGTGGAGAGACTTGTCCGTTGACTCCGCTCACTCCGCCGGATGGGCCGGCGGAACCTCTTTCCGATGCGACGGCAGATCCTCGCCGTGCGGGACCTGGCCCGTCTGGGCGCGCAGCTTGTCGAGCATCTCGCTCACGTAAGTTGCGGGCTTGGTGAAGCCGCCGAGGAGCAGGTAGATCGAAGGCACCACCAGCATGGTGAGAATGGTGGAGACCGTGACGCCGCCGACGATCACCGAACCGATGGCGTTGCGCGCCTCGGCGCCGGCGCCGGTCGACCAGGCGAGCGGGATGGCGCCGCCGATCATGGCGATCGAGGTCATCAGGATCGGCCGCAGGCGCAGCACCGAGGCCTCGAGCACCGCGTCCTGCACCGAGTAGCCGCGCTCGCGCAGCTGGTTCGAGAACTCGACGATCAGGATGCCGTTCTTGGTCATGAGGCCGATGAGCAGGATCATGCCGATCTGGCTGTAGATGTTCAGCGTCTGGCCGGTGATGAACAGGGCCAGCAATCCGCCGGTCACCGCGAGAGGCACGGTGAGCATGATGATGAACGGGTTGATCCAGCTCTCGAACTGCGCCGCCAGCACCAGGAACACGACGAGCAGCGCCATGGCGAAGGTCATGTAGATCGCGCCGGTCGAGTCGAGGAAGTCCTTGGACTGGCCCGTATAGCCGATGCGCACTTCCGCCGGCAGATTGTCGCGCACGATCTGCTGCAGGATCTCGAGGCCCTCGCCGATCGAGACGCCGGGCGAGAGGGACGACTGGATCGTGATCGAGCGCAGGCGATCGAAGCGGTTGAGCGCCTGCGGCGCGGCGGATTCCGTCAAGCTGACGAAGGACGAGAGCGGAACGAGCTCGCCGTTGGCGGCGCGGATGAAGGTGTTAGTGAGATCGTTCGGCGTCGCCCGGTCCTGGGCGCGGGCGCGCATGATCACCGGATATTCGTCGCCGCGGCTGACGAAGGTCGAGACCTCGGTCTCGCCGAACATGAGCTGCAGCGTGCGGCCGATATCCTCCACCGAGACGCCGAGATCGGCGGCGCGCTGACGGTCGATCTGCACGCGGATGTCCGGCTGCGACTCGCGGTAGTTCGAGTCCATGTTGACGAACTTGCCGGTCTCCTGGGCCTTCTGCATGACGATGTCGCGCCAGCCGCGGATCGTCTCGTAATCGGGGCCGCCGAGCACGAACTGGATCGGCTGGCCGAAGCCGCCTGCGCCGCCGAAGGCCGGCGGGTTGACCACCGACACGCGCGCACCGGGGAAGGCCGACACCTTCGGCGTCATCTGGCGCACGATGTCCTGCTGGCTCTCCGTGCGGTCCTCCCAGGGCACGAGGCGCACGATCACGATGCCCTCGTTGACGGGGGAGGGGCGCGCGAAGCCGGGAGCGACCTGGCTCAGCATGGAGGCGACGAGGCCCTGCTCCTGCAATGGCATGAGCGCGCGCTCGACCTCCTTCACCCGGTCGCGGGTGTAGTCGAGGCTGGCACCCTCCGGCGCCTGGAGGCGGACGATGATGGCGCCGCGATCCTCGGTCGGCGCGAATTCCTTCGGCAGCGACTGGAACAGCCCATAGGCGGACAGCGACACCAGGAAGCCGATGAAGAGAATGACGACCGGGATGCGCAAGGCGCGGGAGAGCAGCCAGCGGTAGCCGCTGTTCATCTTCTCGAAGACCGGCTCGGTCATGCGCTGGATCCGGCCATGGGCCGGGACCATCAGCTTGGAGCACAGCATCGGGGTCAGCGTCCGCGCCACCACGCCGGAGAAGAAGATCGCGGCGGCGAGCGTGATGCCGAACTCCCGGAACAGCTTGCCCGTGTTGCCGGTCATGAAGGCGAGCGGCACGAACACGGCCATGAGCGTTGCGGTGGTTGCAATCACCGCGAAGCCGATCTCGCGCGCGCCGTCGAAGGAGGCGAGCAGCGGCGGCTGGCCCTCCTCGATGCGCCGGTGCACGTTCTCGATCTCCACGATGGCGTCGTCGACCACGATGCCGATGGCGAGCACGATGGCGAGCAGGGTCAGCACGTTGATCGAGGCGCCGAAGAAGGCCATCACCATGAAGGCCGCCGTGATGGAGACCGGGATCGCCACCATGGCCACAATGGTGGAGCGCCAGTCGCGCAGGAAGAGCAGGATCACGAGGATCACCAGCGCCACGCCTTCCAGCAGGGTGTGCAGCACGCCGTCGATGGAGGCGCGGATGAACTGGCTCTCGTCGTAGGCGATCTCGGCCGTTGTGCCCGGCGGCAGCGACGACTTGAGTTCCTCCAGCTCCTTGCGCACGCCGTCGACGACCGCGAGCGTATTGGCGGTCGACTGGCGCACGACGCCCATGCCGATGGCGGTCTCGCCGGATTGGTAGAACTCGAAGCGCGTATCCTCCGGCCCGACCTCGACCTGGGCCACCTCTCCGAGCCGGACCAGGTAGCCGCTCTTGTTGGTGACGATGATCTGCTGGAATTCCTCCGGCGTGGCGAGGCGGGAATCGGTCTTGACGGTGAATTCGCGCTGGCTCGATTCGATGCGGCCGCCGGGCAGCTCCACGTTCTGGCGTTTGATGGCGGTCTCCAGATCCTGCACCGTCAGGCCGCGGGCGGCGAGCGCCGGCCGGTCGATCCAGATGCGCATGGCAAAGCGCCGCTCGCCGCTCAGGTTGACGTTGGCGACGCCGGGAACGGTGGAGAGGCGGTCCACGTAGACGCGCTTGAGAAAGTCGCTGAGTTCGAGCGCATCGAGCGAGGTGGATGTCACGCCCACCCACATGATGGCCGAGGCATTCGCATCGACCTTGCGTACCACCGGCGTATCGGCGTCGTCCGGCAGCCGTCCGGTGACGCGGGACACGGCATCGCGCACGTCGGAGGTCGCAGCCTCCGGATCGCGGGACACTTCGAATTCGATGGAGACGGAGGAGCGGTCGTTCTGGCTCTGCGACGTGATCTGGCGAATGCCCTCGATCCCGGCGACCGCACCCTCGATGATCTCCGTCACCCGGCTCTCGATCACCTCGTTCGAGGCGCCGCGATAGACGGTGGAGACCGAGACGACCGGCCGGTCGACCTGCGGATATTCGCGAACCGGCAGGTTCATGAGCGCGGCAAGGCCACCCACGATCAGCAGCAGGCTGACCACGACGGCGAAGACGGGGCGGCGGATGAAGAGGTCTGAAACCTGCATGGCTCTATTCGATCCGAACTGGAGCGAGGGACTCGCAACGAAACTCGACACAACTCTCCTCCCCCTTGTGGGGAGGAGTTGGAGGTGGGGGTGTCAGCGCTTCGCTGGTCCAGTTCAGCGCTCACACCCCCACCCTGGCCCTCCCCACAAGGGGGAGGGGAACAAGCTGGTTCACTTCCGCTCGGCAGCCTGGGCGCTGCCGATGGCCTGCGGCACGTTCAGGGAGGAGCGGGAGGGCTGCTCCCGGTTCGCCGCAGGGACGGGAGCTGTCGGAGCGGCACCGCCGGATCCGACCGGGCGGGCGACGACTTCGGCTCCGGGGCGCACGCGCTGCACGCCGAGCACCACGATGGTCTCGCCCGGCTGCAGGCCGCTCACCACCTCGACCTTGCCGCCCTGGCGCTGGCCGATGGTGATGACGCGGCGTTCCACCTTGCTGTCCTTCACCGGATAGACGATGTGGCGCAGGCCCTCGCTGACGATCGACTCCTCCGGCACCACGACGGCGTCGTCCTTGGTGGACACTTCGAGCGCCACCGACAGGAACATGCCGGGCTTCAGGGCCTCGTCCGTGTTGTCGAACTCGGCGGTCAGGCGCGCGGTGCGGGTCGTCTGATCGACGCGAGGATCGATCGTCGAGACGCTGCCCTTGAAGGTGCGGCCCTTATAGGCGGCGGAGGTGGCGTTGACGATCTGGCCCGGCTGGAGGCGGCCCAGGAGGTTTTCCGGCACCGCGAAGTCGAGGCGGACCTTCGACAGGTCGTCGAGGGTGGTAATGCGGGTGCCGGGCGCCACATAGGCGCCGAGGGAGACGGAGCGGGTGCCGACGCGGCCGGCGAAGGGGGCGCGGATGATCAAGTCCTCGAGCCGGGCCTCGGCTGCCTTGCGCTGGGCGCGGGCGGAGGCGATGGAGCCGTCGAGCGACTTGATCTGGGCCGTCAGGTCGTCGACCTGGGCGCCGGTTCCTGCGCCGGTGCGGCTGAGCGCCTGGGCGCGTTCGAGCTTGATGGCGACCTCGTTGCGGAGCGCCTCGGCGCGGCTCGCCTCGGCCACGGCCTGCTCGATCTCGGCGCGCCGCTCGGCGGCGTCGAACTGGATCAGCGTGTCCCCGGCCTTGACCTTCTGGCCTTCGGAAAAGCCGATCTCGCCGACGATGCCTGCCACCTTCGCGGTCACGGTGATCGATTCATAGGCACGCACCGTGCCGACCGATTCCCGCATCTCGACGATGCGCCCGGTCTTGACGACGTCCACGTCGACGGTCGCGGGTCCTGCTGGCCCGCCGCGGCCCCGTCCGCCGGGACCGCCCTGGGCACCGGCCTGCTGGCCTTGGGGCTGGCTCACATACGCGCCGATCACGGGCAGATTGGCCAAGTGGCCGCCCTTATAGGCGTACCAGCCGCCAAAGCCTGCTGCCCCCAGCACGGCAATGACGGCGAGTTGACCGGACACACGCATGCTCGCTCCTTACTCAGTCTTTTAGGCCTTGTCGGCTTTTTGCTCGTAATTGTCGGAAGGTGTCCTAGCACAATATATGCCAAGTGCTGTGACCATAACGCAGCAAACACGATGTTTTGTATTACGATTTCGTAATCTGTCTCTCCCCCGAAAAGGTAGGTTTCCGTCGTGACACCGCATTTGCGGCAAGCTCGATATTGTTCCCTTTTTGTTCTAGGAAATAATCCATATTTTTGATGGATTGTTTTATGGGGTTGTCAACGTCACAGGAGCGAGAATGGAGAGCGGTCCGAAAGGCCCTCACCCTTGCCCAGCTCGAACTCCGGCAGTTGCGCCTCTCGCTTGTTCTCAGGCGGTTCAATCCGAGCCAGCCGCGCGTGCCGGCAGGGAATTCCGATGGCGGGCAATGGACGGATGGGGGCGGAGGAGGCGAGCGTCCGCGCGCCACCTTCGTGTCGGCACGACCTCGTCGAGGGGGCGGCACGCGCAACATCGGCGGACGGGACTATGCGACCACGCCGGCACAGGAGGTCCGTCTCGACGTTTCGGCGGCACGGGCGCGGGCTTTGACGCGGGAAGTGCAGCGCCACGATCCCAACTGGCGCCCGACGCCCAGTATGTATGGCGACGTGGAAGGCGCGATCCGAGCCAATGAATCGCAAGCCTTGCAGGCTGCCGTTCGGTTGCGGGAGTTACAAAGGCAGGAGCCCGTTCGCGGGCCGATGGAGGAGATCTTCCAGCCGAACGGGCAGCATGTAGGAATCAGGCATGGGAGAGCTTCTGATCGGACGCGCACCATGACCTCATCCGAGTTTGGCGACTTGCTTGAAACACTTATGCCAGGCGCTCGTGCCGTGCCGTCTCCTCCGGGATATCGCGGTCTGTGGTATCAGCGGCCCGATGGATCGATCTTCGGCGTGCGGCGGAGTGAGACGCACGGGATAACGGTCGACGTTATACAACATAATCATCCCGTGGTTAGTAATGGATACAAGGTCCATCAGAAATGACAGCAGAACCAAGGCATAGGCACTTCGACCGCTCCATGAGCGAGTGGATCAAGATGGTTGCGAATGAACTGCCGGACGATGCGGTTGGTCTCTGGCAGATCGTTCCGGATGGTCGTCGCGGATTTGAGCTCGAGGGCGATGCGCTGGCCGACTACGTCCGGCGCTGCATCGCCGAGCTTCTGTCGCGCGGGGCGGTACCGGTCGTCGGCGGCGGGCTCGAGGGTGAGCACGACTGGATCGCGCAGTCGCAATACGGCTCGAAGCCCGGCGAGATCATCGAGAACGTGGTGCGCGAATGGCTCGCCAACGGCGCCAAGGACGAGGATCCGGGCGGGCTCTGGTTCGCCCTGCGCGAGCATGCTTGGTTCCCCTCAGCATCGTGAGATCCTTGAATTTTGTTGACCGTGACCCGAGGCTCCGGCATACCGGTTGGCGGGACACCTCTCCCCACCGAGAGGCGCCCATCTGTAAGGATGGATTGCAATGACGAACCTGCCCGCCGCGCGTCCGCGCGCGCCTTTCTTTTCATCCGGCCCCTGCGCAAAGCGCCCCGGATGGTCTCTCCAGAACCTTAAAGTCGACAGTCTCGGCCGCTCGCACCGCGCGAAGCTCGGCAAGGCGCGCTTGAAGCTCGCCATCGACCTCACCCGCGAGGTGCTGGAGGTGCCGGACGGTTACCGCATCGGCATCGTGCCCGCCTCCGACACCGGCGCCGTGGAGATGGTGCTGTGGTCGATGCTCGGCGCCCGCCCGGTCGACATGCTGGCCTGGGAAAGCTTCGGCGAGGGCTGGGTTACGGACGTGGTCAAGCAGCTCAAGCTTGCCGACGCCCGCGTGATCAATGCGGCTTACGGCGAACTGCCTGATCTCGCCCAGGTCGACACCAAGACCCGCGACGTGGTCTTCACCTGGAACGGCACCACCTCCGGCGTGCGCGTACAGAGCGCCGACTGGATCGCGGCCGACCGCGAGGGCCTGACGATCTGCGACGCCACCTCGGCGGCCTTCGCGCAGAAACTCGATTTCGCGAAGCTCGATGTGGTCACCTTCTCCTGGCAGAAAGTGCTCGGCGGCGAAGCGGCCCACGGCATGCTCATCCTCTCGCCGCGTGCGGTGGAGCGGCTCGAGAGCTACAAGCCGGCCTGGCCGCTGCCGAAGATCTTCCGCATGACCAAGGGCGGCAAGCTCATCGAGGGCATCTTCGAGGGCGAGACCATCAACACCCCGTCCATGCTCGCGGTCGAGGATTACATCGACGCGCTCGAATGGGCGAAGTCCATCGGCGGGCTGAACGCGCTGACCGCCAAGGCCGATGCCAACGCGAAGGTCATCCATGACTGGGTCGCCAAGACCCCGTGGATCGCCAACCTCGCCAAGGTGCCGGCGACGGCCTCGAACACCAGCGTCTGCCTCGTCATCGCCGATCCCGACGTGGTCGCAAAGGGTCCGGAGGCCGTGGCGCAGGTCGCCAAGGGCATCACCACGACGCTCGAGAAGGAGAATGTCGCCCTCGACATCGGCGCCTATCGCGATGCGCCTCCGGGCCTTCGCATCTGGTGCGGCGCGACGGTGGAGCAATCCGATCTCGAAGCCCTGACGCCCTGGCTCGACTGGGCCTTCGCGCAGGAAAAGGCGAAGCTCGCGAAAGCGGCTTGAACTTCACCCTCCCCTAGAGGGGGAGGGTCGACGCCCGTCAGGGCGGCGGGGTGGGGTGGCAACACCACTCTCAGCCGACTGCCCTCGGACCTAACGCCAGTTATTCAGACCGACAGCGCCGTTCACCCCACCCCGGCTCTTCGAGCCGACCCTCCCCCTCAAGGGGAGGGTGGAAGGGGCGGCAAATCTGAGGTGCACCATGCCCGCTCCCCGCGTTCTCATTTCCGACGCTCTCTCGCCCGCCGCCGTGCAGATCTTCAAGGATCGCGGCATCGAGGTCGATTTCCAGCCCGACCTCGGCAAGGACAAGGACAAGCTCGCCGCCATCATCGGCAATTACGACGGCCTTGCGATCCGCTCCGCCACCAAGGTCACGGCGAAGATTCTCGAACAGGCGACGAACCTGAAGGTGATCGGCCGCGCCGGCATCGGCGTCGACAATGTCGAGATCCCCGCCGCGACGGCGAAGGGCATCATCGTCATGAACACGCCCTTCGGCAATTCCATCACCACGGCAGAGCACGCCATCGCCATGATGTTCGCGCTCGCGCGCCAGATCCCGCAGGCCGATGCCTCGACGCAGGCCGGCAAGTGGGAGAAGAACCGCTTCATGGGCGTCGAATTGACGGCGAAGGTGCTCGGCGTGATCGGCTGCGGCAATATCGGCTCCATCGTCGCCGACCGCGCCATCGGCCTGCGCATGAAGGTGATCGCCTACGATCCCTTCCTGTCGCCGGAGCGCGCCATCGAGCTCGGCGTCGAGAAGGTCGAGCTCGACGAGCTGCTCCGCCGCGCCGACATCATCACCCTGCACGTGCCGATGACGGAAAAGACGAAGAACGTGCTCTCAGGCGAAAACATCGCCAAGACCAAGAAGGGCGTGCGCATCGTCAATTGCGCCCGCGGCGGCCTCGTCGACGAGGCGGCGTTGCGCGCAGCCCTCGATTCCGGACACGTGGCAGGGGCCGCCTTCGACGTGTTCATCGAGGAGCCGGCGACCGCAAATCCGCTCTTCGGTCATCCCAACGTGGTCTGCACGCCGCATCTGGGTGCCGCCACATCGGAAGCGCAGGAGAACGTGGCGCTGCAGGTGGCCGAACAGATGTCGGATTACCTGCTCCAGGGCGCGATCCAGAACGCGGTGAACTTCCCCTCGATCACGGCAGAGGAAGCGCCGCGCCTGAAACCCTTCGTGGCGCTTGCCGAAAAGCTCGGCTCCTTCCTCGGCCAGCTCACGGAAGCGCCGATCAAGGGCATCCGCATCGAGTACGAGGGCGCGGTCGCGGAGATGAACACCCGCGCGCTCACCTCCGCCGCGGTGACCGGCGTGCTGCGTCCGTTCCTGCAGGACATCAACATGGTCTCGGCTCCGCTGGTGGCGCGGGATCGCGGCATCACGGTGGAAGAGGTCAAGCGCGAGAACGCGGCCCGCGACTATGAGAGCTTCGTGCGCATCGTCGTCGATGCCGAGGACATGTCGCGCCATGCGGGCGGCACCGTGTTCCAGGACGGCAAGCCGCGCGTCATCGAGATCCGCGACATCGCGGTCGATGCGGAGTTTGCGCCGCACATGATCTATGTGCGCAACGACGACAAGCCCGGCTTCATCGGTCGATTCGGCACGCTGCTCGGCGAATCCGGCGTCAACGTCGCGACCTTCGCGCTAGGCCGCGACAAGCCCGGCGGCGATGCGATCTGCTTCGTCTCGGTCGACCAGCCGGTCTCCGACGAGCTGCTGCGCCTGATCGAGGATATCCCGCAGGTCAAGCGCGCCCGCGCCGTGCGCTTTTAATTGCATCTTCCGGCGAAGTGGACACCGGTTCGCCGAAAGAGAAGATGCAAAGAAAAAGGATCAAGAGGAGTTCGAGATGGCATCCTCCCCGACGCAACGCTTCGTCCTGACGCTCGCCTGCGCGAACCGTCCCGGTATCGTAGCCGCCGTGGCGGGGCATCTGTCGGAGGCCGGTCTCAACATCCTCGACGCCCAGCAATACGACGACACGCAGACGGATCGCTTCTTCATGCGTGTCGTGTTCGATCCCGTGTCGGGAAAGAGCGATCTTGAGGCGCTCAAAAGCGGCTTCACGCCGCTCGCCGAGCGCTTCGGGATGACCTGGACCCTGCGCGATCCGAGCGTGAAGCGGCGCGTCATGCTGCTGGTCTCGAAGTTCGACCATTGCCTTGCGGATATTCTCTATCGCTGGCGCATCGGCGAATTGGATTTCGAGCCCGTCGGCGTGATCGCCAATCATCCGGCCGAGACCTACAGCCATGTGGATCTCGGCAGCGTTCCCTTCCACTGCCTTCCCGTCACCAAGGATACGAAGCTCGAACAGGAAGCGCGCGTCTGGGAGATCATCCGCGACGCGCAGGTCGATCTCGTGGTGCTCGCACGCTACATGCAGGTGCTCTCCGACGGCCTCGCCGCGAAGCTCGTCGGGCGCTGCATCAACATCCACCATTCCTTCCTTCCGAGCTTCAAGGGCGCCAAGCCCTATCATCAGGCCCATACGCGCGGGGTGAAGCTGATCGGCGCGACGGCGCATTACGTGACCTCCGATCTCGACGAGGGCCCGATCATCGCGCAGGACGTGGAATCGATCACCCATCGCGACTCGGCCGAGGATCTCGTGCGCAAGGGCCGCGACATCGAACGCCGCGTGCTGGCCCGCGCCGTGCGCTACCACCTGGAAGACCGCATCCTGCTCAACGGCCGTAAGACGGTGGTGTTCGCGGATTAGCATGTTCGGCCTGCTCCCATCCCCCACGTCATCACCGGCCTTGTGCCGGTGATCCCGTTTTAACACCCTCTCGCCTCATCCTGAGGAGCAGCGAGGCTGCGTCTCGAAGGAGGTTCCAGAGTGCACTGGAATCTCCTTCGCGACCTCCTCAGGATGAGGTTGAGAAGTTGGGAATGAAAACGTGGATGGCCGGGACTGATCCCCGGATCAAGTCTGGGGACGGCCATGACGTCGAGTGTAATGTCTTTTCTACCCCTTCCTCTCCGCCAACCAGATCCCGCCGAGCACCAGCGTGAGGCCGATGGCGTGATAAAGCGCGAAGGGTTCGCCGAGAATCATCACTGCGAGCAGCGCGCCGAAGACCGGCACGAGATTGACGAAGAGGCCGGCCCGCGCCGGGCCGATCAGCTCGACGCCGCGGATGAAGAAGATTTGCGACAGCAGCGAGGGCAGGAAGGCCACGTAGATGAGGACGAGCCAGCCCTTCGGCGTCGGAAATTGCACCGTGCCCTGGACGATCTCCATTCCGACGAGCGGCAGGGAGCTCACGAAGGCGACGACTGCGATGGCGGCGAAGAACACGAGGCTCGAAACGGCAGGGCGGTAGCGCAGGCCGAGCGTGTAGATGGAATAGAACACGCAGGCGATCAGCATCCACACATCGCCGATATTGAGCGCGAGGGTCTTCAGGATCTGCCAATCAGCCTTCACCGATACGATGGTCACACCGATAAGCGTGACGGCCATGCCGATGACCTGCAGCGGGATCACGCGGGCGCGGAAGACGAGCACCATCGCGGCGAGCACGATGACCGGGATCGAACCCTGGAAAAGTGTGATGTTGATCGCGCTCGTGTGGTAGGCGGCGGCGTAGAACAGGGCATTGAAGGCGGTGAGCCCGAAGATGCCCATCAGGATGGTGAAGAGCCAGCGTTCCTTCAGCTGCGGCCATGAATCCACCACCTGGCGACCGACCAGCGGCAGCAGGAGCGCCACCACGATCACCCAGCGCAGGCAGGTGAGCACCATGGGCGAGATCTGGTCCACGGCAAGCCGCCCGGCGATCCCGTTGCCGGCCCACATGAGGGTGGTGAGAACCAGCAGCAGATAGGCCTGTCCCCACAGCCTCTTCCAGAGTGAATGCAGGATTTTCATGAGGGCCGGACCTTCTGGCGGCTCGCACTCAAAAGCGGTTTCCCGTTTCGGGTGCGATACAATTGCACTTGCCGCCGCCCGCCGTTCGGCTAAACCGGCACCGAACGGAGCGGGTGACGCATGGGCTTACGGTTTCTGGTGGTCGAGGGCAATACGCGGGACGCAAGGCAGGTCCACAGAGAATCCTATGGACTCACGCCCTCCGAATCCTATGCGGAGGTGATCCAGGCGATCGAGCGCGAGGCCGTGTGCGACATCGCCCTTCCGGCGGACGAGGGCGCGAACCTGCCGGATGCGGCGGGGCTCGAATCCTACGACGGCATCGTGCTCACCGGCTCGCATCTCAACCTTTACGACCGCACCCCCGACATCCTGCGCCAGATCGACCTGATGCGGGCGGTCTATACCTCGCGGACCCCGTCCTTCGGCTCGTGCTGGGGGCTGCAGATCGCCGCGGTCGCGGCTGACGGCGACGTGCGTCCGAACCCGCTCGGGCGCGAGGTGGGCATCGCGCGCAAGGTGATGCCGACCGATGTCGGGCGGACCCATCCACTTCTCGAGGGCCGCCCCGCCGTCTATGACGCGCCGGCGATCCATCTCGATGCGGTCACGACGCTGCCGGGGGATTGCACGGTGCTGGCCGGCAATTCGGTATCGCCCGTCCAGGCCGCCGAGATCCGCCAGGACGGCGGCGTGTTCTGGGGCGTGCAGTATCACCCGGAATTCTCTCTCGGCGAGCTTGCGGTCATCCTGAACCGCCGCACCGACATCCTCGTGCGCGAAGGCTTCTGCCGCACGAAGGAGGACGCCATCGCCTATGCGCAGGATCTCGCCGCGCTGGGCAAGGATCCGTCTCGCTTCGATCTCGCCTGGCGCTATGGCATCGATGAAGAAATCCTCGACCCGCAGCGCCGCACCCGCGAAATCCGCAACTTCATCGAGCACCGTGTGAAGACGGGAAAGAGCGCGAGGGGAAGGGCCTGACCGGAAGGCGCGTCCTTGAACCCTCTCCCGTCATCCCCGGGCTTGTCCAGGGGACCCACGTCTTTGCACCGTTATGGTTCGGAAGACGTGGGTGGCCGCAACAAGTGCGGCCATGACGCAGAAGGGCGTCATCTCACGATCATTCCTGGACAAGCCTGCTCAGGCAGGCTCCCGCTCCTCCGCCTTGGGCCTGCTCACCTGCAGGACCGTGAGGCGCTTGCGTTCGCCGGTGCGGGTGGTCCAATCGATCGATTGCCCAAGCGGGAGCCCGATGAGCGCGGTTCCGATCGGCGTCAGCACCGAGACCCTTCCTTTCGAAATGTCGGCCTCGTGCGGATAGACCAGGGTGACCGTCTGCACCCGTCCGGTCACGTCGTCGCGGAAGTCGACTTCGCAGCCCATATGGACGGCGTCGGCCCGCTGCCTGCCTTCAGGCAGAACATGGGCCCGGTCGAGTTCATCGGCGAGTTCCCGTGCCACGTCCGGCATCGTATGCAGAGCCGCGTCCGCGAGGGTCGAAAGTTTTTCGTGATCCGCCGCGGTCAGAGTGATGCGTGGCTTTGCCGTGGCGGCTGTTTTCTTGGACATGTGATGCTTCCTGTTCGTGGATGTGCAGCAGCGGGAGGCGCTGCACGTGTGCCGGACCGTCGTCGGATTCCGGCGGTTGCGATGATGAATTGCAGTTCTCATGCCTCGGCATCGCGGTCTGCGCACAGCACGAGCGCGAAGCCGGCGAGGATGTGCCGTGCCGGACGAGGCGGCATCCGGTTCCATAGGCCGTCGAAGGAATGAGCTGATTGGGAGCGCCCCGAGCCCGGAGCGCAAGCGCGCGTTGAGCTCGGGGCTACGTGCCCGCGATGAGGTTGCCCGCCCGATGCAGGCCGCGACGGTATCGCAGAAGGCTCAACATGATGGGCTGAAGGCTCCTACACCCGGCCAAGTTTGTCAAATGACGGCAAGCCGCCGCTTGCGTCATCCCACCCTGCGCCGTCGTGACACCCGCGCCGTCATGCCCGGGCTTGTCCCGGGCACCCACGTCTTATCCAGCGCGGCGGTTCCTCAAGACGTGGGT
>NZ_JAERQD010000093.1 GCF_016735695.1 Microvirga zambiensis WSM3693 | reverse complement strand
TTGTCTGGACCGCCTCGGCCTCAGCTATCCTGCAAAAGGTCGCCCGTGCGAAACAAGCGTTAGAGTCACAACACTAGGACGAAAAAAGGGTCGATGCGATCAATGGCCGGGATGAAGGGCGTCGTTCAGGTAGATGCATGTCAGGACCGTGAACACGTAGGCCTGCAAGCTCGCGACCAGGAACTCAAACGCGGTGAGCGCCACCGTCATGGCCAGGGGAAGAGGAGCCAGCAACGCAAAGCCCAGGCCGGCCGCACCCAGCGACACCACGAAGCTGCCGAACACCTTCAAGGCGATGTGCCCGCCGAGCATGTTGGCGAAGAGACGCAGGCTCAACGAGATCGGACGGGCAAGGAAGGAGATCACCTCGATGATGACGACGACCGGCAATAGCCATTTCGGCACTCCCGAAGGAACGAAAAGCCCGAGGAAATGCACGCCATGCTTCATGGTGCCGTAGCCCACCACCGTTCCGATCACCAGTATCGCCAGCGCGAAGGTGACGATGATCTGGCTGGTGACGGTGAAGAAGCCGGGGATCAGACCGAGCAGGTTGCATGTCAACACGAACATGAAGAGCGAGAACACGAAGGGAAAGAACCTCATGCCCTCCTGTCCTGCCGTGTCCCTGATAGTGTGCACGACAAATTCGTGCAGGACCTCCGCCACAGACTGTCCACGACCGGGGACGACGGCGCGCTTGCGCGTAGCCAGCAGCAGGCCGCCCACGATGACCACCACGGCGGTTGCCATGAACAGGGCCGCATTCGTAACGGCGAAATGCTGTCCGAGGGGAATGATGGGCTTGACGACGAACTGCTCCATGGGGCTCGCCATGGCCGCGTCTCCTGCCGGCAGGGTTCTTGAGAATACTCCTCCGAACCCTTAAACGCAAAGGCAATACGTCTGTCGGGTCCGCCGATTGGACGCGATCGAAGACCGGGATGCCGACAAGGCATCAGCTCCGCAGCGTGGCGGGCCCAAAGTGTGAAACCGGTGGCCAGAACGATCAAGCGATGAATGCGCGGAGAGCTATGCTCGCTGCCGCGAAAAGCCGATCGACTGCGGGCGTTACACGCGGACTTCCCAAGTTCGTCGGAAGTGGCGGCATGGTCGCATTGGCGATCGTTCGTGCCTTCCATGCGCCGCACGCAATGGAAGCTGTTGAGGAGGTGCACTCCATGATCGGCACATCCAGGCGCCGACATCACAATAAGGAAGAACTGTCATGGCCACGATGCTGTTCGAACTGATTTCGCCGGAGCGGGTCCTGTTCTCCGGCGAGGTGCGGGCGGTGATGCTGCCGGCGACCGAAGGCGACATGACCGTCATGCCCGGCCACGAACCGACCATGGCAATGCTCAATCCCGGCATCATCGCAGTGACCGATACCGAGGGACATGGCCACCGCGCCTTCGTCCGTGGCGGTTTCGTCGAGATCACCGGTGACAGCGTCGCGGTCCTGGCCGAGCGAGCATTGCCGCCGGAGGAACTCACGCGCGAGCGCCTCGATGAGGAGATCCTGCGCCTGGAGACCATGCGCGAGGCCATGGGCAATGATCGCGCGCGGCGGGAGGCGGATTTTGCCATCAGCCGCTTGGAGCAGGTCAAAGCGACGCTTTCATTCAAGTAGGGCGCGGGCAGGCGATGATGAAGGCGTCACCGCCTCATCCTGGGGTATCACCAGGTGCTCGAGCGCACCTGGCTGGCGGCGATCGCCATCAGCTCAGCCATTTTCTCGCGGATCTGATCGTCGGACTGGTTGACGCCGTTGGCCTCGAAATCGGCCCGCAACTTCCCGACCAGGCCTTCGTCGACCACTCGCGCCACCAGGCTTTTGCTGATCTCATTGACGTAGGCGTCGGCCTTCGTGCCCGTAAGGCCAAGTTGATTGGCCGCCCACTGGCCCAGTAGCTTGTTGCGCCGTGCCAGCGCCCGGAACTGCGCCTCCTCATCGTGGACGAACATCTGCTCGAAGGCGCGCTCGCGATCTTCGAAAAGCGTCATGGGAAATCTCCAGTCCGCGGCGACAACCCGATGCCGAAAATGCCATTATACACGAAACCGGCGTTCGCTCGACAGCGGCTGTAGCGCAAGGTCGGCGCTTCGTCATCCGGCGCCGGCTCTCCTGCCGCCTTGAGACGGTCGTCCCCGGGCGCGGCAATGGCTTTGATTCTTGATTTATGTCAACGCGGTTGGGCCCGGATGTGATATATTTATACCTGCCTCTGGAGGGTCATTATGACCAAGCACGGCGGCCCTCCAGATGAGCACTCGTCTGCGTGCAGGTCAGATCGTGTGTCGCTGCTTTTCTGTACCGGGGACATTGAGTTGTCGATCCCGCAGCCGGTGGCCATCATCAATGACGACCGCTGCCTTGTTAGGGTCCTCCATGAGCCTTCTTGCACAGCTTTCGAGTGCGCAGGCGATCATCTCAGCCGAATGGGAGGAGATCATGTGGAAGACAAGGGCGAGGACGGCCATCGTGTTTGCAACTGCCACGTGGCTATGTGCGATACCCGTCTCGATCGAGAGATCCGATAACCTGGGCATCAGGGTGAAAGCCGACACGGCTCAAGCTCGCATCGGTCGGCCCGGGACGCCTGTAAGTGTGGCCGGCGTGGTTCGCCGGAATGCCCGCCGCGGCGCCTATTACGGCTACTATCGTCCCGGCATCGCCGCCGGCGCGGTTGCGACCGGCGCCATCGCAGCGGGCGCGGGATCCTATTACGGTAATAGGTACGGGTACCCTGCGACCTACGGCTACGGATATGGCTATCCCGCCAGCAATCCCTGCCTGCGCCAACAACGGGTCTGGACCGGCTACACCTATCAATGGCAATGGGTCCGCACCTGCTGAGGAGGAAGTGCAAGCACGTGCCGGTCGGCAAAGTGTGATCCGACCGGTCGCTTTTCGGTAAAAAATTCTGCCACCGGCTCTGTTGTCAGCATCCGTCGCAGATGCCCCGTTCGACGAGGCTGTCGATCTGGCGGTCCATGCGCTCCATCTCGCCGTCAGCGACCGTGTCGATCGACGAGAAGTCATTCCGCGGTTCCGTGAACACTTCTCTCTCGAGCTGGCGCTGGGACGGAATTTGAAATTCTCTGGAGGTCGTCGACGGACCGGTTCTGTGTTGAGACCAGGCTGGCGCCGCAACGATCAGGGCGCCGAGCACCAGCGGGATCAAAGTAGCCTTCATGGCATGGCTCCCTCAAAGGCCTGAATTCGGAGTGTCTGTCCTTCTGCCTTCACACCGGCCAACGGAACCATGTCGGGAAGCGGCCTGCTTGATCGATCAGGACATTGACGAAACATTTCGCGACGGAATCGTTCACGAACTTGCGTCTTGGTGCTCTGCTCGGATGATCTGCGGGAGGAGGCGGCGTGCCATCGCTTTTGTGCAGCGGCGATCTTAGTTAAGCGCTGGCGCAGACACAAAGAGGCCACCATGGATCGATAGAATGGACAGGTTGGCAAGCTGGTGTCCCGGACGGTCCAACTCTCCAAGCCATGGGCTTCCGGAACCTGCTCCCGCGACACTCGCTTTCCCGACCAAGCCTGGGTTCTCACGCCGCATCCACCCTAGCTCGCTCGAGGCGTGAGGAGGCTTGCAGGACGGCGCGAGTGTGCGTCCAAGTTGAAACTGTTTCTGGCTCCTAACTGGAGAAGCATCATGACCCGATTGCCAGTTCTGGCGATTGCGGCGTTCAGCCTCTTCGCCGCACCCACCCTCCTTCTCACAACGACGACTCCGGCGGCCGCCCAGGATGATGGTTGGAGCACCGGTGGCTCCGACATCAGCAGCGGTAACTTGCGCGACCTTCTGCGAGACTGGATTCAGGAGCGCGGCGATCGCCGCGACATGCTCATGGATTTGATCCAGGAGCGCCGTGACCAGCGGGACATGCTCCTGGACCTGTTTCAGGAGCGCCGGGAGCGCCGCGGCGAACTCGCGGATTTCCTGCGGGATCATCCGGGCCTGCGGGAGCGTCTGCGCGAACGGCTGGCCGCGCGATCGGACGACGAGGACGTTGGCGGCGGCGTGCGGGAGCGCCTGCGCGAGCGCTTGGCTTCGCGATGGGATGATGAGGACAATGGCGGCGGTGTGCGCGGTCGCCTGCGGGAACGCCTGGCCGCGCGAATGGACGGCAGCGGTTGCTACTTCCTCACCCGCAGCCTGCGGGCGCAGGACGGCAGTCTCCTGGTCCTGGTGCGCCGGCGCGTGTGCCGCGACTGATCCGCCCCGATCGCAACCCAGAGGAGGAATGATATGAGAAAAGCGCTTCTTGCGGCAGCCGGGCTGATGCTGATCGCCTTGCCTGCCTTTGGCCAAAGTTCGGACGATACCGGCGACCGCGGCTCGTCCTACAGTCAGCGGGATCGCGACCTCGATGATCTTCTGCGCGGGCTCGACGGGGGCGGAATGGGACGGGGAGGACCCTCACGCGGCGCAGGTTTTCTGCTTCGCGTCGGGGATGCGACCCTGGCCGTGCGGTGTGATCCGCGTGATTCCATGAGGGCTTGCGTCGAGGCGGCCACCACGTTGCTGGAGCGGGCACGCACGGCGATGCCGTCAGGAGGCGGGCCAACTCCGGGAACGCCACCGTCCAGATCGCCTTGATCACGCTGATGCAGCGCCGGGTTCAGCCGGCGCTGCATGTGTGGACGCCGATGCGGAGGCATTCGACAGCCGGGGCACCGAGATCCTGTGCCGGCATTCCAACTCGGGCATGGTGGTTTTTCTGCCTATTGGAGAACGTTAAGGACTGTCGTCCGAAGATGCGAGCGGCCGCCGAAACGCTCTGGCTGTAACCGCGTCCGATGGTGTCGTCAGAGTTCCGGAAAGACCGCAAACCATGTCACGAACCGCGGGCGGACCAGGTTTCCTGGCGGGTCTGTCCTTGCCCGGACGCGATTGGAAATCCGGTGCTCGGGCGGGCAGATCCGTATGGATCAGTAGTAGTTCCACCGCACGGCGCGTCGGCTGGAGCGCCGGGCAACGCCGGCGACGCTACCGGGAGTTGCCGGTCGGCCGACAACGGCCCTGGCTTGCGAGAGCGCAGTGCCCGAGGCAATCCAATTCGTCGGCATCGTATCCGTTACGAACATGCCCACGAACAGGGCGCCTAGGATTGCGGCGCCGCGGATCAGTCGGGAGACCATTCTTGTCATTCTGGTCATGACTTCCTCCTATTGCATCGAAGCCTTGGTGGTTCGGTGATCGGTGCCTGTCGTGTTGACCTCCTGCCATGATTGAGCAGGACCAAACGAACCACCTTAGGCCGGCGGCGGGCTGTTTGTTCGCTCAGGCACCACCGCCTATTCCGGTCGAAACAATGCGGTCCCTGCTTGGCACCGAACGGCCTAGGTGCTGGCCCTTCCGGCAACCGAAGACGCCTGATGGGCCACGTGGCTCTGCCGGATTTGCGCATCCTAGCACCCCCAAAAGGGAGCGCTTGACCGTTTCGGACATCCCCTTGTCAGTTGCTGACATCGGGATGCCGGACGGGGCGGGGATGCGTCACGGGCCTGCGCTGACGAAATAGGATTCCTTGGCTTTCGGCTGTCCCGTCAGGTCCAAGCTACGGTCGTTTGTTATACTTGATCAGCGATCGAAACATTGCGCCGTAATGAAGATCCCGGCGGGGTCCTGGAGATTACCAACGTCCTTAGCCTGTTTTATGGCTGCCGCGAGCGCGGTGGTAATTGGTTCGAGTTCACGCAGGTAAGCGTCGCGCGCCGTCTGGCATGCGTTCTTGGTGTCAAAATCAACACTATGAACGACAGGCGCGAAGTGAACCTGTGAAGGGGGACCGTACATCAGAATTGTTATGAGAAGTACCGACATCACACCTGACCTCCATGGGTCCCGCAAGCTGCCATGTCTGGCCCTGACCATATTGTAAGGCGATCGGACACTGTCGCAAACCGTTCGGCAACTTAGTCAGGTATCCGCACCGGTACGCTCCGGGGGTGCACGATGTTCAGCCTGCTGCAATTTGGATCGCTCAGTGATCCTCCTGTGCATGTGGCGGCTTAATCGGCGCAGGCGCCAGGTTCGCGGCAAACGGCATGTGGCTGAGACCTATATTAGAGGCCTTGATTAGTGGCGGTATCTGTATCGTGCCATCGCCGGTAAACGCGACACCGTCGCGTTCTGGCTCAGCGAACGGCGAATCCTACCTGCTGCCACGCGCTTCTTGATCCGAGCCTTGAGGCCGTATGGCCGACCGGATCGGATCGTCACCGATGGCAGCTCGACCAACCGTGACGCAATCCTGTCCTGTGACACGAGACCGGCTTCGAGGTCCTGGTGCATCCGTATGGGCCTCGACCGAAACCACCTTCACTGGGCCGGCCGCCGATAGTCGCAGGGTCAGAGTTAGGATCGTTTCCGTACCCACCTGTATTGGACTATCCTCTTGCCAAGCCACTTCGAGGGCCGCCAGAAATGCCTCGTGATAGGCTTTGATCAGGTTGCCGATCGAAATCCCGCCCGACCAGGAAGGAACCGCCGATTTATCGGCGTTGATGATATCCCGCGCATTGTAGGGATCATCCTCGTGATCGTTGAAATAATCGGCAAGCGTGCACCCGCAGAACCACCCTTCGGCCATACCCTTGAACATGACAGCGGCAGCGATCGGCGGCTTGAGCGCGTTATCGGCATGCCATTCCAAGGAATCGCCGGCGAATAGGCCGAGCTCTTGGTCGGCCCTGGCATAATTGTCCCGCCAGGTCAGTTGCACGAAACCTCGGCCATAATAGGTTTGCCCGGTCTCGGGATCGGGAACGCCGTAGGGCCTGCCGGCGCCATACCCGAATTCCTCGATCGGTAGCATGGTGGCCGCTGTCTCATGATAGGTTGTGGCGAGTGCATATGCGAGCCATCGCAGATCATCGGATGGTGGCGCGTCCTCCCAGGTATCGAGAATGTAGTTCATTCCATCGACTTGATCTTGCATCAAAGATCCGCCGAAGGGGTCGGAGCGCACAGTGTCAAAGAAAATATCTCGGTCGAACATGGCCGCCTCCCGGAAACAGGCGCCAGACGATTAAGGCCACTGGAAAAGATGGTGCCGACGCCACTCGAAAACCACCCGAGCCGTTGCGGTTTGGCACGGGTCAGCGCCTCACGCGCTCGCTCCACGCCGGAGTGCTTGTCGGCCCCGTGCTCTTGGCGCATCGTGCGAAACAGTGGACCCGGTTTTTGGCGCTTAACGGTGCGCCGGGCGCTGGCTGAGCAATCGGGGCAAATCAGGCCCGGTGTCCTCCGTTCCCATTGGTTGGGATGATGCGGCAAGCTTCCATTCGTGCATTGGCTCAAACCGTCAAGGGTCTGTCGTATTCGATCAAGCACGGCCGTGAGATGCAGAAGATAATTCAAAGTTCTGTGACGAAGAATGCCCCGAGAATGGCGGAGCGTAGGCCATCTTCCAATCTCGTCTCGTGCAAGATGACCGACGCTTGCCGCCGGGAGGCACGATGAGCCAGCAGGACAAGTGTCTTGTTAAGCTACAAGGAGGCTTCCATGAAGATGTCGACGGTTGTTGCTAGTGCCGCTCTGATCTTCCTTGGTGGGATTGGGCTCGCTGTGGCGCAGCCGAATCCGGTGCGAGGCACTCCGGGCTCGCCTTTCCCGTACGCGGCCGCTCACGAGGTTACGACGATCAATGGCGTGCTGTGCCGGACGATGTACGATCGGCAACTCCGCATTCGTGTCCCGATCGCGTGCACCGGAGACGTTCCGGTCGCCAGAGTCGATGTGGCCACGACCGGGAGCACACAGACGGCTGTCGCCACTGGCGTCCCCATTGCGGGCACACCAAATTCCCTTTTCCCCTATGCGGCTCCGAACGAGATCCGGACATTCAACGGAGTGCCGTGCCGGACGATGTATGATCGGCAGCTCCAGGCTCGCATCCCCATCGCGTGCGCCGGTGAGGTCATGGTCCACCGTGTGCAGTAGCGATGAGGCGTTGTGCCGAGCGACGAAGAACCAGAGACATCGCCCGGCGGCGCCCAAGATAGCATAGCGGATCCCTTGTCGCGCTATACGTCGCGAAGCGAGCACTCGCGGGATAGGGGAGGCGGCATCTTTGGCCGGTTGAAATATGCCGGTCATCTTCGCGAGTCACGGTTCTTTCCGGCCGGTCTGGCTACGATCACCGTGACATGGTCAGATCGGCGGGGAAAGTAACTGCAAGATGTCATCGACCCGATGGTTGCTACACTACCTATAAATGGAGCGTCATGGACACATCGCGGGTATCGATGGGGACGAGTCGCGTGTTGGAGTGCGAGTCCGAGACTTCGTTCCCGGCAGGACTTCCAGGAGGCGGCAGTGCAGGCGAGAGACTACTCGGCCAACGAGACGCTGCGGAACGGCCGCGCGGTTGAAATCCGCGCCCTCAGGCCGGAGGACAGGGCCGGGCTGCTCGCCGCCGTCAGCCGCACCAGCGACCAGTCCCTTTACCGGCGCTTCTTCGCCTTCAAACGCGGCTTCACGGAGCATGAAATCGCCTTCTATCTCAATGTCGATTTCGTGGGCCACGTCGCCCTGATCGCGCTGCTGGACGAGGATGGCCAGCAGGTGATCGTTGGCGGGTGCCGCTACATCGTGGTGCAACCAGGCCAGGCCGAGGTGGCCTTCGCGGTGGACGATGCCCACCAAGGACAGGGCGTCGGCACGGTCCTGATGCGCCACCTCGTAGCCATCGCCCGCAACGCCGGGCTGAAGGAGCTGATCGCCGACGTTCTGCCGGGGAACACAGCCATGTTGAAGGTCTTCAGGGCAAGCGGGCTCGACATCAAGACAGAGCAGGAGCCGGAGGCCACCCATCTCGTTCTTCATCTGACGTGACCTGGGGCAGCCATTCTGACGAGCGGGGCCATGGGATCGGCGCACACCTTCTTGCCGTCTCGTTCCACTGGAATGACCGGTTGTGGCACCGGGTGGGCCTTAGCCGAAAATCCGTATCGGCGGTGCGAGCTTATCTTCATAGACACGACTTTGATGGATCTGGTCGACCCGAAAGGTGACTTTAAGAAAATGAGGATGCTCGCGAGGTTGACAGAGGTTTCCGGCGGACCTCTACTGAACCCATGGGGATCGCGATCTCCCCACGAGGCGGCATGCCCAAGTATCGCGTCCTGTGTTTCGAAGAGGACGCCGCATGCCATCAATACGCACCGCTGAAGCCGATCCCAGTGCCGAAGCAGGCGTCCGAACCCATCCGCGCCGACGTCCGTCCCCAGACATCAGACGGGTTCTTGTGGCGCGTTCCCTCCGCGCGTTTGGCGACGGTTACGTCGCGATCCTGCTGCCGGTGCATCTCTCGCGTCTCGGCTATGATGCTTTCGGTGTCGGTCTTGTTTCGGCTGCATCCTTGATGGGCTCGGCCCTGCTGACACTAACCCTCGGGCTGGTTGCCTACCGTATCCCGCGGCGCCGGGCGCTGCTGGTCGCAGCTCTTCTCATGCTTGCAACCGGGCTGGGGTTCGCCGGGATCGAGGCGTTCTGGCCGCTGCTCGTGATCGCCTTCGTCGGCACGCTCAATCCGTCGGGCGGCGACGTCAGCGTCTTCCTGCCCCTCGAGCACACCGTACTCTCGCACGTCGTCGCCGACGAGGAGCGGACGGCGGCGTTCGCCCGCTACAGCTTCGTCGGTGCCTTCTTTGGCGCACTCGGAGCGCTCTCCGTCGGGATGGTCGACTGGCTGGCGCCAGTCTTCGCGCCAGGGACGACGTCAGCGGTTCTCTTCGGCGTCTACGGCCTGCTGGGGCTGCTCACGTTCCTGCTCTACCGCCATCTCTCGCCGCAGGTCGAGGCCGGTGCCGACAGCCCGCCGGCACCGCTCGGCCCGTCGCGCGGGATCGTCTATCGCTTGGCGGCTCTGTTCTCGGTCGACGCCTTCGGCGGTGGTCTCGTCATCAACGCCCTGCTGACGATCTGGCTTAGCGAGCGGTTCGGCATCGGCGTCGCCGCCATCGGGGCGATCTTCTTCGTGACCAGCCTGTGCTCCGCCGCGTCGTATTTCGTGGCGGTGCCTTTGGCCAAACGGTTCGGGCTGATCAACACGATGGTGTTCACGCACCTGCCTTCGAGCCTGTTCCTGGTCCTGACAGCCTTTGCCCCGACCATCTGGATCGCGTTCGGGCTCCTGATTCTCCGCAGCCTGCTGTCCCAGATGGACGTGCCGACCCGCTCCTCCTATGTCATGGCAGTCGTGCGTCCGGAGGAGAGACCCGCCGCCGCAAGCGTCACCGCCGTGCCGCGCAGTCTGGCATCGGCCGTTGCTCCGCTCCTGTCGGGATGGTTGCTGACGGTGTCGCCGTTCGGCTGGCCGCTCGTGCTCGCAGGCACGTTGAAGGCAGCCTATGACCTGATGCTGTTGCGGCAGTTCTCGGCGATCAAGCCGCCGGAGGAACGCTGATGAGCCAGATCGAGGCGACTGCTCCGGCGGGCCACCCTGGCTGCTCGGCACGTCCTACTTTCTCACCGATTGAGCCCCCGGAGATGGCCGCCGAGATCGGCTATGACAGGGGCGTCACCGGTGCTGCAAGATCGGCAAGGCCCTGCGCCAGCATGATCACACCGAGGATGCCCACGAGGCCCGCCGAGGCGAGCGGCAGGCGCCGGAGAAGGTGGTCTGAGAACGTGATCCGCTTCGAGGCATGGTGCACGCCCCACGCGGCGGCAACGCCAATGGACACCATCGTAATCGCCAGTCCGAGACTGAAGGCGGCGACCGTCGCGGCGCCGAGTGTGAACTGGCCGAGCTGAAGGCAGATCAGCAGCACCGTGATCGAGGCCGGACATGGGATCAGGCCGCCCGTGATGCCGAACAGCGCAATCTGTCCTGTGGTGACGTTGCCGCCATTCGCCGCGAACTGTCGGGCGATTTGCTCCGCATGCACACGCTCGTGGGCGTCCTCGTCACGCCCGGCATGCTCGTGATGATGATCGTCATGATCGTGTTCGGCGAAGGCGAGCTCGTACGTATGGGCATGATCGCCATGCGAGAGCCGCAGCCGAACCGTGAACTCGTGCGGTTCCGGGATTTCTCCTGCGGATTCGAGATGCCCGTCCCGCTCCACGAACCGGAACCGCTCACCTGAACCGTCCTCGCGTTCTGTCGTGACCATCACGTCTTCCGCCCGCCACGCCGGGCCGCTGATCGCGCGCAGGCGCCAGCGGGGCGGCACGCCGTCCTCGAAGATCGAGAGCTCCACAACTCCATGCCCGGTGTCGATGGTCCTCACCTCGTCATGGTGGTGATCGTCATGGCCATGATCGTGATGGGGGTAGTCGTGATTGTGGCGCCGGACCCAGCCGAGATTCCGGCCCGTGCGCCAGAACATCCAGGCTGCGATGCCGAGGATGATCACGCCCGAGGCGATCAGCAGCCATGCCTCGAAGTGCGAGGTCAGGATCTCGCGCCCGAGCGACAGGCCGAGCATGGCCACGATCCAGACGATCAGCGAATGGGAGAGGGCCGCACATACGCCGAGAAGCACGGCCTGCCCGATAGTGCCGCGGATCGCCACGATGTAGGCCGCCATCATGGTCTTGGAGTGGCCGGGCTCCAGCCCGTGCAGGGCGCCGAGCAGGATGGCGAATGGCAGATACAGCCAACCGTTAGCGCCGGATTGGATGAGTTGCGCGATATCGGGCATCGGCGTCTCAAAGGTATTTGGTCAGCGTCTTGAACTCGGCGATCGCCTCTTTCGCCCCACGGCCGTTCTGGCCCGCGGCGTCCTCGAGGCAGTGATCGATATGGTCCTGGATCAGCTCGCGTTTGGCGTTTGCGATCGCCTTCTCGACCGCGTGGAGTTGCTGGGCGAGATCGACGCAGGGACGGCCGGCCTCGATCATCTGGATGACGGAGGCGAGATGGCCATTGGCCCGCTTGAGGCGGGCAATGATGTCGGGATGGCTTGCATGGATCATGCGAATGTCCTATCCCCCAGGAGGGGATATGGCAAGTCCTATGTGACTGACCGGGGCCGCAGGCGTTCCTCCCCGGGCGGCCTCGCTCGTTCCAACCTCGACAGGAACCCGCATGCTCGACGTTCTCGCCAATCGCACGTACCGCCACCTGTTTGCGGCCCAGGTGATCGCGCTCGCCGGCACGGGGCTCCTGACCGTGGCGCTGGGTCTCCTGGCGTATGAGCTCGCCGGGGCGGATGCCGGCGTGGTTCTCGGCACGGCGCTGGCGATCAAGATGGTGGCTTATGTCGGGGTGGGCCCGATAGTCGGCGCCTTCGCCAACCAGCTTCCCCGCCGCGCCTTCCTGGTGTCGATGGATCTCGTCCGGGCGGCAATCGCGCTGCTTCTGCCGTTCATCACCGAGGTCTGGCAGATCTACATCCTGATCTTCCTGCTCCAATCAGCTTCGGCAGCCTTCACGCCCACCTTCCAGGCCACGATCCCGGATGTGCTGCCGGACGAGAAGGATTACACCCGGGCGCTGTCGCTCTCGCGCCTGGCCTATGATCTCGAGAGCCTGTTGAGCCCGACCCTGGCGGCGGTGCTTCTGACCATGATCAACTTTCACTGGTTGTTCGGCGGCACGGTCGTTGGTTTTCTGTGTTCCGCGTCCCTCGTCCTTTCAGTCCGGCTGCCCCGGCCGCCGCGATCCGACCGCCAGGGCGGAATCTACGACAAGACCACCCGGGGCTTGCGCATCTATCTCAGGACCCCGCGACTGAGGGGATTGCTGGCGCTCAATCTCGCGGTGGCGGCAGCAGGCGCCATGGTCATCGTCAACACGGTCGTGATCGTCCGCGCCATTCTCGGGCTCTCGGACAACGATCTCGCCGTGGCCCTCGGCTGCTTCGGCGGCGGCTCGATGGTGGCGGCGCTCCTCTTGCCACGGATCCTCGACCGGGTGCCTGATCGATCGGTGATGCTGCCGTCGGCGGCCTTCCTGGCCGTGGTCCTGCTCGCCTTTGCGGCAGCGACATGGGGAGGCGTGATCGGATGGCCGGCTCTCCTTGCCACCTGGCTCCTGCTTGGGATCGGGTACTCGGCCGTTCAGACCCCGACCGGACGCCTATTGCGGCGTTCCGCCCAGGCGGAGGACCGCCCAGCCCTGTTCGCAGCTCAATTCGCGCTCTCGCATGCCTGCTGGCTCATCACCTATCCGCTGGCAGGATGGCTTGGACGCGAGGTCGGTATCCCCGCGACGCTCGGGATCCTTGGCCTGGTGACGCTTCTCGGGTTCCTCCTGGCCGCTTGGTCCTGGCCCGCGAATGATCCGGAGGAGATCGAGCACGCGCATCCCGACCTGCCGCCAGGCCACCCGCACCTGAGGGAGCACAAGATGGGGCGTCATTCGCATGCCTTCACCATCGATGACCTGCATCAGAGGTGGCCCTCGATAGGTTGAGTGATCGTAGAACCGCGAAACCCTGAGCTGTCGTCGCAATGACATAATGGATACCTAGGTCCTGCGATCCTCATCAGTCGAACCCTCCACTCCCGACGCTCGATCATCCTTCGTTAACCCACGATTAACCCATCGATCCCTAAGTCTTTGCCATGATGTGCGCAGCAATCCTGAAGGGTCTTCGCCTCATCATCGCCCTTGCGGTGATGACGAGCGCCGTGCCGTTCCTGCGCGCTGCTCCGTCGTTCTCTGAGATGGCGGCCTCCCACACGGTCGATGCCTTCGTGCATGCGGGGCTCGTGGATGGGATCGGGCATGGCCACAGTCACGACGATGAAGATGCCGAAGGTATGCATCTGCCCGGCCATAGCCCCGAGCACAAGGACCACTCTCACGTTACGATGGGGCTTGCAGCCGCGCCGGCATCCTTGAAGGCCCCGGACGGCAAGTTCCTGCGCCAATGGGAGCAGGGCCGTCCTCCGTGCTCTCTTTCATTCCGCCTCGACCGCCCCCCCTGTCCTTCGTTCGTCGCCTGATCCGAAAGGCCGCCTGAGCGCGACCACCGCATTCATACGAACATTGGACAATTCCCATGCACAGACCTCTTTTCGGAGGCTGGTGGCGGCTGCCTTGCGTGCGCCCGCCAACCGCTCTCCTCGCGCTTGCCGCAACTCTCCTGATGCTTGCCCTTTCCGGCTTCGAAGCGCTCGCCCATGGCGTCGCCGAGGGCGACAAGGGCTACATCCAGGAGATCACCGGCGTTCACCTGATCCCTTTCATCTATCTCGGCGCCAAGCACATGGTGACCGGCTACGACCACATCCTGTTCCTGTTCGGCGTGATCTTCTTCCTCTACCGATCCAAGGACATCGGGCTCTACGTCAGCCTGTTCGCCATCGGGCACTCGACCACGATGATCATTGGCGTGCTCTACGGGGTCAGCGTCAGCGCCTACCTGATCGATGCCATCATCGGCTTCTCGGTCGTCTACAAGGCGCTCGACAACATCGGAGCCTTCCAGCGCTGGTTCGGCTTCCAGCCCAACACCAAGGCGGCCACGCTGATCTTCGGCCTCTTCCACGGCTTCGGCCTCGCGGCCAAGATCCAGGAGTACGACGTCTCGCCCGACGGATTGCTGCCCAACCTGCTCGCCTTCAACGTCGGGGTCGAGATCGGCCAGATTCTGGCCTTGTTCGGCATTCTGATCCTGATGGGCTATTGGCGCCGGACCGACGGCTTCTTCCGCCATGCCTACACGGCCAACGTCGCCATGATGAGCGCCGGCTTCGTCCTGATCGGCATGCAGCTCACGGGCTACTTCGTCGCGACTCCTGCCACCTGATTCTGCAATCCAAGGAACACACCGATGTACAACACAGATATGCCCACCCGCGCGGATCTTCCGTCTTCCGCGCAGCTCCTGCGCTCCACGCTCATTGCCGCCGGCGTTGCCGCTGCAATCCTCGTGACTGTCGTGCTGCCGTCCGAGTACGGCATCGATCCGACCGGCGCCGGACGGGCGCTCGGCCTCACAGAGATGGGTGAGATCAAGACCCAACTCGCGGAAGAGGCGGAAGCAGATCGGGTGAAGGAGCAGACGGGACAAGTGCCTGTCGCTCCGGCGACTCCTGGGCAGCGATCGAGCCTGCTCGGCTCTATCTTCGCTCAACTCGTCATCGGCTCGGCGCAGGCGCAGACCGCAACGCCCAAGGCCAAGTCGGAAAACATGTCCGTCACGCTCGCACCCGGCGAGGGCACCGAGGTGAAGATGGACATGAGGAAGGGCGCCAAGGTGACCTATGTCTGGAAGGTCGAAAGCGGGACGGTCAACCACGACACCCATGGTGAGGGATCCGGCAATCAGATCTCCTATTCCAAGGGGCGCGGCGTGCCCGGCGACCAGGGCGAGCTCACGGCTGCCTTCGACGGCAACCACGGCTGGTTCTGGCGCAACCGCGGCTCGGCGCCGGTCACGGTGACTCTGACCGCGAGCGGTGACTTCGGCAGCCTCAAGCGCGCGAACTGAGGCAGAGCACTCCTGCGCGCCCCGGCAAGGGACGCGCAGGGTCGTCACCGCGCTCATGGAACATTGGCTTGCCCGCTCACGCTATTCGCCATGTTCCTCGCCCCGGCTCGCGGGATGCCAGAGACGATCACCCCCTTGGCTGTTCTCTTCCAGCCGGAGGCCTTCAAGGCCTCTCTGCGTTTTTTCTCGATCGCTTCGGCAAGACCCAGACCCAGCGAGTGCACAACCTCGCGCGTTCTCTGCGCCTGATCGGCAAACACTATGGCCGTTTGAACGCATTGCTGCACGGCGATCTCGCTCGCATCCTCAGCCTATGCTCGATAGGACAGCAGGAGGCCGAGCAGCAACAAGTCCCTCGTCGCGCAGCTTCTGCAGGTTCACAGGTTCCAGAACGCCAAAAGCCCTCCGTGGTTTTCACCGTCGGAGGGCTTTTGTGTTTTGTGTTGGTTGCGGGGACAGGATT
>NZ_JAERQD010000092.1 GCF_016735695.1 Microvirga zambiensis WSM3693 | reverse complement strand
GGCCGGCGCCGGCGAGCCGGTGTCCCGCGTTCGCCGCACCAGCTTGATGGCGAAGCTCTCGCTGACGTCAAAGTGCTGGGCGGCCGCCCGACAGGTATGGCCCGCCTCGACAAAGTCGGCCACCCGCACCCGAAGATCGAGAGAATAGCAATGTCCCATGATCCACCTCCCGTCCAAAGAGTGAATCACAACTCCAGCCCGCGCAGAAGCCGAAGAGTCCTATTTCGGGTCCGACGCTCTAAGGCTCGATCCGAGCCGCCGCTATCTTGGCCACGCGAATAGTCGGCTGATCGAGCAGCTGGGGCGCGACGAACCGCCAAGTTGGAGCCGACGCGTGCCTCATGCCGGCGGAGTTCAGCTCGACTTCGCTGTCGGATGAGGCATCTCCAAAGCCGCTAGAGCTTCGGAGAGGCGACGTTTGGCTTGGTCGATCTCACTTTGCTTGATCGCGTCGAGATCAAGGAAGAGGTCGAGCCCGATCCCATGCTCGGCGATGATCTGGGGCCGTTGCGGAAGTTCTCCCGAGAGACCTTCGACCGCATAAGGCGCGATCTCGCGCTTGATGCCTTTCATGACGATGGGTTCCAGAGGTCTGGCCCGCACCATGTCGCGTACCAGGGCGTAGGTTTCATAGCTCAGGCAAATGCCGCCGGGCTCCGCGATGGCCTGCAAGCGGGCCGCTATGTTCGCTTCCGCTCCGATGATCGTGTAGGCCATCCGATCCTCGCTGCCGAAATTGCCGACGTTGCAAAAGCCCGTATTGATGCCCATGCGCACGCGCATGGGTAGGTCGGTTCCCCGTTTGCGCCAGCGGGCGTTCAGTTGATCCATGTACTGCTGCATGTCGACGGCCATGCGCAGGCAAGCTCTTGCGTCCTCTTCGACGCCTTTCGTTTCAGGATCACCGAAGAAGATCAGAATCGCATCACCGACGAACTTGTCGACGGTCGCCCCGTGCCGAAGGGCGATCGCGGACATCTCGGTGAAGTATTCGTTCAGGAGTTGCGTCAGATCTTCCGGCTGCAACCGCTCCGAAATGGTGGTGAAATCCTTGATATCGGAAAAGAAAATCGTGAGCTTTTTGCGCTCTGTGGCGATCGCCACATCCTTCTGCCCGCTGAAGATGCTCTTGTAGATCTGAGGGGACAGATACTTGGCAAGCTTCATCGAAATCCCGGCAAGGAAATCATTCGCCTCGGTCAGCTCCTGATTCATTCCGCGGATCAGCTTTTCCTGCCGGCGCTGCAGGAGGATGCATGCAAAGCCGGCGAGCGAAGCCAGCGAGAGATAACCCAAAGTATATTTGAATGAGAAAACATTCGCGAAGATCGGCTGCTTGACCGAGATTTCCTGGATCCCGCGTACGTCGCCAACTTTCCAATCCGTCTTCGGGCTGTCCGGATGCGAATTATGGCAGCTCACACAAACGGGCCCCATCACGACGGGTGCAGCCGTCCGGACGTTCTTGTCGAAGAGCGAACCCGAGACTTCCACGACAGGCAGTTTAGGGTCGGCTCGCAGGCGGGAAAGGGCCCGCTGCTCGAAGTCGTCCAACTGATGAGACTCCCGGCCCTTGAATGGGATATCCGAAACGAAGCGGTATTTCACCGAGCCGTCCTGAGCGCTGATACGCTTTCCGAGCTCAATCGAGAGTGTGGCGGGGATCGGAATCGCCCCGGATATGTCACGATAATTATGTGTGACCATCACCGGATTGGGCGCCTGGAGGATGCGCCCGACAACGTCGCTACCGTAAAAGCTTCGCATGTCGTCGATGATGCGGTTGGCTTCGCTCGCCTGCATCCGCAGGACGCGCTCCGAGAGAATCTGCAGGTCGAGCCAGACGGCGGCAGGCAGGCCCAGAACGCCCAAGAGTACAGTTACAACCAGCAGCGTTCCCATCGCACGCTGCTGATAGGAAGCCCGGTGACCAAGTCCAGCCATAGTCAACCTCACGGTCGAACTTTTGCCGTAAGACCAATCATTTGCCTATGTCGGCGGGCTTGCAACCCCTAATTCATAAGCGCCAGAAGACTCCCGCCCGCACATAGTCGTGCCAAGACGGGCCAGGATTGGCACGACCGTGGTCAGACGTGATCGCTTCGGCCTCGACGTGGATATCGATCCGCTCTTCGTGCCTCTGCTGAAGCCGTGCGTGAGGCCGTCGAAAACGACGTGCACATTATCGGCATGTCGCCCGCTGGGGCACCTGACGCTCGCACCGGGGCTAAAAGCCGAGCTCGCCGAGTATGGTCGCGGGGACATCATGATCGTCGTCGGCGTAATGCCGGAGAGCATTAGGATCCATGGGGTAGGCAATGACCGACTGTCCGGAAGACTACGCCCATCCCCAGTCAAAGGCGGGATCAAGGAAGGCCAATTCTACGGTAGCATCGTTGCCCCAGACTTCCTCATGCTCCTTCCCTCCAGGACGCGACGCCTCGTATATCCTCATGTTCTTTCATGGCGGCAGCTACTGTTCAGGATCGGTCCTCAGCCATCGCCGCTTGGTGACTGAAGCTGGCGGAATGGCTGGGATGCGGAGGCTCTCGGTGGCTTATCGCCTCGCGCCGGAACACCCATTTCCCGCGGTGCACAGCGCCTACAAGGCCTTATCGGAAATTCGCCGAATCCTGGAAGGTCCGAAACAGTGCGTTTCCCGATCCTGGCCACTGCGGGCGGGGTCGTCGAGCATCTGGTCAAGCTCAACGACAAGGTCAAAGCCGGACAGCAGGTAGCCATCCAGCGTAATGGCTTCGGTGAAGTGGTTGCGGAGTATACAAGCGGCGTGACCGGAGAGATAACGGATTAGCGTGTGAATCGGCGCCGAAGAACTGGCCCCTCTCAAGTGTAGCGCAAAGCCTGGGTTTAGCGACGCAAAATGGAAATCCGGTGGGGTCATGATCGGCGCCAATGGTGACCCCGCTGACGCGACGAATTCTCCATCAACGTCATGTGCGTAACGGCAACCGGCTCGAAGGTACATATTCGATGCTGAATCACACCTGGTCTTTTTCATGTCTGGCATCCTCGTAGATCGCATGGAGAACAGGTCCCTGGTCGACAGCGACTGCTTCTGTGCAAAGGTCGGCCGGTGTATGCTCGCCTTTGCTTCCCTGGTCAGGAGTGCAACATGCCGTCCGTCCCATGCCGCTCTGTCACGACAATTGCGCTGTTTCTCGCGTCGTCGATGTTGAGTGCCCGAGCGGAGCCGCTCATCTATGCAACGGGCGGGGTTGGAACGGACCTTCTTGCCATCGACGCGAAGACCGGCGAGACCAAGGTGATCGGACAGTTCGGCTATCCCGGTTCGGCACCTCTCGCGTTCGGCCCGGACGGCAAGCTCTACACCGTCACGGACTCCATGCGGCACGAGAACTCAAGATCACAACTGGCGACCGTCGACCCAGGCACCAGCAAGGCGACGCCCATTGGCGAGCCGCTCGACAAGACCGTCCGCATCATGGCCCTAGGCCCCGGCCCAGACGGAGGTCTGTACGCCAGTGGTGTGATGGAAAACCGGCTTTACCGGATCGATCCCCAAACCGGGGTGTTCACGGAGATTGGTCCATTCAAGGGTGGCCGGGACGTGATGGACTTCGCTACCAATCCGAAGGATGGAGCGATGTACGCGACCACTCCGACAGCCCTTTACCGCCTAGATCCGAAGACGGCCGAACTGGCGGAGGTGGCGCGCTACTCCGACGTGCCGCCGAGCGTGATGGGCATCGTGTTCGACCGGGATGGTACGCTCTACGCGACCAACTACGGTGGCGAGAGCGCGCTCTATCGCGTCGATCCGGCCACCGGCCGGGGCGAGAAGATTGCCATCTTCCCGGAGCGCAATGTCCACTCGGCCGACATGAAGCCGGGCGGCTGACTACACCCGGCGCGATCACGAATGCGTGCAGGCGGTTTGATCCGCCTTTTGAGACGTTGACCGACACGTCCGGAGACGGTCGTCTGGGAAGCCTGTGGTCCCGTGTGTGACACAGCCCAGGAGAGGCTTCATGCGATCATTTCTGATAGGAGCACTCGTGGCTTTGGTCGGTGTTCCGGCGCTTGCCCAAGCGCCTGAGGGAACGCCCACCCGTATCCGCGGCACTGTCGAGCGGCTTGAGGGTCAGACCCTGCTGGTCAAAACCCAGGCAGGCCAAGAGGTGCCTGTCACCCTGGCGCCCAACTTCACCCTCACCGGCGTGGAGAAGCGCAGCCTCTCCGAGATCAAGGCCGGCGACTACATCGCCTCAACCTCCGTCCGCGGACCGGATGGTAAGCTGCGGGCGCTTGAGGTCCATTTCCTGCCACCGGGAGCCGGTGAGGGGCAGTTTGCGTGGGATCTGGCCCCCGACAGCCTGATGACCAATGCCACCGTCGCCGGTGTGGCGGCCGCCCCGCAGGGGCAGGTGTTGCGGGTGACCTACAAGGGCCAAGAGGCGGAGATCACGGTCCCGCCCGACGCGCCCGTCGTCGCCTTCGTGCCCGGCGACACAAGCCTCGTGAAGCCTGGCTCTGCAGTCTTCATCTTTGGCCAGAAAAAGCCCGATGGGACGATGTCGGCGACCCGCGTCACCGTGGAGAAGAATGGCGTCAAACCGCCGATGTGATCGTCACGGCGGCCGCGTGCCCGTCAGGGCTCGACGATGACTTCGCCCGTCATGTTCGGATGGTAACGGCAGATGTAGTCGAAGCGGCCCACTGCCTTCATCACCATGTGTCCGTCCTTCCCCGGCAGCACGTTGACATCCCAGCTCTTGTCCCTGGCCGTCGCGGTGTGCGCGACGATGTCCTGGTTGGCCCAATCCAGCGTATCGCCGACGTGCACCGTGATCTGCCTCGGCTCGAAGGCGACGCCCTTCATGAGAACCGATTGCGTGGTTCCTGCCTTGGAGGCCGGACCAGCCAGCACCGCCAACGCGACTGCAACCAATATTGCAAGCCGCCGCATCGCTCATTCCTTCCTCAATGGGCCAGCGCCCCAGTTCTCGCTGGCAGGCTTTGGACAAGATGCTCAGCATGCTGCTGGTGGCCCTGGAAGATCTTGAGCCCGGTCGATAGCAGGTCCTTGAGCTCGCCGTTGCTGGCAGCAGGGATCAGCGTGTTCTGAAGGGCGCCGTTGACCTGCTGATGATAGGCTACCTCGTTCTGGGCGTAGGCCTTGTCGAAGGCGGCGCCTTTCAGAGCCATCAGCTCCTTCTTCTTCGCCCCGGCCTGCTTCATGAGCGAGCGGCTGGTGTCGTTGTCCTCCGGCGTGACATTCAGCTTCTTCACCAGCGCCAGTGCCTTCTCGTTCACCGCCTTGTGGTCGCGGACCATGCCGTTGGCGAAGGCCCGCACCTCCTGGTTCTTGGAGTGCTTGAGGGCCAACTCCGCGGCCTGAATGTCGATCTGCCCAGCCGTGTAGGCGACATGGGCAATCTGCGGGTCGGTGAGCTTGGCAGCTCCCTGGGCAATCGCGCTAAAAGGAGCGAGGCACAGGCAGGCGCCCAGCAGGGTCACATGAAGCTTGGACATGGTTTTCTCCCTTCGATAGACGGGGACCTCCAGACTGGGCTTGCCGAAGGCACCCGGCGTCTGGGTTGGATACCCGCCAGACACCGGATTGGATGCGGTCGCCATCAAAAGGTTCCCGGAAATTTCAACAGGGAGCGTTTCCGTGGCTAAGGAGAGGCTGAGATGAGCACTTTTCCCAGTCTCTCCCCGCCTAGTCCTTCGGAATGCATACTGCCTCTCTCATGAATTGGAGCGAACAACTTACGGACCAGCACTACTGTGCCAGCGGCGACCTGCTTGGTTTGGCTCGGCGCAGGCCGACCCTAGGATGAAGCTCGTGTCTACCTCTACTGGCGTCCAAGGGATGGGCAATTGCGGGGCCAAGTTGAACGGAATCGGGCCTGTGCCCGTTGTCCTGCATCCAAGTCTCGCTCTTGGAGGGCATGGCCATGCCTCCCAAATCAGAGCAGAACGGGATCCCAGCCATTCCCTCGGCTCAGGGCATTCTGGATGCTGTGGCTGCCCCTATCGCGGTTCTCGACCAGACTGGAACGATTGTCGCCACCAACCGGGCGTGGCAGGACTTCGGTCACGCCAATCAGGCCCGTGACACCTCGCAAATCGGCGTCAACTACCTTGAGGTGTGCACGCGTGCGACGGGAGGCGATGCTCCCTGCGCGAAAGCGGCTGCAGCCGGCATCCGGTCGGTCCTGGCTGGCGCCCGCACCTTTGTCCTGGAGGATCCGTGCCACTCCCCCAATGAGCAGAGATGGTTCCAGCTTCGGGTGTCCCGACTGAAGCACGATGGAGCCGCGTATGCGGTCGTGATCCATCATGACATCACCGCGCGGATCCTGATTGAGCAGGAAAAGCAGGCCTATCTTGCCAGGGCTCAGTGGCACCAGGAGCAACTCAAGGCCTTAGCGGAGGCGAGAGCTCAGTGGCACGAGGAGCAACTCAAAGCCCTGGCGGAGGCATCGGCCCGGATTGGCGCGGCCAGCACGCCTGAGGCTACCTTGCAGGAGGTCGCGGATCAGGCTCGTGAGATCATCGGGGCGCATTGGGGTGCCATTCAGACCATCCCCTATGGACTGTGGCCCCATACCTCGGCGGCCCTGTCGCTCTCCGAAGAGTGCCTACAAGGATCAGCTCTGGCGATCAGCATGGCCGCAGCCGCCATCTCCACGCAAGTCATCCGATCCGGCGAACCGATGCGGCTTCCAACCTGGGCCTGGCCACCAGAGCGGGACCGACATGATGGGCAGGAGCCTACAGCGCCGCCTGGGCCGCTCATGGGTATTCTGGCCGTGCCGCTCGTCGGGGCGCACGGCGGCACGATGGGAGCGGTCATGTTGTCCGGCAAAGTGAGCGGAGAATTTACACCCGAGGATCAGGCCCGGCTGACTCAACTCGCTCAGATCGCGGCCATTGCGATGGCAAACGTTGCCCACGTCCAGGCTATGCGGAATGCCAAGGAACGGCTCTTGGCCACGCAGGAGCATGCCAGTGTTGGCATTGGCGAGACGGACCTGATCGGGCAGCTTGTAATGGTCAATGCTAGGTTCTGTTCGCTGACCGGTTACTCGCGCAGCGAGTTGCTGACCCGGAGCATCTTCGATCTTGCCGATCCGGCAAGTTCGGCAGATGAGCAGACGTTGTACCAGCAGCATGTGGCCGGTGAACTGAAGGCCTATGCGCTCGAGCAGAGTTATGTTCGACAGGATGGTTCCGTAACGTGGTTTGCCGTCACGGCAAATGCGGTGTTCGACGAGCAGGGACAATTTCGCTACAGCGTGCGCGTGATTCAGCCCGTCGACCAGCCCACCGCGCTTCGCCTTGTGCCTGCAAATGACAGGCTGTGAACACACCGACTGCGGAGCAGGTCGTCCGCCAGGCACTGAGCTCGCCAAGCTGGAGTCGGCCGTACAAACCGCGTTGCTTGAACAAATTCAGCTCGATCTTGGGCTGAAGCTGGCGAACCTGTCGTACAGGCTTATAATGCTTCTGTCCTGGAGAGCCCTTTAACCTGCCGCCGTGGCGGCTTGGCTTGAGGGACGTGGACCGGCTCGGACCCGCTGCCGGCCCTGTCGCCTCACTCCATACAATGCAGCGAAATCGAGGGGACGCTAAGAAGGCTTCGGGTCGGCTGGCGCCGAGCCAGCGTTAATGGTGAGCCGTGCGCTTCTTGGGAGACGTGCGGTGCCGCTGGACGCTGCCGGTGTTCTGGGGATTCCAAGCACTCCCTTCACACCGCCGGCCACGCCGCCAGCCACGCCCCCGCAGCAAGGCCTCCGCGTCCACCTCGGGCGCGATCAGGGTCGGCAGGCTGTGAGCCTGCGGCGGCCTCGTGGCCGCGCGACGCCGTTTGCGGGATCCCGCCTGCTCGACCGAAGAGGCATCGTTGGAGATGGGATGGTCCATTGTGGCCTTGAACCCGGCTGCGTGCCATTGCCGCTTCAGGACATAGCGCGGACGCGCGTGGCCTTCCCATGGCCACGGGAGCGAAAGCGGGCCTCTACGGTGATTTTCCCGCCCTGCTCAGGAAACTCCCAATGCAAGGTGGGTTGGGCGCAGGCCATATCCCTCGAGGCTGGTGCCGGTGAACCGACCGGGTGCCGCGATCGGAGGATGGATCAATGAACGCGAAGTATAGTGCTTACGCCATAGCTGCCATGCTCGTCGCGGCAGGTCCGGCCGCAGCGGCGGATATCGTTGAAACCGCTGTCAGCAATGGCAACTTCAAGACGCTGACGGCCGCCCTTCAGGCCGCTGGACTTGTCGAGACGCTCAAGGGCAAGGGCCCCTACACGGTCTTCGCGCCCACCGACGAGGCGTTCAGGAAGCTTCCGGCCGGTACGGTCGAGACCCTCTTGAAGCCTGAGAACAAGGCGCAGCTCACGAAGGTCCTGACCTATCACGTCGTGTCGGGGAACGTTCTGTCCGGCGACCTCAAGGGTAAGACGACTAATGCCAAGACCGTCGAGGGCAGCGCCGTGCGGATCGATGCGAGCGGCAACACCGTCAAGGTCGATGACGCGGCTGTCACACAGGCCGACGTCAACGCATCAAACGGCGTCATCCACGTGATCGACCGCGTGATCATGCCGAAGTCCTAGGATCTTCAAGGCTTGAGGATGGCGGTGCACCGTCATCCGTCTTCTCGCCGACCGATGCTCCGCGATCGTGATCGATTTCGTGCATTCGCGGCATTCGAATCATTCTTTCGGGTCCACTATAGATCCCGTTTCCCGTTTTGTTCGCAACCGCCCGGCTTATCGGCTAGGCGACGACGTCGCGACAATATGTTCACATTTTGTTCTATATTTTCGCGACAAGGTTCCGTAGGGTCTGGCTTTCTCACTTGAACACAGGATTTGCGATGACCCCGGATAAGGCCAAGGCGATCGAGACCGCCGTCAGCCAGATCGAACGCGCCTTTGGCAAGGGCGCCATCATGCGCCTCGGCGGCGATCAGATTGTAGAAGTGGAGACCATCTCCACCGGATCTCTGGGCCTCGACGTCGCCCTCGGTGTCGGCGGTCTGCCGCGCGGCCGGATCATCGAAGTTTATGGGCCGGAGTCGTCCGGCAAGACGACGCTCGCGCTCCAGACCATCGCTGAGGCCCAGAAGAAGGGCGGCGTCTGCGGCTTCATCGATGCCGAGCATGCCCTCGACCCCGTCTACGCCCGCAAACTAGGCGTCAATCTGGACGATCTTCTTGTCTCCCAGCCGGACAACGGCGAGCAGGCGCTTGAGATCGCCGACACGCTCGTCCGTTCAGGCTCCGTGTCTGTCCTGGTCATCGACTCCGTGGCAGCCTTGACCCCGAAGGCGGAGATCGAGGGCGAGATGGGCGAGAGCCGCCCTGGTCTCCAAGCCCGCCTGATGAGCCAGGCGCTGCGCAAGCTCACCGGTTCGATCAACCGCTCCAACACGATGGTGATCTTCATCAACCAGATCCGGATGAAGATCGGCGTCACCTATGGCAGCCCTGAGGTGACGACGGGTGGCAACGCGCTCAAGTTTTACGCTTCCGTGCGCCTCGACATCCGTCGAACTTCGACCCTGAAGGATCGCGATGAGCCGATCGGCAATCAGGTCCGCGTGAAAGTGGTCAAGAACAAGGTGGCTCCGCCCTTCAAACAGGTTGAGTTCGACATCATGTTCGGCGAAGGCATCTCCAAGATGGGCGAGCTGATCGATCTCGGCGTCAAGGCCAACGTGGTCGAGAAGTCCGGCGCCTGGTTCTCCTATGACAGCCAGCGCCTGGGACAGGGGCGTGAGAACGCCAAGACCTTCCTGAAGGACAATCCTGAGATCGCGGTCGAGATCGAGAGCAAGATCCGCCAGAATGCCGGTCTGTTGATCGCAGATTTACAGGGCAACGATGATGTGGGCGTTTCAGAGGATGCAGCCTGAGCGCCCGTCCAGGGCTTCGCTCTGAGGCAGTCCCTGTCGTGAGATAGCGATCCCTACACTTGCGGCTGCAGCAGCTTCATCATGCTAAGCGCGTCGCCGGTCGCCGCGAACGCTGCCGTGTTGTCGAATATGCACCATGCTTCTGTTCCGGTCTGCCTATAGGTGCCCAAAACTTTGGCCGTGTCCGCGATGGCCTCTTGCGGGTAGGTCGAGTAGTACATCTTGGGCGATCCATGCAGGCGGTAGTAGACCAAACCCGTCCAGCCACCGGGAGCACCGGCATTCGAGTGAGGCTGAGGATCTGCCGCCACCCGCGCGATCCGCTGCTCCACAAGGAAGGCGTCGACATCGGCAGTGAACCATGACGCATGCCGCGGTTCCCAGACGACGTCTCCGGCGAACGAAGCTCGAAGCGTATCAACGAATGGCTGCACGACCGCAGGGTCGAACTTCAGGCTGGGCGGAAGCTGAGTGAGGACTGGCCCGAGCTTGGCTCCCAAACCCGCGATTTCCCCCAGGAAGCGTTGCAACGGCTCGTTGACATCGCGCAGACGACCTTCGTGGGTGATCGTCTTCGGCATCTTCACGGCAAAGCGGAAGTGATCCGGGACATCAGCCGCCCAGCGCTGGTAGGTCGATAAGCGATGCGGGCGATAGAACGAGGAGTTGATCTCGACGCCATCAAATCGGCTCGCGTATCGTACCAGATGGCTGCCGTCGCGCGGGAAGGAATCCAGATACTGCTTTGGGATCGCCCAGGCGGCGGTCCCAATAAAGGTGCGACTCTCGCTCATGTTCGCTTCGTGGGCAGCGGCCTACCAGCAGTTAGCCTAGCTTGAGCTTTCCAGCAGCCGCATCAAGCTTTTCGCGGCTGTTGCCGTGCTCTTTGACCAACGCCTCGGCCTGCGCAACAGTGATGCCGTGCCTTTTGGCGAAGTAATCGACTTCGTACCTTTCACCGCCAGCGACCCGGCTCCGGTCGGCTCCGCCGCGATTGGCTTTGTCATCGGACATTCCGGTACTCCTTGCACGATAAGCTCAGCGTTAAAATGCGCCACAAGCGAGAGTGGTTTCATGGCGCGTTAACCGCCTCGGAGATGGCTGTGGAGAAGTCGGAACGAGTCATTCCGAGACGACGTTGCCGACTCGTGAGGGCGCCGGCCAAGGTTGTCAGGGCCGCCCACAGTAGCGTCTCGTCGGGAGTTTTGCCATGTCTGAGCGGACAGTCTGGAAAGGCCACATCAAGCTTTCTCTCGTGTCCTGCGCGGTCGGCCTGTATCCCTCCACATCCTCGGGCCGCAAGATCCGCTTCAACACCCTCAACCGCAAAACCGGCAACCGCGTGAAGCGCCAGTTCGTCGACAGCGAGACGGAAAAGGTCGTCGAAAGCGAAGACCAAGTGAAAGGCTTCGCCGTCGGCAAGGGCAGCTACATTCAAGTCGAGGACGAGGAGCTCGATGCCCTGAAGGTGGAAAGCACCCACACCATCGACATCGAGAGCTTCGTGCCGCGCGACGAGGTCGACGAGCGTTTCCTCGACACCGCTTACTACATTGCCCCGACCGACAAGGTCTCGAACGAGGCCTTCTGCGTCATTCGCGACGCCATCCGTGACAAGGGCATGGCCGGTATCGCCCGCATCGTGCTGGCGCGGCGGGAACGCATGATCCTGCTGGAGCCCCTCGACGAAGGATTGGTCGGCACAACGCTGCACGCGGCCGACGAAGTCCGTGACGAGGACAAGGTCTTCGACGAGATCAGCGAGGTGAAGTATCCCAAGGAGATGAAGGATCTCGCGGCCCATATCATCGACAGCAAGGCGGCGCATTTCGATCCAGAGCAATTCGATGACCGCTATGAAGAGGCCGTCGCCGAGCTTCTGAAGTCGAAGCAGGTTGGCAAGCCCATGAAGGAGGAGCCGTCCGAGAAGCCCTCGAACGTCGTCAACCTGATGGATGCGCTCAAGCGCAGCGTCTCCGCCGAGAAGGACGGATCGGCGGGTAAGAAGGCTGCTCCAGCAAAGAAGCCAGCGGCCAAATCCAAGTCCGCCAAACGGCCCGCCGCTAAGACGAAGGCGCGTAAAGCCGGTTGAGCCATCCGAGTTGTCTTGCGTAGGAGGGTGCCATGGTCGCCGGATCTGAAAGCGAGGAGTGTTCGGTCCCGAGCCAAGCCTGCCACTAGATCAAAGGCCTCCGGCTCCCTCGCCGCCTATCAGGCCAAGCGCGACTTCTTCGTCACAAGCGAACCGAAGGCAAAGCGCGGCAAGGCGCAAGGCGACCGCTTCGTGGTCCAGAAGCATGACGCGCTCCGCCAGCACTATGACCTGCGGCTAGAAATGGATGGCGTGCTCAAGAGCTGGGGGGTCACGCGCGGCCCCAGCTTGGTTCCCGGAGAGAAGCGCCTGTCCGTCCATACCGAGGATCACCCGCTCAAATACATCGACTTCGAGGGCGTCATTCCGGCCGGCCAGTATGGCGGCGGCACGATGATCGTCTGGGATCAGGGCCGTTGGATCGCCGAAGGCGACCCGCATGCGGATTATGCCCGCGGTCGACTGACGTTCACGCTCGAAGGCAAGCGGCTCAAAGGTAAGTGGCATCTCGTGCGCACGCGCGGAAAGCCGGGGCAGAAGAATGAACAATGGCTGTTGCTCAAGTCCGACGATGAGGCGGCCCGGACCTCTGGAGATCCCGACATCCTGGAGGAGGAGACAACCTCACTCAAATCGGGCCGAGCGATCGAGGAACTGGCCGCGCAGGGCGAGATCCGCATCGATCATGCTGCACGCGAAAAGGTCGAAAATTCCCGACCGGGGAAATCGCGACGTCCCGCGAAGGTCAAGGGTGCGAAGAAGGGCATTCTCCCAGCATTTGTCGAACCGGCCCTGGCACAACTGTTTGAGAGCGCGCCGAGGGGGTGGCAACTGGCTGCACGAGATCAAGCTCGATGGCTACCGCATGCAGGCCCGCATCGATGGCGGCCAGGTCCAGTTGCTGACGCGGAAGGGCCTCGACTGGACGCCGAAGTTCAAGGCCATTGCGACTGCCCTGAAAGACTTGAGAATTCCATCGGCGCTGCTCGATGGCGAAATCGTCGTGGAGGATGAGGCAGGGATCTCAAGCTTCTCGGCCCTGCAGCAGGAACTCAAGGGCGGCAAAGGCGAACGCTTCGTCTACTAGGTCTTCGATCTCCTGTATCTCGATGGAGAGGATCTCAGGAAGGCGACACTGGCAGACCGCAAGGCGGCCTTGCGGCTCCTGTTTGATGACCTGCCCCAGGGCGGCGCCATCCGCTTCAGCGACCATCTCGAGGAGGATGGCGCGACGCTTGTCAGGCACGCCTGCCGGATGGGTCTGGAAGGCATCATCTCTAAGCGCGCCGATCGGCCCTACAGGTCAGGCCGTGGCGAGGATTGGGTCAAGTCGAAGTGCACACAGCGCCAGGAACTGGTGATCGCCGGCTACCTGCCCTCGACCGCGAGCAAGAAGGCTGTCGGCTCCCTGGTGATGGGCGTCTATGAGGCTGGCAAGCTCATTGCAGTCGGTCGTGTCGGCACCGGCTTTACCGCGGAGGTGGCAAGCGCTCTCTACAAGTCCCTTACTTCGATCGAGATCAAGGCTTCGCCCTTTGCCGGCAAGCTCCCGGCTGCTGCCGGTCGTGGGGTGAGGTGGGTCAGGCCGGAGCTCGTCGCCGAGGTAGAATTCCGCGGGTGGACGCATGACGGCATGGTCCGGCAGGGCTCTTTTCAAGGCCTGCGCGAGGACAAGGATCGGCGCGAGGTCGTGCGGGAGACGGCCGGGCAAGCCCCTCCTGTCGCAAATCCCGGGGCTGCGATCCTTGAGACAGCCCATCTCACGCATCCCGACCGCGTGTTGTGGGAGGACGAGGGGATCACCAAGCTCGGGCTCGCCGAGTTCTATACGGAGATCGCCGATTGGATCCTGCCTCATATCGTGAACCGACCGTTGTCGCTCCTGCGCTGTCCTGGGGGATCACAGAAGGAGTGTTTCTTCCAGAAGCACGCCTGGGCGGGCCTCGATGAGGATCTGATCCAGCGGATTCGCCTGGGAGATGGCGAGGCTGTCGCCATCCGAGATCTGTCGGGCCTTCTCGCTCTGGTACAAGCCGGCGTTCTCGAGATCCACCCGTGGGGCTCCACGCTGAAGAGCCCGGAGAAGCCCGATCGCCTCGTCTTTGACCTCGATCCTGGAGAGGGCGTCAGCTGGGATGCCGTTGTTCAGGGGGCGATCGACGTGCGCGACTACCTCCAGAACCTCAATCTCGAGAGCTTCGTCAAGACATCCGGCGGCAAGGGGCTGCACGTTGTCGTCCCTCTCCGCCCGAAGGCATCCTGGGACGAGGCCAAGGCATTCGCGGCCGGCGTAGCGTCTACCATGACGAAGGCGAGCCCCGCCCTCTACACGGATACGATGGCCAAGCGCGCCAGAATGGGCCGGATCTTCATCGACTATCTGCGTAACGGACGGGGTGCGACGGCTGTGGCGGCCTATTCCACGCGGGCCCGCGCTGGCGCACCTGTGTCGACGCCAGCGTCATGGGAGGAGCTTCCGACGATCCGCAGCGGCAGTCAGTATCGGATGGGCAATCTGGCGGCGCGGATGTCCCATCTTCAGGGTGACCCGTGGGCGGACTTCGGGGGCGTCGATCAGGTGGTTCCGAAAGCAGTGAAACGTCGGTAGGAAAATCGAGCTGGATCGGAAGGCAGGAGTACGGCTGTAGAGGAGGAGGTCGAGATCCTCGGCCTTGTAGCGGCGAACACGACGTGGTTTCAGCCTGAATGGACGAGTGCTGCAAAACGAAGGCTCCAGCGAGCAACGCGATTAACACGGCAAACACAGTCAGAGTCCGCTTATTCTGAGTGATCGGGTCCTGCGGACGGCCGCAATGGGGGCATATACGCAAAACCGCGTCTTCATTTCTTTCGGGTAATACCCGTCCAGAGAATTGGTGACGCGGTTTTGCGTTGATATGCCTGTCGTGATTCACTGCGGAGCGAGGTGCTGTTGATAGAGATCAACATGGCCGGGCTCCCGGCCCGTTAGGACGACTCGCCATCAGATCTGCGCATGCGGGCAGCCCGCGAGAAGGATTGTCGGGCCGCCCTGCGGTTGCTGGCGATCGCCAATGCCTTTGAAGGTATGACGGACAGCTATTGGCGTGGACGCCGCACAGACCCTGTATATGTGGGCTCCTGCAACGACCGCTGCTGCAATTCCCGCTGCTTGAGTGCCTCGAACGCCGCCTTGTTGGCGCGTCCTTCCTCTATCACCCGCTGAATTTGACCATCGCGCATCATCTTGTAGGACATCTCAGTGAATTGAGGGACGAGAGTGTCTTGACGTTCTGCAAGGGCAGCCGCAGGAGTTAGTGCCACGCCAAGCGTAAGAGCAAGGATCAGAGAGCTTTTCATGAGAGATCTCCTTTGCCGCAATCAAGGGCAAGGACCGACATCAACCGCGGCCTTATTGCGGCCTATGTCGGTGCGCTGGCATACGTGTCTGCTTTAACTTTCACTACGCCGGTATTTGTTAATGATATTCTTGATGCGGTAGGATTTCTGTGATGAGCAGCACAGACAAAATGATAAAAGCGTGCGGCTTGCGCCAGTTAGCCCAAATCTCAATCAAACTTCTGCAAAATGTGAACCACATCACAAGTTCGTCTGCTGCAATCAGGATATCACGGAGGATGAGAAGCGATATCAGATTGTATTAGGAGCATTGATCATGCGCTTTCCAGGTAAGATCCGAGCCGAGTCGAAGCACATCCGATCCGAGGCCGAGGCATTATTCGCGGAGGGGAATTCTATTGCTGGGATGATCTGCAAGGCGGGCTTCCACCTTCTTCTCGGCATCAGCGTCCTGTCAGCTGTGATGTCGCTGGCGCATCTGACGTGAGGAGTGGCCTCCGATTGGCCTGCCCCGAGCAGGTGATGTTAACTTGTGCTGCTCGGCTGAGATTCCGTAAAGACCGAGATTGGATAGATAGCGGCCTATCCGGTTCTTGCGATTGGAAGGGACAGGCCGCTGTCAGAGCGTGCTACTTCAGCGGCAGAAACAGTTCCGCGACCGCCTCATGCTCCGGTACCTCCGGGAAGAAGCTCAGCCGCTGGCAATAGATCGGGAAGTCGCGTGCTTCCTCGCCGCTGGCCGGAAGCCAGTCGCGATAAAGGTAGAGCGCGGCGGGCTCCAGATTGTCGGTGTTGCCAACAACACGCAGCACGGCGCAGCGCCCGCCAGGGATCTCGCCGGCTTTGATCTGCTCGCCATTCGCTTCGATCGGTTGGTCGGTCCCGACACAACGGTCCACGCTATAGTCGGCAGGCGACGCAGGGCGCCGCTAGGAACGCCAGACATTGAAGGTCGGACTTGTCTTGGGGTGCAGGCCAGCGGCCTTGCGCCACGCGATGAACCGCTGGATGGTGGCACCAAGCGTCGCCGGGTCGCCCCTGACCCGCCCCCGCCGATTGGTCCGGTTGGAATGTTAATGGAGTGACGGCCTCGACGCCAGCGCGGGCGGCGGTGCT
>NZ_JAERQD010000091.1 GCF_016735695.1 Microvirga zambiensis WSM3693 | reverse complement strand
CCGATCTGGTAGTTGTAACCGATCTGACCGCCACCGGTGAAACCGCCATCCCCGCCGTTGTCGGGGAAGAACAGCGTACCGGGGACCGCACCGCCGAGAATGACGGATTGGCGGTTGCTGTCGCGCCAGCCCCAGCCGGCGTTAACACCGGCATAGAAGCCGGTCCAGGTGAAGATCGGAGCCGCGATGATCGGTGCCGGGGGCGGTGCCTGACTGGGCAGGTCCGCAGCTGAGGCAGCCGTGATGCCGACAGTGGTGATGGCTGTAGCGGCGAGGAGTCCGAGCAGACGCGCTTTCATATCCTTACATCCCTTGTACGTGAAGCCCCAGTGAGGAGGAGTATGTACAATTGTGCTGTCTTGGCTATGGCATCTAAGCAACACATGGATAAATACATCCGGAACGCCTTTATTTCTGCATGAATACATGATTAAAAAATCACTAATACTGCCAGGCATTTGACTCGATATCATTTGCGTGGCCTACTTATCGGGCTCTCGGAGGACTCCGATGGCGAGGAGAGCACTCAACCCTGCCCTGTTCCCCCGGGGCAGGGTTTTTTGCGGGTAGCCTGTCACCGTTGTGAACAACTCGGCCGCCTCGAGGGTGTGTCGGCTTCGGCTCGAAGCGGGTAACGGGTGCTATATCCGGCAACGCCGTCTTTTGATTGTGAGGCTTTGCCATAGCGGCCGGACGCCCTAGATCCTGCCGGCCATGGACCAGCTCACACCTCAGAGGGTCTGAAAATCAGGGTCGTAGTTCCATTGCTATAAACTGAACCGGCATTCGGTAGCAAAAACCACCAGACTTGATTGAGCCCGTCCGGTAACTTCCGGCTCCATTTCTGGAGCGGGACAACGTGAGCGTTGAAGAGGAACTGAAGAGGAAGCGCGTCGAGTTGCTTGGCGAAGTCGAGGAGTTCGTACTCAGGATCGAGACCATCAAGAAGCAGGTCTCCGCCATCGATCAGGTAATCGCAATCTACGACCCGGTGCATGTGCAGAACGCGACCTTAAGGATGGGGCACAGGCAATCCAGACAAGCGCTCCCGATCCCGCCCGAACTGAAGCGGCTCAATAAGACCGAAGCAATCCTTGAGGTGCTGCGCGAAGCCGGGGAGCCGTGGCATGGGGCCTTCGAGCACCTTCCGAGAAGTGACTTTAAGAGACTTGCCGGGTACTCGTTGTGTACTGGATCCATCAACGGCTCACAGAGACAATTTCGTATAAGGCCATTCTGACGCAGGTCCGTTCGCAGCCCGACTTACTGCACCCGCTGGATAGCCGGCAGAGACCAGGCACCATCCGCGACCTCCATCTTCGGTGCGTAGAGGCGCAAGGCGAGCCTGAACTCGCCCCCCTTGGGCGCAGGCAACCAGTTGGCCTGTTGCTCCGCACCCGGCGATTGGTTCTAGATGTAGGTCGTGAGCGAACCGTCGTCGCCGAACTTCATGCCGCTCCGGTCACCGAGCGCATAGCGGTTGATGGCATTGGGCACGAGGTGGCTGTCGGCGTCGTACATCGTCAGGGACCAGAATGCGTTCACCGGCGGGATCTCACCGTTCGAGAAATTCAGGATGTATTTGGTGGCGGCGTTCAGGGCTGCGCCGTCGCCATCCTTGCTCGCAAACAGGTAGACGGCATCCTCTGCCCGATTGCCGCCGAGTCCATAGAAGGTCCAAGCGGCGCGATAGGGATAGTTCGTGCCGGACCGTCCCATGTCGAGCGTGATTTCCCAGCCGCTCACGTCCTTGCCACGCGTCGTTGCCTGCATCTGCCTTTGCCCGGCAGTAACGCCGTCCTCGAGCGCCTTGCGCACTTCCGCGGTGACGCAGCTATGCTGAATGATGCGCCCGGCGCGATACCAAGCCGCCCGATCCGTGCCATGGTTGCCGGGTCGCAGGCTCCGGCGGATTGGTGACCAGCAGGGCGTTCAGGCGGCTGAAGAAAGCCTCGGGCGACATTGCCAGCACCTGCGCCGGAACCGACGTGCTGGTGTCCACTCCTGGCTTGAGCGGCACGTCGGTGGGAGGCGTATTGGCTTTGCCCCATTCCGACAGCGGCACCAGCTTGAATTGGTCTTGCAGCGCATTCACCGCGGCGTAGTCCTCCTTGCCACCCGTATAGGTCCGCCCCGCGATGAGCACCAGATTGGTCGGTACGCGCAGCTCGGTCAGGCCAGTGGGGAGTGCGCCCTTCCAGTCGGGGCCGACGATGGCGACGTTGCCGCCTTTGCCGCCGACCGTGCGCGAGCCTGGCGCGTGGGGCACGTTGTTCCAGGCATCGATGACCTGCGTGAGCCAGTAGCGGTTGCCCATTTCGGGCATAGACAGGACGATCTGACCCTGCGAAACGTCGAGGCAGGCGAGCGAGTAAAGCGTATCGACGTTGAGGCCGACCACCGTCCTGTTCGAGGCCTCAGGGAATTCCCCGTAGTGCGCGAACTGATTGATCGGCGCGAAGGGTCCGTGAGGATTTGCGACATGCGTGACGGTATCGATCCGCGTCGCGAGGTAGACCAGCGGCATTCCAAAGACCCAGGCCTCCGGCGCAAGCGTGCGGGCCTCGTCAGGCTCCATCGCTGGATTCATCTGGGCGAGGGCCGAAAGCGGGACCAAAGGCAAAGTTGTTGCCATGGCGGCGAGCAGGGCAGCCCGACGATTGAACTGTGGTGCCATCTCGCTCCCATTCCTGTATGCAAGAGCTGAGAATGATCGCTAGGAGACTTGGTCCCAGCTACCGTACCATAGCTGAGGCTTTCCTGCTGAGAGGCAACCCTGATGGATGACCTTTTGGCCTCCCCCATAGCTGGCGCCGCTGTAACTGCTCCATCGTCAACCTCAATCTTTCCACGATCGCAAAATGGAATAAACCAAGCTTGGCTAGGCACTTAATTGCTACTTGATGGTCTTTGCTACCGAATGCCGTAACGAAAAGTCCAGCGGTGGATTGTGGCATGGTCTACAGAGATCCCATGCTTCGCCGTCATCTTCTCCAGATTACGCAGGCTGAGTTAGCTGACGATGATTGAGCCGTAATCCACGCCAATGGTTGGGCTATAGGGCATGCAGGTCACTTCGCACAGCATGATGGATGCTTCCATGGCCGTCTTGCAGGCTATTAAGGATGTCAAGCCCGCTTGCCGCCAAGGTCATCTGCATCCAGCCTGAGCATTTCTGCCAGCCTGTTTCTGGCACGGTTGACCCGGCTCTTTACGGTGCCGACAGCACAGCTCAATGCTGCCGCCGTTTCCTCATATGAGAGACCCTCCATACCGACGAGCAGAAGAGCCTCTCGCTGGTCCTGGGGCAATCTGCCGAGCGCCGTTTCCAGCTCTTGGAGAACGAGTCTGGTCTCCTGGTCTGCGCCGGTTGTCATCTCGGCAGCCAGCCGACCGTCGACGTCTTCGATCTCTCGGCTGGATCGACGATGATCTGAAAAGAAGCTGTTGCGCAGGATCGTGAAAAGCCATGCCTGTAGGTTCGTGCCTGCCTGAAAACTCTCCTGCCTACTAAGAGCGCGAAGAACCGTGTCCTGAACCAGATCCTCGGCGCGATCCACCGCCTTGGTCAGCGATATAGCATAGGCTCGGAGTGGCGCGAGATTGACCATAATCCCGTCCATGAAAGCTTGGTCCACTGGCTCGGTATGCACACGGATGGTCTGCGCCACACGTTGGGCGAGTAGGCGCAACTGTTGGGGCAGCTTACTCTCAGCGGGATCGCCATAAAGCGCACGCAACTGCGCGCCGAGGTGGGCCTGAATGGAGGCGTCGAGGCTACCCTGTGACACCTTCGAGGGGCTGTCTGTCATATGGGGAACCTGGACTTGGAAGTGATCCGGATGAGGGCTTACTGAACAGGCGAGCGACGAAGCGGCAGGAAGCAGCCCTAGCTGGCTGCGAAAATCCTGTCAGAGACCCGCAAGCGGATCAGCTCGCGTTTCGCTTTCGCGTTGCTGCTGCCTTCTTTGTGGAGGCCGAGCGCGCTGCGGCGGGACGTTTGGCGGAGGCCGCCCCTCCGATAGCTCCTCCCTTTTTCGCAGGTGTATTCGTGTCCTTCTTGCCGCGTCCGGAGCCGGTCTTGTTGCCGCCACCGCTTTCCTTGTTAACGGTCGCCCAGGCCTGCCGCTCGGCCTCCTTTGCTGGCGTGCCTCGCTTCTCATAGCTTTCCTCGATATGTTCGGCCTTGCGCTTCTGCTTGTCCGTATAGGCTGACTTGTCACCGCGCGGCATGGACCGCCTCCTTGAATTGCGCGCGGAAGTCCATGATTCCGGCGCCGGTTTCCTGGAGTCGAAAACGAGCAGTCGAAGTCTCTGTTCCCTGCTGGATGTTAGCAGACCTTGATATGATAGCGACAACTCCTCCCCGCTGGCTGGAAGCCGGAAAGCCACTGATCTGTCAGGCCATGATCGGCCGATCTGCTCGACAACGGTCTCAGTATCTGATTGGGCGATTGGGATGGTGGAGACGTCGGCGACGGATGGCGTCAGTCCCGAAAAGGTGCGTCGCGTGAAGACGAAGCCAGCAAGCCAGGTGCCTGACGTTGGTTCTAGCGCGGCGGGCTGGAAGATCCGGCCTTGACCTACATCATGGGGATAAGGCTGTCCCAGACGATCCCAAAGGCGAGCGCCGCCAATAAACTATGGAAAACGTATCTTTCGCTCTCCACGACAGACCTTTGTTTCGTCACGTACTCGAGGTGTGGTTGTCGATCGAGATTGATCGTGAATAGAACTCTCTGCAAGCCATCGGCCACTTTCAGTTGCCAGCTGTTCCAGCTATCGCCTGCGTCCTCATGCTCGGTCAGGATTTCTTGAACGGCCAGGATGGCCTCAGCTTGAGCGGCTTCCAAGCTGGCGCTCTCGATCCCGTCCTCGTCAAGGATGCTCTCGTCACCGGGGCCAACGAGATGGAAATAGTACCGCATGATCAGCCTCCGCTTGAGTAGGTCAATGCAGAGGCGCCGCCTCTTTACACGCCGGTGAGGCTAGCCAGCTTCGAGGCAAAATAAGGGCTGCACGTGACCGTCTCAAAGCCCTTAGGGAGTATGGTTAATATTGCGAGCTGTCAGGGTCGCGTCGGCGAGAGCAATAGTGAGGATCCGGAGGCGCGACCAAAAAAGGAGCGCCTCCTCCCCCGGTGGAGGCGCTCAGGAACGATCCGTAGGGGCTAACCTGGATCGGGACTGCTTAGATACCCTGTCAGCGATCGCAGGCCGAGGAGTAGACGATCGCAACTTGGGGCTACCCCGATCAAAGGTGAAGAGCAGCTCTCACTCACGGGCTTGTAGTGAGCCAAGCTGCGACGCCGCGATACGCTACCCGGCAGCCGGGAGCATCAGTAGCTGCCGCGGTAGGAGGTCGGCTCTTGCAGGGAGAGTCGAGAGTTGAGGCGGTCAGAGATATGCATGAGCCTTTTCGATCTCTTCGGGGGCTTCCCTTCCAGGGAGGGTCGGCCCCCAGCCGTTCCTTCAAAGTCAAGGTCAGAATGCCTGAGATCAAGCGGGATGGACATCTTTTGGAGATCGCCACGCCGAGCATGTGGAAGGAATATTAGGGCTCCTTGTACCTAGTCTTCCTGCCTATTCCGATCACAGGTGTTTGGTTCTGATTGTTATGAGACAACATGACGTTCGGCGCCTGCGCGAGCTTTTATGGCCTTCACTTTCGGAAGGCTGGCAATCATCCTGCTCGCAAGCGGTTCCACGCCTTTTTGAAGGCTCCCTTAACCGAAGAAGCAGAGCATTTGACCCGCGCCCGGCAGCTACGCGTCACTCACTGGACAACAGCCGGACTGGCTCTTTCCGGCGTTTCGATCATCTGCTTCGCATCCTGGCTGGTCGCTGGAACAGTCTCATGAGGTCATCCGGATTAGTTGGGCTTTGTGCTGCTGTGGGACGGTTTTCGGAGAGGTAGTCTGAGGATGAGAGCGGCAAAATGCTGCCCTCGTGATTGCGGAGAACCGCGATGCCCCAGATGGACTTCTTTTACTTTTTCGGAAGCTGTTACGCGTACCTCTCTGTCATGCGGATTGATAAACTGGCAGCAGAAGCTGGGGTTGAGGTTCGCTGGCGCCCTTTCAGTGTCCGCGATCTCATGACCGAGAAGGGCTATTCGCTAAAGAGCCAGACCACCAAGATGATCTATATCTTTCGTGACGTTGAACGACGCGCCTGGCTTCATATCATTCCGTTCGAGAAGCCTCCTATCTGGCCGACTGACCCAGATCAGTTGGCGAACCGCGTGGGAATTGTCGCTTTCGATCAGGGTTGGGGCCGAGAATACACTCTGACGAGCTTCAAGAAATGGTTTGAAGGGCAGGCTCTCGGAGCCGCCGATAGCCTACGGACCATCATCAGTTCGCATGGAAAAGATCCGGACGAGGTTATCAGCCTCGCCAATTCATCTGAGACGAGAGCACAGTACGACCGAGAAACGGATGCGGCGCGTCAACTCGGAGTCTTTGGCTCTCCAACATTTGCTGTAGGCCAGGAGATCTTTTGGGGCGATGATCGACTGGAAGAGGCGCTGGCGTGGGCAAAGGGGGAACACCCTGCTCTGACTGCCGCCAGCCGCCCAGAGTCGCTTCAAGCTTAACCATTCCCGATAATCTTGCCAGCCAGCGCCGGGCCAGCAGAAATTACGCTCACGGAAAGGAAAACGCTCCAAGTGAGAATCGTGGGCAATACGAGGGCGGACAGACGCTTCAGCATGGCCGTACTCCTACGTCTTTGATGTAGGTGGGCTTCAAACGGTTCGCAAGACTGCCTTCAGCTGTGCCCCTCTCACTTCAAACAGTTTTAGTCCCAGCTATCGCTCCTCCGCCGCCCGAAGATCCAGTGCGTCGATCATCTCGGCACGACGAGCTTCATAGGCTCGGACTTTCTCGGTGATCGTCTCAAGGCTGCTCCGGCTCGATCCGTAGAAGCCTATTCCAGCCAGTGTCGCGGCGATCCCGATGACGAGAACGATTGCATCGACCCAGATCAGGTCCAGGAGGGACACCACGAGAAGCAGAATACCTCCACCTACCGCTGCCTTTGCCACTACCATGCTCTTCCGACAGTGCTCGGCGGCATCGGACAAGGCGTCGATCTCAGCTTCGAGATCAGCGATCTGCTGGTGGAAGTCGATCATCCAAATGCCGCTTAAACCAAGTATGTTGCTTGTCGCACGATGTAAGAACAATTCTGATCGGTTGGAAGTGGCCGAGGAGCGGCATCCTTCGATAGCCGCTCCCCCACATGTCCGTTGCGCTCAACCTGCAAACCGATAACCTCTTGCCAAGAATGGGACAGCGAACAAGGAGTCTGAGATGAAGACCTTTGACACCATCGTGATCGGCGTCGGTGGCATGGGTTCTGCTACGCTCTGGCAATTGGCTCGCCGTGGCCAGAGGGTGCTGGGGATCGACCGGTTTGATCTCGGCCACAACATGGGCTCATCGCATGGGCTAAACCGGATTATCCGCCTCGCCTATTTTGAGCATCCCAACTACGTGCCCCTTCTCCGTCGCGCCTATGAGCTATGGCGGGAGACCGAGCAGCTTGCGAAGGAACAACTTCTCTTCGTCACGGGCGGAATCGATGCAGGTCTGGAAGATAGTCGGATCGTCCAGGGCGCATTGACTGCATGCCGGGAGCACAATCTGCCCCATGAAGTGCTGACGGCTAGTGAAACAACACAGCGGTTCCCCGGCTACAAGCTTCCAGACAATTATGCTGTCGTGTATCAGCCAGATGCAGGCTTTGTAGCATCAGAACGCGCCATCCTGGCGCACGCCTCCCTAGCTGTTTCCGCCGGAGCCGAGATCCACGGACGTGAGAAGGTGCTCGCTATCGAGCCTGCCAACGGGCGGGTGGTGGTGGTAACGGATCAGGGCCGATACGAGGCCGGGAAGGTCGTGGTTTCAGCGGGTGGTTGGATTTCCGATCTCATCCCCGCGCTCAAGACGAAAGCAGTGCCGGAAAGACAGGTTCTGGGCTGGTTCCTGCCACAGAAGCCAGACCTCTTCAGGCCTGAGGTTTTTCCGGTCTCGAACATCTCGTCTGAGGTGGGTCACTTCTACCAATTCCCGACCTGGGGCATTCCGGGTTTCAAGATCGGGCTTTATCACCATTTCCATGAGACCGGTCATGCGGACGAACTCTCCCGTGAGCCTACGCCTGCCGACGAAGAGGCCCTCCGCAAAGGCATCCGGCACATGTTCCCAGATGCCGATGGTCCGACCTTGCGGCTCGCAGCCTGCCTATTCACCAACACACCGGACGAGCACTTCGTGATCGACACCCTTCCAGGAACACCGGAGGTTGTGGTGGCGTCTCCTTGCTCTGGGCATGGGTTTAAGTTCGCCAGTGTCGTCGGAGAGGCATTGGCCGACCTCGCCACACAAGGCAGCAGCAAACTCGATCTCTCGTTGTTCGATATGAACCGGTTTGAGATGGATCGGGATCCAGGCTGATCTGTGAGAATCAGTAAGTCCCGGCAGTTCGTCGAGCGTCTTGGCTCCGATCCTTCTCGAACGCATTTGGGAATGCCTTGAGAGATCCTGCGCCGCGGTGTCCGCTCGGTCGTGATCACCCGAACCGCTTCGCGATCTGACATGGGCTTGCGCTTTACTGCCGTCCAGGGGAGTGTGACTTTCCTACTTTGCAAGATCAGGACATTCTAACTTTGCAGCTACAGCAACAAGACCGATAACATATCTAACGGAACCTGTCGCCGCCAGCGAGCGGGGTCGAAGCGGTCTCAAACCTGTAATTCCGCGCTTGCATCACCTCAGTCGATCCTTTGAGAGTTTTTGTAAGGAGTCCGTGACAGTTGCAGTCGCCGGTCTACGTCTTCTGCGCACTTCACTCGCACTTGGCATCTGGCCCTTCGGCTAGATTCAGCCGTGCGTACCTATCCACATAAATCCTCCCCAGCCGCACAGTCCCAGGCATCCTTTGGACCTCTGGAATATGGCTTGATCTGGGGCAGCGGGACAACCCGGCGGCCTGTCTCGGGGGCGAGTCACGGTGATCCAAGTAGTCCGCATAGCTACCTTCTAAGCAGTAAGCCACCCATCCAGCTACCACAACAGCAAGAAGGGCAGTAAGCCACCCATCCAGCTACCACAACAGCAAGAAGGATGGCATTCTACACACCCGTTTGGCCTCATCAGCCAGGCTGTCTCAGGATCATCGAGGGAGACAAGCCGTGCATGACATTGAAAGCGGCGTTTCGAAGCATTACGCGTCCTACGATGTGCTCGCCCGCATCCGTGCCGGCATAGCAGAGATGGGGCACGACCGAGACAGGATTTCGCCAGAAGTCTTGAAGCCAGTCGACGAGTTCCACATCGGTGGCGCAGAGGCGACAACTGCACTTCTGGAGAAGCTTGCCATTCGGTCTGATATGGAGGTGCTCGATATTGGCTCCGGTATTGGCGGCCCAGCGCGGGTGATCGCATCGCGCTACGGTTGCCACGTGACCGGCGTAGACCTGACGCTGCATTTTGTCGAAACCGCTCGTGCCCTCTCCGCGATGTGCGGGATGGCGGATCGCGTGCGCTTCGAGGTCGGCAGCGCAGTTGCGTTGCCATTGCCCGACGCCAGCTTCGACCTCTCCCTCCTTCTGCACGTCGGCATGAATATCCCCGATAAGGAGGCACTCTTTCGTGAAGCGCGCCGAGTGCTTCGCGACGGAGGAACGTTCGCGGCTTATGAGGTGATGCGTACGGGCGATGGCGACCTCGCCTTCCCGGTGCCGTGGGCCGAGACGCCGGACCTCTCGGCGCTCGAAACGCCGCAAACTTATCGCGCTGCGGCTAACGCGACAGGCTTTTCCCTTGGAATGGAGGAGAACCGGCAGGGGATCGCGCTCGACTTCTTTGCGCGCCTCCAAGCGCAGGCCACGGGCGGTACGCCACCGCCGCTGGGGTTGCACAATCTGATGGGACCGACTGTCAAGGAGAAGGTGACCAACATGATCGCGCCGGTTCAGGCCGGCACAATCACGCCCGTTCAAATGATCTTTTCAACCTAAGCAGAGCCATATTGGATCGATCCTAGAGCAAAATGGAACCTGATGCCGAAATTTTCTCGCTCTGGCGCGTATTTCGAAAACGCTGGTGTGGCCATGTCATGGAACACGCCGGGGCTTGATGCCTGAACGTTGCATTTGGTTCGAGATAACCTTCTTCCCGAACCGGCCGGGATACCTAAGACGCGCGATGGGGCTTATAGGCCAGAATCTCCAGGCGCTGAATTTCGGGGGGATCGACAAAGAGGTCGGGAGCCTTTTGGATCAACGCGACGGCCACCTTTCCTGCCAGATGAGCATCTCGGGCGGCCGCATCCGGAAACGCGTCGAAGATCGCGAACGTATTGTGATCAAATCGCACAGCGTACCATGTGGTCGTGCCCGGCTCCTCTTCAACGAGCGGCAAGGCCGAACGGAGAAAGTCGGCCGCCTCTTCCTCTTTCCCTTCTTTGGCCTCCAGTGGCACATACAGCGCGAGCTTGGTCATGTGAAAGTGCCTTTCATTTCGGCTGCAGGATGATCGAAAGGGAAATGGAGCAACCACCGACAATGCCTAGCCCCGGTCAACATGTTACCAGCGCCGCTATGGCAGCTGGGTGCATAACAGGAGCGCGACACCGGCGGCTGTCAGCGCGGGCGCCTCCCAGGAGATGCCGCGTGCGGCGGCGCACCGCCGGCTAATGCCCACTGCGGTAACCAGAACCCTGCACATGGCCATGCGGGAGGGTGTCATGGAGGACGATAGAGACCGGTTTTCGCGAGCAGCGGCGATCACGGCGGTCCTTACGCTGGGCTGCACCATCGGTGCCTTGTACCTACCGCTCTTCCTGCTGTAAGCGTCTGTCAGGGTGCGGCTCTTGCTCGGCCCTTGAGCAAACCGGTCGGCATCGTAACCCTCACGCTCGGTGTGACTCATCGGGCTCTGCAAGCGGTTGCATTCCTGCGCTTGAAGCATCCGGAACAGTGTCCTGGGAAGTTCCTAACGTCGCTGTCCGGCCATATAAGCAAGGTAGGCTATGATTGCATCAAGGTCGGTATCACTCACGGCCTCCGGCTCAAATAGCAGGACAAGCCGCATTTTACTCATGGGCTCAGGTTCACAGGCTTGTCCGCTTCGCTTCTGATCTTGAGGGCTACTTAGCCGATGGATCCTGAAAATTGGCCGTAGAGGTCCGCCGCGTGTTTTCTGCAGGATCCCGCCTCTCGCCAGAAGGGCCGCCACGCGCCGCTGCCGCCCGATCATCGGCCGCAATAAACAGCGGGCATACTCGATCCCGAATTGGAACCGGATCGGCGTTGCCGTCCGGCTCCTTCCAGCCCTTGCCATACGCCACGCCATACCTGTTCCCGTTTCAGCCAGTTGGATCGCCGTCCGGAAGCACCACAAAGATCAGAATGCCAAGGATCAAGGCCGAGAAACGGAAGGCAGATTCTATGCCGTTCCATTGCGTGGACATCCACATAGCGAACCATTCGCCTCCGACCGCGATGAAGCCAACCAGCCAGATGAGGAGACAGATCGTCAGGCCGATCACCGCGACATCCTTAGACCGGGCGAATGCCGACGGGTCTAGGATCGTTCGGAACAGCCGGATCACACCGACCCAGCAGAGTGTGGCCGCCAGCACTTCTGCCAGGATGATCAGGAGGTATGCAGCCTGATGCAGGGCCGGGCTTGTGATGGCCCGGTACCTGATCGTCGTGTCCGGAAATACGGTATCCATTGATAAGACGTGGTTCACAAAGGCGAGGTTCGTCCCGTAGTCCGTGATGTTGCCGTATGCGACGAGGCTGACCTACAAGGCGGCCGATGCAGCCAGAATGGCTTTGGAAGTCCGGATGATCATCAATGGTGTCATGAATTCCCATTCATTAAGGCAACCGAGGAATGGCAGCTTGTGGGTAGCACCTGCCTCGCCAGCACGATGGGCAAAAGGCGTATCCTTTTCAGGACGTCTCAAGCGAGATCTTCGAGGAGATCGCCACCAGCCGCAGCGCAGGAGGAAGCTACAATCGTTTGCTGCGCATTTCCAAAGCCCGTATCGCCGACGATCCCAGAATGCTAGACGTCGCTTCCACTTGGTTGCCTGCTTTCCGTTTCTACGTCTTCAATCCGCATGATAGACCCAATCTCGACAAACGGGAGATCCGCGATGCGTTCGATCCGCCCTTTCCTCAGGTCAATTCTGACTCCCTTGATCTTTCTGTGTGTAGGACTTTTGGCAGTCAATCCAGCCGGGGCGCAATCGCGGTCAAACGCAGGCCCGAGACCAAACCAAGCCGATCGAGCGACCAACTCTGCTCTGGCTTCACAACTCAGTGAGAAGGCCCTCGCGCTGTTCCAAGATGGCAAGTACCGCGAAACCATCGCGACTTTGGACCAAAGGGCCTCCGTGACGCGCGAAGACCAAGGGATGGGGCTTATACGTGCATGGTCGCTCTATCACCTTGGTCGGTACGACCTGTCTCTCAGGCTGTTCACCGACCTCGACCGTCGCCAGTCGACAAAAGATACGCAGTACGGCGTCTACTACTCCCGCAGAAAGCTCAATCCCACTCACATCGGCGACTGATCCGAGTGCCGCTCAGATCCAAGCTTGTTGCTGTTAGAGGCTGAACCGGTCTACGCAGCCCGCCGGGTGAACAGGCGATGCAATAGACCAGATTTCTCGCGTGCGAGAGCGATCTCGGCTCCCTCACCCTTCAGTCGCCGCGCCGCCTCAAGGTAGGCGTGAGCAGGTTCACTGCCAGGGCTGCCCAGGGTGATTGGGGCTCCAACGTTTGAGCTCAGCAGCACTTCCCCACTCTCCGGGATGATGCCTAACAGCGGAACGGATAGGATCTCCAGCACGTCCTCCACCTTCATGATTTCACCGCGTCGGGCACGAACGGGATCATAACGGGTGAGAAGCAGGTGCTTGTCGACGCGCTGGCCGCTCTCGGCTTTGGCGGTCTTGGCATCGAGCATGCCGATGATGCGATCGGCGTCACGAATTGAGGACACTTCTGGGTTCACCACGACAACAGCGACATCGGCATGCCGCATTGCGAGCGTCGCTCCCCTCTCGATGCCGGCCGGGCTGTCGCAGATCACCCAGTCGAATAGGGTGCGGAGATCAACGATGACGCGTGCGACCCCGTCCTCGGTCAAACTGTCCTTGTCCCGGCTCTGCGATGCCGGTAGAAGAGCCAGTGTCTCCAGGCGCTTGTCCCGAATGAGCGCCTGCGCAAGCTTGGCCTCGCCTTTGATGACATTGATCAGGTCAAAGACCACGCGCCGCTCGGCCCCCATGACCAAGTCTAGGTTGCGCAGCCCAACATCAAAGTCGACCAGCACTACTTTCTGCCCGTTCTGAGCGAATGCGGCACCCAACGCCGCAGCGGAGGTGGTCTTGCCGACGCCGCCCTTGCCGGAGGTCACGACAAGCACTCTGCCCTGTCTAGTCTTTGTCCTCGCCTTGGTATGCTTTGGCCTTGGCTTCTTCATCGCTGGCAGTTCTCCAAAGTGACCGTGAGGAGGCACGGCACCCACGCAGGCACATGCGAGATTGAGAGGTAGCAATAGCAACGACGCCGGAACGAACTGGAGCATTGCCAGATATACCGCCGTAAGCAGACCTATTCGGCGCCGAAAGTGGTTACTAGAGTGTTAACAGGCCCGAGTAAGATCAGGCAGCTCCGGGACGGATTATTAGCAATCCATTAACCATATTGCTACGACCATGGGCTGGTTGATCTGCTGGGATTCGGATCAGCCCTCTCGTTGAAAGTAGCCGGGGCGCGGATGAGCCGCCTCGGTCTGCTTTGGGGAGGTGAGTGTCCCGGTGCAGTCACTGTCTCGTAACCACAATCGCAATCGAAGTTGATCCAAATGGCAGGCACGGCATTGGTCTTGTGCCTGAACGCGAGAGAACTGCCTATGACCATTCTCGATCCGATTACCGGGAACCTCGTCACGATCGATACGTCGAGCAGACCGCGTCGCAGACATTCCTGTGTCTCTGGATGCTGGTAATGAAACGATCCTCAGCACGTCGGGTTAGACGCTGGATCATTCACAAACTGACCCGCAGCCTCGATCGGCCGTCCCACACGACAGTTCGGGCTAGCTTGTCGAGCGACGGCAATAGCAGAGATGGTGACGAAAGAATCGAGGCTCAGCGACAGTGATGCAGTGCGCACTAAGAACACCAGCCTGCATAAGCAATAAGACGTCTCGTGCGGAGGAAACTCGGCAATCTTGCTGATGTGAGAGATGACTGCTGTGGCCGTTGACTTCCCAATCCTTAGTTAAAGCGAATTCTTGTTTACTCAATTCAGGTTGGTCTTGCCACGATAGCAGATCGCCATGTTTTCTGATGCCCGTGCGCGGCTGGAGACGAGCACTTTGCCCATCTCACGATCTCGATAACACCTCCTTAGCCCTTATCGCGTAATCAGAGCCGGTGCTGAGAAAGGTGGAAGATGGCACTGCGGTGGAAGCCAACCATTCCTGACGACAACAGCCCTGATGATGTGGTGGGCAGCCTGCACCTTCACGTCTTTGCGCGGGTGTATCGTGTTTCGAGCGGTAACGACGAGGGCCGCTTCCGTTGGTATCTCAACGATGTTCCGGTCTCAGCTGGGGTTCAGTTGCAGGGCATTGAGGATACGCAGAGGAAGGCTCAACGAGCCGCCAACCTTCATTTCCAGCAGTGGCTCAAGCGGGCTGGGCTTGCGGAAGCTCCTGTGCTAGGCAAGAAGCAACTCGACCTCCCCTTTCACCTGAGTTCCCAGTCTGAGAGTGGCAAGCAGAAGCGGAAGACAAAGCTAGCTGTCAGTCCCGCAGCCGACATCGCCTGCTAGCAAGAGGGCGACGCCACCTCCAAAGATTCGTCTCACGACCGGAGCCCTCCGGACAGAGCGTTCTAGCAAAGTACCGCAGCCGAGAAGGCGCTTGCCGGCGGTTATGCCTCAGATCCGGCTGATGACACCTGCGGCGTCCCGGTTCAGGAAGGAACGATACGCTGGATTGTCGCTCTCATCCCAGTAAGGATATCCAAGCTCGTCCAGACTATGCTTGAGCTGCGCTCTCTCAGCGGTGGGAACCTGGATGCCAGCTAGCACCCGGCCATAATCGGCGCCATGGTTGCGGTAGTGGAATAGCGAGATGTTCCAGCTGGCGGACAATCCGTTAAGGAACTTCAGGAGGGCTCCGGGCCGTTCCGGGAACTGGAAGCGGAAGATCAACTCATCCTGAAGGCCAGGCGTTTGCCCGCCGACCATGTAGCGCACGTGCAGCTTGGCCATCTCGTTCTCGCTCATGTCGAGTACGGGATAGCCCTGCTCCCGCAGCATGGCGATGATCTGGCGCTTCTCCAGATCGCCTTCCGAGAGCTGCACGCCGACAAAGATCTGCGCTGCATAAGGATCCGAGTAGCGATAGTTGAACTCGGTGATCGAGCGCTTGCCCAGCAGCTGGATGAAGCGGCGATAACTGCCCGGCTTCTCGGGAATGGTGACTGCCAGCAAGGCCTCGCGGTGTTCGCCGATCTCGGCCCGCTCAGCAATGTGGCGAAGCCGGTCGAAGTTCATGTTGGCGCCGCTGTTGATCGCAACCAAGGTCTGCTGCCGCGATCCTTCCCGTTCCACGTACTTCTTCAGCCCTGCCAGGCTGACAGCCCCGGAAGGTTCGGCGATCGCACGCGTGTCCTCGAAGATGTCCTTCACGGCCGCACAGATCTCGTCCGTGCTCACAGTGATCACCTCGTCGAGGAGTTCGCGGCACAGGCGAAAGGTTTCCTCTCCGGCCTGCCGCACCGCCACACCATCCGCAAACAGCCCAACCTGGTTCAGGATGACCCTATCCCCTTTGGCAAGGGCAGCCGCCATGCTGGCGGCGTCCTCGGGCTCGGCGCCGATCACCTTCACCTCGGGCCGCAGGAACTTGGTGTAGACAGCCACTCCTGCAGCCAATCCACCCCCTCCGATTGGCACGAACACGGCCTCGAGAGGGTCAGGGTGTTGGCGCAGGATCTCCATGCCCACTGTGCCCTGCCCGGCGATCACGTCGGGATCGTCATAGGGATGGATGAAGGTGAGACCCTTCTCTGCCTCAAGGTGACGGGCGTGGGTATAGGCCTCGTCAAAGCTCTCGCCATGGAGGACCACACGACCGCCCTGCCCTTTCACCGCCTGGATTTTGATCGCAGGCGTGGTACGCGGCATCACGATGGTCGCCTTGGCACCGAGCTTCTGAGCCGCGAGAGCCACGCCTTGGGCATGATTGCCGGCCGAGGCGCAGATCACTTCCCGCTCAAGCGCCTCGCGTGGGAGCCCAACCATCCTGGCATAGGCGCCGCGCAGCTTAAACGAGAACACTGGCTGAAGATCTTCGCGCTTGAGTCGAACTGGGCTTCCAAGGGAGCTATGGCGGGAACTGGGTGATGACGGTGTGAGAAAGGCGGCGTATCGAGGCAGGTGATCAAGCCTTGCCAGAAC
>NZ_JAERQD010000090.1 GCF_016735695.1 Microvirga zambiensis WSM3693 | reverse complement strand
ATCGCCAAGTCGATGGCCTCGTTCCCGGCGGCGGCAACCGCGTCCTCGAGGCGGGTGGCGACCCTGACCAGCTCATGGCCGAGGTCCTCGAGCATGTCCTCGACCAGCATCGCAATCATGGCCTCGTCCTCGACGAGAAGCACACGGCGGCTGGCAGTATCTTGAAGCATCATAATCCTTTCCTTGCTTGGCATTGCTGTCGACGCTGACTGTGCAGGGTGACGCGATGAGGGCCGATCCATCAGCCGCCGCTGAACCCGTCCCGCGTCGAGTCCCAGATCACGGTGCGGCCCCGCCCTGGCTCATCGACCAGCACCTGGACAGTGCGGCCGTAACTTGCCGTGCGGGAGGCGACCTGGACCGCTGCCCGGATGGCCTCCGGCACGCTGGGGCAGCGAGCCAGGATGATCTCGCTGCTCACCACGGCCCACAGGCCGCCGATCGGCTGAATTACGAAGTAGTCGTCCAACGTTCCGCCCCCCGGCAAGACGGGCTGAGATACAGCGACTGGGCTGAGGGTCAAGGTTATCCGGCAACGAGGGGACGATGCGTTGGCTGCGTCCGACCTACTTGTACCCTCAGGGGTCCATCGAGATCACCAACGAAGCCTCGATTGTGCACACGGGCCCCGCCGGGGTGAAAGCAATCCCCCACCTGCGGCTCTACTTCGCCTCGAGGCAGCGCTCGACTCGTACCACGCCATCGTGGCATGTGTGGCCGCCGGCACCGGCGTGGCCATCGTGCCCGCAGAAGTGCCCGACCAAGCCGTCCTGGGCACTGCGGTGGAGCGCCATCCGCTGCCGGAGCGGTTCCGCATCAACCGTACGCACCTTGTGTGGCAGGGCGAAGCCAGCCCGCCTCTGCGGGCGCTGATGGATCTGCTGCCGGGGGCGCACAAGGCGGGCATCATGCCTTGATGTCTTGGGCTTCGGTCTTGCGCGTGCCTGCGTGCAGTTGCCGATTGCCCCAACTCTGGAGCGCCCGCTGCGTGACGCTGGTGATCTTCCACGCACCATCAGCCTTGCCGAAACGAAACTCGTCGGCCCCGCACGCGTGGTAGAAGTCCTCGCCCTCGCCCTTGAAGTCGCGGTCGAACCGCAGGATGAGGTAGTTGCAGCGCCCCTTCACGCCGTCACCGTCCCGCGTCAGCAGCAGGTTGGAGAAGCTGTGATGCTTGGCCAGGGTATCGACTGCATTGCGCCGGCGCTGGACGAACTCGGCGCCGCTCATGGTGCCGGGTTGTTCCCGCCCGGACGAGGCATAGTCAATGAAGACTTCGGTTGCGAGGCAGGCTCCCATGGCTGCCCAGTCCCGCTCGTCGAAAGCGAGGAAGAAGCGGCAGAGGACATCGTTGATCGCGATGTGGTCGAGTGCTTCCAGGGTTTCCATGTCCACTGGCGAGGTGGCAAGCGGTCATTCTGGAACGCCCGCCTTGCTAAGCCCTTCAACAAAAACGTCTGCATGAGCGAAGCGACTTAGTTCCCTTCGAGTCTGGCTGACGCTATATGGTGTGCTTGTGAGCTTGTTTCGACGGCGCAAGTATATCTGCGCTTCTTCGATCAAGCCGAGATGACCGCAACAACTGATCAGCGCACCGTATTGACCCAAAAAGTCAGGATAAGACTGAACTGTTTTCCTGAAGTAGATTAGGGCCTCTGAAAACCTCCGTGCAGACATGAGCGCAAGTGCATGGAAGACCATGTAGATTCCCGCGAATGTATCCAACGGGCTCATGCGAAGCGCGTGTTCTGTTTCAGAGATTGCATCATCGAACCGCCCGGCTCGAACGAGCACAAGCCCACACATGGCGCGTCCGAGAGCCCAATTTGGATGTGCATCGAGCGCAGCATGGATCTGCTCCAAAGCTTGGTCCTGATGGCCTGATCGGCTCAGTGTCAAACCTACCGTCATTCGAGCCCACGGCTCGTCGGGATCAAGAGCGAGAGCATGGCCTGCGACTTCTGCGGCGTCCTCATAGACGGCAGCAACGGCGCTTGCATCGGGTGTCCACTGGTTGAAGGCTTCCCACCACTTCGCCCATGAGAGAACCGCATGGGCTCTGGCATAGGAAGGCTCGCTCTCGATGGCACGATTGAGCAAAAGCTGAGCCTGTTGGTTCTCACTGCGATCAGCTTTGTTGATCAAGGTCAGAGCCCTAATCACAAGACCCCAAGCAGCGATGCTCTCGGGGGGCTGCATAGAGGCCCTGAGGCTCTCCTCCGCATAAAGGTGCGGCTCGATAGTGGCAACAACGCTCTCGGTGATCTCGTCCTGAACGGCGAAGATGTCATTGAGGTGCCGGTCGTACCGCTCGGCCCAGATGTGATTGCCCGTCTCGGCATCAATGAGCTGACCCGTGATACGGATGCGTTGACCAGACGCTCTCACACTTCCTTCCACCACGTACCGAACACCAAGCTCACGGGCGACCTGACGAACATCGACGGCTTTCCCCCTGTATGTGAAGGTGGAGTTGCGTGCGATCACAAACAACCATTTCAGTCGAGCAAGCGCGGTGATGATATCTTCTGTGATGCCATCGGCGAAGAACTCGGCATCAGGGCTTGGGCTCATGTTGACGAATGGCAGGACCGCGATGGATGGCTTATCTGGGAGAGGGAGTGTTCTCACAGGCGACAACGCCTGGGCTCCCGTTTTGGCGGAACTGCTTTCATCAAACCTCATCGATAAAACCTGGACTGGCTCGTCTATATTCTTGAGCTGCTGCGAGCCAAGATCCGTGAAGGGTATCGCCAGGGCCTTCCTGACCTGCCGATGAGCATCTCCTGAAATGCACACGCCTCCCGGCTCAGCCAGTCCCTCCAGCCGGGCCGCAACATTGACCCCGTCGCCCAGGAGGTCACTCCCTCGGACGACCACGTCGCCGACATGGATACCGATCCGAAATCGCAGGGCCTTCTCGGGCGGGGCTCCCTCGTTCAGGTGTCCGAGAGCCTTCTGGACCTCCATGGCACATTGGACGGCATCGACGGCGGAGGGGAACTCCGCCAGAACACTGTCGCCTGCCGTATTGGCGATCCGCCCACCATGTTCAGCGATTAACCGATCCATGATTTCCCGATGAGAAACGAGCTTTCGGACCGTCTCGGTCTCATCTTGCTCCGTGAGGCGCGAATAGCCTGCCACGTCAGCCGCGAAGATGGCGACCAGCCGCCGTGCGACCTTCTGCTCTAGCCGATCCATGATGGCCTCAGTGCAGTTCCGGAGACGAGTGTGTTACTCGGAGAATGCGTTGTCTAGCCTGCCGACACGATATGCCATACCTCAAGGACAAGCTTCGCCGCCTATATCAGTTGCCGGGTGGATTGGGGCCGATTGCGGATCGGGATATAATCGCGAACGGTAAAACATCCCGCTCGTCCAGGCACTTACCTGCTGCTTGGTGGTCATCGCTACCGAATGCCGACAAGATGTAAGGTCTGCTCACGAAGCCAGTCCCAAAATCGAGATAAGGTCAGCCCCGTGCCGGAAGGCGACACTCCGTTGGACCGGACGCCCTTGATTCCTACTAGCAGGCTCATCCTGTTGGCACGCCCGCGACGATCAAGAATCATCACTAGGTCGTTGAGCGTGAACCTGTTTCCAGTTGGCAAATGTCGATCGCACGAACTCCCACGCCGCGACGAGGTGGCGGCGCAGCGCCTCTTCCGCGCTGTCCGGGTCGCGTGCCGCGATGGCATCGAAGATCGCTTCGTGCCCTGCATAGTTCATCTGATCGATATCGGCCCCGCGCTTCATGGAACGCCAGTGCTGGATGAGCCACTCCACATAAGCCTTGTGAACGGCCGGATAGATCGGATTGCCGGGGATCCGATAGAGGACTGCATGGAAGGCGGCATCGGTTTCGTCGAACAGCACTGAATTGCCGATGGCCTGACGATTGGCTTCCAGCGCGGCCCGAAGCTCTTCGATATCGTCACGCCGTGCGTGGCTGGCGGCCCAGCGCGCCAGCGCCGCCTCGAGGAAGATGCGGGAGTCGAACAGGTTCCAAACCCCGTTCCGCTCCACAACGAGGTGCCCGACAAGATTTCCGACCTTATCGATCGCGATCTCATAATCGAGCTTGCGCACAACGGGGCGATGTCCCAAGCGGGTCACGACGAGCCCGCGATTGGCCAGCGAGATAATGGCTTCTCTGACCGCCGACCGGCTCACGCCATAGCGCTGCATCAGCTCCCGTTCGGCGGGAAGACGATCGCCCTCCCGAAGATCGCCGGACTGGATCATCCGCACGAGCTCCTCCGCGACGGCATCCGATCGGCGCCCAACCGGATCCTTGCCAAGCAGCTCAATCTCATGACCCATGCTCGCCCCTCACCAGATCGTCCGCCGATAGACCTCTCGAATGAAAGGACTCCGCTTTGCATCGGCTAACATATGGTCGGACCAGAAGCCAGCCTTCAGGTCGTCGAAGCGTACCTCCAGGGGGCCAGAGGCCTTCAAAAGTTTAGGCTATCTTCAGACTCTTGACAGTTAACATGCCGCTGCGTCATCCTAGTTTCGGTCATACCAAATAGATCCACAACCGACGTTTGGCTTGATGTTGCTCAGCTTGAGCAAGCTCGGAGGAAACACGAGTGACGCCATCAGCAGGTACGACCGGGTCAGGCCCTGCCTCTCCCCTTCAAGGAGCCTATCGTGTCGGGAGCTCACGATGATTGCTCCCGCTGTAACCCGTCACGCAGATGACGTGACCCACTATCAAATGTATATCGATGGAGCCTGGACGGATGGTCAGGCGCCTGGCCGTCTGGAGGTCGAGAATCCGGCGACCGAGACGGTTTTCGCAACCGTCCCGGCCGGCTCCGTGAACGATGCTACGGCCGCCTTGGAAGCGGCCAAGCGCGCCCAGCCTGCCTGGGCCGCTCTCCCACCCATCGTGCGCTCCGGCCATATCCTCGATCTCGCTGCGGCCGTCCGCCGGGAGAAGGCGCACCTTGCGCGCATCGTTGTGCTCGAACAAGGCAAGCCCCTGAACCAGGCCGAAGGCGAGATCGACGCCGTCGTGACGTTTCTCACCTATGCGGCCGAGAACGCGCGGCGCATCGAAGGCGATCTTCTGCCATCGGACCATCCCAACGAGGACGTCTGGATCCGCCGTGTCCCCTTCGGCGTGGTCGTCGGCCTGACGGCTTGGAACTACCCGGCGGCCCTGGCCGCCCGCAAGATCGGTCCAGCCCTTGTCGCCGGCAACACCATCGTCGTGAAGGGCCATGAATCCACTCCCCTCTCCGCCATCGAGATCGCTCGCCTCGCCCATGAGGTCGGGCTGCCGAAAGGCGTGCTCAACGTGGTGACAGGCGACGGGCGGAGTGTCGGCGACGCCCTCGTGCGGTCTCCCTTAAGCGACCTCATCACCATGACGGGCAGCGTGCGCGCGGGACGGGAGATCTATGCCGCTGGCGCGCAGGATCTGAAGGTCGTCCGTTTGGAATTGGGGGGCAAAGCGCCTTTCATCGTCTTTGAGGACGCCGATGTCGACGCGGCCGTCGAGGCCGCGATCATCTCGCGCTTCACGAATTGCGGGCAGATCTGCACCTGCAATGAACGTATGTATCTGCACAAGGCCATTGCGGAGCCGTTCCTCGACAAATTCCTGTCGCGCGTGAAGGCGCTGAGATTGGCCGATCCGATGACGAATCCCGACATGGGGCCGAAAGTCAACCGGCCCGAGGTCGACAAGGTCGAGGAGATCGTCAACGAGGCGATAGCGGCGGGCGCAGAGCTGCTCGCCGGAGGCCGTCGCCTGACGGAAGGCGAGTTTGCACGCGGTCACTGGTTCGAGCCGACCGTGCTGCGGGTCGACAGCAATCGGTCGCCGGTGATGCAGCGGGAAATCTTCGGCCCCGTGGCGCCGGTGATGACGGTCGACAGCTTCGAACAGGCGCTGAGCTTCGCCAACGACACGAGCTACGGTCTGTCGGCCTATGTCTACACGAATGATCTGCGCCGGGTCATGCGCCTCTCCCGTGAGCTTTCATTCGGTGAGCTCTACGTCAATCGTCCCTGCGGGGAACTTGTCCAGGGTTTCCACACCGGCTGGAAGCATTCGGGCCTTGGCGGCGAGGACGGCAAGTACGGTTTCGACGGCTACCTGCGGAAGCAGACCACGTATGTCCGCTGGTGAGAACCTGCAGCCCTGAACGGGCTGCAGCAATACACAACGAACCCTGGCAACAGGGGCGAGAACTTGCATGGAGGAAGATGATGCTCAGACGAACTTTCCTTGCACTTGCAACGGGTGTGGCCGCCATCGGACTCGGACTTGGCGGCGTGTCGGCGCAGGAGCTGCCCAAGCTGAAGCAGAAGGATAAATATAAGGTCGGCTTCGCCCAGACAGAGTCGAACAATCCCTGGCGCATCGCGCAGACGGAGAGCATGAAAGCTGAAGCCGCGAAGCTCGGACATCAGCTCGTCTATACGGACGCCGCCGGCTCGGCCGCCAAGCAGGTGGCCGATGTCAACTCGATGATTGCCCAAGGCGTCGATCTGATCTTCCTGGCCCCGCGCGAGGAGAAGCCCCTCATCCCCGCCGTGATGGCCGCCAAGAAGGCGGGCATTCCAGTCGTCCTGCTCGACCGGAACGTGGATCAGAGCCTCGCCAAGGCCGGCCGCGATTATGTCACCTTCATCGGGTCGGATTTCGTCGACGAAGGCAAGCGCGCGGCCGAAGCCCTTACCAAGGCCGTCGACGGCAATGCCAAGATCATCCAGCTCGAAGGCACCACGGGCTCTTCGCCGGCGAATGATCGCCGGAAGGGGTTTGAGGATTACATCAAGGCTCATTCGGGCATGAAGATCGTGGCATCCCAATCGGGCGACTTCGCCCGCGACAAGGGCCGCCAGGTCGCCGAGACGCTGCTGCAGGCCCATCCCGACGCAACGGCGATCTATGCGCACAACGACGAGATGGCGATTGGCGCGATCGCGGCCCTCGAGGCGGCCGGCAAGAAGCCGGGCAAGGACGTGATCGTCGTCTCCGTCGACGGCACGCGTGACGCCCTGCAGGCCATCATCGACGGCAAGATGCTCGCCACCGTCGAATGCAATCCGAAGTTCGGACCGAAAGCCTTCGAGACCTTGGCTCGATTCGCGAAAGGCGAGCAGATCCAGCCCTGGGTGGTGAACACCGACCGCTTCTTCGACAAGTCGAACGCAGCCCAGCTCATCGGCGACGCATACTGAAGGACGAGGCGCTGCCGGCCGATGCCGGCAGCGCCTCTTTCGTTGGCCGACCGAAATCGGAACTTTCATGGCGCCGCTCCTCACCATGCACGGCATCGACAAGCGCTTCGCCGGCATCCCCGCCTTGCGCGCAGCCGAGCTCGTGGTCGAGAGAGGCGAGGTTCATGCGCTGATCGGCCAGAACGGCGCCGGCAAATCGACCATGATCAAGATCCTCACCGGCTATTACAGGAAGGATGCCGGCGAGATCCTGTTCGACGACAATCCCGTCGAGTTTTCCTCGCCGCAGGAAGCGCAGAAGGCCGGGATCAGCACGATCTACCAGGAGATCAACCTGGTGCCCTATCGGTCCGTGACCGAGAACATCTGCCTCGGTCGGGAGAAACGCCGCTTCGGCCTTCTCGACTGGCCCGCCATGCATGCGGAGGCGCGCTCTCTCCTCGCGCGCTTCAAGATCGACATCGACGTGCATCGCCCGCTCATGGTCTATCCGACCGCCGTGCAGCAGATGGTCGCCATTGCCCGTGCGATCGGGTTCGAGGCCAGACTCGTCATCATGGACGAGCCCACGTCCTCCCTCGATGAGCGCGAAGTCCGGGTGCTGTTCGGCGTCATCCGGCAGCTCAAGGAAGCCGGCGTCTCGGTGATCTTCGTGAGCCATAAGCTCGACGAACTCTACGCGGTCTGTGACCGCGTCACCATCATGCGCGATGGTCGAACCGTACAGGTCGCCCCGATAACCCAGCTGTCCCGGCTCGATCTCGTCACCTCGATGCTGGGACGCGAACTCACTCAGGTTCTGCAGGAATCGCACGATGCCAACCTGTCGAACCGCGATGGCCGCGAGCCCGTTCTGGAGGTTCGGAATCTCGCTGCCGGGCGCAAGGTCCGCGACGTCAGCTTCGAGGTCGGCTCGGGTGAGATAGTCGGTCTCGCGGGGCTGCTCGGCGCCGGCCGGACGGAATCCGTCCGCGCCGTCTTCGGTGCCGACAGGCCGGATTCCGGCACGATCGCCTTCGCCGGGCGTGAGAACGCCATTGCGGCTCCGTCTGATGCCATCCAGGCCGGCATGGGCTTCTGCTCGGAAGACCGCAAGCTCGAAGGCATCATTCCCGATATGTCGGTGCGCGAGAACCTCACCCTTGCACTCATGCCGCAATTGTCGCGGCGCGGTATCGTGGACGAGACCCGCAGCCGCGAGATCGTCGACCGTTTCATCAAGCGCCTGGGCATCCGCTGCTCCGGGCCGGAACAGCGGATCCGTGAACTCTCGGGCGGCAACCAGCAGAAGGTGCTGCTGGCGCGCTGGCTCTGCATGAACCCAAAGCTTCTCATCCTCGACGAGCCGACCCGCGGCATCGATGTGGGCGCTAAGGCCGAGATCCTCGGCCTGATCCGGGAATTGGCCGGCCAGGGGCTAGGCGTGCTGATGATCTCCTCGGAACTGGAAGAAGTGGTGGAGGCGGCAAGCCGCATCTTTGTTCTCCGCGACGGCTACACGGCCGCGGAACTGACGGGCGAGGCGCTGAACGAGCGGAGCGTCATGGCGGCCATGGCTCATGGGCATGAAGGCGCCCCGGGGGCCGCTCATGGCTGAAACCGCCACAACCCTTCCGCCGACACAAAGGGCTCCTCGCGTCGATGTCAGAACCATGCTGACGCGCCATGGGGCTTGGATCGCCCTGGCTCTCCTCATCCTCGTCAACTTCGCCCTCACCCCCAACTTCGCCACTTGGCAGACGCTCAACGTCAATCTCACCCAGGTCTGCACCATCGTGATCGTCGGGGTCGGGATGACTCTCGTGATCGCTACCGGCGGTATCGATCTTTCCGTCGGCGCCCTCATGGCGATTGCGGGAGCGCTGGCGCCGCTAATCTTTCTCGGCAAGCTCTTTCCCCTGCCCCACCCGGCCATCGGCATCGCGCTCGCATTCGTCATACCGGTTGTTGTGGCGGGGGCGCTCGGCTGGTTCAACGGATGGCTGGTGACGCGCCTGCGGATCCAGCCGATCATCGCGACCCTCGTGCTGTTCATCGCCGGGCGCGGCATCGCCCAAGTCTTCACCAACGGCAACCTCCAGGTCTTCAATCTTCCGAGCTTCCAGTTCATCGGCCTGGGGCGGGTCTTCGGCGTCCCCTTCCAGGCCATCCTGATGATCTTCATCGTAGCGCTTGCCGCCTGGATGCTCCGGCGGACCGTCTTCGGAAGACAGATCTTGGCGATCGGCGGCAACGAACGCGCGGCCCGGCTTGCCGGCATCCCCGTCGCCTCCGTCAAGCAGCGGGTTTACCTCATCAGCGGATTGCTGTCCGGCATCGCAGGCCTCATCGTGATCGCCCGCAACTCCGCTGCTGACGCCAATCTCGTCGGCCTCGGCATGGAGCTCGACGCCATCGCGGCCGTGGCCGTCGGCGGCACGCTTCTCACCGGTGGCCGCGCCACGGTGATCGGCACTCTGGTCGGTGCGCTCATCATCCAGCTCGTCCGCTATACGCTGCTTGCCAACGGCGTTCCGGATGCGGCGGCACTCGCGGCGAAAGCCGTCATCATCGTTCTGGCCGTCTGGCTGCAACGGCAGAGCCATCGCTGAGGCCGCGGATGAACACCACCTCGCTCAAGCTGTTTCAGGGCATCGGCCGCTACGGCGTGCTTCTCGCGCTTCTGGCTCTCATCGTGTTCGGCTGGCTCCGGTACGAGAATTTCCTCGGCGCGTTCAACGTGCTGTCGGTCCTGCGCTACAACAGCATGTTCGCGCTGGTCGCGCTGGGGATGTGCTTCGTCATCATCACCGGCGGCATCGACCTCTCAGTCGGGTCGACGGCAGCGCTCGGCAGCGTCGTCGCTGCCCTCCTTTCGCCTTATGGCGTCCTACCCGGTCTGCTCGGGGGCCTCGCTGCGGGGCTGGCAATCGGCGCCTGCAACGCGCTCATCATCACCCGGCTCGCCATTCTGCCCTTCATCGCGACGCTCGCCACGATGCTGGCGGCGAGCGGATGTGCGCTGCTGCTCGCGGGAAACCAGTCCGTCTCGGTATCCTATGAGTCAGGCTTTACCGAACTCGGCCAGGGGGATTTTCTCGGCTTTCCCATCCCGGCCTGGATCGCGCTATTCGCGTATCTCCTCGGCTCCCTCATCCTCAATCTCACCGCCTTCGGGCGCACCGTCCTCGCCATCGGCGGAAACGAGGACGCAGCGCGGCTCATGGGATTGCCTGCGAATCAGGTGAAGGCGCTCGTATATCTCGCAAGCGGCGGCCTCGCAGGCCTTGCAGGTGTGATCCTGGCAGCGCAGTTCGGCGCAGGCCAGCCCATCGAGGGCGTGGGATGGGAACTCTTCGCCATCGCCGCCGTCGTCGTGGGCGGCACGCTCCTGACGGGCGGCGTCGGCTCCGTCGGATCGACGCTGGCCGGCGTGCTCCTGCTGGGACTCATCTTCAACATCCTGAATTTCGAGAACGGCCTCGGCTGGATCAGCCTGTCCGCCTATTGGCAGTCGGTCATCCGCGGCGCGTTCCTGCTGCTCGTCGTGGCCATTCAGGCCCGTCTAAGCATGCGCACCGAAGAGGCGGCCTGACGGCCGGCACCGCATCAGACAACGACGCGAACGTAGGAAAACCATGCCCAGGATCACTTCCATCGAACCCGGCTTCTACCGCATCCCGCTGCCGACCGTCCTGACCGACTCCATGCATGGAGAGATGCGCGCTTTCGAGCTCAACACGGTGCGCATTCGCGACGTCGACGGGGCGGAAGGCGTAGGCTACACCTTCACGGTCGGGCGCAACGGCGCCGCCATCGACACGGTCCTCGCCCGCGAACTGCCCGAGATCATGGACAGCGAGGAGGCCGACGAGATCGAGCGCCTCTGGCACAAGGCTTGGTGGGCGCTCCATTACGGCGGCCGCGGCGGCCCGACGGTCCTGGCGCTCTCTGCCTTCGACATGGCCCTATGGGACCTCAAGGCGAAGCGCGCAAACCTGCCGCTCTGGAAAGCTCTCGGCGGGTATGATCCTCGCGTGCCATGCTATGCGGGCGGCATCGATCTCGAGCTGCCCCTCGACAAGCTCCTGCGCCAGACGGACGACAATCTTGCGAAAGGCTTCCGCGCCATCAAGATGAAGGTCGGCCGCGCCAATCTGTTCGAGGACGTGGAGCGCGTGCAGGCGATGCGCGAGCATCTCGGCGCGGGCTTCCCGCTGATGGCGGATGCCAACATGAAGTGGAGCGTCGACGGTGCGATCCGCGCCGCACGGGCGCTTCAGCCCTCCGACCTCACCTGGCTCGAGGAGCCGACCATTCCCGACGATCCGGCAGGTCACGCCCGCATCGTGCGTGATGGCGGGCTTCCGATCGCGGCGGGCGAAAATCTGCGCACGCTCTGGGAGTTCAAGCTCTACGTGGCCGGCGGCGGTGTGACCTATCCCGAACCGGACGTCACCAATTGCGGCGGCGTCACCCCGTTCATGAAGATCGCCCATCTGGCGGAGGCCTTCAACCTGCCGGTGACGAGCCACGGCGCGCATGACGTGACCGTTCATCTCCTCGCAGCCTGTCCGAACCGTTCCTATCTCGAAGCCCACGGCTTCGGGCTCGAACGCTATATCGCCGAGCCCCTGACGATACAGGACGGTTTCGCCTTGGCTCCGGACCGGCCCGGCCACGGCATCGCCTTCGACTGGAAAGGACTCGAGACGATCAAGGCGTGAGCCGCGGATCAGCTGGAGGCGCCAGCGTCACGCGGTTCAGCCCGCAGGAAGCCAGGTGAAGCAATGAAAGAGCGTTTTGACCACATTATCGTCGGCGGCGGATCATCGGGCTCCGTGGCCGCCGCGCGGCTGGTGAATGAAGGCGCGCGCGTGCTGCTGCTCGAAGGCGGCTACTCCCACCGTCATCCGCTCCTGGACATGCCGCCCGGCATCTTCAAGATGATCAACGGCAGCAAATACATGCGGTATCATCACACGGTCCCGCAGGAGCACCTGGACGGCCGGATCCACGACATTCCGCAGGCCAACGTTCTGGGCGGTGGCTCGTCGGTCAATGCGCAGGTCTATATGCGCGGCCGTCCCTCCGATTACGACGAGTGGCACGACATGCTGCATGGGGAGAACGATTATCCCGGCTGGAGCTGGGCCGATGTTCTGCCCCATTTCCGCACCATGGAAGGCAACAACAGGCTCTATAACGAGCTGCATGGCGCCGACGGGCCGCTTCTCGTCTCCGATCCCGGCCACATCAACGACATGTCCCGCTGGTTCGTTCAGGCCATACAGGCCTTGGGCGAGCCGTTCAGCCCGGACTTCAACGGACCGACGCAGCGCGGTGTCGGATTCTATCAGTTCATGAACCGGCGCGGACGGCGCAGCAGCGCGGCTTATGCCTTCCTGGCGCCGCTCGCGGACAACCCGAACCTCGTCATCCGCCTCCAGTCGCGTGTACGCAGGATCGAGATCGAGAGCGGTCGCGCGGTCGGGGTTACCTATCGCGACGCCAAGGGTGCGGATCATCAAGTCTTTGCGGATGGCGAGGTCATCGTAGCATCCGGGGCGCTCGTCACGCCGCAGCTCCTCATGCTCTCCGGCATCGGCCCCGCCGATCAGCTGCGCGAGCACGGGATCGCCTGCATCGCCGACCTGCCCGGCATCGGAGAAAATCTGATCGATCACCCGGAGGTGCCGCTCATCGCGAAGGCGAATGGACCGTATGGCTACTACCGGCAGGGCGTCGGTTGGCGGATGCTTCTCAACGGCCTTCACTTCCGGCTCTTCGGGTCGGGCCCGATCCTCTCGGCCGGCGTCGAGGCCGGCGCCTTCGTCAATCCGGCCGATCCGAGTGCGGAACCCACGATCCAGGCCTTCTGTGTGCCCATCATCTATCTCGACCGCGACACGCTGGGTCTTGTCGACGACACCTATGGACTGACGATCACGACGGTGGTGGTGAAGCCGAAATCCCGCGGCTATGTCCGCCTGAGCTCGAGCGATCCGGACGATATGCCGCTCGTCTCGCCCAATCTGCTGCAGCATCCCGACGATGCCCGGAGCATGATCGACGGCCAGCGCTACTTCATCCGCGCCTTCCAGACCAGTCCGCTGGCGGAGCGGATCGAGCGCATCTCAATCCCCGATCCGACCGACCTCAGCGACGAGGCGATCATGAAGCATTGCCGCCGCTTCGTGAAAACGAACTATCACCCGAGCGGCACGTGCCGGATGGGGACAGCGAGCGATCCGATGGCCGTGCTCGATTCCAGGCTCCGGGTGCGCGGCATCGAAAACCTGCGCGTCTGCGACCTCTCGGCCATGCTCAACATCAATGCGGGCAACACGAATGCCCCCGCCATGATGATGGGCAGCCGCTGCGCTGAGCTCATCACGGGCCGCGCCACGGTCAGCACCACTCAGTTCGGCCCGCGTCTATCTGAACAGGGAGACCTGAGCGTCGCTAATTTGAGCTGAACGTTTTCTTAAGCGGAACCATACTTTGCCTCACATCAGCTCAGGGTCCGAGTGTAGACCGGCGGGTCCGCTGGGATCTGATGCCCGCCGGTCGAAGGCGGACAAGACCCATCACAGGTTCTCATCGACGCGGATGATTTGGTGCGTCGAAAGCTGAAGAAAGGGAGTTCTCGCCATGTTCAGCAAGCACTTCGCCTGTCTTATCCTGGTCACCGGCGGCCTCTGCACGATGACGATGAGCGTTCTCGCTCAGGACGCGAGCGGCAGACAGCAGATGCCGCTCGCGAATACCATCGGGCGGGTCACGCCCACGGGCCCGGTCCCATCGCTCGCCGTGCTCAACGCCGCCGGCGCAAAGCTCGAGGGCAACCGGCTGACCCTGACCGGCGTGTCGCCGGATTCGATCGTGTTAGCCGATCGCCCGGTGCGGGCGGCCGGTCACGGCATAACCCAGCAGTTCATCATGCAATGGGACGAGGGCAAGGACAGCTTCGCCAAGGATCCGCCCAACGACACCGTGTCCGTCCTGGGCGGCGACGGCTCAAAGGTGAGCGATGCCGTGGTGACCCTGAAGTCGCCGAAGCTTGAGGGCTCCAACCTCACCTTCGATGTTGCGGTGCTGGAAGGCAGCCTCACCGGGGCGAGCGGCCCGGCAGCCCTGTTCATCGATTACTTCGCCGGCAGCTTTGATCGCGCCGGAGATTACAGAAGCGCCCGCAGCGCCTACTGGCATGCCCCTGTCTATCACGGCGCCTGGTACGGGCGATCGGGGGTCTCCAATGCAAGCGCGGCCTATGCGGCCGAGAATTCGGCCGTCATCCCGAATGTGTGCGGCTACTACCCGTACTCGCCCTGCGGCAACGAGTAAGGGTTCTTGCGCTGGTGCAGGGTCGGGCATGCCACACACCCTGTCGGGTCCGCGATCAGATCGAGAAAGGTGATCGGCTCAGGCGCCCAGACGAGGAAGTTCCCCGGGGCGGCTTAATCCGATCTCCCGCTTCGAAGCGTGCGGGTCTCGGTCCGCCTAGATCCGGACCAGCGATGCCGACGGGAGGCGAAGCAGGGTCTGCCGCCCTGGCGTCAGGGCAATCTCAACCGGCGTCGGGTCGCACCGAACGACACGGCCGATCGAAATCCGTCATCGAAATGGCCATGAGCTAAGGGACCATTCGCCCGCCGGCTCGACCGGTGCCCGCTCAGTCCCGGGAGGGAAGCGATGACGGTTGCACGGCCCACCCTGTTCTGGATCACGATCGCCATCATCTCGCTTCTGATGCTCGTGCTGTTGCGTGAGATCCTGCTGCCGTTCGCCGTCGGTATGGCGCTTGCCTACCTGCTGGCCCCGGTCGTCGACCGGCTGGAGCGGGTCGGGCTCAATCGCTCGCTCGCAGCCCTGATGCTCGTGCTGCTCCTGGTTGTCGGATTCGTCGGCCTGGTGCTGGTGATGCTCCCAGCCCTCGTCGGGGAACTGCGGTTCTTTATCGACGAGTTCCCGCGCTACGTCACGCGAGTCCAGTCTCTCGTTGCTGACACGGGACGTCCCTGGCTGCACAAGCTCTTGGGGCAGGAACTGCGGATCGAGGAATCGGCCACTCACGCCCTGACCACGATGGGCAGCGCCTGGCTGGGCGAGCTTCTCCGCTCGGCATGATCGGGCGGAAAGGCCCTGTTCTCCCTTCTGTCGCTGCTCGTGGTGGTTCCGATCGTGAGCATCTACCTTCTGATCGACTGAGAGCGGATGACGACGACACTCGACGGCTGGGTGTCGGCCAAGCACCGCGAGGATGTCCGGGTCCTCGGGCGGGAGATCCACGAGACGGTGGCCGGCTTCGTGCGTGGGCAGAGCGTGATCTGTCTCATCCTGGCTGTGTTCTACGCCGCCGCCCTGCGGCTGACCGGGCTCAACCACGCCATCCTGATCGGCATTACGGCCGGCCTGATCAGCTTCGTTCCGTTTCTCGGTCTCGGCATCGGCCTTGTCGTTGCCACCTGCGTCGCCGTCGCCCAGTTCTGGCCCGACTGGACGCCCTTGGCCGCCGTGGCCGGCACCTTCCTGATCGGGGAAATTCTGGCCGACTACGTGCTGTCTCCGCGGATCATCGGAAACCGGGTCAAGCTCAACCCTGTCTGGCTGATCTTCGCGCTATTCGCGTTCGGATATCTCTTCGGATTCGTCGGTCTGCTCGTTGCCATTCCGCTTGCTGCATCGCTTGGAGCCGTCCTGCGGTTCACGATAGCACGGGCCCTGACGGCCGGGGATCCGGATGCGGCCCCACACTCATATGCCGTGGACGTCACCCGCCCGGGTCCCGAGGCGAGCCGGCCCCGGCAGGCATCCGGGAACGGTTAGCTCGAGCTATCGGGGGCGCCCTCCCCAGTGGCACAGCTTGAGTCCGGGCACAGCCTTCGGGGCCATCGCTTCGAGGTAACCTACGGTCGCTCAGGGGAAATCCGAGGGAGGATCACGTCAGAGACCTTGGTGTGAGCATGCTGGCATGCATTCTCTTTCCCGCCGTCTGCCTCACCCTGAAAGACGCGCAGGGTGCGGATCATGCCAGCTCAGTGATCCCGTTGCCAATCTGACCAGAGTGCCATTGCACTTGAGAGAGGGCCGGATGCTGTGCGCCCGCTGAGCCTCAAGGCCAGCTAATGGGATGGACCGGCCGTGCTTACCGGCGCACCCTTCATCAGGGGCGCCCAGCACGAGGATCTGAGCCATGCCTAAAGCTCCGCTTCCGCTCATTGCCACTCTTGGCATCGACATCGGCAAGAACAGCTTCCACCTGATCGGCCTGGATGCCCGTGGCGCCATCGTCCTGCGCCAGAAGCTCGTGCGAGGGCAAGTCGAGACGCGGCTGGCCAACATGCCCTCCTGCCTGATCGGGATGGAAGCCTGCGTCGGCGCCCATCATCTCAGCCGCCAGCTTCTGGCACTGGGTCACGATGTGAAGCTGATTGCGGATTCCGGTGCAATCCGGACAAGTATTCCGATTTGAAGTCGGACAGCGTTCCAATCAATCACCGGACACTTTCCCCACTCTGACGATCCCCTGGGTCAGCAACTCGGGCATCACGC
>NZ_JAERQD010000008.1 GCF_016735695.1 Microvirga zambiensis WSM3693 | reverse complement strand
TGACCTCCATCGAATCTTCGCAAATCCGACGGAATCACAGGGGCTTGAGGCCACTCAACCTTTTTCAGTCAGCCTCTTAGAGATGCTCTTACCGTGAGTTAGAAGAGCATTCGGTGTTGAAAAGCACGTCTCGTGATCTGAACACGATAAACGATGCCCTTGAGGCGGCTTGGACTCGTAACGCTTGAGAAGTCGGCAAAGCATGCGAACGAATGAACATTGACTGTATAAGAATTATGATTGTCGTGTCAGCGGTAAATATCGATAGTTATTATTTCAAAGAATACAAAATAGAAATCTTCTAAAATATGGTAATTTTGATTGTAATAATTAAAAACTAGAGTATTTGACTCGCAGATAAAGGCTCTGATAGGCGGAAAAACATCGTTCTTGTTTTCAAAGGTTATCCGCCGTGCAGCGTCCCCTTGCATTATTGGCATCGACAGCTCTTGTCCTCATCTCCAGTGAAGCGCTCGCGCAATCGAACGAGACGCGAGCCATTCAGCTGGAAGAGGTGACGGTCGAGGGAAGCCAGAACACTCAGACGGGACCGATCACGGCGGACCGCTATGTCGCGACCTCGATCCAGAGTGCGACCAAGACGGATACGCCCATTCTCGAGACGCCGCGGTCGATTTCAGTCATCACGCAGGAGCAGTTGGAGGATCGCAAGCCGCAAACATTGCTGGATGCGGTGGCCTACACGCCGGGGACGCGTGTCGGCAGCTACGGATTCGATCCGCGCTACGACGCGTTCACGATCCGCGGCATCGATGTGACCTATACCGGCGTGTTCCGCGACGGGCTGCGACAGGTCAACAGCCCGAACGGTCTTTTCAGACTGGAGCCCTACGGTCTTGAAGGGATCACGATCCTGAGGGGCCCGGCCTCTTCGATCTACGGGGCGAGCAGCACCGGCGGCATCGTCGACCTGATCTCGAAGCGCCCGACCTTCCTGCCCTTCAGGGAGGTCGAGGTGCAGACTGGATCCTATGGACGCATCCAGGGCAGTTTCGATCTCTCAGGGTCTGCCAACGCGGACAACATGCTGTTCTATCGCCTGACCGGCCTGGTGCGTGATGCCGGAACCGAGATCAGTGCTGTTCCGGACGACCGCGTCTTCATCGCGCCGGCCATCACCTGGAAGCCGACCGATGCGACGACCCTGACGATCCTCGGCGAGTATATGGACTCGACCACGGGTGGCACGGCGGCCTATCTCAACAACTATGCGACGGATGCTGCCGGCAATCCGACTAGCCTGTCGATCGGCGCCACCCGGGTCTTCGCCGGCGACAAGCGCTACAACGATTTCCGCCAGCAGCAGGGCCGCATCGGCTACGAGTTCGAGCACCGCTTCAACGACATGTTCACCCTGCGCCAGCGCACCCGCTTCTCGGCGCTCGGCACCAATCAGGAATATGTCTATGGCGGTTCCGGTCTGACCCGCGAGAACAATTGGGGAGTCGTGAGCGATACCTATCTCGAGAGCCGCGTAAGAACGGGTCCGGTCGATCATACGATCCTGACAGGCTTGGATGTCAGCCGTCTGAGCTATGTCTCCAAGCAGGGCTTCGACGCCGCGATTCCCGTGGGATTGGACCCGGTCCTCTCCTATCGCGAGGACCAGACGCAGACGCTCACGGGCATTTACATTCAGGATCAGCTCAAGTGGCAGAACTGGCGCCTGACCCTTGGCGGGCGCCATGATTGGCTGACGAGCGAATTCAACAGCGCCGGGTTCGCGTTCGACCAAGACGACACCAAGTTCACAGGGCGTGCGGCTCTCGGGTATGTGACCGATTTCGGCCTTGCTCCCTATGTGAGCTGGGGCACGTCCTTCACGCCCAATCCCGGTACCGTGCTGAACGGCGGCGTTGCGCAGCCGACGACGGGCGAGCAGGTCGAGGTCGGCGTGAAATACGATCTGCCCGGCTACAACGCGTCGATCCGGGCCGCGGTCTTCGATATCCGGCAGGAAAATGCGGTCGTGTATCAGGTCGTCGACGGCCTCAACCAGCAGGTTCAGCTCGATCTTCGATCGCGCGGTTTCGAGCTCGAAGGCGTCGCCTCGCTGACGGACGGGCTCAATGTCCTGGCGTCCTATTCCTACACCGACGCCCGTATCCTGCAGCTGACGCCGGAAACCGAGGGCAACCGCCTGACGAGCGTGCCCCAGCACATGGCTTCGCTCTGGCTCGACTACACAGTTCAGGATGGGCCGGCGAGGGGGCTCGGCATTGCAGGCGGTGTCCGCTATGTCGGCGCCAGCTTCGGCGACAACCTCAATCGGCCCATCATCGAGAACGATCCGCGCGCCTATCTCGACGCCGCGATCCGCTATGACCTCGAGAATATCAATCCTAGCCTCAAGGGCTTCCGTTTCCAGGTCAATGCCACGAACCTGCTCGATGAGGACGGTCAGGTCTGCACATCCAACTACTGCTACTTCGACGAAGGCCGCAAGGTCATCGCGAGCCTGCGGTACAGGTGGTAGCGATGGCCGCCGCGAAGGCGCGGATCGGGCGGGGTCTCGGTTCGCCGCTCGCCATCGTCCTGTCGATAGGCGGATTGTATGTCGGACAGAGCATCGTCGGAGGCGTGACATTCACTGCGCTTCCGAGTGTTCTCCGTGATCGGGGCCTGCCTCTCGATCAGATCGGACTGACCTATCTCGCGGTTCTGCCGTGGGTTTTGAAGTTCCTCTGGGCGCCGATGATCGAGCGCTATCGCCTGCCGGAGACTGGGCCGAGCCGTTCACGCTCCATCGTCTTCGTCGGCGGGCTGATTACGGCCATTTGCTTCGTTCTGGCCGCCGGCATCGGTCCGACGAGCTTCGTGTCGCTCATGGCGATCTTCATCGTGGTCGCATTCGCCGCCTCCACCGTGGACATCGCCTGCGATGGCCATGCGGTCGAGAGCCTGTCCGAACGATACCACGGCTGGGGCAATGCCGCTCAGGTGGGCGGGGCCTATCTCGGATCCGCCATCGGCTCCGGGCTATTCCTCGTGCTCGTCGCCAGGATCGACTGGGCGCAGGCGATGATCGTCATGGCGATCATGCTGGTGCTGCTGGGGCTGCCCTTCGTCCGGTCGCCACCGGTCACACCCAAATCCGCGCGCCTGCACAAGCCGTCGCTGCGCGACGCGCTGAACCGCAGCGTGATGCGCAAGGGGCTGGCGCTGTCCGCTCTCTACGCGCTGTCGCAGAAATGGGGCCTGGTGATGCTCGGGCCGTTCCTTGTGGATTCCGGCCTCGACCTGAATTCGCTGGGGATCGTCAACGGAGCCGGCGGCATGATCGTCGGCTTCGGCTGCGCTCTTCTGGGCGGAGCCCTTGTCCGCCTTTGGGGCGCACGGCTGGTCATAGTTCTTTCCCTTGGGCTGCAGGCGATGGCACTGGCAGGGCTGGCGGCGGCGGCGTGGGCCGGAGGAACATCCCAGTGGCTTCTGCTCGCCCTGGCCCTGGCGAGTTCCTCCGCCATTCTGGCCCTCGGCTTCGTGGCGCTCTATGCCCAGTTCATGGGGCTTTCGGACCCGCGCCAGGCTGGCATCGATTTCACCCTCCTGCAATGCATGGATGCGCTCGTCAGCATGATCGGCGGCATCGGTGCGGGCTGGATCGCCCAGAATTTCGGCTACGGCGCCTATTTCGGCCTGGCTGCTTCGCTCATCGTTCTTGCCGCTGCTCCGATCGCCACGCTGAGCCGAGGTGTTTCAGCACCGATCGCTGGGAGGGCGGATGCGCAGCGCCCGCAGCCCCTGCCGCAGCACTCGTGAGCGGGCCGGCTCAGATCTTCCCCCAGGGATGTTCCAGCTACATAATCGGTTTCATCACGGCGTCATAGAAACGCCGCTAGAGACGCTGCGCAGGAGGAATGTCCATGAATTATCTGGCAATATTGGGAGCGGCGGCACTTGGCCTTCCGCTGGCGGCCGGGTCGTCCGTCGCTCAGGAGAAGACGCTGACCGGTGAGCGCACCCTGGTCGTCGCCCATCGTGGGGCGAGCGGCTATCTCCCGGAACATACGCTCGAGGCCTATGCGATGGCGATCGAAATGGGGGCCGACTTCATCGAGCCGGATCTCGTCGTGACCAAGGACGGTGTCCTGATCGCCCGGCACGAGCCGATGCTGAGCGGCACGACAGACGTGGCGAACCGGCCTGAGTTTGCCTCCCGCAAGACCACCCGCAAGGTCGATGGCGTGGAGACGACCGATTGGTTCTCCGGCGATTTCACCCTCGCCGAGATCAAGCAGCTTCGTGCCAAGCAGGCGATGGCGGATCGCGACCAATCGAAGAACGGACAGTTCCAGATCCCGACTCTTCAGGAAGTGGTCGATCTCGCCAAGAAGGAAGCTGCTGCAAGGGGCAGGGTCATCGGCATCGCCCCAGAGACCAAGCACTCGACTTTCCATGCCGCCATCGGATTGCCCATCGAGGACCGGCTGGTCACGCTGCTGAAAGAGGCCGGCTGGGGCGGTGCCTCAGCGCCGGTCGTGATTCAGAGCTTCGAGGTGGCGAACCTGAAATACCTGAACACGCGGATCGACGTGAAGCTCGCCCAGCTCCTCGATGCGGAGGACGTGGACAAGGACGGCAACATCGTCCTCTCGGCACCTTACGCCCAGCCTTACGATTTCGTGGTCGTCGGTGACAAGCGCACCTACAGGGATCTGCTGTCGAAGGAGGGGTTGACGGAGGTCCGCTCCTATGCCGACATCCTGGCTCCCTGGAAGCCGTATATCCTACCGACCAAGCAGCTCGACGCGAACGGCGACGGAAAGCCGGACGATCTCAACGGCGATGGCAAGACGGATGAGCAGGACCGCGTTCTTGCCGCACCGACATCCGTGGTGAAGGATGCCCATGCAGCCGGCCTTCAGGTCTTCACCTGGACCTTCCGCAATGAGCCGAAGCGCCTGGCCTCGTCCTTCAAGGGCGACCCTGCTGCCGAATACAAGGCGTTCTATGCGCTCGGAGTGGACGGATTGTTCAGCGACTTCCCCGATACGGCCGTCAAGGCGCGCTGAAGCGATACATTGTTGCTGACGATTATGTGAGACCCGGCGGAGGAGACTCCGCCGGGGTTTCATTGCAATCGGGATGGGCGGAGGTTAAATATTCCGCTCTAGTCTTGGAAATCCACCTTTAATTTCTGCCGGCATTTGCTCAGATACCGCCAAGCGGTGGCTGGGCTGCGATTGAAAACGAGCCTGATCCAGATTGCTTATGGACGCGGCCTCTGAAAGTCCCCTGGAACCCGACGATGGCCGTTGTCACGTTCAGTAACGCTATGCCATTTGGCCTTCGGCTGCGGGATTTTTTCAAGGGCGTTATTGGCAACGTCGACGAACGTACGGAGGATGGTCGACAGACGGCGACCTTCAGCGTCCAGGCCGGCAACCTTCGGTATGACTCATTCTACGAGGGGGTGGCTGTTTCCGAAGCGGGCGGGCAGGTCTCTTACCTGCGCTTCAGCTCGCAGAATACGTCTTGGCTGACCTATGGTGAACAGGGTGGCGCCATTCTCTTCACCTTTGACAATCTAGAGATGTTCCACCAGCTCGGCGATGCGGCTGCAATTGCTATCATGAAAGGCGACGATCGCCTTACCGGCTCCTCTCATGGCGACTACATGGAGGGGTATGCCGGGAATGACACGCTCGATGGTGGGGACGGGGCCGATACGCTCGACGGTGGGTCGGGCAATGACACGTATTTCGTCGACAACATGGACGACCGTGTAATCGAGGCTCCGGGCGGCGGCCACGACGTGGTGTGGACGAGCGCCAGCTTCGCAATGGCGGCGGGTGCCGAGATCGAGGAACTCAAAGCCGTCGCAAATGCCAGTGCTCTGTCTCTGACAGGCAATGAATTCAACAATCGCATCGAAGGCACCTCGGGCAATGACACGCTCGATGGCAAGGGCGGCGTCGATATGCTGATCGGCGGGGCGGGCGACGATCTCTACATCGTCGACAACGCATCCGACTTGGTCTGGGAAGAAGCCGGGCAGGGCTATGATACGGTCATCGCCAGTGCGTCCTACGCGCTGGGTGCGAATGTCGAGGTGCTGAAGGCCGCAGGGGGGACCTTCGCCATCAACCTGGTCGGGAATGCGCTGGCGAACGAGATCTTCGGCAACCTGGGTGCCAATGAGATCCATGGGCTCGACGGCAATGACAGCCTCTACGGCGACGGCGGGAACGACCGGATCTTCGGCGGCGGCGGGCAGGATCTTCTCTATGGCGGAATCGGAAACGATTTTCTGAGCGGGGATGACGACAACGACAGGCTCTATGGCGATGTCGGAAACGATACGCTCGATGGTGGCGCCGGCAACGATCTTCTCTATGGCGGAACGGGAAATAACCGGCTCATGGGCCAGAGCGGGAACGACACTCTCTATGGTGGAGCGAATGCCGAGACCCTCCAGGGCGGCGACGGCAACGATACGCTCTACGGCGATGCCGGCAACGATTATCTCGACGGCGGCGCAGGCAAGGACACCCTGTATGGTGGCTGGGGAAAGGACTCGTTCGTCTTCAAGAATGCGCTGAATGCGAAGACCAATGTCGATACGATCAAGGACTTCAACGTCAAGGACGATACGATCCGGCTGGAGAACAGCATCTTCAAGAAACTGGGGAAGGCGGGAAAGCTGAACCCGGATTTCTTCACAATCGGCAGCAAGGCGCAGGATGGGAACGACTATCTCATCTACAACAAGAAGAACGGCTATCTGTCTTATGATGCCGACGGGTCGGGGACGAAATACAAGGCGATCCTGTTCTTCAAGCTGAAATCCGGTCTCGCGCTGACCGATAAGGATTTCTACGTCATTTAGCCTATCGCCTACGGCGAATTGCCGAAGCTACTGGCAGACATCGACCCAGTCGGCCCCGACGAGATCCGCCATGCGCTTCGGATCGATGCGCACGGCCGCATGGATCGAGCCCGCCGCCGGCACGACCTCTTCGAAGGCCTTCAGGGAGATGTCGCAATAAACAGGCAGGGGCGTCGCCAGGCCGAAGGGGCAGACCCCACCCACCGGATGGCCCGTCAGGGCGAGGACCTGCTGCGCATCGAGCATCGAGGCCTTGCCGCCGAAAGTGGACTTAACCTTGCGGTTGTCGAGCCGCGCGGTGCCGCTCGTAACTACGAGGAAATTGCGCTCGCCGACACGTGGTGACAAGGTCTTGGCGATCTTCTCGGGCTCGACGCCATGCGCTTCCGCCGCCTGGGTCACGGTGGCGGTGCTGGTCTGCATCTCGATGATCTCGATATCCGGGGCTTTCCGAGCCAGAAACGCGCGGACGGATTCAAGGCTCATGGCCAATGGACTCCCTTAGGTCGATGAAACGCATGATGCAGTGAGCATCCCATGCAAGACGATGCCCCGTGATAGCTCCTATCCCGCGGTCATTGCAAACCGGTTGCTAGCGGTCGCTCTCCGGATAGTCAGCTCCCCGGCTTGTCTCGGCCCAGGCGTCGATCTCGGCAAGCGTCTCGTTCAGCTTTTCCCGAATTCCATCGAGCGCAATGGCGCCCAGCACGAGATGCTTCGGCGGATCTTGCGCCTCCACCGCCTTGACGATCGCCTCCGCGGCCCGCACGGGATCGCCCGGCTGCTGACCGCTGTAGTTCGCCGTCGTTTCAAGCCGCGCGCCGACCGTGTCCCGGTAATCCGCGATCGTCGGGCGTCGCTGCTGCAGGGAACGGCCGGCCCAATCGGTGCGGAACGGTCCGGGCTCGACGCAGGTCACCTTGATGCCGAGCGGCGCAACCTCCTTGGCCAAGGCGTCGGACAACCCTTCGACGGCGTGCTTGGTGGCGGCATAATAGCCGGAGCCCGGGTAGCCGATGAAACCTGCCTGGGATGAAATGTTGACGATATGCCCGCGGCGGCGGGCCCGCATGCCCGGAAGCACCGCGCGCGTCATGGCCGCAAGGCCGAAGACATTGGTGTCGAACTGCGCCCTGATCTCCGCATCATCGCCTTCCTCGATGGAGGCCTGATAGCCGTAGCCGGCGTTATTCACGAGCACGTCGATGGCACCGAAGCGATCTTCCGCCTGCTTGACGGCCTTGGCGATCTGGTCTTGCTTCGTGACGTCGAGCGCGAGGGCGAGGGCCTTGTCTTCGTATCCCTGCGCCAGATCCTGAACCCGGCCGACATCGCGCGCGGTCACCACGGCACGCCAGCCGCGCTTCAGCACGATCTGCGCGAGTTCCCGCCCGAATCCGGTCGAGCAACCAGTGATGAACCAGACGGCGTTGTCGTTGAGCGGCATGGAGCTCTCCCCTTCAGGCGGCTTCGGAACGGGTGGGATATAGGCGGATCCTCAAGGGAGGGAATAGCCATCGCGAGGTGCAGTTTCGGGTGAAAGGGCCGAGATCCGGCCCTTTCACGTATTCACCTCACTTCGCGCCTGCCTGCGGACGCATGACGCCTTTCTCATCCCGGCGCAGAGGCGCGGTCTGCTTCGGCAGAGGGGCTCCCGGTGCATCTGCCACCGTCACACCCTGAGACCAGTCGGCGGGCGCAATGGCGATGTAGCGGGCATAGCCCCCCGTGCCGCCGAGCGGCTTGGCGAAGCCGATGGAGATGAGGGCGCCGGCCTCCGGCACCTTGTCGAGATTGGCGACGCCCTCGGCCTGGGTGTAGTGGTTGTGCAGAAGCCAGGCTTCGCCTTCCAGCGTCGGCGTCGTATCCGTGTCGAGGGGCTCGTGCCCATGGAACAGGATCTTGCGCTCGAGGTGCAGGAACTTGAGCGCGTCGAGGCTGACGCCCGGATGCGGCTTCGATGCGAAGCGGGATGTATCGTTCCAGCCTTTGTACCAATCCGAGCGGACCATCACGACGGCGCCTTCCGGGATCCGCCCGTTCCGGCTTTCCCAATCCCGTATATCCTGAACGCTCATGTGATAGCCCGGATCGGCCGCTACCTTATCCTGGATCGGGATCACCACGAGCGGACGGACGGCGTAGGTGGGCGGAAGATCGCTGATCGTAGCCCCATATTCGTCCCAATGCGCGGGCGGATCGAGCTGCGTGCCGTATTGGTCCGTCGTAAGCGCGTAGCTCGTCGCGACGAACCCGTGCTTGGCATAGGTGTATTCATCGCCCTTCTGAACATAGCCCGGGATATCGGCGCCGGCCGTCGTGGCCTTGAATTCCGCGTGCCCGAAGCCCGGCCAGACCGGTTGGACAGGCGCGAAGGCATGGGTCAGGTCGATATGCTTCGCGCCTTTGATACTTTGTTCATAGATGGACCAGAGCCCCGGCGGCTGCTGTGCGGGCTGTTGTGCCAGTGTGGCCGAAAAAACGAGAGTGCTTGTGAGGAAGACTGCTGATGAGATGGCTTTCGAGATCACGATAGGCTCTCCCTTGATAAGCCACGCGATCATCCATCCGGGAGCCCTCCAGTTCAATGCCCTCTTCGCACCACGGCTGCCTCGTTGTTAGGCATTGCGGAAGTCGATCAGCGGTTCGTCATAGATCGCGGTGAGAAGCCTGCCGTCGTCTTTGACGACGCCGCGATACATGCCGGAGCAGTTGAAGGGCAGGGAAACATGGCCCGCATGATCGACGGCGATGATGCCACCGGAACCGCCCGCCGGCGCCAGCATGTCGATCACCACGGCCCGCGCGGCGTCGTCCAGGGTCTGGCCGGCATAGCGCATGCGGGAGGCGATCTCATGGGCGGCGGCATAGCGGATGAAGATTTCGCCGTGGCCAGTGGCGGAGACCGCGCAGGTCTCATTGTCTGCCCAGGTTCCCGCGCCGATCACCGGGCTGTCGCCGACGCGCCCCGGGGCCTTTGCGGTCATGCCACCGGTCGAGGTCGCTGCCGCCAGATTACCGTTCCGGTCGCGGGCGACCGCTCCGACCGTGCCGTGCTTGCGCGACTCGTCGAGGTCCTCGTCGCCGCCCTGGCGCATGGCCAGCGTCTCCTGCAGTGCCTGCCAGCGCTGCTCGGTGAAGAAATAGGACGGCTCAGCGAAGGCGAGCCCCTGCCGGCGGCAGAATTCCATGGCGCTCTCGCCTATCAGCAGAACGTGGCCGGAATGTTCCATGACGGCGCGCGCGGCGAGAACCGGATTACGCGGCCCGCAGATGCCGGCGACGGCACCTGCGGAGCGGTCGCTGCCATCCATGACGGCGGCATCCATCTCCTGCTTGCCCGCGGAGGTGTAGACGGCGCCGCGGCCGGCATTGAAGAGAGGTTCGTCCTCGAGCGCCATCACGGCGGCGGAAACCGCATCGAGCGCGCTGCCGCCGTCGGCGAGAATGACCCGCCCGGCATCAAGGGAGCGCCGCAGTCCGGCATGGTAGGCGGCCTCCCGCTCCGGCGTCATCTTGCTGCGCAGGATCGTGCCGGCGCCGCCGTGAATGGCCAAAGCGAATTCGCTGCCTGAAGTGTTTGAGTCGGTCATAGGTTATGCGTCCGAGAGTGGGGAGTTCAAAACATCGAGAAGAGCAGGGCGGCTATGTCCGTTGCGGCCGGTCATGGAACCTGCGGCGACGAGTGCATCGAGGACGGCTTCCTGCGTCGCATCGGCCATGGCCTCGAACAGGTGATCGATCCGGCTCTCATTGAGGATGCGGCAGCCGACGATATCTGCCATCTCATCATGTGCGATCACATTGGCGGTGGTAAAGCCGAGCGCGATATCGCCGCTGCCGTGGCCCCAGAACGACCCCAGTCGCGCGAGTCCGACGCCCGAGCGGCGGATGATGCGCTTGAGCTGCCTGTCGCTGAGCGGAATATCTGTTGCCGCAATGATGATGATCGAGCCCTTTTCGGGATCGCTCCGCTCGGCCTGCTTCCTGAACGGTGCGACAATTCTGCCGTCGGGCAAACGCAGGTCGCCCGCGCGGCCGAAATTGGAGAGGACGAGCACACCGAGATGATAACTCTTGTCGTCGAGTTCCAGCCTCCGCGACGACGTCCCGATGCCACCCTTGAAGCCGAACGTGCTCATGCCGCATCCGGCGCCGACCGCGCCGACATCGAATCGGGATGCGGCAGCAGCGATCGCCGCGCGGGCGTGGTCTTCGGTCACGGACAGCGCCTGGATATCGTTCAAGTAGCCGTCGTTGCACTCGAACACCAGCGGGTTCACGGTGGCCGTCTCGCGGCCGATATCCGGATTGTGTTCGATGGCGTGACGCACCAGGGCGGTGCAGCAGGTGCCGACCGACAGGGTGTTGGTCAGGAGAATCGGCGTCTCGATCGTGCCGAGTTCCTCGACCTGCACGAGACCCACACTCTTGCCGAAGCCGTTCAGAACGTGAACCGCGGCAACGGGCTTCTCGCGATAGAGATTGCCTTCGTGCGGGATCACGGCGGTCACGCCCGTGCGAACCTCCCCCTCGATCAGGGTGCGGTGGCCGACGCGCACGCCCGGCACATCGGCGATGCTGTTGAGCTCGCCTGCGGTCAGTGCGCCACAGGCAAGGCCGGCATCCCGAGCGCGGGCAGGGCGCGTCATCAGGCGCACTCCGCCTTCACGAAGGCTGCAATCTCCGCATGAGTGGCGATCCAAATATCCGAGCGCCGCGCGAATTCCTCCAGCAGCTTCTCGAGGATCCAGATCCGTGAACGGTAGCCGGTCACATGCGGATGCATGGTGAGCAGGAAGAGACCGCCTTCCTCGTAAGCCCGCTCGAATTCGCGGAGGAAGATGTCGAAGACTGCCGTTGGCGGCGTGTGCGGCCGCAGGCCGTTGAAGCGGTGCATGTTGAAATACACCGCATCGTCGCGGATCCACTCGACGGGGAGTTCGACGATGCCGGTCGGCTCGCCTTTCTCGACCAGCTCATAAGGATCGTCATCGGCCATGAGGGATGAATCGTAGAGGAGGCCGAGTTCGCGCTCGATCCGAAGGGTGGTGGGGCTGAAATCCCATGAGGGCGTGCGCAGACCCACCGGTCGGACGCCCGTGATCTTCTCCAGAGTATCGGCCGAGCGGAACATCAGGTCGCGCTCGATTTCATAGGGCAGTTGGCTGTTGAGCTCGTGGATCCAGCCATGGATGCCGACCTCATGCCCCTCCGCGACGACGCGGCGCTGTTCATCCGGGTAGAGGAGTGCAGCAACGGCCGGTACGAAAAAGGTTGCCTTGGCGTCGTATTTGGCGAGCGCGCTCAGGATGCGCGGCACGCCCTGGCGGTTGCCGTACTGGCCCTGGGACATGCGCCCGATGGATTTTCCGCCGTCGCGAAGCTCGTTCGTCTCATGGTCAGCGTCGAAGGACAGGGCAACGGCGCAGCGGGCGCCGTTCTTCCACTTGCCCGGCTTCATCGATCGCCCCGCGCGGACGTGATCCACTTTGCTCCGCCACGTCTGCTCGTCCCAGGTCCAGGGCTGGCTGCTCATTTCGTCCATGGTGCTCTAAATTCCTTGTCTCAAATCGTATCGGGGTCGCAATCAGGAACGCCCGCCGTCGGCGGAGATGATCTGGCCGGATATCCAGCCTGCCGCGTCCGAAGCCAGAAACATCACGGCATTCGCGATATCCTGCGGATGTCCGAGCCGCCGCGTGTGAATGCTTTCCACCAGACGCGCCTGACCTTCCGGTCCATAGCTCTCCCATTGCCGTTGGGTGGCGGGGTTGGAGAGCACGAAGCCGGGAGCCACGCTGTTGACGGTCACCCCGAATGGGCCAAGCTCGAAGCTGAGCTGCTTGGTCAGTCCGACAAGCGCATGCTTCGAGGCGGTATAGGCCTGGATACCGGTCAGGCTCGGTCGGAGACCGGCGCCGGACGAGATGTTGACGATACGGCCGAATTTCTGGCGCTTCATATGCGGTGCTGCGGCTTGCGAGCACCAGAAGGCGCCGTGCACATTCGCTTCGAAGAGCACGAGCCAGTCCTGCTCGCTCACCTCCTCAACGGGCTTCGCCACCTGCCCGCGAACGCCGCCGGCGCAATTGACGAGGATGTCGATGCCGCCGATGTTTTCCGCCATCTCGTCGAAGATACGGCCGACTTCGGCACGATCCGCAAGATCGAGCGTACGGGTTGCCTTCGCACCCGCTTCCGCAGCCACACGCAGACCGGCCTCGTCCATGTCGAGCGCCCACACATGGGCGCCCTCTGCCGCGAGGGACTGGACGATGGTGCGGCCGATCCCCTGCGCCGCTCCAGTCACCGCAACGCGGCGGTTGGTGAAGTCGAGTTTCATAGCTTCAACATCTCGTCGAGTGTAGACCAGGACTGTTCGCGCCGCCCGTCCTCGATGTCGTGGATCAGGGCGACCATCCTGTCGATGGCGGGCGTCGGGATTCCGGCCTCCTTGCCTAGGGTGCCGATGATCGCAATCTGTGCATCGACCTCGGTCTTGCGCTTGCGCACCGCAAGATCGCGCCAGATGCCGGAATGGGTCTTGGCGGTATGCCGATTGAACTCCGCCATGTCGGCGACCGAGCGGCGCGCCGCTGCCTCATCCGCTCCTGGCATGAAAGCATCCGGGTCGAAGCCGTTGAAGCCGAGAGGCTTTACGCCGCGCGCCTTCGCCACCGCCATCACCTCCTGACCGAGACGATGATAGACCGGAAAGTGGCGCTCGGAGGCGAGGTTCTCGGACATGGACGCGTTGGTCAGCGCCGTTGCGAAGAGCAGCGAGCCGTATCCGAGCTTGCCCCAGAGATAGCCCCAGATGTTGTCGGTGAGCACCGCCTTCGGCTCGAAGATCGACAGCAGGCGATGATAGTCGCGCACCGCGTCGGTAGCCTTTCCGTCGAGGCCGCCGACGGCCACCGCCGCCCGGTTGCCGAAGAGGATGCGTCCCGGCTCCAGCCAATCCGCGCCGAAATTGACGAAGCAGCCTACAGTCCGGTCGTTGCCGACTTCCTCTGCGATGACGATCTCGTTGAGGCCGTTCTGCGCAGAGAGAACGGTGCCGTTCTCCGCGAGATACGGCTTCAACGCGCGCACTGCATCGCGGGTATGATGAGCCTTGACGGCGAGGATGATGCGCTTGAAACGGCCTGTGACCTCGCCCGGCAACGCAGCCTTCACCGACTGGCGGAAAGTCTCGACGGGTCCTTCGATGAGGAGGCCATCCTTCTTCATGGCCTCCACATGCGGCTCGACGATATCGACGAGGAGCACGTCCTCGCCGGCGCGGGCGAGATAGGCGCCGAGCGTGCCGCCGATGGCGCCGGCGCCCCAGATCAGAATCGTGTTCTCGTTCATCACCAGGTCTCGATCAGCGCGCGGGTTTCGTCGATGGCCACCGACCAGATGGCGTTCATGTCCTCGTCGGAACGCTGGAAATAGCCGCCGAAATTGCCCTCCTGCAGAATCTCGCGGACGCCCTCAGGGTCGAATGTCCGCATGCGCTCGAGGTCAACCATCGGCTTCTGGTGAGAAGGTTGCTCGATGCCGGGCAGGCGGGTCCAGGGGAAGTTCTCCATCCAGGAGGCGTGAGAAGCAACCGGGTCGATCTGCTTCACCTTCTCGAAGGTTTTTGGTGCATTCCACCAATTGTGGAATTTCACCCGGCAGTCCGGATTCGCGCCCATCCACTCGATCGCGGCCGTCTGGCCCGGCGTGTTTCCGCCATGGCCGTTGACGAAGAGGATTCGGCGGAAGCCCGTGCGCTTCAGGGAGTCGAGAATGTCGGTGATGATCCGCAGATAGGTGTCCGCCTTCAGCGAGATCGTGCCCGGATAGGCCATGAAGTAGGGTGTGATGCCGTAGGCCTGAACGGGGAATACCGGAACGCCTGTCGGTGCCGCCGCCTCCGAGGCCACGCGCTCCGCCAGGATGCTGTCGACGGACAGGCTTAAGTAGGCGTGCTGCTCCGTGCAGCCGAGCGGAACGACGGCGCGATCATCCGTCTTCAGGTATTGTTCCACCTGAAGCCAGTTCATCTCACTGATTTTCATGAAGATATTTCCTCTTGCGAAACGATGGATGAGCGCAGGCGCTCGATGACCGGGAGCAGCGTGGCGCGGATCGCATGCGGATCGGGCACGTAGCGGAATTCCATGGCCTGCCGATCCGGCGGCAGAAGTTTCTTGACGGTCGCCTCTGCGCCGCTGGCATAGATCGCCACATCGACCTGAGACAGGAACGCCGCGAGATCGGGCGCGGTGATCAGGCGCACATCGACCTCCGACACGTGAGGCGCAAAGCGCAGCACACCCGGTTTCATCAGGGCCGTGAATTCGGGAAAGATCGAGATGATTCCCACCCGCGCCATCGGATCGATCATCGCCAGCTGCGCACGGGTTTCTTCGGAGGGAATGAAGCTCATTCCCACGACGGGAATGCCGCTCGGGACGAGGTGTTCGACCTCGCCACGGCGATGCGCGAGCGTCACACAGATATCGCAGGGGAGGGGAAAGGATTCTCCCGCGTGCAGCGCATCGACGGTCGTGACGACGATGGTGTCGTCGGAGCCGATATATTCCTGGATTCGATTGGCATATTGCTGCGTCGTCTCGACGAAATTGCCAACCATAACGAGGCGCAGGGGCCGCGTCGGCGTCGGGCCGCGTGCGGCGCGGGCATTCACGAGCGATGAGACGACCGACGGCGCAAGCCCGAGCTGCTCGGCTTCGTTGAAGAGCGTCTCGATCCGACGCTGGATCTTTCGAATCGCGTTGGAGCGCAGCCCATCGCTGTTGTGTCCATCGCCCACATAGGTGCCCGCACCCGGCTTCGCCTCGATGAGCCCGGCCTCGCGCAGTTCCCGGTAGACGGTCGCCACGGTCATATGCGCCACGCCGGCGCGCTCCGCGAGTTCGCGGACCGACGGCAGGCGTTGTCCGGTCGGCAATTCGCCAAGCGCAATTCCGAACTCGATCAGACCGCGCAGCTGCGTGCCGAGCGGCACGGGAAGAGTGCGGTCCAGCGCCCCTGCAAGGCCTGCGAGGATGCGCTCGTCAGGCGTCTGTTCCGTGCCGCTATAACGGATGCCTTCATAAGTGTCAGGAGATGGTTGGGGTTTGGGCACAGCGCTGTTGACTTTTCTTTGCCGGGTGACCTACCGTTCTAATCGATAAGAACACCTTGGACGAAAAGCCAGGGTCTTAGCAAGAGGGGAAGTGAAGTGAAACAAAACTTCAAGCTTGGTGGATCGCTCGTTGCAGCTCTCGTCCTCGGAACCGTCCTTGGCGGCTCGGTTTCGGCACAGACCCTGACCATGGGATTGCGCGCCGGTCCCGATTCCATCGATCCGCATTGGTCGACCCTGGGCAGCCAGGCGGAGGCCCTGCGCCACATCTTCGATACGCTCGTCATGTCCGACGAGAACCTGGGGCTGAAGCCCGGCCTCGCCACCTCCTGGAAGCCGATCGACGAAACCACCTGGGAGTTCAAGATCCGCGAGGGCGTGAAATTCCACGACGGCTCCGAGCTGACCGCCGAGGACGTGAAGTTCTCGATCGATCGCATCCCGGTCGTCACCGGCCCGATGAGCATGACGATCTACACGAAGCAGGTGGCGGAGACGAAGGTCGCCGACAAGTACACCCTGCACGTGAAGACCAAGGCTCCGGCTCCGACCCTGCCGAACGATTTCATCCGTCTCTTCGTGGTGTCGAAGAATGTCGGCATGGAAGCCCGCAACGAGCAGTTCAACTCCGGCAAGGCCGCCATCGGCACCGGCCCTTACAAGTTCGTGTCCTGGGAGCCCAAGGGCGATCTGGTCCTTGAGCGCAACGACAGCTACTGGGGTGCGAAGCAGCCCTGGCAGAAGGTGATCCGCAAGGAGATCCCGAGCGATCCGGCCCGCATGGCCGCGTTGAAGTCCGGCCAGGTCGACCTCGTCAACTACGTGCCCGCGACCGATTACGCCGCAATGCAGAAGGACAAGTCGGTCGACACCTTCGTCGCCGACTCGGTCTACTTCCTGAACCTCACGCCGAATGTGAAGGAAACCCTTCCGCGGAAGGTGAAGGTCGACGGCAAGGAAATCGATGCCAACCCGCTGCGCGACCCGAAGGTGCGCGAGGCCATGGATCTCGCCATCGACCGCAAGACGCTCGTTCGCGTCGTGCTCGAGGGTCTGGGCCGTCCGGCGAACCAGCTGATGCCGTCTAATTTCTTCGGTGGCAACAAGAACCTGCCGGAGCGCCCCTACGATCTCGCAAAGGCCAAGCAGCTTCTCGCCGATGCGGGCTATCCTAAGGGCTTCGAGATCGACTTCCACTGCACCAACAACCGCCTGCCGGGCGATGGCGCGGTGTGCGAGGCGCTCTCGCAGATGTGGGCTCGAGCCGGCCTGAAGGTGAATGCGAACGCCCTCAACGGCACCGTGTTCTTCCCCGCGCAGCAGAAGGGCGAGTTCTCCCTGTGGATGAGCGGCTGGGGTACGCTGACGGGCGAGGCGAGCTACACCTATGGATCGCTGGTGCACACCGCTGATCCGCAGCTCGGCCTCGGCGCCTTCAACAAGCAGGGCTACTCCAATCCGGAAGTGGACAAGCTGCTCCAGGAAGGCGCACGCACCATGGACGACACGAAGCGCCGCGCTCTGTTCGAGAAGGTGACTGAGGTTTCCATGAACGACCGCGCGCTGATCCCGACGGTTCAGATCCAGACCGTCTGGGCTGCGAAGAAGGGCGCAATCACCATCCCGCCGCGCGTCGACCAGGAGACTCTGGCCTACGAGATCAAGCCGAAGAGCTGATCGTTATGAACACGCCGGGCAATGCTGCTCGGCTCATCCGGAGGGAAAGCGATTTCCCTCCGGATGCTTTGATTGAAGAGACTTGCGGAGGTGGGGCGTTCGTGCCCTATGCCTCCATACGCAGCATCCTGCACGAGACAGCATGATCGGTTTTCTTATTCAGCGTGTCCTGCAGGCGCTCATGGTCGTGATCGCCATGTCGATCATCGTGTTCCTGGGCGTCTATGCCATCGGCAATCCGATCGACGTGATGATCGATCCCGCATCAGATCAGGCCCTGCGCGAAGCTTTGATCCACCGCTATGGCCTCGACCGTCCCCTGTACGAACAGTACTTCGTGTTCATGAACAACATGTTGCACGGGGATCTCGGCGAGTCCTTCATCTATCGCCTTCCCGTGCTGAGCCTGATCTGGTCGCGCTTCCCGGCAACCCTGGAGCTGGCGCTCACGGCCATGATGATCGCGACTTGCGTCGGCATCCCGCTTGGCCTGTGGTCCGGCTACAAGCCGGAATCGCTTTCGGCCAAGGCCATCATGGCCTTTTCCGTCCTCGGCTTCAGCGTGCCCAGCTTCTGGGTCGGCCTGCTCCTCATCATGACCTTCGCGGTCGAGCTCGGCTGGCTGCCCTCGGGCGGGCGCGGGCCGACCACCCAGGTGCTCGGCATGAACCTGTCGATCACCTCGCTCGAAGGCTGGAGCTACATCATCTTGCCGGCCTTCAACCTGGCCCTGTTCAAGCTCGGTCTCCTCATCCGCCTGACGCGGGCAGGCACGGTCGAGGTGATGAGCTCGGACTATGTGCGCTTCGCCCGCGCTCAGGGGCTGTCCGAGAGCAAGGTCGTCGGGCTCCACGTTCTGAAGAACATCTCCATCCCCATCGTTACGGTCTTTGGACTCGAGCTCGGCTCCACGCTCGCGTTCGCCGTGGTGACGGAAACCGTCTTCAACTGGCCGGGGATGGGCAAGCTCATCATCGATTCAATTACGGTGCTCGACCGTCCCGTGATGGTCGCTTACCTGATCCTCGTGGTGTTCCTCTTCGTTCTGATCAATCTCGTCGTCGATCTGGTCTACGGCCAGCTCGATCCGCGCATTCGCGTAAAGGCTGCGTCATGAGCAGTTCGCCCGCTCTCTCCCTGCCGACCGAGACGCGTTGGACCCGGTTCGCCAATTTCTGGGCGGATTACCGGCAGAGCCCGGTTGCCGTGGCTGCCCTGATCGTCGTGGTCGTCATCGTTCTCATGGCGCTGCTGGCGCCGCTGGTGGCGCCGCAGGACCCATACAATCAGGGAGCGCTCGACCTGTTCGATGCCCGGCTCGAGCCCGGCGAGGTCGGCTCAGGCGGCTATGTCCATTGGCTCGGCACCGATGCCGCCGGACGGGACCTGTTCTCCGCCATTCTTTACGGTCTTCGCACGAGCCTGATCGTCGGCGTCATGGCCGGCACCCTGGCGCTCGTGCTGGGAACCACGGTCGGCCTGATCGCTGCCTATTACGGCGGACGGGTCGAGGCGATCATCATGCGCATCATCGATCTGCAGCTCTCGCTGCCGGCGATCCTGCTCGCACTGGTCCTCGTTGCCATGCTGGGGCAGGGGCTGATGCAGCTCGTGGCAGCGCTGGTCGCGGCGCAATACGCCTATTTCGCCCGCACCACCCACGGCGCGGCAAGCGCCGAGCGACGCAAGGACTATATCGAGGCCGCTCTCTCGACGCCGCTGCCGGCCCGGCACGTGCTGTTCCGCCACCTTTTGCCGAACGCGCTGCCGCCGCTGATCGTGGTGGCGACGGTGCAGGTGGCGAATTCCATCGCGCTCGAGGCGACGCTGTCGTTCCTCGGTCTCGGACTTCCCATCACCCAGCCCTCGCTGGGCTCGCTGATCTCGAACGGCTTCCAGTTCCTCCTGTCGGGCCGCTACTGGATCTCGATCTATCCCGGCATCGCTCTCATGCTGACCGTCGTCGCCATCAATCTCGTCGGCGACCAAGTGCGCAATGTTCTGAACCCGAGGCGCAGCCGATGAGCGATGTCGTTCTCCGCGTCAAGGATCTCCAGACCCAGTTTCAGACCAGAGCCGGCGTTCTGAAGGCCGTCGACGGCGTCAGCTTCGAAGTCGGTCGCGGCCGCATCCTCGGGCTCGTCGGCGAGTCCGGTTCCGGCAAGAGCGTGACCGGTTACTCGATCCTCGGCCTGATCGAGCCGCCCGGCAGGATCGCCGGCGGTGAGGTGGTCCTCAAGGGCAAGGATCTCACTCGCCTGAGGGGTGAGGCCATGCGCCAGGTCCGCGGCGCTCAGATCGCGATGGTCTTCCAGGACCCGATGATGACCCTGAACCCGGTTCTCAAGATCGGGACGCAGATGATCGCGGCCGTGCGGGCGCATGACAAGGTGTCCCGCAAGGCAGCCCGCGCCAGGGCGCGCGATGCGCTCGCCAAGGTGGGCATTCCGAGTCCCGAGGAGCGGCTCGATGCCTATCCGCATCAGCTCTCCGGCGGCATGCGTCAGCGCGTGGCGATCGCCATCGCGCTCCTGCACAGTCCTGCCGTCATCATCGCCGACGAGCCGACCACGGCGCTCGACGTCTCGATCCAGGGCCAGATCCTCGCCGAGGTGCGGCGTCTCGCGGACGAGACCGGCACCGCATTCGTGTGGGTGACGCACGATCTGGCGGTGGTCTCGAGCCTCGCCGACGACATCTGTGTCATGTATGCGGGCAGGGTGGTGGAAAGCGGCCCGGCGACTGATGTGATCGCGTCGCCGCGCCATCCCTACACCGCGGGGCTTCTTGCCTCCGTGCCGGCCGAGCACGAGCCCGGGACGAAGCTTCCGCAGGTGCCGGGATCGACTCCGTCGCTCGCCAATCTTCCGCCCGGCTGCGCCTTCGCGCCGCGGTGCTTCAAGGCAGGCCCCGCCTGTACGACCACGCCGCCGGTGCAGCAATTCGAAGACGGCCGCACCGCCCTTTGCCATTACCCGATCGAGCCTGTTTCATGCCAGCCGCTCTCCTCGACATCGACCACGTATCGAAGCGCTTCGTAAAGCACCCCAACCTGGGCGAGCGCGTTGCCGGTCTTCTCGGTGCAGGCCCTAAGACCGAGATCGTTCGCGCGGTGACGGATGTCAGCCTCAACGTCGCCAAGGGCGAGGTCGTCGGCCTCGTCGGCGAATCCGGCTGCGGAAAGTCGACGCTCGGCCGAATGATCGCCGGCATCTACACGCCGAGCGACGGCAAGATCCTGTTCGACAAGGTGCCTGTGGCCAAGGAGCAGGGCCGGCGCACGCAAAAGCTCACGACCCGCGTTCAGATGATCCACCAGGATCCTTTCGCGAGCCTCAACCCGCGCATTCGCATCGGCGATACGGTTGCCGAGGGGCCAGTGGCGCACAGGATCGTCAAGCCGCGCGAGGCGGATTCCTATGTGGCGGATCTGCTCGGCCGCGTCGGGCTCGACCCGACCTATCGCCGCCGCTTCCCGCATCAGTTCTCCGGCGGTCAGCGGCAGCGCATCGCGATCGCGCGCGCCCTCGCGATGAAGCCGGATCTCCTGGTTCTGGACGAGCCGGTTGCTTCCCTCGACGTGTCGATCCAGGCGCAGGTGCTCAACCTGTTCATGGATCTGCGCCGTGATCTCGACCTGACCGGCATCTTCATCAGCCACGATCTCGGCGTGGTGCGCCACGTTTCGGACCGTGTTGCGATCATGTATCTCGGCCGCATCGTGGAGCTGGCGCCGACGGCGGAGCTCTATGCCGCGCCCAACCATCCCTATACCCGTGCGCTCTTCGAAAGCGTTCCGAGGGTCGGCGTGGGAAAGAAGAACTTCCGCCCCATCGCGGGAGAGATCCCGTCGCCGCTCCATCCGCCGAGCGGATGCCATTTCCACCCCCGCTGCCCCTTCGCCGGCCCGCGCTGCAAGCGCGAGGCGCCGCCTTTGACGGCCATCGGACCCGGACGTTTCTCCGCTTGCCATCTCAACACCGGCGGCACGGATTGATCTGAAAGCCTCGACACAATGACCCAGCAAGCTTCTCTCGCCGCGCTCCATGAGCGCATCGCCGCCGTCAACGACGTCCTGAACGCCACGTCGTTGCTGACATGGGATTCGCGCACGATGATGCCGGCCGGCGGGGCTGAAACCCGCGGCCAGCAGATCGCAACCCTGACCCGTATTGCGCGCGATCTCCTGCTTGCGCCCGAGACCGAAAAGGCTCTCGTCGAGGCTGAACGGGCGGTCGAGGGGCTGGCAGCCGATGCCGCCGAGAGACGCATGGTCGAGCAGACGCGTTATGCGGTCGAGCACCATCGGCGCGTGCCGGCATCGCTCATCCAGGAGCGCGCCTCGCTTCGCACGGTTGCGCAGGCGGCCTGGATCGAGGGGCGCTCGAAGAGCGACTTCTCGATTTTCGCCCCGCATCTGGAAAAGACCGTCAAGCTCTCACGCTCCTACGCCAATTGCATCGGCTGGACCGAGCATCCTTATGACGCCATGGTGTCGATCTACGAGCCCGGCGAGACGGCGGCGAGCCTCAAGGCGTTGTTCTCCGAGCTGCGGAACGGGCTGCTACCGATCCTCGATGCGGCGCGGTCCCAGCCTCGGCCTCGCTCGGACTTCCTGTTCCGCGACTACCCGGAGGAAGGACAGCGCGCCTTCGGTCTGACTCTCGCCGAAAAGCTCGGATACGATTTCAAGCGCGGGCGCCTCGACACGACGGTTCATCCCTTTGAGGTGTCGTTTACCCGCAATGACGTGCGCATCACCACCCGCTACAACCGGAATTACCTGCCGGCGTCGATGTTCGGCACGGCCCACGAGGTCGGGCATGCGCTCTATGAACAGGGCGTCGACCCCGCCTATACCCGCACGACGCTCGCGACCGATCTCGTCGGCCTCTATGCGGTCGGCGGAACCAGCTTCGGCGCTCATGAATCCCAGTCGCGTCTCTGGGAGAACCATGTGGTCCGCAGCCTGACATTCTGGCAGCGCCACTTCTCCGACCTGCAGCGCCACTTCCCGGATCAGCTCGGCGATGTGACCGCAGAGGAATTCTACCGCGCCGTGACCCGGGTCGAGCCGGGCTTCATCCGCGTCGAGGCTGACGAGCTCACCTATGATTTCCACATCATGCTGCGCGCAGAGATCGAATGCGCACTCATGGACGGTTCGCTTCCCGTGTCGGATCTGCCGGAGGCGTGGAACGCCGCGATCCGGCGTGACCTCGGACTGACCGTTCCGAACGATGCGCAGGGCGTCCTGCAGGACGTGCATTGGTCGACCGGCTATATCGGCTCCTTCCCGACCTACACCATCGGCAATGTCATGGGTGCACAGGTAATGGAGACGCTGCGCCGGCAGAACCCTTCACTCGATCCTGCGATAGAGGCGGGGAATTACGCGGCTTTGGCCGATGAGCTGCGCACGAAGATCTGGCAACACGGACGCCGTTTCACGCGGGAAGAGCTGCTCGTCCGTGAGACGGGCCGGGGCCTCGATCCGGCGCCTTATCTTGCCTATCTGCGCGGCAAATACGCCTGAGATTGTCGTGCGACCCAGGAACTCGGCCGCAGGGGTAAATCCCCCGCGGCTTTTCAATGGTCGACATTGTCGCCCGTATGGCCGGCGCGCCAATAGGCGACGACCTGGTGCTCGGATGTGGGAATCCTCCACTCCTTGCGCAGCAGCTTCTTCAGACAGCGGCAGCTGGTCTGCTCGCAGCCGGCCCAGATGAAGCGTCGGCGCTCGTCCGACGGCAGGGCTATGCCGCGGATGGCATCCTCGATAAGTGTCGTTGTTCCTGCCGGCGCGCCTTTCCGATGGATCCAGCGGATGTCGACAGCGGCGGAGGACCGAAGCGGCTGTTCCTCGGTCTCATCCGCGACCTCCAGCAGCACTGTCGCTTTGCACTCTGCCGGCAGCTCCGCCAGGATGCGGCTGATGGCAGGAAGCGCGGTCTCGTCGCCAGCAAAAAGATACCAGTCAGCCTCAGGAAGTTCGCCGCCACCGGGTCCCATGACGCCGACGATATCTCCGGGCGAAGCCTGCCGTGCCCAGGTGGAGCCCGGCGTGTCGTCGCCCGCGTGAACGACGAAGTCGATAGCGATTTCGCCGCGCTCCACGTCGATCTCGCGGATCGTGTAGACGCGCATGACCGGCCGGTCCTCGCCCTTCGGCCAAACTGGCCGTCCATCTTCTCCCGTGACCGGCCATTGCGGAACAATTCCGGGCTTCGGCGGAAATAGCAAGCGCACATGCATGCCGCCGACGGCGAAGCGCGCGAGATCTGCTCCCTTCAGCCTGACCCGGCGCATGCGCGGCGTAATGTTTTGCGCGCCCACGACGCGCATTTCCCGGAAATAGGGAAGCGGCGCGCCGGCAGCGCCGTCACCCGACCATGAGATGCGCGGCGTTTCGCCGTCGGCAAAGGCCAGGATGTGCTCGGCAAGACTCAATTTGACATAGGCGAGGTTGGTTGCATCGGATCCTTCGGCACGAAGGTAAAGGCCGTCCCGATCCGCCTCCATCGATGCCGTTCCATAGGCGAACTCCAAGCGCGCTGAGCGCTTGGAGCGGTCGACGCTGCCATGCTCGATGAAATGCTCGCAGAGTTTGTCCATCATCTGCACGGGGCCTGCGAGAGAAACCCTGGCTTCGGCACGAAGGAGTGAGGTCATGGCGTGTTCCATCAGAGAGATCGCATCCGTTATCGGTTTCGGTGCAGGAGCCAGACCAGATACGGTCCGCCGATGAGCGATGCGAAGAGACCCAAGGGGAGTTGATAGGGGAAGGTGACGATCCTTGAGAGCCAATCGGCACCCGTCATCAAGCCGGCGCCGATCAGGATTGAGGCGAGCAGATGCTGCCGCACCTGTCCGAAGCCGAGGAGCCGCGCCATGTGCGGAGCGACGAGCCCTACGAGGCTCAATGGGCCGACGACGAGCGAGGCCGCCGCCGTCAAGCCTGCTGCAAAAAGGATGAGAATCGTTTGGCTTGCCCTAAGCGGCAGTCCTAGCGCGCGGGCCTGCCCGCTTCCGAGCGGCAGCACCGCCAGCCAGCGCGTGAGAAGGGGCAGGAGTCCGAGCAGCACCATGGCGACGGCGAGCACGATCCACGCTTCCGTCCAACCGACTTGGCTGGTCGAGCCGCTGATCCAGGCTAGAAGCTGGAAGGCGCGCGCGTCGCCGGTGATCATCGCGGCGTTGACCAGCGCATTGCAGAACGCGCCGGCGGCGAGGCCTCCGAGAAGGAGCCTCTCCGAATTATCCTCCTGGCGCTGGGCGATTGCGAGGAGGGCTACCAGGACCACCGCGACGCCCGCTGTCGCCCCTAAGAGGCGCTCCCCCATGCCCGGTGCGGAGAGGGCGAAGAGAAGCGCCGCCAGGCCGACACCCGCTCCGGCGCTGACGCCCAGCACTTCCGGGCTCGCGATTGGATTGCCGGTCATCCGCTGAAGGATCGTCCCGGCGGCGGCCAGCATGGCGCCGGCTGCGGCGGCGGTAAGGATGCGAGGTGCGCGGAAGGGGAGAAGCGCGTCGAGAAGCGAACCGGCGGCTAGGCTCCAACCATCTGGCCCCCGACCGATGATGAGAGCCAGGGCGATTGTAATCAGAGCAAGCAGTAAAAGCGTGATGAGCGGAAGGACAGGCCGGGTAATCCGCCGTTCCGATGCGGGCGGCAGAGAGGCCGGGGAGCGGCGGAGAAACCTGAGGCGCGGAAGAAGATAGAGAAGCAGCGGTCCTCCGAGCAGCGCCGTCGCCGCGCCCGTCGGGACCATTTCGGCGGAGCCGCCGGCTGCGAGCTGCACGAGACCGTCCGTCAGCCAGAGAAGAACCGCTCCGATCAGAGGAGCGGCAATGAGGGTGTCTTTCTGCCCGCGGGCGCCGAATAGACGCGCGAAGGTCGGGGCCGCCAAGCCGATGAAGCCGATGATGCCGATCTCCGCCGTGACCGTCGTCGCAAGCCATACGGCAATTGCGAGAGCGAGCAGGCGCAGCCAGAGAAGGTTGACGCCAAGGCTCTTCGCACTCGCGTCGTCGAGGCTGACGATCGCGAGCGGTCTGGCCAGAAGGAAGGCTGCAACGAGCGATAGGGCGAGCGTGGTCGCGATGGCCTGCACATGGTCCCAGCCCTGCTGCGTCAGCGAACCGCTGCCCCAGATCAGAAGCGACATCATGTACTCGCCGTTCGCCAGGATCAGCGTCGCGCTCAACGCCATGGCGATCAGGGAAACGACCATGCCTGCGAGAACGACCGTGACCGGCTCGAGCCCGCGCTTCCAGGCAAGAGCCAGGAGGAGGGCGACCACTCCGAGGCCGCCGGCCAGGGCGACGACCTCGCGCGACGTATCCATGAGCGCCGGCGCAAACAAGGTCGCGGTTGTCATGGCGAGCTGCGCGCCGGAGGCGATGCCGAGAGTGGACGGATCGGCGATGGGGTTGCGCAGCACCTGCTGCAACAGGGCTCCCGACAATCCGAGTGCTGCACCGGCGAGGAGGGCGACGGCTGCGCGGGGGAGAACGCTGTTGAACAGGAGAATGCGGTTGAGATCGAAGCCCTGAGCGCCGGACAGCGGGAGCAGGTTCAAAACCTGATACGCACAAAGGCCGAGCGCCATCGCGACCGCAAGGATCCCTGCCCAGGTCGACGGGCGTTGGGTCAGCGCATCAACCATGGATGGGTTTCCCGTTGCCGGAAAAAGCTTCCGTCAGAAGCCGCGCGAAGCGACGCGCTGCGGGAAGAGCGCCGAAGGGATTGACCGGGGCGATCACCGAGACACGTCCCTCGCGCACCGAAGGAAGTGCTCGCCACAAGGGGCTTTGTGCCAGGGTGCTCTGCGCATCCGAAGGAATTGGCGAGACGATGGCGATGGATGCTTCGGGCACTTCCGCCAATGCTTCCAGGGGAACGGGTGCCGCTGCCGCGTAGCTCGTCGGCTTCGACCAGGCATTGGTGAAACCGAGACGCGTGAGCACGTCTCCGAACATGCTGTCGGCGCCGAAGGCGCGGAAATGGCGCGCATCGCCGAGATTGATCAGGTAGACCGGCCGCGCATTCCGCTCGGACAATGTTCGGCGTGCCGTTTCGATTTCGGTCAACGACGCGTCCACATAAGCACTGGCGGGTTCCGCTCTGCCGAGACGCTCGCCGAGTGCCTTCGTCACCTCTTCGGCTGCGGCATAGGGAGGTCGCCCCGGCTCGTAGATCGTGTAGGAGGCAACGGAGGCGATCCGCTCGAGATTGCCGCGCGCCCATGCAAACCACGGCGAGCTGACGATCAGATCGGGATTTGCAAGCTGCAGCATCTCGAAGTTCGGAGAGCCGCGAAGGCCGAGATCGGCAACCTGCGGCGGGACCGACGGCTCGATGGAGATTTTTCGAAACTGCACGAGCTCCGTCGCGGCGACAGGCACCACGTTCAAGGCAAGCAGCGTCTCGAACATCGCCCAGTCGACGACGGCGACCCGATCATATCGATCGGCTTGCGCCTTGCCGATAAAGGTCAGGCTGAGCCCCGCGCCGAGGAGGCTACGCCGGGTCATAGCGAATGCATTGCTTCGATCGGTGGGATGCATCGGCGTATGGCTAACTTGGGGGATGGCCTGCGTTGTTGTGGTATCTTGCTTCGAATACTTGCAAAATAATCGAAAATACTTTTGCGTCGAGCGGTCTTTGCGGCGTCGGTGGGTCGGGCTTTCCGGTTTGGAGCTCGCTCAGGAGTGATCCCAAGCGACACCCGGAATGCGATGTGGTGATGACCGGCAAACTCATCGGCGTCAATGATTATCTTAAAAAATATCTATGATCGTAATAGGTTGGAAAGATTCAAAAGAGCGGTGCTGATCCCTGCACTTTGCGAATACCATCATTGTGCCGCACGCATCTCAACGCCTCTCATCTCCGAAAAGTGGCTTTCCGGTGACACCAAGATAGATATGTCAACTGCCCATGAATTACAGAATAACGCTCGGAAGGCAGATATTATAAGGCAAAATCGCCTCATTATAATCATTACAAAGTGTAGTTTAGAGTAGTTTGAAAACATAAATCTTGCCTCATCTGAGGCAAGCCCATACTCAGAAAATCAAGCAGCGATCAGCTGATAGAGCACGCACGTAGAGCCCCTGCGCCCCGTGCGGCGGATGCCTGAGGACACCATGAATCGTCGTTATGTTTTGAGTATGGGCGTGAGCCTCGTTTCCCTCACCTTGATGGTCGCATCGAGCGGACATGCCTGGGCTCAAACGCAACCTGCTAGCGGAGAGATCGCCCTTGAGACGGTGACCGTCGAAGGGCAGGGCGGATCGGGGATCGGCCCCGTCAACGGCTATGTGCCCAACCGCACGACGACAGGTTCGAAGACCGACACGCCTATCGAGGAGATCCCGCAATCGGTCTCCGTTATCGGCCGCGAAGAGATCGAGGACCGTCAGGCGCAGAAGGTCGACGAAGCCCTGCGTTATACGGCCGGCGTCTTCGCGCAGCCCTATGGCCTGGATTCCGACACAGACTGGTTCTTCATCCGCGGCTTCGATGCCGGACAGACAGGCGTTTTCCTCAACAATCTGCCGCTCTATCAATATGGCTTTGGCGGATTTTACATCGACCCGTTCGTCCTCGAGCGCATCGAGGTGCTCAAAGGACCGTCTGCCGCTCTGTATGGCGGCTCGTCCATCGGCGGTCTCGTCAATCTCATCAGCAAGCGTCCGACGACGGAGCCGCTGCGCTATGTCGAAACCGGGATCAACTCCTGGGGCAACGCCTATGCGGCCTTCGATTTCGGCGGCGCGATCGACAAGGACAAGATGTGGTCCTACCGCCTGACCGGAAAAGTCTCCGGCGGCGGATGGGAGACGGAGATCGCTGACGATTTCCGTGGCGTGATCGCACCTGCTTTCACCTTCCGACCCACCGCCGATACCTCGCTGACCGTGCTGGCCTCCTACCAGCACATGGATCTCATGCATACCGGCGGCTTCCTGCCCTATATCGGCACGGTCGTGCCGGCATCGTTCGGCCGTATCGACCGCCGCTTCTATTACAGCGAGCCTGACATCGATCTCTATCGGCGCGATCAGACCATGATCGGCTACGAGTTCGAGCACGCTCTCAACGACATCTGGACGATCCGGCAGAACTTCCGCTACGCCTATGTGGATTCCAGGGAGCGCGGCCCCTATCCCTACGGCTATCTCGATCCGGTGACCGGGTTCCCGGTCGCCACACCCACGGGGCCGAACAATCTCCTTTATCGCATCGGCTTCCAGCACCACACAGTGGTGAACACGGCGTCTCTGGACAATCAGGCCGAAGCGAAGTTCGACACCGGGCCGCTCAGCCACAAGCTGCTGCTCGGCCTGGACTACAAGTACTACAACATCGATCACATCCAGGAATCCGGCGGCGGCACGCCGCTCAGCGCCACCAACCCGATCTATGGCACGCCGCAGGGCCCGACCGTCCCGTATCTCGACCAGAACCTGACCATGAACCAGGTCGGCTTCTACGCTCAGGATCAGATCCGCTATGATAGCTGGATCGTGACCCTGAATGGGCGCTACGACTACGTGACGACGGAGAGCACCGACAAGGTCGGCAATGCCAATTTTGACGACACCGCGGGAGAGTTCAGCGGCCGTTTCGGTCTGGGCTACGAGTTCGCCAACGGCATGACGCCCTATGTTGCCGTGTCCCGGTCGTTCAATCCCGTTATCGGATCCACTTTCAATGGAGATTCGTTCGCCCCCGAGATTGGGGAACAATACGAAGTCGGCATCAAGTACAAGCCGACCGGGTTCGACGCATTGATCACGGCGTCGCTGTTCGACCTGACGAGGCAGAACACCCTGGCGACCGATCCGATCAATCCCTTCTTCAATGTGCAACTCGGCGAAGTCCGCTCGCGCGGCTTCGAACTCGAAGGGCAGGCCAACATCACCGAAGGCCTGAAGGCCATCGCCGCCTTTACGGCCTATGACATCGAGGTCACCAAGGACACCAATCCGCTGCTGATCGGCAAGCGCCCCAACGTGGTGCCGGAGATCCTCGCTTCCGGATGGCTCGACTACACGGTTCAGGATGGTCCCTTGAGAGGGCTCGGCTTCGGTGCGGGTGTTCGCTATATCGGCTTCTCCTATGCCGACAACCTGAATACCCTTAAGGTGCCGGCCGCAACCGTGTTCGATGCCGGCATCCGCTATACGCGCGACAACTTCACCGTAGCGCTCAACGTCAACAATCTGTTCGACAACGAATACGTTTCGTCCTGCAACACGCAATATACCTGCAATTACGGCGCTGGCCGCGTCGCGACGCTGAAGGCGAGCTACAAATGGTGACTGGAAGGGCGCCGTCTCAGGACGACGCCACCATCACTATATCGAAGACCATGACAATCGTTCTCAGCCCTGCCAGCGCTCCCCTGTTCGACCTGACGGATGTCAGCTTTGCAATCCCGGAACGCACGCTGCTTCAGCCGCTCAGCCTGTCCCTGCCTGCAGGGCGGGTGATTGGTCTGATCGGCCATAACGGCTCCGGCAAGTCGACGCTGATCAAGCTGCTGGCGCGCCAGCAGCCTGCGACCGGCGGTACCATTGCCTTCGAGGGAAAGGCGCTGCCCGATTGGGGCGACAGGCCTTTCGCCAGACGGGTTGCCTATCTCCCGCAGCAGACGCCTCCCGCCTCGGGCATGCTCGTCAGGGAGCTTGTGGCGCTGGGCCGGTATCCCTGGCATGGACCGCTCGGTCGTGTCAGCGCGACCGACCGGGAGAAGGTGGCGGAGGCGATGGCGCTCGCCGATGTGGAGTCCTTCGCCGACCGCCTCGTCGATACGCTCTCGGGCGGCGAGCGGCAAAGGGTGTGGCTCGCCATGCTGGTTGCGCAGGATGCCGAGTTCCTGCTGCTCGACGAGCCGATCTCCGCTCTCGACATCACCCATCAGGTGGAGGTTCTCGCGCTCGTCCAGCGTCTGTCGCGGGAACGCGGGCTCGGCGTGGTCGTCGTTCTGCATGACGTCAACATGGCCGCGCGCTTCTGCGACGAAATCCTTGCGCTCCAGCAGGGGCGGCTGATCGCCCGCGGGACGCCTGAGGAGATTATGACCTCGAGCCGCCTCGAGGCGATTTACGGCATCGCCATGGACGTCATTCCCCATCCCGTCACCGGCCAGCCCGTCAGCTTCGTCCGCTGAGCCTGTGCCCAACCTCCTGCTTGCCGTCTCAGGCGGCGGGCAGTACCTAGTTCCGCCATGCGCTCCCTGCTCAAACGATTTTCCGCCTATTACCAGCCGCATCGCGGGCTGTTCGTGCTGGATTTTTCCTGCGCGGTCGCCTCCGGCCTGCTCGAGCTCGGCTTTCCCATCGCCGTCAAGCTGTTCATCGACACCCTGCTGCCGACCGGGCAATGGGGGCTGATCGCCGTTTGCTCGGCTCTGCTGCTCGTCATTTACGTGCTCAATGCCGGCCTGATGGCGACGGTGACATATTGGGGGCACATGCTCGGGATCAACATCGAGACCGAGATGCGGCGCAAGGCCTTCGATCACCTGCAGAAGCTCTCCTTCGGTTTCTTCGACAACCAGAAGACGGGGCATCTGGTGGCGCGGCTCACCAAGGATCTGGAGGAGATCGGCGAGGTTGCGCACCACGGACCGGAAGATCTCTTCATCGCAGTGATGACGCTGTTCGGCGCCTTTATTCTCATGTTCACGGTCAATGTGAAGCTCGCCATGATCACGGCTCTCGTAGTGCCGCTCACGGCATGGCTGACCACCCGCTACGGCGGGCGCATGACGCGCAACTGGCAGGCGCTCTACGGCCGGGTCGGCGATTTCAATGCGCGCATCGAGGAAAATGTGGGCGGCATCCGGGTCGTCCAGGCCTTCGCCAACGAGGACCATGAACGGCGTCTCTTCGCCGTCGACAATCAGAGCTATCGCAGGACGAAGCTTGAGGCCTACAAGATCATGGCGGCCTCGACCTCGCTCAGCTATCTCAGCATGCGCCTGATCCAGATGGTGGTCATGGTGGCCGGCAGCTATCTGGTGCTCAAGGGCGAGCTCACCGCGGGCGGCTTCGTCGGCTTCCTGCTCCTCGTCGGCGTGTTCTTCCGCCCCATCGAGAAGATCAACTCGGTGATCGAGACCTATCCGAAGGGCATCGCCGGGTTCAAACGTTACCTCACCTTCCTCGATACCCGCCCCGACATCGCCGACCGCCCGGGCGCAAAGGAGGTCGGCAAGCTCAACGGCGACATCGCGTACCGGAATGTCCGCTTCGGCTATACGCCGGGGCGTGACGTGCTCAACGGCCTCGACCTGAAGATCCGGGCCGGCGAGACGGTGGCTTTCGTCGGCCCCTCGGGCGCGGGAAAGACCACGATCTGCTCGCTCTTGCCCCGGTTCTACGAGGTTGACAGCGGCTCAATCACGATCGACGGCATCGACATCCGGGACATGACGCTGCGTTCGCTGCGCAATCAGATCGGCATCGTGCAGCAGGACGTCTTCCTGTTCGCGGGCACGATCCGCGAGAACATCGCCTATGGCCGGCTCGAAGCGACGGAGGCGGAAATCGTGGATGCCGCCCGCAGGGCGCGGCTCGATCAAGTGATCGCATCGCTACCGGCAGGGCTCGATACGGTCATCGGCGAGCGCGGCGTGAAGCTCTCCGGCGGCCAAAAGCAGCGCCTCGCCATCGCGCGCATCTTCCTCAAGAACCCGCCGATCCTCATCCTCGACGAGGCCACCTCGGCCCTCGACACCGAAACCGAGAGGGCGATCCAGCAGGCTCTCGCCGAACTGTCGAAGGGGCGTACGACGCTCGTGATCGCCCACCGCCTCGCCACCATCGTCAATGCCGACCGGATCGCCGTCATCGATCACGGTGTCATCGTGGAGCAGGGCAATCACGGAGAACTTCTGGCGCACGAGGGAAGCTATCGTCGTCTGAGCGAGGCGCAGTTCAGGTGATCTAGCGGCCTGCCGCCTCGGCCCAGAATCCCAGGCTGCGGGCGTTGACGGGAGTGCCGGCCGCGTCGTGAAGCGCGAGGATCGCCTCGTGAAAGCGTCGGGCTTCGTCAGGGCCAAGCAGCAGTCTCAGACTGTGGATGATCCGCGTGATGCGCAGATGGTTGTGATCGAAGCCCGTGAGCCACCAGCGCGTGCTTTCGTAAAACCGGAGCATGCGTTCGGCGGCTTTCGTCAACATTTCCCGCGCCTGCGGGTCATTTCGAATGGCCTCGATCTCGGCCGCACTCAGGACCGGGGATTGGGGCTGGGCGGCGCTGCGGGTCTGCAGGGGGAACAGCCACTGGATATAATCGTGGACCTCTTCCAGCCTGTCGTCGGAGAGGCCGAGCACGTCGCTCGCAAAACGTCCTTGGCCGTCACGTCCGGTGCCGGCGAGATAGGCATGGAGAGGTCCGGCTGTCATGTCGCTGCCTCCGGTCTGTCTTGACCAGCCTGAGGCGCATCGATGGCCTAAGTGAGGACGCTTACGAAAAACCTCGCGCAGACGAGGAGCAGGAAGATGCCGAAGGCGACTTCGAGCCGGCGCTTGGAGAGGCGATGCGCCAGGCGGGCTCCGACGGGCGCCATCCAGGTGCTGGTGGGAATGAACAGCACGAAGCCGAGAAGCGATACATAGCCCAGCGCGAGCGGCGGCTGGAAGGCGAGCACGTTCGGATAATCGGCCATATGCGGCCAGCCGGCATAGATATAGCCGAGCGCTCCGGGGATCGAGATCAGGATGCCGAGGCCGGATGAGGTGGCTACCGCCTGGTGGATCGGGCGGTTGTAGAAGGTCATGAACAGGTTCGAGAGCTGTCCGCCGCCGATGCCCATGAGCGCCGAGAGGATGCCGATGAGCCAGCCATAGGCGATCATGATCGGCTTTGCCGGCATGTCGAGACCGAGGCGCCAGCTGTCCTTGCCGAAGAGCAGGCGGATCGCGGAGACGCCCGCGACGATCACGAAGACCCATTTGAACAGGTCCGCAGGCGCATAACGCGCGATGACGCTGCCGATGGCGACACCGAGCACCACCGGCACGGCCCAGACGCGCAGGATCGTCATGTCCACGGCGCCCTTGGCCTTGTGCGCGGAGAAGGAGCGTAGGGAAGTCGGGATGATGATGGCGAGCGATGTGCCGACGCAGAGCGGCATGCGCACCTCCTCGGGAACCTCGAGGATCCGGAAGAGCTCGTAGAGGATCGGCACGGCTACGGCACCGCCGCCGACGCCGAACACGCCGGCGAGCAGGCCGGTGAGCGCTCCGGCCGCCAAGAGGGCGACCACGAGCCAGGCCAGATCGAACAGGGGGATGCCAAACATCGAAAAAAATCCATCAATCGTCAGCAAGGGGCCGTAGGATCTTTTGGATCCTGCGGCAAGGGGGCTTGCTGCAGGGCAGTGATTCAGTTTTGCTTCCGCTCCGTCATTCCGGGTCGCCGCAGGCGAGCCCGGAACCTATAACCGCTAACGCTGTAGAATAAGGCGGTGAGCATTCAGCCCTCTTCTGTCTCGTGAGCGTTTATGGGTTCCGGGTTCCGCTGCGCGGTCCCGGAATGACGGCGTGCCACTACCTGCTGCAGGGCAGCCCTACACAGAGGCGCTGCCGGCAAGCCGCTCCTGGTATTCGCGCGCTCTCTGGTCGATCCAGGACCGGTCGGTGATGCCGCCCGGATTGGCCCTCGTCGCCATCGCGTCCATGAAAGCCAGGAAGCGCTCATGGGCGACGCCGTAGAGCCGGTGCAGCTCCTCGAGCGGCTCGGGATGATCGTCCACGCGCAGATCAAGGATGGGGTAGGGCTCGTCGCGCCAGATCTTGATCGCCGCGGATTGCTTGCCGCGCTTGTCGCCGCCCTCGGCCTGTCCCGCATCGAGCGCCGACATGAGGCGGTCGGCGAAGGGCAGATCCGAGCGACGCTTATAAGTGTCGAGGGTCGCCTGGATCACCGCAGGCCCCGCCAGCATATTGCCGGCAACGGACACGCCTTCATCCGTGAGATGGCCGCACCAGTCGATGCAGTCGCGTCCCGTATGGGCGGCCGTGCGGCCGTCCCGGTCGATCACATGGAGCTGGCGCGAGTCCCTGCCGGGATCGCCGGCAATGAGCACCGCAACGATCTCCTCGGCGCTGCGCCCCTCGGCCAGGAACCTGATGCCGTCCGTGCCGTAGAGCGGATTGACGAGCGCCTGGGTGGCGAGCGCACCGATGCGCGCCGCGCCGTGGGGGCAGAGCGCGCCCACGGCGAAGAACTTGGTGGTGACCGCGACGCCGAAGGCGCCGGTGCTAGGATCCTTGGCGATGATCGACCAGGTCATGCCATCCTCCTCAGCGCCCGGCCGCGTAAGCCTGCATCAGGCGCGGGGTCGCCGCGCCATGCAGCAGCCCGTCCTTGTCACGGCTTGCCGCCACCAGACGGCCGACCGTCCAGGCCGGTGCAACCTCGACCTCGTGGCCGCGGGCGCGCAGATCGTCGAGCACCTCGGCGCCGTAGGTTTCCTCGGCCATCAGATGCCCCGGCTTCTGCTCGCGCGGATAGAACGAGGAGGGGAAATGCGCCGTGTGCGACATCGGCTGATCGATGGCTTCCTGCAGGTTCAGGCCATGATGGGCATGGCGCAGGAAGAGCAGCAGCTGCCATTGCTCCTGCTGGTCGCCGCCGGGCGAACCGAAGACCATGTAGGGCTCGCCATCCTTCTCCGCCAAGGTCGGCGTGAGCGTCGTGCGCGGGCGCTTGCCCGGCGCGAGGCTCGCAGGCAGGTTCTCCTCGAGCCAGAACATCTGCGCCCGCGAGTTGAGCATGAAGCCGAGCTCCGGAATGACGGGCGAGGATTGCAGCCAGCCGCCCGACGGCATCGCCGCGATCATGTTGCCGAAGCGGTCGACCGCGTCGATATGGACCGTGTCGCCGCGGCGCGCCGAGCGCATGGAGGCAAGCGTCGGCTCGCCGCCCGAAACCTTCTTGTCGGTGGTCGAGAGATCGCGCAAAGCCTTCAGGGTGCGCTCCACCTGATCCTCGTAGCCCTCGACGCGGCCGGGGCGCAGCTCGCGCGATGCCTTTTCGGTGATGAGCTTGCGGCGCTCGTCGTTATAGGCATCCGAGAGCAGGGTCTTCATCGGCACGTCGATGAAGTCCGTATCGCCGTAATAGGCCTCGCGGTCGGCGAAGGCGAGCTTCATGGCTTCGACCACCGTGTGGACGAACTGGCCGCTCGTCGGGCCCATGGCCGCGAGATCGAAGCCTTTCAGGAGCGCCAGCGTCTGCAGGAACACGGGGCCCTGGCCCCAGGGCCTGATCTTGTTCACGCGGTAGTTATGATACTCGTAGGTCTGCGGCGCGTCGTAGGTCGCCTGCCACTTCGCCATGTCGTCGCCGGTCAGCACGCCGCGGTGGCGCGAACCGCTCTGGTCCATGGCCTCGGTCTTGCGCACGAAGGCGTCGATGGCCTCCGCAACGAAGCCCTTGTAGAAGGCGTTGCGCGCGCCCTCGATCTGCGCCTCGCGGTCGCTGCCCTTCGCCTCCGCCTCGCGGATGACGCGCTTCCAGGTATCGGCGAGCTGCGGGTTGCGGAAGAGCTGACGGGGCTTCGGCACCTCGCCACCGGGCAGGAACACGGATGCGGAGGTCGGCCATTCGGTTTCGAAGAATTCCTTCAGGCCCTTGATCGTGTCCGACACGCGCGGCAGCAGCGGGTGGCCGTGCTCGGCATAGTAGATGGCGGGCTCCAGCACCTCTCTCAGGGAGAGCAGGCCGTGGTCGCGCAGAAGCAGCATCCAGGCATCGAAGGCGCCGGGCACGACGGTGGCGAGCATGCCGTTGCCGGGGATCAGCTTGAGGCCTTCGCTCTTGTAATGTGCGATGGTGGCGCCCTTCGGCGCGGTGCCCTGGCCGCAGAGCACTTCCACCTTCCTGGTTTTGGCCGAATAGAAGACGGCCGGAACCTCGCCGGACGGGCCGACCAGATGCGGTTCGACCACCTGCAGCACGAAGCCGGAAGCGACGCAGGCGTCGAAGGCATTGCCGCCTTTTTCCAGCATCGCCATGCCCGCCGCGGTGGCGAGCCAATGGGTCGAGGTGACGATGCCGAAGGTGCCGAGGATCTCGGGCCGTGTCGTAAACATGAATCTGTTTCCAGTTTTGGCGTGTAATTACTGTTCGCGAGGATCGAGCGCGTCGCGCAGGCCGTCGCCGAGGAGGTTGAAGCCGAGCACGATCAGGAAAATCGCGGAGCCCGGGAAGATCGACATCCAAGGCGCCTGATCCATGAAGTTCTTGGCCGTGTTCAGCATGGAACCCCAGGACGGGTTCGGCGGCTGCTGGCCGAGGCCGAGGAAGGACAGGCTCGCCTCGGCGATGATTGCGGCTGCGATGGTAAGGGTGCCTTGCACTAGGATCGGCGGCAGCACGTTCGGCAGAACGTAGCGCAGCATGATCCAGAAATCCGGCAGGCCGATGGCCCGCGCACCCTCGACATAATCCTCCGCCTTCACCGTCAGCACCTGGCCGCGGGTGAGGCGGATGAAGATCGGCATGGCGGAGAGACCGATGGCGATCATCGCATTGGTGAGGCTGGGGCCCAGGAAGGCCGCCAGCGCAATGGCGAAGATGAGGAACGGGATCGCCAGCATGGCATCCGTGGCGCGGGAGATCGCGGCATCGATCCAGCCGCCGAAATAGCCGGCCACGAGGCCGAACGGCACGCCGAGCACGATGGCGATAGTGACCGAGACCACGCCCGCCATGATGGAGGCGCGTGCGCCCCAGAGCATGCGGGAGAAAAGATCACGCCCGAGTTCGTCGGTGCCAAACCAGAACAGGGCCGAGGGCGCCTTGCGGATTGCGGTGAAGCTCGGCTTGATCGGATCGTAGGGCGCGAAGTAAGGGCCGATGAGAGCGACGAGAACGAAGAACAGGACGATGGCGGCGCCAAGCACGGCGCTCTTGTTCTTCAGGAATTTCGCGAGGACGCGGCTGCGCTTCTTCGGCAGGGCGACCTCATCGGCGACAATGGCTGTGGCGGTCATGACGCGTTCCTCAGACGGGGATTGACGAGGACGTAGAGCACGTCGGCCACGAGGTTCATGAAGATGAACCCAACGGCCGTGCAGAGCACGACGCCCTGCACCACGGCATAGTCACGGTTGAACACCGCATCCACGATGAGCTTGCCGAATCCCGGGATGGTGAAGATCTGCTCGGTGAGCACCGCGCCGGCGAGAAGCTCGCCGAAGAGCAGCGTGGACAGCGTCACGATAGGAATGAGCGCGTTGCGCAGGGCATGCTTCAGGATGACCTTGCGCGACAGGAGGCCCTTGGCGCGGGCGGTGCGGATATAGTCCGAGCGCATCACGCCGAGCATGGCGCTGCGGGTGTGGCGCATCAGGCTCGCTGCCAGACCCGTGCCGAGCACGAAAGCCGGCATGAGCATGGTCTTGATGTTCAGCCACAGGTCTTCCGTCGGCGGCACGTAACCGGAGGCGGGAAGGAGACCCCAGCGGACCGATACCAGCATGATGAGCATGATGCCGAGCCAAAAATTGGGAATCGACAGGCCCGAGAGGGCGATCACGTTGGCAGTGTAGTCGACGGCCGTTCCCTTTTTCACCGCCGAGACGATGCCGGTGGGAATGCCGATGGCAAGCGCGACGATCATGGCCATGATGGCCAGTTCGATGGTCACGGGCAGCTTGCTGAGAATGAGATCGAGCACCGGGATGTCGGTGCGAAGCGATATGCCGAGATTGCCGGTCAGTGCCGAGCCGATCCAGGCGAAATACTGAACCGGAATCGGATCGTCCAGGCGGTACTTCTCACGCAGATAGGCAAGAACCTGCGGGTCGCGCTCCTCGCCCGCCATGGTCAGCACCGGATCGCCGGGCAGAAGCTTCTGCAGGGCGAAGACCAGAAGCGACACGATGATCAGCGTCGGAATGGCAATCAGTATTCGTCGTCCGATGTAGCGCAGCATCAGCTCATGGAACCCGTATCGAGGAGAGGGCGTGCCCGGCGAAAGTCGCCGGGCACGCGGTACTTGGTTTTCTTAGGAAGCGAACTTCACGCCCTTCAGGCGGATCATGCCGTCCGGATAGGGCTTGAAGCCCTGCATTTTCTTCGAAAGGACGAAGGGCCAGGGCTGGTAGTAGGTGTAGATGATCGGCAGGTCCTGCTTCAGGATTTCCTGCGCAGAATCGTAGAGCTGCTTGCGCTTGGCCTCGTCGTTGGTGCTGCGGGCCTCGTTCAGCAGCTTGTCCACGTCCGCGTTGCAGTAGCGACCGTCATTGAGGGCGCCCTTGCAGGTTGCGAAGGCATGGATGTTGCCGTCGGGATCGACGCGGCCCGACCATCCGATGATGTTGGCCTGGAAGTTGCCGGCCTGCGCCTCCTTCTGCATGGCGGCGAACTCGGTCGGCCGCAGCGTGATCTCGAAGCCCGCCTCGGCCGCCATGGCCTGGATGATCTCGGCGATCTGCTGGGTCGTGGTGCTGGTGCCGAAGGTGATCTCGAACTTCACCTTCTCGGCGCCTGCTTCCTTCAGGAGCTGCTTGGCCTTTGCCACGTCGCGCTTGTTGGCGGCGAATTTCGGATTGTTATAGGGGCTCGCAGCCGGGAAAGGCTGGCCGGCCGGCGGGTAGATGCCGGCGCCCACCACCTCGTTGATCACATCGCGGTCGATGGACAGCTCGAGCGCCTGACGAACGCGCTTGTCCTGGCCGAGCGGCGTCTTCGCCTTGTCGCCGTTGTTGGTGTTGATGGTGATGCCCTGATAACCGATGCCCGTGACGGGCGCGAAGACCAGGTTGGTGTCGCTCTTCGCGGCGGGAACGTCGCTCGGAGCGAGGCGCTCGAGCATGTCGAGGTTGCCCGATTTGACGTTCGCGAGGCGAACGGTCGTGTCCGGAATGGGCTGGAAGACGATGCGGTCGAAGTTGAAGTTCTTCGCGTCCCAGTGCTCCTTGAAGCGCTCGAGCACGATGCGGTCGTTCTGCACACGCTCGACGAACTTGTAGGGGCCGGAGCAGACCGGCTTCTGGCCGAAATCGGCGGAGGCCATGGCCTTGGGCGACATGATCATGCCGGCGCGGTCGGAGAGCTGCGACAGCAGGGTCGCGTCCGGCTGCGTGAGATTGACCTTCACCGTCAGGTCGTCGACCACGTCGACGCTAGCGACCGATGTCAGCTCGCTCTTGCGCAACGAATCCGGCAGGGTGCGGGCGCGGTCGAGATTGGCCTTCACCGCGGCGGCATCCATCTTCTCGCCGTCGTGGAACGTGACGCCCGGGCGCAGCTTGAAGGTCAGCGACTTGCCGTCGTCGGCCCAGCTCCACTCGGTGGCGAGTTCGGGCGTGAACTTCAGGTCGGGAGTGATGTCGACGAGCTTGTTGCACAGCGAGGTGAACACGATGCGGCCGACGAAGGTGCGGGCGCGGTGCGGATCGAGCACATCCGGGTCTTCGTTCAGACCGATGCGCAGGGTTTGCGCCGAGGCCGCGGTGCTCATCATGAGTCCGGCAGCCGCAGCAAGGAGCAGTCTCTTCTTCATTTCGTAGTCCTCCAATCTTCCTCTGGGTATCGTCCTCTGAGTTCAGGGGCTCGTCGCGACGGGCTTATCCTGCCGTTCGCGCCAAGTTCGGTAGAGCGCCAGGCGCTTGGCGAGCGCCGCGCTTGGGGGCGGAGCGCTGATGGAACCGGCTCCCGCTCCCTGGATCTCGCGCCAGAAATGGCAGGCTACCTGACGCCCGTCAGGCGCCGTCTCCAGCCCAGGGTGCTGTTCCTTGCAGAGCGCACGCGCATGGGGGCAGCGGGTGTGGAAGCGGCAGCCGGAGGGCGGAGCGGCCGGGCTCGGCACGTCGCCCTGCAGCAGCGCCTTCGGCTGGCGGTTCGATGGGCTCGGAACGGGAATCGCCGCAAGCAGCGCCTGCGTATAGGGATGCAGCGGGTTGTCGAACAGCGCGTCCGTATCGGACAGTTCAACGATCTCGCCCAGATACATGACGGCGACGCGGTCGCTCATGTGGCGGATGACGGCAAGATCGTGTGCCACGATCACGAGGGTGAGGCCAAAGCGGTCCTTGAGATCCTCGAGCAGGTTGATGATCTGCGCCTGGATCGACACGTCGAGGGCAGAGACCGGCTCGTCGCCGATGATCAGCTTTGGGTCGCCCGCCAGCGCCCTGGCGATGCCGATGCGCTGGCGCTGGCCGCCGGAGAACTCGTGCGGATACCGGTCGGAATGCGTCGGAAGAAGGCCGACGGTCCGCATGAGATCCGCCACGCGCTCGCGCTTCTCCCGTCCGGATGCGAGATTGTGCAGCCAGATCGGCTCGGCGATGATGTCGCCCACATTCATGCGCGGATTGAGCGACGCGTAGGGGTCCTGGAAGATGATCTGCAATTCACGGCGCAGCCTGCGCAGCTCGTTCTTGTTGAGCGACAGGATCGAGCGGCCTTCATAGCGCACGTCGCCGCCGGTCGGCTCGATGAGCCGCAGCAGCAGCCGGCCCAGGGTGGACTTGCCGCAGCCGGATTCGCCGACGACGGCGAAGGTCTCACCGCGGTTGACCCCGAGGGACACTCCATCGACCGCCCGTACGATCGTCGGAGAGGACAGAAGCCCGCCACCGCCGAAATGCTTCTTCAGGTCGACGCCTTCGAGGATGATGTCGTTTGCTGGCATCACGCTCATCACGCGGCTCCACGGTGAAGTTCGAGAGGGGCGTACCAGCACCGCGCCTTATGGCCCGGTTTGATCTCGGCAAGCGGCGGCGGATCGTTCGCGCAATGAGCGTCGGAGAACGGGCAGCGCGGCGTGAAGCGGCACCCCTTCGGCATCAGCTCTGCCGGAGGAACCGTGCCGCGGATCGTGGCGAGACGACCCTGCCGGCGGCCGAGCGAGGGGACGGAGCCCATGAGGCCGATGGTGTAGGGGTGCTGCGGATCCTCGAAGATGGCTTCGACCGGGCCGCTCTCCACCACACGGCCGGCATACATCACCGCTACTTCGTCGGCGACTTCGGCGACCACGCCGAGATCGTGGGTGATGAGGATCATCGCCGTGCCGGTCTCTTCCTGGAGACGGCGGATGAGCATGAGAATTTGCGCCTGGATTGTGACATCGAGCGCGGTCGTCGGCTCGTCGGCGATCAGGAGCTGCGGGTCGTTGGCGAGCGCCATGGCGATCATGACGCGCTGGCGCATGCCGCCCGACATTTCATGCGGATAGGCGCGCAGACGCTTCTCAGGCGCCGGAATGCGCACCTTCTTCAACATGTCGAGCGCCCGCTCCCAGGCCTCGGCCTTCGAGACCTTGCGGTGCCGCGCAATGCCCTCGGCGATCTGGTCGCCGATGGTGAAGGCCGGGTTGAGCGAGGTCATGGGCTCCTGGAAGATCATGGCCAACCGGTCGCCGCGAAGGTCCGCGCGGTCGCGTTCGGTGAGCGTCAGCAGGTCCCTGCCGTCGAAGTGAGCCGAGCCTGCCACGATCCGCGCCGGCGGCGTCGGCAGAAGACCCATGAGCGCAAGCGAGGTCACGCTCTTGCCGCAGCCGGATTCGCCGACGATGCAGAGCGTCTTGCCCTTGCTCACGGAGAACGACACGTCGTCGACGACGTTGATGCCCTTCGGCGCGCCGTCGAAGCGGACCGACAGTCCCTGGACGCTGAGCAGCGGCTTCTCCGCGACCGGTGAGGCTTTGCTCAGATCGTGAATCTCAGTTGTCGGCTGGCGTGCCGCCTCACGTCCCATGGCGAAGTCTATCCTTGTTATTTGTTGTCACGGGTTCCGGTGGAACGGCTCTGTCGATGCTGTCGGGCAGGGGGCTGGTCATGACCGTGAGAAGGCCGTCCCGCACGAGTTCGAGATGCTCGCGCATCGCCTGTTCCGCCGCATGGGCCTCACGCTGAGCGATGGCGGCGATGACGCGGCGGTGCTGCTCCACATAGATCTGCTGGCGCTCGCCCGAACGCGCCCGCTCGCGCAGGAGGCGCCAGGTCGTGTCCTGCCGGATACGGTCGACGATATCGAAGATCGCAAGCAGAAGGGAATTGCCTGCCGCTTCCGCGATGGTGCGGTGCAGGGCACTGTCCCAGAGCTCGCGTCCGTCGGCATCGGACGTTGCCGCTGTCTTTTCCGCCAGGAGCAGGAGGCGCTCGATATCGCCGTTCGAGGCGCGCATGGCGGCGAGCCGGGCGAGGGCCGGTTCGATTTCCAGCCGCACATCCATCACCTCGAGCGGGTGGGTGCGCTTCGTCAGGTCCGCCAGATCGGTCGGGGTGTGGGCGGGGCGAGAGCCGAGGAAGGTGCCTTTGCCCTGCTGCCGCCAGATCCGGCCTTCCGCCTCCATCACCTCCAGCGCCCGCCGCAGGGCACGCCGGCCGATACCGATCCGGGTCGCCAGCTCGCGCTCGGGCGGCAGCCGCTGCCCGGCGTCGAACGAGCTGTCGTCCAGAAGAGCCCGCAGACGCCCGAGGGCGAGGTTGGAGCTATCCGTCAATGGATCGGGATCGGACATGAAATCCAAGTGCTGCGAACCAATGTTGCTGATGAAGCGCCTTTCGCGACCTCTTCTTGCAGTGTCGAGGTCGTTGGCGAAAGGAAGCTAGCCCAATTGCGAACCAATTTGCAACTGGTTCGCTGGTGGTTCGGTAGTCATCCCCTGTCAAATCCTTGACCAGTCGGGCCGAATTGACTGCCGCCGCGCTTTGCCAGCCGAAGGACTGTTGCCTAAAATTTACGCAGCAGACTGCCTGCCCAATCGGTGGCCGCGAAGGCGGATTATTTGGCCCGAAACTTGCTTCTCCATGCAGAGCCCTGGACCTCTAGAGCAGTGAGAGCTTTCAAGACCTTGTCCAAAGACAGCCAATCCGGTCAGCGGCCTCTTCGCGTTGCGATCATCGAGGAAAACGGCATCAGGGCGGCGATCCTCGTCGACGGATTGAGGGAGGCCGGGATCCTGGACGTGGAGGTCATCGAGACGATGACCAACATGCTCCGGCGCCTGAGCACCATCGACCCGGACGTGATCATCATCGGCATCGAGAACCCGAGCCGGGACGTGCTGGAACAGATGTTCCAGGTCTCGAAGCTCGTCTCGCGCCCGGTTGCGATGTTCGTGGACCGCTCGGACGGATCGATGATCCAGGCGGCGGTCGAGGCGGGCGTGTCGGCTTATGTGGTCGACGGCCTGCGCAAGGAACGGGTGAAGGCGATCGTCGACATGGCGGTGAGCCGGTTCAACGCCTTCGACCGCCTGCAGCGCGAATTGCTGGAAGCCAGAAGCGAGCTGGCCTCCCGCAAGATCGTCGAGCGCGCGAAGGGCATCCTCATGAGAACGCGGCAGCTCTCGGAGGAGGAGGCCTACGCGCTTCTCCGCCAGACCGCCATGAACGAGAAACGGAAGCTGGTCGATATTGCGCAGAGCGTGGTGACGGCCGCTTCCCTTCTGGAGAAGTAAGGACGTGTGGGGAATAACGGATATGAGCGGGGATCCCGTGAGCCGGGCGGGGTCCGTGGACGATACGCCGTCGACGACAAAGGGGCGCCGGGCTCCGGAGCGCCTGGTGCGCGTCGGATTCATTCCGCTCGTCGACATGGCGGTGCTCGTGGCCGCCGCCGAGCAGGGCTTTGCCGAACGCGAAGGCATCCGCCTGCAGCTGATGAAGGACGTATCGTGGTCCAATATCCGCGACCGGCTGGCCTTTCGCCAGTTCGACGTCGCGCACATGCTGAGCCCGATGCCGGTGGCGTCGCAGCTTCATCTCGGCTCCAATCCCTATCCATGCTTCACGCCCTTCGCCCTCGGGCGCGGCGGCAACGCGATCACGCTCTCGCTCGATCTCTATCGCGAGATGCAGGCTTTGGCGGGGCTCGACGGCTCGGAAGGAGCGCTTGCGAACGCGCTGGCCCTGAAGCAGGTGGTCGAGCACAGGCGGCAGGCCGGGAAGAAGCCCCTTGTCTTTGCCATGACCTATCCGTTCTCCTCGCACAATTACGAGTTCCGGTTCTGGCTCGCGGCAGCCGGCATCAATCCCGACACCGATGTCACCATGACGGTCGTGCCGCCGCCCCTCACGGTGGATGCGATGACCGCACGGGCCATCGATGGCTTTTGCGTCAACGCTCCCTGGAACATCATCGCCGTCGAGAAGGGCATCGGGCGCATGGTGGCGACCAAGGCCGATATCTGGCCGTCGGCGCCCGAGAAGGTGCTCGGCGTCAGTCCGGAATGGGCCGATGAAAACCCCGAGACTCTGTCGCGTCTCGTCGTGGCGCTCGATGCGGCGGCGCGCTGGTGCGATGCCCGCGAGAACCATGCCGCGCTGGCGGACATGATGTCCGCTCCCGCCTATCTCGGCGTTCCGTCGGGCCTGATCCTGCAGCTGTTTTCCGGACAGCTCACCGTCGATCCGGACGGGCGCGTGCGGCACGTGGAAAACTACCTGCGGTTCTCCGGGCAGAGCGCGAACTTCCCGTGGATCAGTCAGGCGCTCTGGATCTACAGCCAGATGGTGCGATGGGGCCAGGTTGCCTACAGCGAAGCCGGCCTTGCACAGGTGAAGGCTGCATACCGCCCCGATCTCTATCGACGGATCCTGGCGAGTTCAGGCGCGTCCGTACCGCTCCACGACAGCAAGGTCGAGGGTTTGGACGAGACATTCATCGACGGCCGCAGCTTCTCACCCGACGATATTCAGGACTATGTGGACGGATTCTCGATCCGGGCGGCAGCAAATGCCGCGGTCGACGAATAGGCATTGCAGCGCACACAAGTAAGGCGCAGTGCACAAATTATGACCTTGAGCAGAATATAGGCAGTCTATACCTTTTCTAAGTGAGAGACGGATCGGACAAGGAGGTCTGCGCCACTCTCGAACGACAGGCCGGTCAACGATGACGGGCCGTTGCCTCTCTGAAGAGGCGTTCCCGACAACGACGTCGCTGGATCAGCTGTTTCCGCTCATGTGCGGCATTCAGTTCATCTCGCGGCGTTTTTTGCGTTTCAGGCCGGACCGCATGGTCCGGCAACGGGTGATCCGTGTCTGTTCGAGCGCTGCGCTCCGGGCGGATCCGCCCGACCAGGTTTCAACCGGTCTCGTCCGCGAAAGCGCGACGACAGGAACAGGGGAAGCACGATGCAGACACCGAAGATCACTCGTCGAGACGCGCTCCGCGGTGCCAGCGCCGCCTTGACGCTCGCCGCCGTGAAGTCGGCCTTTCCCGGCGGTGCATTCGCGCAGAGTGCTGAGCCCGAAACGAAGACGGTCAAACTCGGCTACATTGCACTCACCGATGCGGCGGCTCTGATCGTCGCCAAGGAAAAGGGCTTCTTCGCCAAGCATGGCTTGCCGGATGCGGAGGTGCTGAAGCAGGCCTCCTGGGGCGCGACACGCGATAATCTCGTGCTCGGCTCTGAGGCGAATGGCATCGACGGCGCGCATATCCTGACGCCGATGCCCTACCTGATCTCGACCGGAAAGGTGACTCAGGGCAGCGTGCCGACGCCGATGTATATTCTCGCGCGCTTGAACCTAGACGCGCAGGCGATCTCCGTCGCCGCCGAATATAACGGCTTGAAGCTCGGCCTCGATTCATCGCCTCTCAAGGACGCTTTCGCGAAGAAGCGCGCCGCCGGCGGCGATCCGAAGGTCGCGATGACGTTCCCCGGCGGCACGCACGATCTCTGGATCCGCTACTGGCTCGCTTCCGGCGGCATCGATCCCGACAAGGACGTGTCCACCATCGTGGTGCCGCCGCCGCAGATGGTCGCCAACATGAAGGTCGGCACCATGGATGCGTTCTGCGTCGGCGAGCCTTGGAATGCGCAGCTCATCAACCAGAAGCTCGGATACACCGCCGCCAACACCTACGAGATCTGGAACAAGCACCCCGAGAAGGCACTGGGGCTTCGCGCCGCCTGGGTCGACAAGCATCCGAAGGCGGCGAAGGCGCTGCTGATGGCCGTGATGGAGGCGCAGGCCTGGTGCGACAAGCTCGAGAACCGCGAGGAGATGTGCAAGATCGTCGGCACCCGCGCCTGGTTCAACGTGCCCGTCACCGACATCCTGCCGCGCCAGAAGGGCGAATACGATTACGGCATCGACGGCAAGGTCGTGAAGGACTCGCCCGGAATCATGAAGTTCTGGCGCGACCATGCCTCCTTCCCGTTCAAGTCGCACGACCTCTGGTTCATCACCGAGAACATCCGCTGGGGCAAGTTCGAGACGAACACCGACGCCAAGGCGCTCGTCGACAAGGTCAACCGCGCCGATCTCTGGCGCGAGGCGGCCAAGACCCTGGGCGTCGCCGCAAGCGACATCCCGGCGAGCGACAGCCGCGGCAAGGAGACCTTCTTCGACGGCAAGGTGTTCGATCCGGACAATCCGCAGACCTATCTCGCCAGCCTGCCCATCAAGCGCATCGCGTAATTGTCGGAGAACAGGCTCATGGTTCATTCCGCCCGCGTCCTCGCCCTCCCGAATCCCAAGATTCCAGCGCCAACCCGGCAGACCGCGCTGCATCCGCTCGTGCCGAAGCCCGTCAGCGTTCTCTCCCGAGTCGTTCGGCTTGGAACCAGCGTCGCCACGCAGGTCGCGCCGCCGGTTCTGACCATCGCCCTCCTGCTGCTGCTCTGGCAGATGCTGGCGTCGAGCCCGACCTCGGCGCTGCCGAGCCCGCTCAAGGTGATCGACGACAGCTGGGAGATCATCGTCGACCCGTTCAAGGTCGGAAACGGTATCGATCAGGGCCTTTTCTGGCACGTATCGGCCTCCCTTATCCGCGTCGGCTACGGCTATATCCTCGCCGCCATCGTCGGCATCGGGTTCGGTGTGCTGCTCGGACAGTCGACGCTCGCCATGCGCGGTCTCGACCCGGTGTTCCAGGTGCTGCGCACGATCCCGCCGCTCGCCTGGCTGCCGCTCTCGCTGGCGGCTTTCCGCGACGGCCAGCCCTCGGCGATCTTCGTGATCTTCATCACGAGCGTGTGGCCGATCCTGATCAACACCTCGGTCGGCATCCGCAATATCCCGCAGGATTATCGCAACGTCGCCAAGGTCCTGCGCCTGTCGCCCATCGAGTTCTTCACCCGCATCATGGTGCCGGCGACCGTGCCGCACATGTTCACCGGCCTTCGCATCGGCATCGGCCTGTCCTGGCTGGCCATCGTCGCGGCGGAGATGCTGATCGGCGGCGTCGGCATCGGCTTCTTCATCTGGGATGCGTGGAACTCGTCGCTCATCTCCGACATCATCGTGGCCCTGGTCTATGTGGGTGTCGTCGGCTTCCTGCTCGACCGCTCCATCGCCGCCATCGGCCATCTGCTCACCCGCGGCACCGCTGCGCAATAGGGAGGACGGCACCATGGCCTATCTCAAGATCGACCACGTCGGCATCTCCTTCCAGCGCGCAGGCGCAACGACGGAAGTGCTGCGGGACGTGAACCTCTCCATCGAAAAGGGCGAATACGTCTCGATCATCGGCCATTCCGGCTGCGGTAAGTCCACGGTGCTCAACATCGTGGCAGGCCTCCTGCCGCCGAGCCAGGGCGGCGTGCTCCTGGAGGGCAGGGCGGTGGAAGGGCCGGGGCCGGACCGCGCGGTCGTTTTCCAGAACCACTCGCTCCTGCCCTGGCTGACCGTGCGCGAAAACGTGGAGCTTGCGGTCAACAAGGTCTTTCGCGGCAGGAAGTCGAAGGCGGAGCGTCGCGACTGGACGCGGCACAACCTCGAACTCGTTCACATGGCCCATGCGGAGAACAAGCGGCCGCATGAGATTTCCGGCGGCATGAAGCAGCGCGTCGGCATCGCGCGGGCTCTGGCGATGGAGCCCAAGATCCTGCTGCTCGACGAGCCCTTCGGCGCCCTCGACGCGCTCACCCGCGCCCACCTTCAGGATCAGGTCATGGAGATCCACAGCCGCCTCGGCAACACCATCATCATGATCACCCACGACGTGGACGAGGCGGTCCTCCTCTCCGATCGCATCGTCATGATGACGAACGGGCCCGCCGCCACCATCGGCGAGGACATGCATGTCGCCCTCGAGCGCCCGCGCAGGCGCCTCGAGCTGGTCGGCAATTCCACCTACAACGATGCCCGTGCCGCCGTGCTGGAGTTTCTCTATGCACGCCACCGGGCTCCGACACTCGCAGCGTAAGGAGAGTGACGATGCCCAGAAAGCTTGTCGTCATCGGCAACGGCATGGCCGCCGGCCGCGTCCTGGAGGAGCTGTTCGAGCGCGCTCCCGGCGAATACGAGGTCACGATCTTCGGCGCCGAGCCGCGGGTGAACTACAACCGCATCATGCTCTCGCCGGTGCTCTCGGGCGAGAAGGCCTATGAGGATATCCTCATCCACGACGATGCCTGGTACGAGACGCACGGCATCACGCTCCATCGCGGCAGGCAGGTCGTCGCGATCGACCGCTCCGCCAAGCGCGTCGTCGCGGCGGACGGCACCGTCGCGGACTACGATCAGCTCCTCGTCGCCACAGGTTCCGTGCCCTTCGTCGTGCCGATCCCCGGGGCGACGCTTCCGGGCGTCGTCACCTACCGCGATCTCGACGACGTCAACAGGATGCTCGAAGCGGCCGGGAAGGGCGGGCACGCCGTCGTCATCGGCGGCGGCCTGCTCGGGCTCGAGGCGGCGGCCGGCCTTAAGGCGCAGGGAATGGAGGTCACGGTTCTCCACCTCATGCCGACCCTGATGGAGCGCCAACTCGATCCGTCCTCGGGCTACCTGCTGCAGAAGGCTTTCGAGGATCGCGGGATCGCGGTGCGCTGCAAGGCGAACACCCATGCGATCCTCGGCGACACGCATGTGACCGGCGTCCGGCTCGATGACGGCACCGAGCTTGCAGCCGACATCGTCGTGATGGCCGTCGGAATCCGCCCGAATGCTGTTCTCGCCAAAGATTCGGGCCTCGAGACCAACCGCGGCGTGCTCGTCGGCGACGACATGCGCACCAGCGACCCGGATGTGTTCTCGGTCGGCGAATGCGTCGAGCATCGCGGGCTCTGCTACGGCCTCGTCGCGCCGCTCTACGAGATGGCGAAGGTGGTGGCAGCCCAGCTCGCCGGCGACGAGACGGCGGCCTATGCCGGCTCGGTCACGGCGACCAAGCTGAAGGTGACCGGCATCGACCTGTTCTCCGCCGGCGATTTCGGCGAGGCGAAGGACCGGCAGGACATCGTCCTGCGCGATGCGGCGCGCGGCGTCTACAAGCGCCTCGTGCTCAAGGAGAACCGCATCGTCGGCGCCGTCCTCTACGGCGAGACGGGCGACGGGTCCTGGTTCTTCGATCTTCTGCGCAAGGAGGCGGATGTCTCGGAATTGCGCGATACCCTGATTTTCGGCCAGTCCTATGTCGGGGGTGCTCCCCTGGACCCTATGGCGGCCGTTGCAGCCTTGCCGGATGATGCGGAAATCTGCGGCTGCAACGGCGTCTGCAAGGGCAAGATCGTCCAGGCGATCACCGACAAGGGCCTGGGCTCGCTCGCCGAGGTGAGGGCGCATACCAAGGCCTCCGCCTCCTGCGGCACCTGTACCGGTCTCGTCGAACAGGTGATGGCCCTGACCCTCGGCGACAAGTTCGCCAAGTCGGCGGTCGAGCCCATGTGCGGCTGCACCGATCTCGGTCACGACGACGTGCGCCGGCTCATCCGTGCGGCGGAGCTGAAATCGATCCCGGCCGTGATGCAGGAGCTGGGATGGAAGAGCTCCTGCGGCTGCGCCAAGTGCCGTCCCGCCCTGAACTATTACCTGCTCTGCGACTGGCCGGAGGAATACGAGGACGATGGCCGTTCGCGCTTCGTCAACGAGCGCATCCACGCCAACATCCAGAAGGACGGCACCTATTCGGTGGTGCCGCGCATGTGGGGCGGCCTCACCAACCCGCGGGAGCTGCGCGCCATCGCGGATGTGGCGGAGCGCTACAACATCCCGACCGTGAAGGTCACCGGCGGCCAGCGCATCGATCTGCTCGGCGTGCGCAAGGAGGATCTGCCGGCGGTCTGGGCCGATCTCAACGATGCGGGCATGGTCTCGGGCCATGCCTATGCCAAGGGCCTGCGCACGGTGAAGACCTGCGTCGGCACGGATTGGTGCCGCTTCGGGACGCAGGATTCCACCGGCCTCGGGGTGAAGATCGAGAAGTTCATGTGGGGCTCCTGGACCCCGGCGAAGGTGAAGATGGGCGTCTCCGGCTGCCCGCGGAACTGCGCGGAATCGACATGCAAGGATGTGGGCGTGATCTGCGTCGATTCCGGCTACGAGATCCACTTCGCGGGAGCCGCCGGTCTTCACATCAAGGGCACGCAGCTGCTCTGCAAGGTGCCTGAGGAGGACGAGTGCATCGAGGTCATCGCGGCCCTGACGCAGCTCTATCGCGAGCAGGGCCATTACCTCGAGCGGATGTACAAATGGGCCGACCGGATCGGCGTCGATTCCATTCGCGCAAGCGTGGTGGACGACCTGGAGAAGCGGCGGGCCCTCTATGAGCGCTTCGTCATCTCCCAGCGCAATGCGCAGGTCGATCCCTGGGCCGAGCGGGTGGCCGGCCGCGACGCGCACGAGTTCAGGCCGATGGCGAATTTCACCCTGGCGGAGGCCGCGGAATGAGCGAGTGGATCGATATCGGCGCGGTGGAGGACGTTCCGGTTCTCGGATCGCGCGTCGTGCAGGCGCCCGGCGGCGACATCGCGGTCTTCAAGGCGGCGGATGGCACGCTGTTTGCCCTGCGCGACCGCTGCCCGCACAAGGGCGGTCCCCTGTCGCAAGGCATCGTGCATGGCCACTCTGTGACATGCCCGCTGCACAATTGGGTGATCAGCCTTGCGACCGGCGAGGCGCAAGGGGCGGATCATGGCTGCACCAACAAGATCCCTCTTCGCATCGAAGCTTCTCGCATCCTGCTCGCGGCTTCGGCGCTCATGGCGCGGGCCGCCTGAGGAGGGGGGATGGCGAGCGGCAACCCGACCCGGACCACATGCCCCTATTGCGGCGTCGGCTGCGGCGTGGTGGCGACGCCGCAGGACGACGGCTCGGTTGCAATCAAAGGGGATGAGCGGCATCCGGCCAATGTCGGCCGCCTCTGCTCAAAAGGTTCCGCGCTCGGTGAGACGCTCGGCCTCAACGACCGGCTGACGCATCCCGAAATCGACGGACGCCGCGCGTCCTGGAACGAGGCGCTCGATCTGGTCGCCGCGCGATTTGTCGAGACCATCGCCGAGCATGGACCTGAATCGGTCGCCCTTTACGGCTCGGGCCAGCTCCTCACCGAGGATTACTACGTCGCCAACAAGCTGATGAAAGGCTTCATCGGCGCAGCGAACATCGACACGAATTCGCGCCTCTGCATGGCCTCGTCCGTGGCGGGCCACATCCGCGCCTTCGGATCCGACACGGTGCCGGGGACTTACGAGGATCTTGAGGAGGCCGATCTCGTCGTGCTCGTTGGCTCCAACATGACTTGGTGCCATCCCGTGCTGTTCCAGCGGCTGCTTGCGGCGCGCGAGCGGCGCGGCACGAAGATCGTGGTCATCGATCCCAGACGCACGGTGACGGCGGAGGCAGCGGACCTCCATCTGGCGGTCGCTCCCAATTCGGATGTGGCGCTCTTCGCCGGCCTGCTCGATCATCTCGACCGAATGGGGCTATGCGACAGCGCCTATGTTGACACCCACACCTCTGGGCTCGACGCTGCTCTGCAGGCTGCGCGCGAATGCGGCTTTCCCGGAGCGCTGAACGCCACCCGCCTGCCGGCGGAGCAGCTGCGCGAGTTCTATACCCTGTGGAGCCGTTCCGAGCGCGTGGTGACGGCCTATTCCCAAGGCGTGAACCAATCGGTCACCGGCACCGACAAGGTCAATGCGATCATCAACTGCCACATGCTCACCGGCCGCATCGGCCGGCCCGGCATGGGGCCGTTCTCGCTCACCGGGCAGCCGAACGCCATGGGTGGGCGCGAGGTCGGCGGGCTGGCGAACATGCTCGCAGCCCATCTCGACATCAACAGCGCAAGCCACCGCGCGTTGGTTCGCTCGTTCTGGAACAGCCCGCGCATTGCCGAAAAACCCGGCCTGAAGGCGGTCGATCTCTTCCGCGCCGTCGGCGAGGGCCAGGTCAAGGCGATCTGGATCATGGGCACCAACCCGGCGGATTCGCTGCCGGATGCCGATGCGGTTCAGGAGGCCTTGCGCCGCTGCCCGTTCGTGGTGGTGAGCGACGTGGTACGCACCGATACGACGCGTCATGCGCATGTGCTCCTGCCGGCGGCAGCCTGGGCGGAGAAGAGCGGCACGGTGACCAATTCCGAGCGCCGCATCTCGCGCCAGCGCTCATTCCTCAAGCCTCCGGGCGAGGCTAGGCCAGACTGGCGCATCATCTGCGATGTCGCCGCCCGCATGGGTTTTGCCGACGCCTTCGACTATCAATCGCCCGCCGAGATTTTTCGCGAGCACGCCGCTCTCTCGGGCCTCGCCAATGACGGAAGGCGCGACTTCGACATCTCCGCCTGCGCCGATCTGAGCGAGAAGGCATACGATGTGCTCGAGCCGTTCCAGTGGCCGCGCCGGTCGGGCGAGGCGCTCGATGCCGGTACGACCCGCTTCTTCGCCGAGGGCGGCTTCTATACCCCCGACAGGCGAGGGCGGTTCGTTCCGACGCCGCTTGCAGTTCAATCCGTTTCGTCCGACTTCCCACTGGTGCTCAATACAGGCCGCATCCGCGACCAGTGGCACACCATGACGCGCACGGCGAAGACGCCGCGTCTCATGAGCCATTACGCGGAAAGTTTTTGCGAGATCCACTCCGACGATGCCGAGGACGCGGGCATTGCGCCCGCCACCCTGGTGCGCATCGTCACGCCGCAGGGTACGGCGCTCGTGCGCGCTCTCGTGACCGAGCGCCAGCAGAAGGGCAGCATCTTCGCTCCCATGCATTGGACCGACCAGCAGACCGGCAAGGGACGTATCGGCTCCGCCGTTCTTGCCGCCGTCGATCCCATCTCCGGTCAGCCAGCTCTCAAATCCTCCTGCGCGCGCATCGAACCTTTTGAGGCTGCCTGGTACGGATTCGCGGTGCTGCGCAACAAGCCCGAGATCATCCATGCTGATTACTGGGCAATCGCCCGCGCCGAGGGCGGATGGCGCGTCGAGCTTGCCGGCAGTGAGCCGGTCGAGGATTGGACAATCTATGCGACCGACCTGATCCGCAGCGGCGAGGGAACCGAGACCCTGTCGTATATGGATCAGGATCAGGCGAGCTTCCGCCTCGCGACCTTTTCCGGCGACACGCTCGTCGGCGCTCTCTTCATCGCGCCGCAGCCTGTGGCCGTATCGCGGACCTGGGCGGTCGAGCACCTGAAGGCTGACGCGATCACCGGAGCCGAGCGCCTGCGCCTGCTGAGCGGACGGCCCGGCCTCGACCAGCCGGATCCTGGCCCCATCGTCTGCGCCTGCTTTTCCGTCGGCGCGAACCAGATCGCGGCGGCTGTCGAGCATGGCTCTACGAGCGTGGAAGCCGTCGGCGCCGCTTTGCGCGCCGGCACGAATTGCGGCTCCTGCCGCGTTGAAATCAGGAGGTTGATCGATGCTGCAGCCCTTAAGAAAGCCGTCTGAGACTGAGCCGGCACGGCTCGGCCGCCTCGCCAAGCTGCCGGTCTTCTTCGATCTGAAAGGGCGCCGCGCGGTGCTGGTCGGCGGATCGGCGGGAGCTGCCTGGAAGGCGGAGCTTCTTGCTGCTGCCGGCGCCGATGTCGAGATCTACGCCGAAGAGCCATCGCCGGAAATGGAAACCCTGCTGGCGCGCGGCGCTGCGGACGGCTCGCTTACGCTGCACCGTTCGGCATGGTCGGCGGAAATCCTGAAAGGCGCTGCTCTCGCCGTTGCCGACATTGACGACGAGGAGGAGGCCGAAGCCTTTGCGGCTGCAGCGCATGATGCCGGCGTGCCGGTGAACGTGGTCGACAAGCCGGCCGTCTGCGATTTCCAGTTCGGCTCCGTGGTCAATCGCTCGCCCGTGGTGATCGGCATTTCGACCGACGGCGCCGCGCCCGTTCTCGGGCAGGCGATCCGGCGCAAGATTGAGACCTTGCTGCATCCCTCCGTCGCATCCTGGGCCAGCTTCGCCAAACACATGCGCGAGCGCGTGATGCAGCATCTGCCGCAGGGCATGGCGCGGCGCATTTTCTGGGAGCGCTTTTCCGACCTTGCGTTCCGTGGCAAGGCGCCGGAGGCCTACGGCAACACGACGGAGACGGTGCTGGAGCGCATCGCCCGGCAAACGGGAGAGAAGGTCGGGCGCGTCACCCTCGTCGGTGCCGGTCCCGGGGATGCGGAGCTGCTGACCCTGAAGGCGATGCGGGCCCTCCAATCCGCGGACGTGATACTCTTCGACGATCTCGTCTCCGAGGATGTTCTCGAACTCGCCCGCCGCGAGGCGAAGCGTATGATGGTCGGCAAGCGGGGAGGGCGCGCCTCCTGCGCGCAAGGTGACATCAACGAGCTGATGACGCGCCTCGCCTTGCAGGGCAAGCAGGTGGTGCGGCTCAAGTCCGGCGATCCGATGATTTTTGGGCGGGCAGGCGAGGAAATCGAGCATCTGGAGAAGGCAGGAATCCCCGTCGACATCGTGCCCGGCATCACCGCCGGCATAGCGCTAGCCTCGGTGCTCGGCACGTCGCTCACTCACCGCAATCTGGCGCAATCCGTCCGGTTCGTGACGGGCTGCGCGAAGACAGGGCAACTGCCGAGCGGTCTCGACTGGCAGGGGCTCGCCGACCCGAACACGACGACGATCTTCTACATGGCCGGCGGTACGGCAGGCTCCATCGCCGAGCGTCTGATCGCGGCCGGAAGCCCTGCCTCCCTGCCGGCAGTGATGGTGTCGGATGTCTCACGAGGCGACGAGCGCTGGGCCGGTTCCATCGCCGATCTCGGTTGGGCGAGCGAACGGCGCGACGCGACGAAGCCCGTCATCATCGGGGTCGGCCAGGTCTTCGGACGCGTCGCACAGGCAACGGACCGGGAGCTTAAGCCCTGGGTGCGGCTGAGTGCCGAAGCCTGACGGATCGGTGAGGGAACGAACATGCTGGAAGGTCGCCGCGTCGCCGTCCCCGAGAGCCGCGAGCTCGATCTCTTCACACGGATGCTCGAACGCAATGGTGCCGTCGCGATCCGCTGCCCGCTGGTGTCGATCCACGATGCGGAGGACGCAGCACCCGTCGAGGAATGGCTTACCCGGCTCGTCGCCGGCGAGCATGACATCCTGGTTCTCTATACGGGCGAAGGACTGACGCGGCTGCTGGGCTTTGCCGAGCGCAAAGGCATCGAGGCCGACGTCGTCGCGGCCTTGAGCAGGACCTTCATCGTCGCCCGCGGCCCGAAACCGGCAAAAGTCCTGCGCGGCATCGGGCTGGTTCCGAACCTGATGGCCGAGGCTCCTACCACGGCCGGGTTGATGCAGACTTTGTCCACCCTCAATCTCGAAGGAAAGCGGATCGGCGTGCAGCTCTATCCTGGCGGCGAGGAAGTACTGTCGGAGTTTCTGCGTGACGCCGGAGCGCAGGAGGATGCGATCCTGTGCTACCGCTATGCCTCCGATGAGGAGGACGAGCATGTGTTGCACTTCATCGCGACCCTCGTCTCCGGTGAGGTAGATCTCATCGCCTTCACCAGCACGGCCCAGGTGCGGCGGCTGCAGGAGGTCGCGCGGCGCTTCGGCAGGCAAGCGGAGCTCGATGCCGCGATGCAGCGGATCCTGGTCGCCGCTGTCGGCCCCGTCACGGCGGAAGCGGTCGAGAAAGCGGGCTGGCCCGTCGGTGCCATGCCGGAGGACAGCTTTCACCTGAAGCCGCTGGTAACCGCATCGGGCCGGAAACTGGCGAAGGCCTCGGACGTCAGCCCTCCCGCCTGATACCGTCTCCGGCCCTCAACAGCGCGCGGAGCCCTTCGCGATAGGTGGGATAGCGAAGCATTACGCCGAGATCCGTCTTGAGGCGCGTATTCCGGACGCGCTTGTTGTCCGCGTAGAAGGAGCGCGCCATGGGTGTCATCTCGGCCTCGTCGAAGGGAATTTCCGGCGGCGGCTCGCGCCCCAGAAGTTCCGCCCCGTAGGCGATCACGTCCTGCGGCGGCCCCGGCTCGTCATCGGCGACGTTATAGATCGCGTTTTGGCTGGGACGATCGATCGATGCCATCAGAACCTGTGCGATATCTTCCGTATGGATGCGGTTGAACACCTGACCCGGCTTGACGATGCGCCTGGCCGTGCCGTCCGCAACCTTCGCGAGCGCATTGCGGCCCGGGCCGTAGATGCCTGCGAGCCGAAAGACTTTTACGGCGATTGCTTTACGCTCGCCCAGATCCAGCCATTGCCGCTCGGCCGCGATGCGCTGGCGGGAGCGGAGCGTTGCCGGGTTGGGCGGCGTGTCCTCGTCGACCCACCCGCCGTTTGCATTGCCGTAGACGCCGACCGTCGACAGATAACCGACCCAGCGCAGGCGAGGCACTGCGGCGACCGCCTCGGCAAACCGATCCAGCACAGGATCTGTCTCGCCCGGCGGAATCGAAACCAGAAGCGAATCCGCCTCCGCGAGATCGTGGAGGATGCGAGGATCGTGGCCTGTCGCGTCGAATCGATATGCATCGATCCCCGTCGCGGAAATCTCCTCTGCCTTTTCAGGTGAGCGAACCGTCCCCGCGATCCTGGTGAACCTGTCACGGTAGAGTCCGATGAACTGCCGGGCGGAATAGCCGAGACCGAAGACGAAAAGCTTCATGACACAAAGTAACGCTGATCTGTTGAATTGCTGCGGAAAGCTACCGACATCCTCTTGAGGCGGCAACCGCGCGCAACGTGGGCTCTCAACGTTGCAAGCAGCGCTTGCATCGCTTCGGGTTGATCCCGCGAGGGCAGTTGGGCCATAACCTGTGGCCGAGAAGGCCGGATCCGATCGGTCGAGCGACATGTGCTCTCGAAGGTTCCCGGCACGGAGGCGATCCATGGTGCTGACCAACCTGGACATGGTCGAGTTGGTGGCGTTCCGGCACAAGCTCCACCGCATGCCAGAATTGTCCCGCGAGGAAGCGCAGACCGCGCAGGAGATCCGCGCGATGCTGGCGACCACCAATCCGGACCGGCTCATCACCGGCCTCGGCGGTCACGGCATCGCCGCCGTCTATGAGGGCGCTCAGCCCGGACCGACCGTGATGATCCGCGCCGAGCTCGACGGGCTGCCGATCGAGGAAATTTCCGAGATTCCCTATCGCTCCGCCGTGCCTGGCAAGGGACATCTCTGCGGTCATGACGGGCACATGACCATCCTGACCGGGCTGGCTCGGATCCTCGGCCGCCAGCGTCCGCAAAGCGGGCGGATCGTGCTGCTGTTCCAGCCGGCGGAGGAGGATGGATCGGGGGCCGCCGCCGTCGTCGCCGATCCGCGATTTCGCGAACTGACGCCGGATTTCGCCTTCGCCCTCCACAATCTTCCCGGTCTGGCGCTCGGCAAGGTGGCCCTGGCGGAAGGGCCGGTCAATTGCGCATCCCGCGGCATGCGCATCGTGCTCGATGGAAAAACCGCCCACGCCTCGATGCCGGAGACCGGGGTCTCGCCCATGAGCGTGGTCGCGGAATTGATGCCCGCGCTCACCTCGCTCGGACGAGGCGGGCCCCTCGACGACGATTTCGCCATGGTGACCGTCACCCATGCGAAGATCGGCGAGCCCGCCTTCGGCGTCGCTCCCGGACGCGCGGAGATCTGGGCGACCCTGCGCACGCTGACCGATGAGACCATGGAAGAGTTGTGTGCGGGTGCCGAGCATCTCGTCCTGAGTGCGGCAAGACGGAAAGGCTTAAGCGTCGAGATTTCCCACGACGACATCTTTCAGCATTGCGAGAACGCGCCGGAGGCCGTCGCGCATCTGCGCCGGGCGCTCGATGCCGAGGGAATAGCCCATGATCGCGGCGATCTTCCCATGCGCGCCTCTGAGGATTTCGGCCGCTTTGGCCAGAGAGCGCCCGCCGCCATGTTCTTCCTGGGCGCAGGCGAACACCATCCGAACCTGCACAATCCGGATTACGACTTCCCCGACGATCTCATCGGGATCGGCACGCGGGTCTTCATGCGCACGATCAGGAATCTGTTGGGCTAGTTTTCCCTCATCGTCTCTTTATTGGTACGATATATATTTGCTATACATTGCGCCCGTACCGCTTGGGCAGGCCCGCAGACGTCCGCCTGGGCATTTGGGGCTTCAGGCCCAGGCACCAGGGGGGCGTCAAATGGCTTTCACCGTTTATCGCGGCGGCAGCGAGATCCAGGTCAATACCGTCGTCGAAGGCGACCAAACCTATCCCAGCGTCACGACCCTGGCGGATGGCGGATGGATCACCGCGTGGAGCGGGCCGGATGGCGACGGTACCGGCATCTTCATCCAGCGCTTCAACGCCGCGGGCGAGCGCGTCCTCGACAACATCCAGGTGAACACGCAAACGGCCAGCGATCAATACTCGCCGGTGATCGCCGCCTTGCCGTATGGCGGCTGGGTCGTGGCCTGGCATGACACGAGCGACGATGCCTTGCACCTGCAGCGCTTCAGCGATGGAGGGTCTCCCGTCGGGGCGGAACGCACGATTGCGGGCGTTCTCGCCGGCGATCAGAACATATCGATCACCGGGCTCCCCGACAATTCCTGGGTGGTCACCTGGTCGAGCACGACCAGGGAGATCATGCAGCAGCGGTTCAACGACGGAGGTCAGGTGACAGCGGCCACACTCGTTTATCGCAGCCCGGCCACCGACGAGGACTATTCGAGCGTTTCCGCCCTGAAGGGCGCCGTCGAGGGAGAAGTGGCCGGGTGGGTCGTCGTCTGGAGCAGCAGCCGCGACAACGTATCTTATATCGGAGCCCAGACATTCAACGCCAACGGGGCTGCGGTCGGACGGCCCTTCCGCGTGGGACCGGAGGACGGCCGGCAGCATATCCAGCCCAAGGTCGCGGCGCTTGCCGATGGCGGCTGGGTGGTGACCTGGCAGGTGGCCGCGTCCGAAACCGGAAACGACCTCTACCAGCAGGTCTTCAACGGCAACGGAACCCAGCGCACCTTGGCGGCCCTGGTGTCCCACGTGATGGCCGGCGATCAGCACGAACCGAGCGTGACCGCCCTGGCCGACGGCGGCTGGGTCGTCAGCTTCACCTCCGTCGAGGGGATCGTGCAGCGACACTACGATCCTCTCGGCCGGACAATCGGGCCCGACGTCGTGGTAGCGGCTGGGCCGGGCAATCAACGCGCCGGCGTCACCGCCCTGCCGGACAATCGAGGATGGGTCGTCACCTGGGAAAACCAGGACGAGCCGAATTCGGCCGGCATCGCCCAGCGCGTCTTTTCCAAGGCTGGCGATATGACCCTCACCGCGGCGCAGGAGATCGCCGTCGGCACCGACGAGGACGATCTCCTGCTGGTCGAGCCGGGCGGCCTGTCGCGCGACATCGTGACCGGGAACCTCGGCACCGACACGCTCCAGATGGAAGGTGCGGGCCAGCTCGACCTGTCCGACGCCGGCAGCCTTTCCGGCATCGAGCGTCTGATCGGAAGCGATGGCAACGATACCATCCTGGCCGATGCCGACCGTCTCGCGGATGTCACCTTCATCGACGGCGGCCTCGGGACCAACACGCTCGTGCTGAACAGCAACGCGATGCCCTACGAACTCTCGCGGACGACGATCGCGAATTTCAGCCGGATCAACCTCGGCGCGAGGGCCGTCAATGTCCTCGTCGCCGACGCCCAAACGGCGCTTCTCATCCACACCGCCCAGCAGGGCACCATGGTCGAAGTGACGTCGGGCAGCTTCGAACTGGACGAGCGCCTGCAGCTCTTCCGGCAGGGTGTCGACTTCATCGTCGTCGGCAACGAGCGCTACGAGGCCGCTCCGCCCGACATCGGGGGGCTCAACGGCGACCGGGTGACGGTCGCGGGCGGCCATGCGGTCCGCCTCGATCGCGACGGCGATGCGGTGCTGCTCGATTCCGTCGGGCGCTTCGACACGCTGACCGTAGCGATCACGAACCGCGTTGCCGAGGATTCTCTCGGCATCGACGTCGCGAACGGTTCGCCGGTGACCCTGTCGAACGGCCTTGAGATCGACAGCGTGGTTTCCGTGAACGGAACGCGGATCGGCACCATCACCGCCGGCGGTTCCGGCGCGGCCGGATTGGCGGTCGCCTTCGACGATGCCGCCACGATGGCACAGGTGCAGGCGCTCCTTCGGGTGCTCACCTATGCCAACGGCAACCCGGGATCCGTCACGCAGGGAACGCGGGACATCGCGATCACGCTCGCCAACGACGCCGGCCGGGCGAGCACGGTGAATGTGGAAGTCGCCGTTGTGAACGCGCCGCCGGAATTCACGCTCGCCGCCACCTCACTGTCCGGCTTCGACACCGCCCGGCTCTCGCTCTTCGCCGGCGCCGCCGTGAGCGACGACACCCAGGCGATCACGTTGACCGTCAAACTCGACGATAAGGCCAAAGGCGTGCTGATCCCCGGCAGGGGCGGCAGCTACGAGGCCGCGACGGGGGAGTTCACCTTCAGCGGCAGCGCTGCCGAGGTCACGCAGGCGCTTGCCGCGCTGCAATTCGACCCGCGCGATCGCAGCGATCCGGTCGGCTCTGTGGAGCGGACGACCTTCACGGTCACGATCGACGACGGGACGACGGAGGTTGCCAAGACCCTGACGGTCGATACCCGCACCGCCAACCGCACCCCGGCCGTGCCGGATCTCGTCGGCAGCGGCGTGAAGGAGCTGTCCGATCCCGGCACTCCGGTCGGCAAGCTTTCGGCGGGCGATCCCAATGGCGGCGACACGCTCACCTATTCGCTGATCGGCGCGCCGCAGGGCGTGTTCGCGATCAGCGGCGATCAGCTCGTCGTGCAGAACGGCATCGGGCTCGATTACGAGCAGACCCGCTCATACACCTTCACCATCCGCGCCACCGATGCCGGCGGCCTCTTCAACGACCGCGTCGTCACGGTGAATGTCGAGGACGTCAACCCGGAGCGCACCGCCGGCAGCGGCCTCGACGACCGCATCGTCGGCGGCAGCGCGGCGGACGTGCTCTCCGGCGGGGCCGGCGCCGACATCCTCGCGGGCCGTCTCGGCAAGGACATTCTGCGCGGCGATGGCGGCCGCGACGTCTTCGTGTTCGACACCAGGCCCAACAAGAAGACGAATGTCGACACGATCAAGGATTTCTCGGTCAAGGACGATTCGATCTGGCTCGACAACGCGGTCTTCAAGACGATCGGCAAGGGCACGCCGGAGATGCCGGTGAAGATGAAGGCCGGCTTCTTCCATGCCGGCAAGGCGGCCCATGACCGCGACGACCGCATCATCTACGACAAGGCGACCGGAAAGCTCTTCTACGACGAGGACGGCACGGGCCGCAAAGCGCAGGTCGAGATCGCGCTCCTGAAGAAGAACCTCAAGATGACGGCAGCGGATTTCTTTGTGATCTGAGAGGCGCGCGCAACAGGACGAGCGATTGCCGCTGCACCTGCCACGTCATGGCCGGGCCTGTCCCGGCCATCCCGATCAGGAAAAGCGCAGCGCTTCATGTATCGGGATCACCGGCACGAGGCCGGTGATGACGGCGAAAGCGTTACGAAGCAGGGCGCTCTGGCCGGGAACGACACTCTTTCATGTCACCTCTTACGTCTCCGCCTCCCCGGATTAGATCCGGGGATCGGTGCCGGCGATCCCGACGAGATCATCGCGGACGCCAAGCGTTGGATTCGACCCAACAGATGGCCTTACTGTGCCTTCTTCAAAACATAGATGGAAAAAGGAGCGACCGCTGTCTCGTTAAGCCACTCGCACTGATAGGGATCTTCAGGCTGAGCCAACGGCCGTCGTGTCTCAACCAATCGGAGTGGTGTTTCTGCGAAGGTCTCACGGTAGGATTCGTCCGTCCACAAGTAGTCCTCGACCACGCGATCATCACCCAGGTCCTTGATGACGACCCGGACGACATCGCCACTCCGAGCGATCCTGTTCTCAGGAAAGCTCTTCGTGGACCATGACACCCACTCATGGAGATAAAATTCCGGCGATGCCGCAATAAGGATTTTAGTGCCACCGTGCTTCAACACGCGACTGATCTCCCTGAGCGTTCTCACCTTTTCTTCCTTTGTCGGGATACTATCGAACGGCATCGACGAGAGAACCAAGTCAAAAGATCCATTCGGGAACGCGCCAAGATCGCACTCGTCGATCGTCCGGTAGTCGCCGTGAGGGTCTGCCTCTATCGCTTTGACGATCATCTCCTCGGCGATATCGACCCCGACGGTCGAGAATCCATGCTCGCGCAGAAATCGGGTCGAGCGACCCGTTCCGCATCCGAAGTCGAGAGCAGCGCCCGTTACACCATATGTGCTGAATATTTGAGGCAGATCGCGGTATGCGAGGTAGTAGGAATTTATGATGCCGACCTTGCTGTAAGCATCAGCACGCTCAACATCGCGGTAAGGATCGCGTTGGTTCATTGAACTGCTCCCGTATAGGTCGTCCAGGGTGGAGTTCGTGGCGCCATGCTCGCTGTCTATGGAGATGAAGTCCAAGGCTGGTGTCGCTTTGGGCAGCCTCGCCAGATCGAGAGGCGGAATGATACCATGCACCCGTACTGCAGCGCTAACGGGCGCTCCGTCCAATGGCGGCCCATGGCAGGTGGAGGAGCGCAGCCGGCCAATCCCGGCGTCATCCCCGGCGAGCGAAGCGAGGGAAGGGGGAGCCATGGTGCCGAGAATGACACTGTCCTTCATGCCACCCTGAGCCGTCATGCCCGCGCTTGTCGCGGGTATCCACGTCTTCTGCAGCGTAGTGGTTCTCTAGACGTGGGTGGCCGGGACAAGCCCGGCCATGACGGAGAGGGTGGGATTCGAACCTGCTTCTCTAAAGCGGAAGGCTGCGCAGCGCCGACACCGCCTGCATCACGCCCCGGAGTTCCGCGAGGCCGCGCAGACGTCCGATGGCCGGGTAGCCTGGATGGGTCGGCTTGCCCACGTCGTCGAGCAGCTCGTGGCCGTGGTCGGGACGCATCGGGATGCGCCAATGCTTCTCGCCCGCATCCTTGCGGCGCTTCTGCTCCTCGAGCAGGGCGGTGACGAGGGCGACCATGTCCGTGTCGCCGCCGAGATGGTCGGCTTCCATGAAGGAGCCGTCCGGATCCTTCGCCACGTTGCGCAGATGGGCAAACCAGATCCGGTCCGCGAAGCGCTTGGCGATGGCGGGAACATCGTTGACAGGGTTGGCTCCGAGCGAGCCGCTGCACAGGGTGACCCCGTTCGAGCGCGAGGGGACCGCATCGAGGATGAAGGAGAGATCGTCCGCGTTCGAGACGATGCGCGGCAGGCCCATCAGCGGGCGCGGCGGATCGTCGGGATGGATGCACATGCGGATCCCGACCTCGTCCGCGGTCGGGATCACTTCGCGCAGGAAGCGGACGAGGTTTTCGCGCAAAGCCGCCGCATCGATGCCACGGTAGCGGTCGAGCATGGCGCGAAGGCCCGGCACGTCGTAGCGATCATAGGCGCCCGGGAGCCCTGCCATGATGTTGGACAAGAGCTTGCGCCGGTCTCCTTCCGACGAACGCGTGTACCAATCCTTGGCTCTCGCCAGGACATCGGCGGAATAGTCGGCCTCAGCGCCCGGACGCTGCAGCATGTGACAGTCGAAGGCCGCGAATTCATGCAGGTTGAAGCGCAGGGCCGTGGCGCCGCCGGGCAGCGGATGGGCGAGCTCGGTCCGGGTCCAGTCGACCACCGGCATGAAGTTGTAGCAGATCGTCGTGACGCCGCATTGCGCGAGGTTGCGCATGGACTGGCGGTAATTGTCGAACAGAGGCTTGAGGTCGCCTTCTCCGATCTTGATGCGCTCGTGGATCGGCAGGCTCTCGACGACACTCCAGCGCAGGCCGAGGGAGGCATCGGCGGCGATCATGCCTTTGCGCTTCTCGATTTCCTCCACGCTCCAGATCACGCCGTACGGGATCTGGTGCAGGGCGGTGACGATCCCCGTCGCGCCGGTCTGGCGGATATGGGAGAGCTGGACGACATCGTCCGGACCGAACCAACGCCAAGTCTGTTCCATGGAATTGCCTTATCGAAGAAAGCCGAACGCAGTCGTCGGCGGGGCGAAAATTTTCATCGAAGTCACGCGCTGAGCACCTCGGGAAGGGCGTTGGCCTCGGGCTCGAACAGATCCGGATATTGTGCGGCAAGCTCCGGCAGGGTGCGCAGGATCTCGCTGAGATGCTGATGCATGGCCTTTTCCGCGGCAGCCGGATCCGATCTCTTGATGGCGTCGACGATCGTCGCGTGCTGCGCCACGATGAGATGGCGCGGCGTCGCCTGCTTCACGTCGAGATAGCGGACCCGGTCCATCTGCGGCTTCACATCCTCGATCATGCTCCAGGCGGATGGCCGCCCGGCCGTCTCGGCCAGGAGACGGTGAAACTCCTCGTCGAGGGCCATGAAATCGTCGGTGGACATGTTCCGCTGGCCGCGGCGCTGGCGGGCGAGGCTGGCATTGAGCTCCGCCAGCATCACCGGCGTCGCCTTCAGCGCCGCCTCGCGCACGACCGCGCATTCGACCGCCTCGCGGATGAAGCGCGCATCCTCGACGGCGGATCGCGAGATCTTGACGACCTGGGTGCCGCGCTGCGGCAGAACCCGCACCAATCCCGCTTCGCTCAGCTTGATCAGCGCCTCTCGCACCGGCGAGCGGCTGACGCCGAATCGCTGCGCCAGATCCTGCTCGGAAAGCATTTCTCCGGGAGAAAACCGCATGCTGACAATGGCTTGGCGAAGGGCGCGGGTCACCTGCCGGGCCATGGGCTCCCGGCCGAGATCGAGTTTTGCGAGGGATGGTCTATCCGTCATAAGTGGCACACTACCATACTAGTAGACCATTGCAAAGGAGCGAAGATCGGCATAAGGTTCGGCTTGTCAGGTGCTCGAAACCGGCCCGGATAAGGGTTTGGGCGAGGCCTAAGGGAGTGCGCCATGCTGATCCATCCGGACCGGCTGTTTCCTGCAGAGCCCGCTGCCCGCGAGGTGGCGCACAGGCTCTATGCAGACATCCGCGATCTGCCGATCATCTCGCCGCATGGCCATACCGATCCGCGCTGGTTCGCCGAGGATGCGCCGTTCTCGGATCCGGCGACGCTGTTCGTCATTCCCGACCATTACATTTTCCGCATGCTCTACAGCCAGGGCGTGCGGCTCGAGGATCTCGGCATCCATACGAAAGAGGGCGGCATCGTCGAGCGCGATGCGCGCGCGATCTGGCGTCGCTTCGCGGCGAACTACCATCTCTTTCGCGGCACGCCGACACGGATGTGGCTCGACCACACCTTCGCGACCCTTTTCGGCTTCACGGAGCGGCTCTCGGCGGCCAACGCCGACGAGTATTACGACAGGATCGACGCCGCTTTGCGCACGCCGGAATTCCGCCCGCGCGCGCTGTTCGAGCGCTTCCGCATCGAGGCCATCGCCACCACGGAGAGCCCGCTCGATCCGCTGAAATCTCACGAGGCCATCCGCCAATCGGGCTGGAACGGGCGCGTGGTCACGGCCTATCGTCCCGATCCGGTCGTCGATCCGGAATTCGAAGGCTTTCGCGACAATCTCGCGCGCTTCGGTGAGATCACGGGTTGCGATACCTCGACCTGGAGCGGCTATCTCGATGCGCACCGCAAGCGGCGCGCCTTCTTCCGCGAATACGGCGCCACCTCCACAGACCACGGCCATCCGACGGCAAGGACCGCGGATCTTTCGCCGGCCGCCGCCGAGGCTTTGTTCCGCCGCGTGTCGACGGGCGATGCGGGGCCGGAGGATGCGGAGATGTTCCGCGCCCAGATGCTGACCGAGATGGCGCGGATGAGCGTCGAGGACGGCATGGTGATGCAGCTCCATCCCGGCTCGTTCCGCAACCATAACCAGGCACTCTTCCGCCGCTTCGGCCGCGACATGGGCGCGGATATTCCGCTGCGCACGGATTACGTGCGCGGCCTCAAGCCCTTGCTTGACCGCTTCGGCAACGAGCCGAACTTCACCTTCATCCTCTTCACCCTCGACGAGACGAGCTATTCGCGCGAGCTCGCGCCGCTCGCAGGCCATTATCCGGCGCTCAAGCTCGGCCCGGCCTGGTGGTTCTTCGATGCGCCGGAGGGCATGCGCCGCTTCCGCGAGCTGACGACGGAGACGGCCGGCTTCTACAACACCGTCGGCTTCAACGACGACACGCGGGCCTATCTCTCCATCCCGGCGCGGCACGACATGGCCCGGCGGGTGGACTGCGCCTATCTCGCCGACCTCGTGGTCACCCATCGCCTCGACGAGGACGAGGCGCACGAGGTTGCGCACGATCTTGCCTATCGCCTCGCCAAAGAGGCCTACAAGCTGTGAGACCGGACGCGGCCAACGATGAGCCGCGTCGCACAGAACGGGAGGAAGACATGACGAACCTGATCACCAGACGGACCTTCGTCGGTGGCGCCGCAGGTGCCGCCGGCGTTGCGGCCCTTGGCGGGACGAGCTTTGCGCAGGCGACCCTGCCGACGAGCCCCGTCACGCTCAACATCATCGACGTCGCCGGCAACCTGGCGCTGACGCAGAAGGCCATCGAGAACTACCGCAAGGCGAAGCCGAACCTGGTCTCGCGCATCACCTTCACCAAGGCGACGGCGCCGGAGCTCGCCGGCAAGATCAAGGCGCAGCAGGATGCGGGCCGCGTCGACATCGACCTCGTGCTCACCGGCACCGACGCACTCTCCGCCGGCATCGAGCAGAAGCTCTGGGTCGACCTGATCCCCGGTCACGCAGGATCGCTGCCGAAGCTCGACGAGATCTATCAGCCGGCCGCCGCCAAGATGCAGGGCCTCGCCAAAGGCCAGGGCGTCGTCGTCACCTATTATCCGTCGGGCCCGCTGCTCGAATACATGCCCGACAAGGTCAAGACCGTCCCGACCACGGCGGAAGAGCTGCTCGCCTACACCAAGGCCAATCCGGGCCGCTTCCTCTATGCGCGCCCTGCCAATTCCGGGCCCGGCCGCACCTTCATCATGGGCCTGCCCTACATCCTCGGCGACAGCAACCCGCAGGATCCCGCCAAGGGCTGGGACAAGACCTGGGCCTATCTGAAGGAGCTCGGGCAGAACGTCGAGTACTACCCGTCCGGCACCGGCGCGGTGATGAAGGAGCTCGGCGAAGGCTCGCGGGACATGACCGTGTCGACCACTGGCTGGGACATCAACCCGCGCGTTCTCGGCGTCGTGCCGAAGGAGGCGAAGGTGGCGGCGCTCAAGGGCTTCCACTGGGTGGCGGACGCTCACTACATGTGCGTGCCCAAGGGCCTGCCGAACGAGAAGGTCGCGGTGCTGCTCGACCTCATGAACTTCCTGCTCACCAAGGAGCAGCAGGCCTACACCTACGATGAAGGCTACTTCTATCCGGGTCCGGCCGTGAAGGGCGTCACCCTCGACATGGCGCCGCCGGAGAGCCAGGCCGCGATCAAGGAATTCGGCCGTCCCGAATACGAGAAGTGGATCGCCGATAATCCGATCGAACTGCCGCTCCAGCCCGAGCAGATGGTCGTCGCCTTCCGCCTGTGGGACGAGCAGGTCGGCGGCGCCAAGCGCAAGTAACAAGCGCAGTTAAGAACCAAGGACCCGCGATGACCATTGCCCTTTCCCAATTCGACGAAGTCCGGCTCGATCGCGTGAGCCGCGATTTCGGGGCACTCAATGCCCTGCGCGACGTGTCCCTGTCCATCCGGCGTGGCGAGTTCATCGCCCTGCTCGGACCCTCGGGCTGCGGCAAGTCGACGACATTGAACTGCATCGCGGGTCTTCTTCCCGTCACGGGCGGAGCGATCTGGCTCGACAAGAGCCGGGTCGATACGCTCCGTCCCGAGGAGCGCGGGTTCGGCATGGTGTTTCAGAACTATGCGCTCTTTCCCCATCTCAACGTTCGCCAGAACATCGGCTTCGGCCTGAAGATGCGCGGGCGTCCCAAGGCCGAGATCGACCGCAAGGTCGACGAGGCCCTGAACCTCGTCCGCCTGCGCGGACAGGAGAACAAGCTGCCGGGCCAGCTCTCCGGCGGCCAGCAGCAGCGCGTGGCCATCGCCCGCGCCATCGTCATCGAGCCGCCGCTGGTGCTGATGGACGAGCCGCTCTCCAATCTGGATGCCAAGCTGCGTCTCGAGATGCGCGCGGAGATCCGCCGCATCCATAACGAGCTCGGCGCGACCACGATCTACGTGACGCACGACCAGGACGAGGCCCTGTCGCTTGCCGACCGCATCGTCGTCCTGCGAGACGGCGTCATCCGGCAGGTCGGCACGCCGAAGGAGCTCTACGAAGCGCCGGCACATTTCGACGTTGCCGACTTCATGGGCTTCCGCAACAAGCTGAAAGGGCAGGTCGTCGCCCTGGAAGGTGACCGCGCCGTTCTGGACGTGGAGGGCGCGCGGATCAGCGGCGTCGCTCGCGAGCGCGTCACGGTCGGGTCGACGGCCTATGCTGCGATCCGCTCGGACGACCTCGTGGTCGGGGAGGCGGGTTCCAATGGCATCGCCGCGACAGTCGACACCATCGAGTATCGCGGCCGCGAGTTCGTCGGGACGGCGCACTCCGCCGGCGGGCTCGACTTCGTGTTCCGCTCCCATCACCCGGTAGAGCCCGGTTCGAAGATCCATCTGCAGGCGGATGACGAGCGCGTTCTCGTCTTCGCGGAGCCGGTCCAGGGGAGGCATTGATGGACGCTGTCGCCCCGGCCCCGGCGGTCGAGCACGGCCCAAGCCTGCGCCAGCGCATGGCGGCCAGAGGCTTCGATGCCGTTACCCTGCTCATCGTTCCCGCAGCCATCTTCACGCTGCTGCTGTTCGTGTACCCGTTCGCCTTCGGCTTCGTCCTGTCCTTCGAGCCGAAGGCCGGCGGCGATTGGCTCGCGAATTACAGACGGTTCTTCTCGGACCCGTTTCTCTACAAGACGATCGCGAACACGCTCTGGCTCGCCATTCCCGTTACGCTCCTTAACCTGCTTCTCGCGGTGCCGATCGCATTCCGCGTGCGCCTCATGCGGCGCCAGCGGCTTTTGACCACGATCCTCGTGCTGCCGATCACGCTCGGCACCGTTCTCGTGGCCGAGGGCCTGTTGAACTATCTCGGGCCGCAGGGCTGGTTCAACCGCACCTTGCTCACCTTCGGCCTTATTTCTCAGCCCTTGAAGCTCGTTCACAATTACTGGGGCGTCTTCGCTTCGCTCGTGATCACCGGCTTCCCGTTCACCTTCCTGCTGACCCTCTCCTACGTCACGGGAATCGATCCGGCGCTCGAGCAGGCGGCGGCGACGCTCGGCGCGAGTGCGTGGCAGCGCTTCCGGCACGTCTATCTGCCGCTGCTGATGCCGGGCTTCGCCATCACCTTCTGCTTGTCCTTCGTGCAGGCCTTTTCGGTGTTCCCTTCGGCGGTCCTGCTCGGCGAGCCCGCAGGCGTCACCCGCGTCATATCGATTGCGGCTGCAACGGCGGCTTTCGAGGAATACGACTACTCCATGGCCGCGGCGATCGCGATGATCATGGGCTTCGTCCAGCTCGCCATCGTCGTGGCGGTGCTCGCCTCCCGCGGATTGTTCTACCGCGGCCCGGCCTCCGGCGCGAAAGGTTAAAGCCGATGATCCGCGATACCACCCTCGGCTCCAAGCTCTGGGCTGCCGCCATCTGGGCGACCGTCGGCTTCTTCGTCGTCAACCTGTTCGCCATGATCGCCACCGTGGTGACGAGCTCGTTCGCCACCCGCTGGCTCGGCACCTGGCTGCCCGCTGGCTGGACCACACGCTGGTACTCCTCCGCCTGGAGCGAGTTCCAGCTTTGGGACGTCCTGATCGTCACCTTCCAGGTGATCGGGGCGGTGGTCTTCATCTCCGGCGCCCTCGGCGTCACCGCGGCCTACGCGCTCGCCCGCCGGGACTTTCCGGGCAAGCGCCTGCTCGTGCTGCTGTTCCTGCTGCCGCTCCTGATCCCGTCGATGACATTCGGCATTCCGCTTGCGACCGTGCTCTACCAGACCGGTCTCGCGGGCACCTTCTGGGGCGTCGTGGCCGCCAACCTCGTGCCGACCGTGCCCTTCGTGATCCTGGTCATGATCCCGTTCATCGAGCAGATCGACCCGAAGATCGAGGCGGCGGCGCGGGTGTTCGGGGCGAACACGTTCAAGCTCTTCATCTACGTGCTGCTGCCGCTGCTCATGCCCGGCATCCTGGCGGCGCTGCTGCTGGTGCTGGTGCGCACCATTGCCATGTTCGAGCTGACCTTCCTGGTCGCCGGACCGACCAGCCAGACCCTCGTGGTGGCGCTCTACTATGCCGTCTTCGCGGCGGGCGTGCGTGCGGTGCAGTCCATCGACGCCATGGCCGTGGTCTATATGGTGACGACCCTGATTTGGCTCATCATCGCGCTTCGCTTCGTCAACCCGACGCAGATCGTGACCCGGGCGAAGCAGCAGCCCGCGCATTGAGGGCGGGCTCAGAAAGTGAGGCGCTGCGGCTGCCGCAGTCTTACCTCTCCCCGGATCTCGGGTGTTCCCGAGATCCGTTCTTGCTGTGCAAGTCGGGAACACCCGACTTGCATGGGGAGAGGTCGAGCGCAGCGAGGGTGAGGGGGCACAGGTCCTTACGGAGAGGGCACAACCCCTCACCCGCGCCTCCGGCGCGACCTCTCCCTCAGGGAGAGGTAGACCCGCGACATACCCTGCTAGATTATCGCTTGCATTCCCACCCCTTGCCCTCTCCACAAGGGCGAGGCAAGCAGGCGCAATTCATAGACCAGACCCTGAGGACAGAATGTCGGATCGCTTGAACGAAGACTCCCTTGCCGATCTGCCGGAAGGCGTTCGCCGTCCGGCCTATGATCGAAAGGCGATCACGACCGGGATCGTTCATCTCGGCGTCGGGGCCTTCCACCGGGCGCATCAGGCCGTCTACACCGACGATGTGCTGGCCAACGATCCGCGCTGGGGCATCGTCGCGGCGAGCCTGCGCAGTCCGGACACCTATGATGCCCTCGCGCCCCAGGACGGGCTTTATACCCTCGCGGTGCGCTCGCAGGCCGGCGAGGCGCTGCGGGTCATCGGCTCGATCCGACAGGTCATCGTCGCGCCGCGGGAGGTCGAGCAACTCCTCGAAGTCATGAGCGCGCCGCAGACGCGGATCGTCACCCTCACCGTGACCGAGAAGGGCTATTGCCACGACCCGGCGACCGGCGCCCTGAACGAGGCGCATCCCGACATCGTGCACGACCTCGAGTTTCAGCGGACGCCGAAATCGGCGCCGGGCTTCATCGTCGAGGCCCTGCGCCGCCGGCGCGCGGCGGGCGTTCCGCCCTTCACGGTGCTCACCTGCGATAACCTGCCTTCCAACGGGCGCACGGTGAAGCGGGTTCTCACGCGCTTCGCCGAACTGGTCGATCCGGCGCTCGGACGCTTCGTGGCCGACGAGGTGTCCTGCCCCTCGACCATGGTCGACCGCATCGTCCCGGCGACCAGCGACCAGGACCGCGAGCGGATCGGCGAGGCGCTCGGCCTCACCGATGCCTGGCCCGTCGTGACCGAGCCCTTCACCCAATGGGTGATCGAGGATGATTTCCCTCAAGGGCGCCCGGCCTGGGAGAAGTCCGGTGCCGAGTTCGTGGCGGATGTGGAGCCTTACGAGCACATGAAGCTCAGGCTGCTCAACGGCAGTCACTCGACGCTCGCCTATCTCGGCTATCTCTCCGGCTACGAGACCGTTGCCGACACCATGGCCGATCCCGCCTTCGTGCGGCTGGTCCAAGGCCTCATGGACGAGGAGGTCACGCCGACGTTGCATATGCCGCCGGGAGCCGACCTCGCCAGCTACAAGCGCGCGCTGATCGAGCGTTTCCGCAATCCTGCCCTGAAGCACCGCACCTGGCAGATCGCCATGGACGGATCGCAGAAGCTGCCGCAGCGCCTGCTCGGCACCGTACGCGACCGCCTGCGTGAGAGTGCCGGCATCGACCGGCTCTCGCTCGGTGTGGCGGCGTGGATGCGCTACGTCACGGGCATCGACGAGAAGGGCGCGCCTATCGACGTGCGCGATCCCATGGCGGCTCGGCTGCGCGAGATCGCCGACCGGGCAGGGGGCTCGGCGGAGAAGCTGGCGGAAAGCCTGTTCGCCGTCCGCGAAATCTTCGGCGACGATCTGCCGAAGGATGCGCGCTTCACCGGTGCAGTGAAGGAGAACTTGGCGCGTCTTTATGAGAAGGGCGCGAAGCGGACCGTCGCGGAGTTCATGGGCGATTAGCGCAATGACGCTCTTCACGTCATCACCGGCCTCGTGCCGGTGATCCCGATTGTGTGAAACGCCGTGCTCTTCGGATCGGGATGGCCGGGACAAGCCCGGCCATGACGTGAGATGTTACACACCGCTGTCATTCCGGGGCGCCGAAGGCGAGCCCCGGAATGACAGCGCCCTTCCCGCCACCCTCCGTCGTCATGCCCGCGCGTGTCGCGGGTATCCACGTCTGTTGCGGCGTTGCGGTTCCCAAGACGTGGGTGGCCGCAACAAGTGCGGCCATGACGTGAGAGGCATCCCGACTGTCACTCAGCCGCGATCTTCGCCCGCTTGCGCTCGCAGGAGACGCATTTGCAGCCCATCGGCTTGATGAAGGTCTCGAAGTAGTTCTTGCCGTAATTGTACGTGATCTCTTCGCCGGGCTTGATGCGCTTGATCGCCTTGATGCGGATCTTGCCCCTCGATACGGTTGCCTGGGCGTTCGGGCGGCAGCCGTGATTGATGTAGCGCGCCGTGTTCCAGCGTGGCGACCCGTCGACGGTCCAGCGGTTGCTGATCTCGAACAGGTAGCGGGTGTTGCGCCGGCGCTCGACCTCCTCGCTTGTGATCTTCGGGCCGACATATTCGATGATGAATTTTCCCTTTTCGATGACATCGGTGGCAAAGAGACCGAGACCGGTTGCGGATTTTCCAATCCGAAACGGCCCCTCTGACGGTTTGGCTTTCATAACAGGCCGGAACTCCGAGACGTACGAGCAGATTTCGACGCATCCAATAGCGGTTGGGGCGGAGCGATGTAATTGGGACATCGCAGAATCATCTCCAGATCCAGCCTAAGTTTTTTGCAGGGGGGATGAGGCGATCGTCGACGATCGACGAGACCGAGTAATCGGGGAGCTTCGCTTGATGTTTAGACGACTTCCGGCGTGTCCGACGTTCCGGCAAGGGCGTTGCGCAGCGTCGTCGCGAAATTGTCGTAGGAAAAAGGCTTCGACAAGGTCGGGCACGCGCGGAAGCGTTCGGGAAGCGAGCGGAAGTCGTAGCCGGTCGAAAAGATGAACGGGATGCCGCGGAAACGCAGGACGTCGGCAACCGGGAATACGACCGATCCGTCGACGTTGATGTCGAGAAGCCCGATATCGATCTCCGCCTGCAGGGCGAGCGTCAAAGCATGATCAAGACGCGCCGCGGGACCTACGATCTCACATCCGAAGTCGAGTACCATGTCCTCGATCAGCATCGAGATCATGGCTTCGTCCTCGACGATCAGGACACGCTTTCTGCGGCCTTCGAGCATAGCCCCTCCGGTTCGAATTGCAGCTGACAATGCGCCTTCTCAACGCTCTTATACGAATCAGTTACAATCACTATAGTCCAGGCACCGGCGTACCTTCACTATCTTACGTTAGTTACACTTGAAATGCCATCGTAACCCTTGGAGCCGGGCAAAGTAAATAGGCGCGATCGAGCCCGTTATACGGTAGCTTTGCCTGCAATTTCTGCGCGAACGACCGGCGCCACCTTCGTGCCGAGAAGCTCGATGGCGTGCATGATCTGGCCATGCGGCAGCGTCCCGACGCTGAATTGCGCCAGATAGCGGTCATGCCGGAAGAGTTCGTATTGGAGCATGATCTTGTCGATCACCTCCTGCGCGCTTCCCACGGCAAGCGCGCCGCGCGGCCCGCGCAGAGCCTCGAATTGCGGCCGCGTCGTGGGCGGCCATCCCCGTTCGCGGCCGAGCTTGGTCATCACCTGGGCATAGGCCGGAAAGAACTCGTCGGCCGCCTGCTGCGACGTATCCGCGATATACGCGTGCGTGTTGATGCCCACCTTGAGGCTCTTCGGATCGTGGCCCGCGCGGCTTGCGGCCTCACGGTAAAGTGACACCAGCGGCGCGAAGCGCTCCGGCTGCCCGCCGATGATCCCGAGCGCCAGGGGCAGTCCGAGAGCGCCGGCCCGCACGACGGATTGGGGCGTCCCTCCGACGGCGATCCAGACCGGCAGTGGATCCTGAACGGGCCTGGGATAGACCGGCTGATCCGCAAGGGCGGCCCGATGCCGGCCGGACCAACTCACGCGCTCCTCGCTTCGGATCTTCAGCAGCAGATCGAGCTTTTCGGCGAAGAGCGCGTCGTAATCGTCGAGGTCGTAGCCGAAGAGCGGGAAGGACTCGATGAACGAGCCGCGCCCGGCCATGATCTCGGCGCGCCCGCCGGACAGAAGGTCGAGGGTCGCGAAATCCTGGAATACGCGCACCGGATCGTCGGAACTGAGCACCGTCACCGCGCTGGTCAGGCGGATCCGCTTCGTGCGCTCGGCCGCCGCCGCCAGGACGATTGCAGGGGCGGAGACCACGTAGTCGGGGCGATGGTGCTCGCCGAGGCCGAAAACATCCAAGCCGACCTGATCCGCCAGCTCGACCTCCTCGACAAGATCGCGCAGGCGCCGGGCCGGGGAGAGCAGATGCCCGGTGGTAGGATCCTGTGTCAGTTCACCAAAAGTATAGACACCAAGTTCCATCGATCTTCCACTCGAATGCCGCGAATGGGATCGGCTATATCAGCCATGCCGACGGAATGCACCGAGGCCGGGGGTCAGTGGCCGCGCAGCCGTTGGATCAGAGCGTCGGCGGCCTGACTGGTGAGCCCCCATGCGACAGGCCTGTCACCGAGATAGACGGTGAATGTGCCGTCCTGCGTTGCCTGTTTGGCAATGGATGCCATGAGCTGCCCTCCTCATGTGGAATCCGGACCTCGAATCCGTTGTGGATGCATGATGAAATGGAAGGCGCTGCGGCTGGAAGATTAAATTATGGGCAGAGGCACCTCGCCGATGGGGAAAATCCTTGTGAACTAACGGATCCGAGCGCCGTTGCTGTCACGGTGAAGCGGGATCGGTTCATGAAGCTCTTCGAATGTCAGGCCTGCGGGCAGCCCCTCTATTTCGAGAACGGCCGCTGCGAGAGTTGCGGGCGCCGCCTCGGTTATCTGCCCGAGGCCGAGGATATCAGTGCTCTCGAACAGGGCGAAGAGGGGCACTGGCGGGCATTGGCCGTGCCGGAAACACGTTTCCGCTTCTGCCGGAACGCGGAGCACGACGCCTGCAACTGGCTGATCCCCTCCGGAGACGATCATCCGTATTGTCGGGCCTGCAGGCACAACCGGACGGTGCCCGATCTTTCCGGCGAGCAGAATCTCCGGCGCTGGCGCAGTCTCGAGGCCGCCAAGCGGCGGCTGTTCTATACGCTTCTGAAACTGGGGCTGCCGCTTGTAACCCGGGCAGAGGATCCGCAGGGGCTCTCCTTCGATTTCCTGGCCGATCCCGCGGAGAATTCTCCCGAAGGCCCATCGATCCTGACGGGCCATGACAATGGACTGATCACCATCAATATCGCAGAAGCCGACGATGCGGAGCGCGAACGGCGGCGCCACAGCATGGGCGAGCCTTATCGGACGCTTCTCGGCCACCTACGGCACGAGATCGGCCATTATTACTGGAACGTCCTCGTGCGAGACGACCCGAGCCTCGAACGCTTTCGCCTGATCTTCGGCGACGAGCGGCAGGATTACGGCGAGGCCCTGAGGGCTCACTACGCGAACGGCCCGAAGAACGACTGGCAGGAGGAATATGTCAGCTCCTATGCCGCCTCGCATCCATGGGAGGATTTTGCCGAGACCTGGGCACATTACCTGCACATCGTCGATACTCTCGAAACGGCCAACGCCTTCGGGATGAAGGTGCGCCCCAGGATCCGCCGCGGGCCCGAACTCGCCACGGAGATCGACTTCGATCCTCATCGGGAGATCGACCTGAACCGCCTGGTCACCGCTTGGCTCCCCCTGACATTCGCCGTGAATTCCCTGAACCGCAGCATGGGGCAGCCCGATCTATATCCTTTCGTCCTGCCGCCGGCGGTCATCGCGAAACTGTCCTTCATCCACGATCGCATCCATGCGTGTAGCGGGCACCTCGACGGGGAGATGGATAGTCATCATGTCCTAAAGGCGGTGATTGGAGGGCTGAATTCCCGTATCGGAAGCCCACAATCTTCATAAGCTCCATTTGAGACCTTGCATGAAATGTTTAGGTATGAGTAGTTATCATCTTGCCCTCAATGGTTGGGGGCGCTACGCCTAGAGCGTTTACGAAACTTGCGACTTAGAAGGCAGTCCTTATGGGCCGGGGTAACGATCACCGTGATCGTCGACGTCAGTTCGGCGGTCAACCCGAAGATCACTGGGGCGATTTCGCCCCGCCACCAATATCTTATGAACGGCCCATGCGGCAGCCATCCTATGCATCATCGGCTTCGGGACCCGAAACCGAGGCCAAGGTGAAATGGTTCAATCCTGACAAGGGCTTCGGCTTCGTCGAGATGACCGATGGCTCCGGTGAGGCTTTCCTGCACATCCGGCAGGTCGAAGCGGCTGGCCACACGGCACTTGAGTCGGGCACGACCCTCGTGATCAAGGTCGGCGCCGGCCAAAAAGGCCCGCAGGTGCAGGAAATCGTCAGCGTCGACACCAGCACGGCCGAACCCGAGCCCCCGCGTGGCGCCCGTCCGCCGCGTCCCGGGCGTCCGGGTGGTCCCGGCCCGTCCGGCGGCGGAGGCTTCTCGCCCCGTCCGAGCGGTGGTCCGCGCCCCGCCAGCGGTCCGCCGGACGTCCCGGCCACCGTCAAGTGGTTCGACCCGGTGAAGGGCTACGGCTTCGTATCCGTTGAAGGCGAGAGCAAGGACCTGTTCCTGCACATCTCCGTCGTGGAGCGCGCCGGTCTCGGCCAGCTGGGACAGGGCCAGGCGGTCCGCGTCGCCATCGTCGAGGGTCGCAAGGGTCCCGAAGTCGGGGCGATCGAGGTCGCCTAAGGCCTCCAGCCGTTCCTTTCTATAGGAATCGGGGTCCACTGCGTCAGCAGTGGACCTCTTCAAACGCGCGCACCCACATCTCGCAGACCCCGGACCGCACGATATCGTTGAGGGTAAACTCGACGATCGGCACCGGCAGCATCTGCGACTTGATGAGGTGGATGACCGTGCGCAGGCCCGAGGTCTCGCGCAGGTCGCACTGACTCACGTCTCCATTGATCACGACCGTACAATCCTCGCCGATCCGGGTGAGGAACGTCTTCATCTCCGCCGGAGTTGCGTTCTGGGCCTCGTCGAGAAGAATGAAGGCATCCCGCCAGGAGCGCCCGCGCATCACCTCGAACGGCACCATCTCGATATCGCCGTTCTTGACCGCGATCTCGTAGGCGGCCGAACCGATGCGATCCTTGATCGCCTCGATGACGGGGGCTGCCCAGGGGCCGAATTTCTCCTCGAGTGTGCCGGGAAAGAAACCCAACGAGCGGCCGCTCGGCACATTCGGCCTGGTGAGAATGATCTTCCGAATGCGCCGCTGGCGAAACAGGTCCGCCGCGTAGGTGGCTGCGATCCAGGTCTTGCCGGTGCCGGCAGGGCCGAGCACCACGACCTGGGCATTCCGTTTCAGAGCGTCGAGATAATCGTCTTGCGTTGCATTGAGCGGTTTGATGGGAGGAAGGCTGCGTTCGGTTTCGAACTTGGACCCGGTGAGGTCGAAGACCTGCGCTGTTTCAGTGGAGCGGCGGGTCTTGCGTCTCTGCTTCTCATGATGCTTGCTCAATGACCAACTCCGGGTTTGAAACTGCGCATAGAGATCTAGCCAGGCGCCGCGCAGAGGCGTCTGGGGGCAGAACTTGAAAATGGGTCGATGCGAGAGCGAGTGGCGGCGGGCGGTGGATTTCCGCGATCCAGAGTCTGAGGATCAACCTGCCTGCCCATCAAAGCCTGTTCTTCTATCTGCCAGTGGCAAACTATCTTTGATTCTGATGACAGTATTACCGCTGCTACGCCTACCTGCGAGTCAAATGTTGAGGCAGCCTGCTTGGTTCCGGGGCATAACCCCTCTGCTGCCCTGAGGGGAGAAATAGCTGTGGATGTCTCTGAAGGAGCATCTGCAAGGGGGGATCAACCCCGCATTCGCTCGCCAAGGAAGTCTGCCGGATGATAAGGAAGCCGCCTAAAAAGAGGGCAGTGCCATGATCGTCGTCTTCGGTTCCATCAATATGGATCTCGTCGCCAGGGTGGAGCGGATAGCCCGGCCGGGTGAGACCGTCCTGTCGCGCCGGGCAGATAGTTTCTTCGGCGGCAAGGGAGCGAACCAAGCTGTCGCCGCAGCGCGCGCGAGCCGCGGCGGCCCGGTCCAAGTGGCCATGGCGGGGGCTATCGGCGATGACCCGTTCGGCGAGGCCTGCCGCAAGAATCTCGAAGCGAACAGCGTCGACGGTCATGCCCTCCGGGTGACGGACGAGCCAACGGGTTGCGCCTTCATCACGGTCGACGGGAGCGGCGAGAACGCGATCACCGTGGCGAGCGGCGCAAACATGGCGTTGCGCTCCGCCGACCTGCCTGACGTTCTCCTGTCCAAGGCCTCCGTTCTGGTGCTCCAGATGGAAGTCTCCATCGCCGAGAACCTGGACGTCGCCGCCAGAGCCCGCAAGGCTGGCGTGAAAGTGGTGTGGAACTTCGCGCCGGTCCCGGCGATCAAGGAGCGCGCGGCTATCGCCGAACTGCTCGAGGTGACCGACGTGCTCGTGGTCAACGAGCATGAGGCGCTTGCCATCGCCGAGATCGTCGGCGAGCCCGTCGACGGCGACTATCTGAAGGCGGGAACGGATATCGCGAGTTCCTTCGGAGTGACCTGCATCGTGACGGCAGGATCGCGTGGAGCCTTCGCGATCGCGCCGGACGGCTCACGGGTTCACGCGGCGGCGCGGCCGATCGTGCCGATCGATACGACCGGCGCGGGAGACACCTTCGTCGGGGTGCTTGCCAACGGCCTTGCCGAAGGCCTGGAGATCGGGGCGGCCATGGAGAGGGCCTGCGCCGCTGCGTCCCTGTCATGCCTCACGGCTGGCGCCCAGGCGGGAATGCCCGACAGGGAGGCGCTTGAGCGCCACCTCGCTCAGGTCTGAGCAACCGATTCAGGAATGACCTTCGTCAGGCTGCCGGTCGCCGGGAAGAGCGGGATCAGGCAGGCCTGCAGGGCGTGATAGAGATCAGGCTTGCCGGTGAACAGCGTCGTTCCCGGTTGCAGATCTTCTGTCAGTTCGGGCCGCCATCCACCGTCGCGATGGTCGAGGAGCGCACGATCCGCGAAGCCCCAGAGGAACCGATACCACTGCTCGTGGAAATCGCTCGGGCTGTGCTCGTTCAGGAACGCGGCTGCGCCGATGGCCTCGGCGCAGGGCCACCAGAGTTTTTGTGGCAGTCTCGGCTTGTCGTCCCAGTCGAGGGCGTAGAAGAAGCCGCCCTTGTCCTTGTCCCAACCGAGCTCGATGGATTGCCGAAAGAGTTCGCGCGCGGCCTCGGGCATCCATTCATGCCGCTGTCCGCCGAGCGTCCAGAGCTGGAGGACGAGGCGGGCCCATTCGAGCCAATGCCCGGGCGTGGTGCCGTATGGCCGGAACACGTCGTAGCCGCGATATTCCTTGTCGAGGGTCCAATCGGCATGGAAGTGCTCGGCGACGCGATAGCCGAGGGAAGCCGCGTGGCGGCCGATGATCAGGGTCGCGATCCGCTCCGCCTTGTCGAGATAGGCCCGCTCGCCCGTGGCCTCGAAGGCCGCCATCAGGGATTCGGTCAGATGCATGTTGGAGTTCTGGCCGCGATACTGGCTCAGGGGCTGCCAGTCGCGGGAGAACTCCTCGGTCACCGCTCCGTGCTGCTCTTCCCAGAAGCGCTCCTCGATAACCTGCGTGACGTCCTGGAGCAGGCGATCCGCCAGGGGATGGCCCACTACCTTCGCGCTGGATGCAGCGAGCAGGACGAAGGCATGCCCATAGGCCTGCTTGGTGTCGTCCTTCGGCCCGTCATTGTCGAGGGACCAGACATAGCCGCCGTTTTGCGCATCGCGATGGGCATTCCAGAGGTAGCTCATGCCATGATCGACGATTCTATCGCTATCAGGTCGACCGAGCAGGGTGCCGATGGCGAAGCAGTGGATCATGCGGGTGGTGTTGTGGATCTGCCGGACCGGATTGGCGGTCTCGATGGGCTGTCCCGCATCGTCGAGATCGAAGAAGCCGCCGGCCGGGTTGATGATTCCGGCCTGGAAGAAGTCGAACAGGTTGTTGGCCTGCGCGAACAGCCATTTCCTGTGGAACCGGTTGAAGCGCCAATTCGATCCGAGGGGTGGTAGAACGGGGAGGGCATTCGTCATCGTCATATCCAATGCGATCAGGCCCGGGCGGCCATGAATTGTTCGACCTCGGTCCAGGACGGCGGATTGGCACCCCGCCGCGTGCAGACGATGGCTGCCGCCGCCGCCGCGAAATCGAGGGCGGCGATCACCTGCTCGTCGGTGAGCGCCGCAACGCCTTGAGGTGTGAGAAGGTTGTTGGCATCGAGCCAGGAGAGGAGGCCGGCATGGAACGTGTCGCCGGCGCCGACCGTGTCGACAACGGCGATCCCGGGGGCAGGGCGCTCCACGATCCTGTCGCCGAAGGCCGCAAGAGGCCCCTTCTCGCCGCGCGTGACGATGACGAGCTTGGGACCGCGCTGGAGCCAGTTTCGCACCGCGGATGCGAGGTCGTGGGTGGAGTATAGAATCTCGATATCCTCATCGCTCGCCTTCACGATGTCGGCATGGGCGAGCAGACGCTCGAAGCGCTCGCGATAGACCTTGAGATCGCCGACGACGCGGGGCCGCACATTGGGATCGAGGGAGATCACGCGCGATCCCGCCTCACGGCGCAGGAGCGTTTCGATGGCGCTGGCGATGGGCTCGACGCCGAGCGCATAGGAGCCGGCAGCGATAGCGTTCACCTCCGGCGGCAATTGCGCGGGAAGCGCCTCGGGCGTCAGCGCCCGGTCGGCGCTGTTCGGCGCATAGAAGGAATATTGCGGCTGGCCCGAGGCGCTCGTCGCCACCACGCTGAGCGTCGTGTAGTTTGGGCAGCGCTGGAGATAGGCCGGGCTGACGCCGGATTCCGCGAGCTTCTCCGCCAGGAACGTGCCGAAGACATCATCCGACAGGGTGGACAGGAAGGCCGAGGGTCGGCCGAGGCGGCCGATGCCGATGGCGACATTGAATGGGGAGCCGCCTGCGATCGCCTCGGCCGGGAAACCCGCCTGGCCGGGCGCGCCGATAAACAGGTCGATCAGGGCTTCGCCGGAAACCAGGATCATCGGGAGACTCCTGACAGGCAGAGAAGAGGCATTGCGGCATCCAGTATGATGCGCGCTCCCGGCATTCAGACCGGAACGCGCTCGGCGACATCGGGCGGAACGGGCTCAGAGGGAAGAGACGCGATCCGCTTCAGATCGCGCAGTACATGATCCAGCGAAACCGGTCCAGAGATGCCGCCGAAACCGAAATAGAGCGTCCTGTAATGGGCGAAGAGCTGCTCGTAGACCGCATGGGCGGCGGGATCCGGTTCGAATGTGCGGAAGGGCAGGCAGATCGCCGCTTGTGCCGCGTCGAGATCGGGATGCGAACCGGCGGCGACACTGGCAAAAATGCTGGAGCCGAGGCCCGTCGGGATGCCGTTCGGCACCAGCACGGGGCGGCCGAGTACATTGGCATAGACCTGGTTCAGCACTGCATTGTGCTGCGGGATGCCGCCCGCATTGATCACCCGCTCCACCGGCACGCCGCCCTCGGCCATGCGCTCGAGGATGATGCGGGTGTGGAAGGCGGTGCCTTCGATGGCCGCGAAGAGCTCGTCCTGGGCGGTGTGCAGCAGGTTCCAGCCCAGCGTGATGCCGCCGAGATCGGCTTTGACGAGGACCGTGCGGTCGCCGTTGTCCCAGGTCAGACGCAGCAGTCCGGTCTGGCCGGCGCGGTATTGGTCGAGGCCCTTCGAAAGCTCCTTCACGTTCGTGTTGGCGCGCCGGGCGATCGCCTCGAAGATGTCGCCCGTGGCCGAGAGCCCGGCCTCGATGCCGACGAGCTTGGGATCGACGCTGCCCGGCACCACGCCGCAGACGCCCTGGATCAGGCTGGTCTCCTCGGCCATGGCGATGATGCAGGTGGAGGTGCCGACCACGTTCACCACGTCGCCGACGCGGCAGCCTGCGCCGATCGCGTCCCAATGGGCATCGAAGGCGCCGACCGGAATCGGAATGCCCGCCTTCAGGCCGAGCCGTTCCGCCCAATAGGGGGTGAGGCGGCCGGCGACGACATCCGAGGTGACGTATTCGCCGGCGAGCTTATCGCGGATGCCGTCGAAGAGCGGGTCGACTTTGGACAGGAAGTCCTGCGCGGGCAGGCCGCCCCAGCGTGGATTCCACATCCATTTGTGACCCATGGCGCAGATGCTGCGCTTGAGATGGCGGGGATCGGTGACGCCGGTGAGCGTCGCCGCCACCATGTCGCAATGCTCCAGTGCGGTCACGAGCCGATGGCGCTTCTCCGGGTTGTGGCGCAGCCAGTGCAGCAGCTTGGAAAAACCCCATTCATGCGAATAGACCCCGCCGCACCATTGAATGGCCTCGAGCCCTTCCTCGTGCGCAAGCCGGGTGATCTCCTCAGCCTCCGATTTCGCGCGGTGGTCGCACCAGAGGTAATATTCGTCGAGGGGTTCGAGCCCCTCGCCTACCATCACCACGCTCGAACCGGTCGTGTCGATGGCAAGCGCCGCCACGTCCTCGCCCTTCACGCCGGCCGAGGAGAGGGCGCCGTGCATGCCGCCGGCGAGCGCCTCCATGTGATCCGCATGGGCCTGCGTCGCGTAATCCGGGTTCTCGCGCTTACGGTGAAGCGGATATTCCGCCGTGGCGAGGCCGAGCGGGCCCTTGCGGTCGTCGACGAGGGTGACCCTGACGCTCAGGGTGCCGAAATCGACACCTGCTACAACGGCCATCTGTGTCTCCCGGAAAGGGGCAGGCTGTTATTTCTTGGTCTGGCCATAGGTCGCCGTCGCCCCGTGCTTGCGGAAATAGTGCCGGTCGAGCAGGGCCTGCGACACGGCCGGCGGCTCCGGCTGCAAAGTGAACGTATACATCGCCATGCGCGCGACCGCCTCCAGCACCACCGCGTTGTGCACGGCATCGTCGGGATTTCTGCCCCAGGCGAAGGGGCCATGTCCGGCCACGAGCGCTGCCGGCACTTCCATGGGATCGCGGTTGCCGAAAGCCTCCGTGATGGCGATGCCCGTGGCGAGGACGTAATCCTTCTCGATCTCCTCGGAGGTCAGCTGCCGTGTGATAGGCACCGGGCCGTAGAAGTAGTCGGCATGGGTGGTGCCGAGCGCCGGAATCGAACGGCAGGCCTGCGCCCAGGCGGTCGCGTGCTCCGAATGCGTGTGCACCACGCCGCCGATCTGCGGAAACGACTTGTAGAGATGGATGTGGGTGTCGAGGTCGGAGGAGGGACGCAGCTCGCCCCAGACGACCTTGCCGTCAAGATCGGTGACCACGAGATCGTCCGCCTTCATGCGCTCGTAAGGAATGCCGCTCGGCTTGATCACGACGAGGTTGTCCTCGCGGCTGATGCCGCTGACATTGCCGAAGGTGTAAAGCACGAGGCCGCGGCGCACCACTTCCAGATTGGCTTCCAGAACCTGCTCGCGCAGCTGCTTCAACATCGAGGCGCCTCCTGAACGGAAAAACGGCGGCCATCGCTCGCGCCATGGCCGCCGCAGATGGAATGAGGATCAGCGGGCGGCTGTCCAGCCCTTGTAATCCTTGATGTTGTCGGCGGTGATCAGCTTCGGCTCGAGCAGGATCACGTTCTTCTCGGGCTTCTTGCCGTTCACGATGCCCACCGCGAGCTCATAGGACTGACCGGCCATGATGTACGGATCCTGCGAGGCCGAGGCCTTGATCAGGGAATTGCCCGATTTCAGCTCCGTCTCGATGTCCGGTGCGCCGTCGACCGCGGTGATGATGAACTCGTTGCGGTTGAGCTGCTTCGCCGCCAGGTTGATGCCGATGGCGGTGGGATCATTGATGGCGAACACCGCATCGATCTTCGGGAAGCGGGTCAGGAGGCTCTGGCCGACGGCGAAGCCGCCTTCACGGGAGCCCTTGGCGTCCTGGTTGTCGGAGAGGACCTTGATGTCCGGATACTTGGAGAACACGCCCTTGCAGCCGGTGACGCGGTCGACGATGGAGGAGACCTGCGGGCCGTTGATGATGAGCACGTCGCCCTTTCCCTTAAGGTGATCGGCGATGTACTGGCAGGCGAGCTCGCCGGCCTTCACGTTGTCCGTCATCACCGTCACGTCGGCGCCGGCGGCTGCCACGTCGAAGGCCGCCACGATCATGCCGGCAGCCTGGGCGCGCTTCACGGAAGGTTCGATGGCCTTCGGATCGACCGCATTGATCATGACGATGTCGGTGCCGGCGGCCGAGAAGTTGTCCATCTGCGTGAACTGCTTGTTCAGATCGTAATCCGCGGACACGGAGGTGATCTTGGCGGCAGGCGTAACCTCCTTCGCCTTGGCCTCGATGCCCTTGATGGTGGCGACGAAGAACGGGTTGCCGAGCAGGCCGACGGAAATGCCGACGTTCTTGACGTCCTTGGCATAGGCCGGGGCTGCCAGAACTGCAGCGGCGGCAAGGCTCAGCGTGAGACGGGAAAGTGCCATAGGTTCCTCCGAATGTCTTTTGCAGGTGTCTTGTTTCCCCGCGATCTCCGGAACTCGCGCGTACCTCCGGGCGACCGCATATACGAGCGCCCGAACGGGGCGCTGGTATTCTAGTGTCAGGTCCGCGCCGATCCCTTGAGGCGGTAGCGGTCGAGCGCCACGGCCCCGATGATCACGAGCCCCTTGATGATGAACTGCCAGATGTCGGACACGCCCACGAGAATGAGGCCGTTCGACAGGATGGCGATGATGAGCGCGCCGATGAGCGTGCCCCAGATCGAGCCGATGCCGCCCACGAAGCTGGTGCCGCCGAGGATGACCGCCGCGATGGCATCGAGTTCGTAGGATTGCCCGAGCTGCAGGCCGTTGGCGGCGAAGAGGCGGGCGGCCGACATGACGCCGCCGAGACCGGCTGCGAGCCCCGAGAAGGCATAGACGAAGAGCAGGACGGCCCAGACCTTGATGCCGGTGAGCCGTGCCGCATCCGGATTGCCGCCGACCGCGTAGATGTGGACGCCGAGCACCGTTCTTCGGAGGATGAACCAGGAGAGGATCACCACCGCGAAGGCGATCCAGACCAGCCAGGGCAGGCCGAACAGAGTGCCGTTGCCGATGAAGGCGAAGGGCAGCTGCGGGTTGAACTTGGTGGTGTCGTCGCCGATCAGGCGCGCGAGGCCGCGCACGGCGGTGAGCGATCCCAGCGTCACGATGAAGGGCGGCAGCTTCGCGAAGGCGATGAGCACGCCGTTCACGAGGCCGAGCCCCAATCCCATCAGCAGGGCGGCCGGAATGCCGAGCATGCCCCATTCGGGGATCAATGACGCCAGGATCGCGACCATGGCGGAGGCGGCGAGGATCGAGCCGACCGACAGGTCGATGCCGCCGGTGAGGATGACGAAGGTCATGCCGGCCGCGAGCACGGTGTTGATCGAGGCCTGCTGCATCACGATCGACAGGTTCTGGAAGCTCAGGAACCGTCCCGACATGAGCTCGAACACGACGCCGAGGATGATGAGCACCGGCAGCATGCCGATAGCCTGCAGGGTGGAACGCCAGGCCAGACGGCGCTGGAGGCTCTGGGACGCCGAATCGACGCCCTTGGCACCGGTCGTCTGCATGCCTGCGCTGGTCTCGTTCGGGGATGTCATTCGGCCGCTTCCCTTACGCCTGTCGCGATGGTGATGATGTTTTCCTGGGTCACGGGCGGGTGACCGGCGCCGCCGACCTCGCCCTCGAGCCGGCCTTCGCGCATCACCAGCACACGGTCGCAGATGCCGACGACTTCCGGCAATTCGCTGGAGATCACGATGACGCCGACGCCGTTGCGGGCGAGGCTGTCGATGAGGCGGTAGATTTCCGATTTGGCGCCGATATCGACGCCGCGGGTCGGCTCGTCGAGGATGAGCACCTTGGGCTTGGTTTCGAGCAGGCGCGAGAGCAGAACCTTCTGCTGGTTGCCGCCGGACAGGCTGCCGACCGGCACCACGTCCGCAGCGACACGGATGCCGAGCGCCCGGATCGCCTCCGCGGCTCTGCGCTTCGCGGCCTTCATGTTGAGGACGCCGCCCATGCGCGCATCCCGCCCGAGCACGCTGACATTCACGTTCTCGCGCACGGTGAGATCGAGGAAGAGCCCGAGATGCTTGCGGTCTTCGGTCAGATAGACCACGCCGGCATCGATCGCGTCTTCGGGCTTTTGGATCGACAGGCGCTTGCCCAGAAGAAAGACCTCGCCGCTCTTCCGAAGGTCGGCGCCGTAGATGAGACGGGCAAGCTCCGTCCGCCCCGCGCCGACGAGGCCGGCAATGCCGAGAACCTCGCCCTCATGCAGCTCGAACGAGCAATCGTGCACGCGCACGCCGTCGCCCATGTTCCGGACGGCGAACATGACCGAGCCTCGGCTCTGATGGGCGTCATGCTCCTTCTTGTAGAACGAGGACAGGTCGCGGCCGACCATCATCTGCACGAGGCGCTCGGCGGAGATCTCGTCGCCGACGAGGGTGCCGACATAGGAGCCGTCGCGCAGCACGGAGACGCGCTCGGCGAGCTCGTAGATCTCCGCCATGCGATGGCTGATATAGATGATGGCGAGACCCTCGGCCCGAAGCTGCCGGATCAGCTTGAACAATGCCTCGGTCTCGCGGGAGGAGAGCGAGGTCGTGGGCTCGTCCATGACCAGAATGCGCGAATCCGCGATCAACGCGCGGGCGATCTCGACGAGCTGCCGCTCGGCCATGGAGAGTTCGCTGACCTTCGTCGTCGCCCGGAAATGCACGCCGAGGCGCTCGAGGATGGCCTGACTGGCCTTTTCCATCGAGCGCCGGTCGACCATCGGGCCGGATTTGTGCTCGCGTCCGAGCAGCATGTTCTCGGCGACCGTGAGGTTCGGCGCGAGGGACAATTCCTGATAAATGATCGAGATGCCGTGATGCCGCGCGGCGAGCGGGCCGTCGATGGTGACGTGCTGGCCGCTGATGCGGATCTCGCCGCCGGGATCGGCCTGATAGGCGCCGGACAGGATCTTCATCAGCGTCGATTTGCCGGCGCCGTTTTCACCCATCAGCGCATGAATTTCGCCGGGATAGACGGTCAGCGAAACGTTCGTGAGCGCCTTCACGCCGGGAAAGGTCTTCGAGATGTCTTTCATTTCGAGGATCGGGGCGGATCCTGTCATGGGCGTTTCCCTAAAGGCGATTTCTTGAGGCGGAAGTTCTCCGCTCTGGCACTCACAGACTACGCTGCCCCTGATGATCGATCGGATCAAAAGGGTTCGTGATTGCCGTAAATGCTTCAACAAAATCGGGTTTCAATCCCTCCTTTTTAGACTTGAGCGAATGCCCCACAACTTTTCCATGCCGACACGAAATCGTCGTGCGGGTAGGGTAATTACTGGGTGATACAAAGTAACTTCGATGAGGCGCCTCGGAGGCTTTCTCATAGGTCTCTCACCTCATCCTGAGAGGCTGCCCACAGCACTCGACCTCATCCTGAGGAGCCACGCAGTGGCGTCTCGAAGGAGGCTCCAGAGAGCGCTGGAGACGCCCTCGTCCTTCGAGACGGCCTGACGGCCTCCTCAGGATGAGGGCTATGGGGCGGGACCCCTTGTGAGCCAGCCTCTCAGGAAAAGGGCCGGGGAGGACGCTCTTCTCGAGCAGGCTTTCAGGCACGTACGAATTCCGGCTTGAGCGCCCGATAGAGATTGCGGAACGCCTCGATCCGAGGCCGGTAGAGCTCCACGAGCTGCGGCTGCGGCTCGATCGTCTCGAGGATGCTGGGCGCGGTACACACCGCTTCCGGCGCCTCGCCGGTCGCGGCGAGGCGTGCGAGGCGCGCGGCGCCGAAGGCTGGGCCCTTGTCGCTGCCTTGATAGCGCACCATCGGGACATCCAGGACGCTGGCAAAAATCCTGGCCCAGAAAGCGCTGCGCGATCCGCCGCCGATCATGCCCGCATAGGTGAGCGGCGTGCCGGCCTGCTCCAGACATTGCTTCGCATCGGCGAAACTGAAGGCGACCCCCTCCAGCACCGCCTGCACGAGATCGGTCTGCTGCGTCGCCGGCGAGAGCCCGAAGAACACACCGCGCGCATAGGGATCGTTGTGAGGGGTCCGCTCACCCGCGAGATAGGGCAGGAAGAGGACGTTCGACGGGCTGCGATAGGCGGCCTCCGTCTCGCGCAGGAGGTCGCCGATATCCCGCTTCAGAAGGCTCGCGGTCCAGGCAAGGCAGCTCGCCGCATTCAGCATCGCCGCCATCTGAAACCAGCGACCCGGGACCGCGTGGCAGAAGGAATGCACGACGGCCTCCGGCGCCGGGCTGAATTCCTTCGTGGTGACGAAAAGCTGGCCGGATGTGCCGAGCGAGATGAAGGCCGATCCGTCCTCGATGGCGCCGAGCCCGACGGCGCCCGCAGCCGCATCGCCGGCACCGCCTGCCACGACGACATCGCCTTGCAGGCCCCATTGCGCGGCGATCTCGGAGCGCACCATGCCCGAAGGCTGAGAGCCCTCGACGAGGTCCGGCATATGCTGCCGGTTGAGATCAGTCGCGGCCAGCGCCGCGTCCGACCAGTCGCGCCTTGCTTCGTCGAGCCACCACGTGCCCGCGGCATCGGACATCTCCGTCACCGCCGCTCCGGTGAGCTTGAGGCGGATATAGTCCTTCGGCAACATGATCTTGCGGATGGCGCGGAATATATCGGGCTCGTGCCGCGCGACCCACAGCAGTTTCGGCGCCGTGAAGCCCGGCATCGGGATCACGCCCATGGCATGCGAGAGTTCGGGGTGCTTGGCGCCGAGCTCCTGCGCCTCCCGGAATGAGCGGCCGTCGTTCCAGAGAATGGCCGGGCGAAGCGGCCGGTTGTTCTCGTCGAGCAGGACTGCGCCGTGCATCTGGCCCGAGAGGCCGATTCCGCGAATATCGGCGAACGCGGACGCATTCGCCGCACGCAGCTGCTCGATCGCCGTCTGCACGGCCTGCCACCAGGCCTCGGGGTCCTGCTCCGACCAGAGATCGTGCAGGCGGGAAACCGTCAGGGAAACGTCCGCTTCGGCGACGGCATTCTGCCGCTCGTCCGCCAGAATCGCCTTTACCGCCGAGGTGCCGACATCGATACCGAGATAGTGAGGCACGCCCAAGCTCCCTGTTTGCTGCCGGCCATGGATCCCGCGGAAAGGGAGCATATAGCCCAGTCCGGCTGCTTAGGTATCCAGGTGATAAAATCCAGAGGGTCGAGGATGAAAAAATCTCGAAAAAATCTCATGGTCGAAATGTCGCCCGGATATTTAAACGGGAACCGCACGCCCCAAATAATTCGGCATGTCACAGAATGCCAAGAACCAGTCCGAGTTAAATCATCCCGATTCGCCGTCTTCGGCGGCTGCGCTGAGCGCTGCCGTACGCCTGCACCTCGGAAAGCAGTTGCGTGCCCTTTATGGCGATCCTGCGGAGGACAAGCTGCCGCGCGATCTTGCGCGGCTCGTCGACCGCGTCGCCCAGGTCATCCGCGCCCATACGGAGCCCGTCGACCAGGACTTCATCAACGGCGTCATGGATGCCCTGCCGAACCTGCGCGCCTTCGCTCTCTCCCTGACCGGCAAGGTCGATCAGGCGGAGGATCTTGTGCAGGACACGGTGCTCAAGGCGCTAACCAAGCAGGATACCTTCGAGGCCGGCACGAACCTCCAGGCTTGGCTCTTCACCATTCTGCGCAACGGCTTCTATTCGACGCACCGCAAGACCAGCCGCGAGGTCGAGGACGGCGATGGCACGCATGCAGCGAGCATGATCGCGATCCCGGATCAGGAGGACAAGCTCGCGCTGCAGGACCTCTCCACCGCATTGGAGAAACTGCCTCAGGAACAGCGCGAGGCGATCATCCTGATCGGTGCCGAGGGCATGTCCTATGAAGATGCGGCGGAGGCGTTGGGCGTGAAGGTCGGCACCATCAAGAGCCGCGTCAACCGCGCCCGCAACCGCCTCGCCGAACTCATGGGCACCACGCGGTTCGATCACGATCGCGCCGCGACTGCCTGAAGACTGCATTCGCCTCTGTGCATCGGGACCGCTCACCATGACGTGAGCGGTCCCGATGCATTTGTGGGATGCACAAAATATCAGCGCGGTCGGACCGCCCGTTCCTCGAACTTTTGCTGAGGCTTCAAGGTTGAGCTCATAGCTGGGTGGGCTCGCAATCGCTCTTCTGCCAAGGAGGGGAGCATGGAACACAGGCCTCTGTCCGAACTCAGTAGCGTCGCCGACCTGAAGACCCACGAGGAGGTGAAAGCCCCGGTCGTCCTGTCGAAACGGGAGCGGCTGGATCGCTGGGTCGAGCTCCTCGACAGAAATCCCGATTTGGAGCTGAAGACCCTCGATGAGATCGAGTGGAAGCCCAAGGCCGAGCGCCGGGCGCTCCGTGCCGACGGATCCGCCTTGACGATCGCCTATGCAGATCCGGTGCTCCGGACGGCGGGGCTTCTCAGCGACAGATTCGGGGACGCGGTCGATTTCTTCCAGATTTCCGAACACGACGCCCATATCGTCCTGTGCTCGTGCCACGGCGGAGAATCGATGCGCGCCGACGAAGCAGCCCGGCGGGTCCGCGGCATCCGCTCACCCAGCCTCTGGTCGCTCTATTTCGGCTGGTTTCGATAACAACGGCACGGCCCTGGCCCGGACTGTGCCGGGGCCGGCTTTCGTCGAGGTCGCGTCTTCCTGAGGCGTCACGGGCGATTGTTGTACCGCTCGCGCAGGCGCTCCACTTCGCGCTGCAGGGCATCGAGCCCGCGGGCGATATCGCGCCCCATCCCCTCGACCATTCCCGTGTTGGCGGAAACATCCGGACAATCGAGTGTTCCATCCCGGCGGTGGCGGGGAGCGATGCCGCCCTGCGGGGTAAGCAGATAGGCGCAACCCGTGTCCTCGTCCCGCCAGACGACGGGCTGATCCAGGGCGAGGGCAGGGCAGGCAGCGAACACCGCGAAGGCAAGGCCGCACCATCGGACGGTCCTGTTCATAATGTCACCTCCAGCATCGAACCCGTTCGTTCAGGCAATGCCGGCCCGAGCGCCCATGTTCCTGGGAGAAGTCTCGCCTCATTCTGAGGAGGCTGGTCCATAAATCGATCGAGGCGCAGGTATCTTCTCCCTCCCCCTTGTGGGGAGGGCCGGGGTGGGGGTGTTGGCGCTGAACTGGACCAGCGTGGCGCTCACACCCCCACCTCCAACTCCTCCCCACAAGGGGGAGGAGGGTTGCCCGCGCTTTATGACCCCAGACTCTAAGGATAAGGGTTTAGAGAAAGCCAAGCGATGAGCTGGGCCTTGCGAGCCTACCCGCTACCTTCCGTCAATTTGACTTCCCGCCGGGTTTGGAGGACATGACGCGGCTTGATGGACCTGTGCCCGTGGGGAATCCTGCCGGCATGAAGCCTATATGGCCGCCCCCGGAGTGATTGATGGACGGTTCTGTCCCCCAGCAGCGGACGTCGTTACGCCACCTGTCGGTGGCTCAGCTGACGACTTTCGTCGAGCGGAGCCATGCCCGCCTCTGCGCGGTACTCGTGCTGCTGTCGCTCGTCTGCTTCCTGCCGGGCTTCGCCTCCCTCCAGCCCATGGACCGGGACGAGCCGCGCTACGCGCAGGCCTCCAAGCAGATGCTGGAGACGGGGGATTTCGTCGATATCCGCTTCCAGGACGAGGCGCGGAACAAGAAGCCCGTCGGGATCTACTGGATGCAGAGCGCCACCGTCGCCGTCGCGCAGGCGCTCGGCGTGCCGGAGGCGCGAACCACCATCGCGCTTTATAGGATCCCCTCCCTGGTCGGGGCCATTGCGACGGTTCTGCTGACCTATTGGGCTGCCTTGGCCTTCTTCGGAAGGCGAGGGGCATTCCTGACAGCAGCCCTCATGGCGACCTGTATCATCCTCATGGTCGAGGCGCGTCTGGCGAAGACCGATGCCATGCTGACGGCCTGCTCCGTTGCTGTCATGGGCGGCTTGGCCCGAGCCTATCTGAGCCGGGGTGCCGGGACTCTCCCAAGAAGGGCATTGTGGCTCTTCTGGACCGGCTTCGCCTTGGGCATCCTGATCAAGGGGCCGCTGGTGGTGATGTTCGCTGGCCTCGCCGCTGCGGTACTGTCCTACAAGGAGCGTTCAGGCCGCTGGCTGTCGACGCTGAAACCCTGGCAGGGGCTGGCATTCACCCTCGTCGTGGTTCTGCCCTGGTTCATCGCCATCGCAATCAATACGGGCGGAGCCTTCTACGCCGAATCGATCGGCCACGACATGCTCGGCAAGGTCGGCACGGCCCAGACCGTCCATTGGGCGCCGCCGGGCTTCTATCTGATCTCCTTCTTCGCCACCTTCTGGCCTGGTGCGATCCTTGCCGCCATCGCTGTGCCCTTCGCCTGGATCCACCGCCGGGAGGAGCCGGTCGCCTTCGCCCTGGCCTGGATCGTGCCGTCCTGGATCGTTTTCGAGGCTGTGCCGACCAAGCTGCCGCATTACACGCTGCCGCTTCTCCCGGCGGTGGCGATCATCACGGTCATGGCCATTGCGCGGCATTTCGTTGGACCGCATCGGCCCCTGGCCAAGGTTGCGACAATCCTCATTCCGTTCATTCCCGTCGGCCTCACCATCGGCCTCTCGGCGGTCGGCTGGGCCTTCGACGGGATGGTGCCCTTCCGGGCGCTTCCGGCTCTGGTGATCTCCTCGCTTCTCGCCCTGTGGGCCTGGTGGCTCTTCGTGAAGAACAGGATGGTCCCGACCCTGTGGGTAAGCTTCGCCTCGGCCGCCTTCCTCTCCCTCGGCGTGTTCGGCTTCGCCCAGCTCGATCTGCGCTCCCTCAAGGTGTCGGACCGCCTTGCCGAGGTGGCCCGCAACGTGCCTTGCGAAAACCCGCTCGTCGCGACCCTCGGCTACCGCGAGCCCAGCCTGGTGTTCCTGACCGGCACGAATCTCGAGATGGTCGAAACCGGGGCCGAGGCTGCCGCCTTCCTGCAGCCGGGCGGCTGCCGGGTCGTTTTCGTCGAAAAGCGGTTCGAGGGCGAGTTCCGGACCGAGAACGAGCGCCTCAAGCAGCAGCCGGTGCTCTCGACCCGCGTCCAGGGATTCAATATCAACAGCGGGCGGCGGGTCGATATCGCGGCCTATGCAACGGGCTTCTGAAGCCCGGCTCGCCTTCTCTCAAGGGGTGGCCAGCGATGGCCCTTAGCGGATGACCGATCTTACCTCAGGCCCTCGCATCAGCGTCGTGGTGCCCGTCAAGAACGAAGCGCTCAACATCCTTCCCCTGGTGGAGGAGATCGAGCAGGCCTGCGCGCCGCTGGGTCCCTTCGAGGTCGTCTATGTGGACGACGGTTCGACGGACGACACCGTCCAGCAGGTTCTGAATGCCCGCACGACGCGGCCCTGGCTGCGTCTCGTCCGGCATGAGGCGAGCTGCGGGCAGAGCGCCGCGGTCCGGACCGGCGTCCATGCCGCCCGCGGCCCCATCGTCGTGACCCTGGACGGGGACGGGCAGAATGACCCGGCCTTCATCCCGCAGCTGGTGGCGGCCCTGGATGATCCCAAGGTCGCCCTGGTGGCCGGGCAGCGGGTCGGACGCAAGGACGGCGCCTACAAGAAATGGCAGTCCCGCATCGCGAACGGGGTGCGGGGGCGGATCCTGAAGGACGGAACCAGGGATACGGGCTGCGGGCTCAAGGCCTTCCGCCGCGATGTCTACCTGCGGCTGCCCTATTTCGACGCCCTGCACCGCTTCATGCCGGCCCTGATCAAGCGTGAGGGCCACGGGATCGCCCATGTGGACGTGGTCGATCGACCGCGCCATGCGGGACGCTCCAATTATGGTATGTTCGACCGGCTCTGGGTCGGCATCCTTGATTTAGCCGGAGTCTGGTGGTTGATCCGCCGCCGCCGCCGCGTTCCAGCGGCTCAGGAAATCGTCTGATGTTGATGCGCCTTTCCCACGATCTGGGACTTTATTTCTACGATCTGGTGGTCGCCCGGTTCGATCTCTGGGCCGCCTTCGGCGTGATCGCCCAGTTCGTGTTCGGCGCGCGCTTCCTCGTGCAGTGGATCGCGAGCGAGAAGGCGGAAAAGAGCGTCATCCCGGTCGGATTCTGGATCCTGTCGATTTCCGGTGGCCTGATGACCCTGATCTACGGCTTCGCCCGCAGCGACATCGTGATCATTCTCGGCCAAGTCTTCTCGATCTTCATCTATATCCGCAACCTGATGCTGATCGCCAAGGAGAAGAGGAAGGCGCAGGGCGCCGTCGTCTCCGGCTCGGAGGTCGAGGCTTCGGCGGGTTAGAGCATTTTTCGGCAAAGTGGATCCGGTTTGGCGTCAAGAAATGCGGCAAAGCGAAGAAGAGAGCCGGTTCCACGCCAGTGGAACCAGCTCTAGCCGCCGAAGCCTAATCTCTACGCTGCCTCGGCATCCGTCTCCCGGAGCCGCGCGAATCCCGCATCGAGATCCCGCTTCAGATCGTCCATTTCCTCCAGCCCGATGTGGAAGCGCAGGGCGTGGCCGCCCGGCTCCCATTTGGTCGCCGTACGGTAGGTCGCGCAGTTGAACGGGATCACTAGGCTCTCGAACCCACCCCAGGAATAGCCCATGCCGAAGAGGGAGAGGCCGTCGAGCATGGCCGCGAGCGCCTGGTCGGAGCAGGGTTTCAGGATGACCGAGAACAGGCCCGACGAGCCCTTGAAGTCGCGCTTCCAGATGTCGTGGCCGGGATAGCTTTCGAGTGCCGGATGCAGTACCCGCGCCACCTCAGGCCGGGCCTGAAGCCAGCGTGCGAGGTCGAGCGCCTGCTTCTCGTGCTCCCGCAGCCGCAGGGCCATGGTGCGAAGGCCCCTCAGCCCGAGGAAGACGTCTTCGGGCCCAGGGCACATGGCGAAGGAATCGTAGGCGTCGCGCAGAGCCTTGAAGCAGCGCTCGTTGGCTGAGACCATACCCAACAGGAGATCCGACCCCCCACTGAGATACTTCGTGCCCGCCTCGATGGCGATGTCGACGCCGCGCTCGTGCGGCGGGAAGAGCAGGGGGGTCGCCCAGGTGTTGTCCATGAGGACGACGGCGCCGTGCCGGTGCGCAACCTCGGCAATGGCGGGAATATCCTGCATCTCAAGCGATTGTGATCCGGGGGCTTCCGTGAACACGGCCGTGGTGTTCGGGCGGATCAGGGCCTCGATCCCGGCGCCGATGCGCGGGTCGTAATAGGTGGTTTCCACACCAAATTTCTTGAGCATGCCGTTACAGAAATGACGCGTCGGCAGGTAGACCGAATCCGTCATGAGCAGGTGATCGCCGCTCTTAAGGCAGGACATCAGCCCGACCGCAACGGCGGCCAGACCCGACGGCGCCAGGACTGTGCCCGCCGCGCCGGTCAGCTCGGTCCATGCCGTTTCGAGGGAATTCGTGGTCGGAGTTCCTTTGGTTCCATAGGAATACCGGCCGCGCCGATGCAGCAGATCGTCCGTCGTGGGATACAGGACGGTCGAGCCGCGATAGATCGGCGTGTTGACGAAGCCATACTGGTCGAAGGGCTCTCGTCCGGCATGAACGAGACGGGTGCGTTCGGATATATTTTGGGGCTTTGGGGGGAGTTTTGACATTGCTTCAACGGCTTGCTGAGGAGGGCACGATCTGAAACCGGGCAGCCGATGACGTCAAGTCAGGCAATAAATGCCTTCCATCAAGACTTGACCAGTGATTAATCATGGAATGTGATGGGTTTCGATGCCGCCTCGCCGAGGTGGCGCGGAACGGTCAAAAACCGGGTTCGGCGGGGGCTGAGGGGAAATAACCAACTACCGCCGAGCCATGACGTATCAGTGGGAGAACATACCAACATGAAAAAGGCTCTCGTATCGATTGCCTTCGGTCTGACGGCCAGCCTGCTCGCCACGGGCGCCTCGGCCCAGGCGACGCTCAACAGCGTCAAGCAGAAAGGCTTCCTGACCTGCGGCTCGAACACGGGTCTTGCGGGCTTCGGCCAGCCTGACGCGCAGGGCAACTGGACCGGCCTCGACGTCGATCTCTGCCGCGCCATTGCGGCTGCCATCTTCGACGATCCGAACAAGGTCCGCTTCATTCCGCTCGCCGCCAAGGACCGCTTCACCGCGCTCCAGTCCGGCGAAGTGGACGTGCTGTCCCGCAACTCGACCGCGACCATGTCGCGCGACACGCAGCTCGGCCTCGACTTCCCGGCCATCAACTACTTCGACGGCCAGGGCTTCATGGTCCGCAAGAAGCTCGGCGTTGCCTCCGCCAAGGAGCTGAACGGCGCTTCGATCTGCACCCAGCAGGGCACCACCACCGAGCTGAACCTCGCCGACTACTTCCGTGCCAACAACATGAAGTACGAAGTCGTGGCTTTCGCGACCTCGGACGAGACGTTCAAGGCCTATGACGCCGGCCGCTGCGACGCCTTCACGACGGACGCTTCGGGCCTCTATGCCGAGCGTCTGCGCGCCTCGGCTCCGGACGATCATATCGTTCTGCCCGAGATCATCTCCAAGGAGCCCCTCGGCCCGGCAGTGCGCCACGGTGACAACCAGTGGGGCGATATCGTCCGCTGGACCCACATGGCCATGCTGAACGCGGAAGAGCTCGGCGTGACCAAGGCCAATGTCGACCAGATGAAGACCTCCGAAAACCCGGAGATCAAGCGTCTCCTCGGCACCGAAGGCAAGTTCGGTGAGGCCACCGGCCTGACGAACGACTGGGCCGTGCGCATCATCAAGCATGTCGGCAACTACGGCGAAGTGTTCGAGAAGAACGTCGGCGAGGGCTCGCGCCTGAAGATCAAGCGCGGCCAGAACGCCCAATGGACCAAGGGCGGCCTGCAATACGGCATCCCGGTCCGCTAAGCGACCATCGACAATGGGCGTCCGGACATTCCGGGCGCCCTTCAACGATAAGAAGAAATGCCGCCCGTTCATGACGCTCCAAGAGTGCGTGAACAGGGGAGGACGGCCCGGTATAAAATAAGAATAGCCGTCAGAGGTGAACTCAGTGCAGACCGTTGTCAGTCAGACATCGCCCCCCCAGAAATCGTTTCTGTACGATCCGAAGGTTCGCGGAATCTTCTACCAGGTCGTCCTCGTCGCCGCGATCGTCTTCCTCTTCTACGTCGCCGCGACGAATGCCATCGAGAACCTGCAGCGCGCCAAGATCGCCTCAGGCTTCGGCTTCCTGAACAACACCGCCGGCTTCGACATCAGCCAGACGCTGATCCAGTTCAGCGCAGCCGGCGGAACCTATGGCGACGCCTTTATCGTCGGCCTGCTGAACACCCTGCTCGTCTCGGTGATCGGCATCTTCTTCACGACGATCCTCGGCTTCACCATCGGCATCGCGCGCCTGTCCAAGAACTGGATGGTGGCGAAGGTGGCGATGGTCTATGTCGAGGTGCTGCGCAACATCCCGCTGCTGGTGCAGCTGCTGTTCTGGTACATCGCCGTTCTTGGCACGCTGCCGCAGCCGCGCAACTCGCTCGAGATGGGGGCCGGGTTCTACCTGAATTCCCGTGGCCTGTTCATGGCCAAGCCGCTCTACGCCTCTGACGCATGGGTGCTCCTTGCTGCCCTCGTCGTCGGCCTCGTCGGAACCTTCGTCTACCGCCACTGGGCGAGGAAGCAGCAGGAGCAGACCGGCCGGCAATATCCCGTCGGCAAGGTGACGCTCGCGCTGGTCATAGGCCTTCCGATTCTCACCTGGATCGTGCTGGCGCTGGTCGGCGCCAATCCGATCAGCTTCGAGCTGCCGCGCAAGGGCACGTTCAACCTGACCGGCGGCATGCAGATCCTGCCGGAATTCGTGGCGCTGCTTCTCGGCCTCGTCACCTATACGGCCGCCTTCATCGCCGAGGTCGTCCGCGCCGGCATCCTCGCGGTCTCGAAGGGACAGTCGGAAGCCGCGGGCTCCCTCGGCCTCACGCCGGGCCAGACCCTGCGCCTCGTGGTGATCCCGCAGGCCATGCGCGTCATCGTTCCCCCGCTGACGAGCCAGTATCTGAACCTGACGAAGAACTCGTCGCTCGCCGTCGCCATCGGCTATCCTGACCTCGTGCAGGTGTTCATGGGAACGGTGCTGAACCAGACCGGCCAGGCCATCGAGGTCGTCGTCATCACCATGGGCGTCTACCTGACGATCAGCCTTCTGACCTCGTTCATCATGAACGTCTACAACCGCCGCGTGGCGATCGTCGAACGGTAGGAGATCTTATGAGCACCGCCGTCGATATGCCCCGTTTCGTCCGCGCCAAGCAGGTGGATGCGCTGCCTCCGCCGAATCTGGCTCGCGGCCCCATTGCCTGGGTTCGGGAAAACCTCTTTTCCGGCCCCTTCAACACCATCCTGACGCTGGTGGTGTTCTATCTCCTCTACGTCACCGTTCCGCCGCTAGTGAAATTCCTCTTCATCGATGCGGTCTGGTCCGGTTCCGACCGGGCGGCCTGCCGCGCTGATTCCGGAGGCAGCGAGGCCGGGGCCTGCTGGGCCTTCATCTTCGACAAGATCAACTACTTCATCTACGGCTCCTACACGATATCGGAGCGCTGGCGGGTCAACATCTTCTTCGCCCTCTTGGCCATCGGCGTCGCCTGGCTGCTATGGCTGAAGGCCCCGCGTCGCGACCTGGGAGCGGTCTACTTCTTCTGGATCTTCCCGGTCCTCTCCTACATCCTCCTGACCGGCGGCAATGCCGATCTCGGCGCCCGTTTCTGGCTCGGCTTCGCCATCTTCGCCGCGCTGGTGATCGCGCTCTTCGCCTTCGCCGCCGCGATACTGAAGACCTCCATGCGTCCGGCGCTGATCATGGGCGGCGGCATCGTCGCGGTGATCGGCATCACCCTGGCGCTGGTCGATATCGATTTCGGCCTCGCCCATGTGCCGACCTCCCTGTGGGGCGGCATTCTGGTCACCCTGCTCGTGGCCACGGTGGGCATCGTCGTCTCGCTGCCCTTCGGCATCGTTCTGGCTCTCGGGCGGCGCTCGAAACTGCCCATCGTACGCATGGCCTCGGTGATCTTCATCGAGTTCGTGCGCGGCGTGCCTCTGATCACCGTGCTGATCATGGCGAACACGATGCTGCCGCTCTTCCTGCCCGGCGACATCACGGTCGACCGCCTGCTGCGTCCGCTGATCGGCACCGCGCTCTTCGCCTCCGCCTACATGGCCGAGGTGGTGCGCGGCGGTCTGCAGGCCATGCCGAAAGGGCAGTATGAAGGCGCTATGTCGCTCGGCCTCAACTATCCGCAGATGATGACCCTGATCATCCTTCCGCAGGCGCTGCGGATCGTGATCCCGGGCATCGTCAACACCTTCATCGGCCTGTTCAAGGATACGTCGCTGGTCGCCATCGTCGGCATCTTCGATCTGGTGAAGACCATCGAGGCCTCGCGCATCGATCCCGCCTGGGCAGCGCCCACCATCGGCATCACAGGCTATGCCTTTGCGGCCCTGTTCTACTTCGTCTTCTGCTTTGGCATGTCGCGATACTCTCTCGGAGTCGAGCGGCGCCTTGCGGCTGGTCAGAAACGGTAAAGTAAACATCCATGGCAACGACAATGTCAGCTCAACAGATCCGCTCCGTCGACACCGACCCGAATGCCGAAGCCGCCGTGCAGATGATCGACGTGCACAAATGGTACGGCGAATTCCACGTCCTGCGGGACATCAACCTGAATGTCCGGCGCCGCGAGCGCATCGTGATCTGCGGACCTTCGGGGTCCGGCAAGTCCACGATGATCCGCTGCATCAACCGGCTCGAGGAGCACCAGAAGGGCCGCATCATCGTCGACGGCACGGAGCTCACCAACGATCTCAAGCGCATCGACGAAGTGCGCCGCGACGTCGGCATGGTGTTCCAGCACTTCAACCTCTTCCCGCATCTGACGATCCTCGAGAACTGCACGCTCGCTCCGATCTGGGTGAAGAAGATGCCCAAGAAGGAGGCGGAAGAGATCGCCATGCACTACCTGAAGCGGGTCAAGATCCCGGAGCAGGCGAACAAGTATCCGGGCCAGCTCTCGGGCGGCCAGCAGCAGCGCGTGGCGATCGCCCGCTCGCTCTGCATGAGCCCGAAGATCATGCTGTTCGACGAGCCGACCTCGGCGCTCGACCCCGAGATGGTGAAGGAGGTGCTCGACACCATGGTCGGCCTCGCGGAAGAGGGCATGACCATGCTCTGCGTGACCCACGAAATGGGCTTCGCCCGCCAGGTCGCCGACCGGGTGATCTTCATGGATTACGGGCAGATCGTCGAGATGAACACCCCGGACGAATTCTTCAAGAACCCGCAGCACGAGCGCACCAAGCTCTTCCTGTCCCAGATCCTGCACTGAGCCGGATTGAGTGGAAAACAAAAGGCCCCGGGATGATCCGGGGCCTTTTTGTTTTGATTGGGCACTTACCCACGATGTCATGGCCGGCCTTGTGCCGGCCATCCCGATTCTGAAAAGCGCCGCATCTCAGTCAATCGGGATCACCGGCAGGATCCCCGGATCAAGTCCGGGGAGGTGATGACGTCGAGAGGGGTGATGAGCGGCGCTAACCCGTCTTCCCTGGCCCCGTCGCAATCGGCAGATCCTCTCTCGCACCCCATTCGGCCCAGGAGCCGTCATAGATTGCCTGGATCGGGCGGCCAGTGACCTCGAAGGCGACGCCGAGGATCGCGGCCGAGACGCCGGAGCCGCAGGTTGTGATCACCGGCTGGCCGGGATCGATTCCGGCATCCGCAATCGCCTTCTCGAGCCCGGCCTTGTCCTTCAGGCGGCCGTTCTCGATGATCTCGCCGAAGGGCAGGTTGAGGCTTCCCGGAATATGGCCGGAACGCAGGCCCGGACGTGGCTCCGGCGCTTCGCCGCGGAAACGATCCGCGGGGCGGGCATCGACGACCTGGGTCGCGCCCGATTTCAGCGCCGACTGGATCGCCGAGGCATCCGCGATCACGGACGGATTGAAGGAGGGCTTGAAGGTTCGAGGAGCGCGCGACTTTTCGGGCCCGGTCTCGACTGGTCGTCCTTCCGCCTTCCAGGCCGGAAAGCCGCCTTCGAGAATCGAGACGTTGCGCGCGCCGAAGACCTGGAATGTCCAGCGCACGCGTGGTGCCGCGAACAGACCGGCGCCGTCATAGACCACGATGGTCGAATCCTCGCCGATGCCCAGGGCTCCTACCGTTTTCGCGAAGCTCTCCGGCGAAGGCAGCATGTGGGGCAGGGTGGAGGCGGTGTCCTTCACGCTGTCGATGTCGAAGCGGACGGCACCGGGAATGTGGCCGGCAAGATACTCGGCCTGCGGATCGCGGTTCTGCGTGGGCAGATACCAGGAGCCGTCCACCACCACGAGGTTCGGGTCGTTCAGGTGCTCCTGCAGCCATGCGGTCGATACGAAGGGCTCGGACATGGGCAATTCCTTTCTGACGGATAAGTCTTTTCAGTCGGCAAGGGACAGGCGAACGCGGCGGTTCTGCTTGCCCTTCTTCTCGATGTCGGTGATGACGACGGAGCCGATCTCAGCCGTACGCCGCACATGGGTGCCGCCGCAGGGCTGGAGATCGATTCCGTCGATCTCGACAAGGCGCACGCGGCCCGATCCGCGCGGCGGCTTCACCGACATGGTCTTCACCAAGCCCGGATTGGCATCGAGTTCCTCGTCGGTGATCCAGCGCTCGGTCACGGCCGCGTCGCGTGCGATCAGTGCATTGAGCTTTTCCGTGACGTCGGCCTTGTCGAGGCCTGCATCCGGGATGTCGAAATCGAGCCGTCCGTCGCCGTCGCCGATAGAGCCGCCGGTAACGGGATACGGCAGAACGACGCTCAACAGGTGCAGCGCCGTATGGACGCGCATGCGCTTGAGCCGGCGCGGCCAGTCGAGCTCGAGCGTGACGGTCTCGCCCTCCTTCAGGCGGGATGCCGCCTCGGAGCCGACGAGATGCGCGATCTGTGAGCGGTCGGCACCATAGACCGTGTTCGCAATCTCGATTCTCTCTCCCGCCGATGTCACCAGCGCGCCGGTGTCGCCCGGCTGTCCGCCGCCTTGGGCATAGAACACCGTGCGGTCGAGAATGATTCCGCCCTCCGGCGTGATCGCGAGGATTTTTGCCTCGCAGGAGGTGGCATAGGCATCGTCGCGGAAGAGAAGCGTCGTAGCGGCCATGATCGTCCCGTTCGAAAAAGAGGGGCGATGCTGAGGGCAAGGAGGTTCGATGGTCAAGCCATAACCGCCATGCACGGTTCGAAGCGGCGAGAGCGGGCATTCGAACCCGCGAACATCGAACCTGCGATGCTCCTCCTCATGGCTGGCGCATCGTTGAATGCAGAAAACCGACTCCACTTTTCGCTGACGCGGCCCGCTGGGTCCGCACGATGCGCTCGCAGCGTCCAAAAGCCGTGCGTGAACCACCGCCGAAAGCCGCGCCTAGGTTGCGCGGCGTGTTCAGTTTTGTCGGGATGAAGCCAGGGATGAGAAGGTTGGCTCCGGCGGTAGGATTCGAACCTACGACCAACGGATTAACAGTCCGCTGCGCTACCGCTGCGCCACGCCGGAATAAGCCTTAACCTTCGAAGAAGCTTCGCTGTGAGCTTCCCTGAACGCCGCGAGGCCATCGAAAGGCAGCCCGTCGGCGAGGTGGGAGGCATATAGCACGGGTTTCGTTCGTTGCAAGTGCCTTATTGGCGCGGGGGAGCGAAAAGGGGCTGTTGCTCTTTGAGGGGATGGTTGCTATGCAGCAGCCGTCGCGTTCGCGGCACTCCCGGACGGCCTCGTGGCGGAGTGGTTACGCAGAGGACTGCAAATCCTTGCACCCCGGTTCGATTCCGGGCGAGGCCTCCAACAAGTTTCTAAAGGCACTATCCATGGTCGATTTCGCTCAAGCGCGCCGGACAATGGTTGATGGCCAGCTGCGCACTTTCGACGTGAACGACATGCCGCTGCTGGACGCCATGGATAACGTTCCGAGAGAGCTCTTCGTGCTCCCGGGTCGCCAGGATCTCGCCTATATCGACCAGGACATCCTCGTCAGCGACAGCGCCGATCGGCGCTACATGCTCTCCCCGATGGTTCTCGGCCGCCTGATCCAGGCCCTTGGCATCGATGCGGGCGAGAAGGTTCTCGACGTGGCTTGCGGCCGCGGCTACGCCTCCGCCGTCTTCCACAGGCTCGGGGCCCAGGTGACTGCGCTGGAAGCGGACGAGGCCCTCGCCGCCGACGCCCGGCAGAGCCTGAGCGCGGCCGGCGCCGCCGGCGTGGCGGTCGTCACGGGGCCGCTCGAACAGGGCTATGCCGGAAACGGCCCCTACGACGCCATTCTCATCAATGGATCGGTCGATCTTCGTCCCGACGCGCTGCTCGCTCAGTTGGCCGAGGGCGGACGCCTGGTCTGCGTAAAGGGTCGCGGGCGTGCCGCCCGGGCGACGCTTTACGTCCGTTCCGGCGACGCTTTCGGCGAGCGGAGCCTGTTCGAGGCGGCAGCCCCCCTGCTGACGCCCTTCGTCCAAACCCCGGGTTTCACGTTCTAATCCTTTCCAAATACTCAATTTGTCGTGTCGAAAGTGTCGCTTTTTTGCGCCACTCGCCCGCTAAAATCGGTTTGGCCGCAGCCTGTTGTTGCCGACTCGGTTCCCTTGGGTATTGTTGCGCTTTGAGTAGCAGTGGTTTTTGAAGTGGCGTCGATTACGACTGGACCGTCGTTGGATCGCTAGGCAGGTGCGCGTGAACGAAAAGTACTCCAAGAAAACGTATCGCTTGCTCTTTGGGGCAATGACCTCGGTGTTCGTGCTGGCGGGCGCGGCCGGCGCGTCTGCCGAGACTTTGGAGAGCGCTCTGGCGCGCGCCTATGGCAACAATCCCGACATCAACGCTCAGCGCGCAAGTGTCCGTGCGACCGACGAAACCGTCCCTCAGGCCAAGTCCGGCTACCGCCCGCAGATCAACGGCACGGCCGATGTCGGCCGGACCTACACTGAATTCGACAGCGGCACGCCGCGGACGGTCTTCGGCGGCGGCACCACCACGAGCCGGCTGACGCCCCGGGGCTTCGGCGTCCAGATCGACCAGTCGCTCTTCGACGGCTATCGCACCACGAACCGCGTCCGCGCGGCGGAATCCTCGGTCCTCGGCTCCCGGGAAACACTGAACACCACCGAGCAGAGTGTTCTGCTCGACGGCGCGACGGCCTATATGGACGTTCTGCGCGACACCGCGATCCTCGACCTCCAGCGCAACAACGTCGAGGTGATCGACGAGCAGCTCCGGCAGACCCGCGACCGCTTCAACGTCGGCGAGGTGACCCGCACCGACGTCGCCCAGGCCGAGGCCCGCCTCGCTGCCGCCCGGTCCGAGGCCAGCCTTGCCGAAGCCACCCTGCGCAACAGCATCGCGGTCTATCGCCAGGTCATCGGCGTGGATCCTGCGCAGCTGGCTCCCGGCCGGCCGCTCGACAAGCTGACGCCCCGCACCGTCGACGCGGCCCTGAAGGTCGGCCTCAATGAACATCCGGCGATCAAGGCGCGCCAGCATGCGGTCGACGTTGCCGAATTGCAGGTGAAGATCGAGCAGGGGGCGCTTGCGCCGCAGCTCGGCGTCTCTGGCTCCGTGAACCAGCGCTACGACCGGAACCAGGAGGGCGACAATGCCCTGTCCGCCTCCGTAGTGGCTCAGCTGACCGTGCCGATCTACGAAGGCGGCCAGGTCTATGCGGCCACCCGCCAGGCCAAGGAAACGGCCGGCCAGCGTCGCCTCGAGGCCGATTCCGTGCGCGATCAGGTCCGCGCTGCCATCCAATCCTCATGGGGTCGGCTGGAAGCGGCCCGCGCCCAGATCCAGGCGGCCCAGGCGCAGATCGATGCGGCCGAGACGGCGCTCAACGGCGTGCGTGAAGAGGCCCGCGTCGGCCAGCGCACCACCCTTGACGTGTTGAACGCGCAGCAGGAACTGCTCAACGCCCGTGTGAACCTCATCACGGCCCAGCGCGATCGCGTCGTCGCCTCCTACAGTCTCGTCAATGCGATGGGACGGCTGAATTCACGGGCCCTCGGCCTGAAGGTGAATCACTACAGCCCGAAGATTCATTACGATCAGGTTAAAGATCTCTGGATCGGTTTGTCGACGCCGGACGGTCGTTGATAAGTTTTCGGGCCAGGACTTTTTAGTTCTGGCCCTTCTTGTTTTCTTTAGGTTTGCGTAAAATACTTTAACTACATTCATAAGAATGTGATTCTTGCGTTGTTGATTTGGATGCGGCTATGGGTTCGGCGGGCCTGAAGGTTAATGAGCCATCGATGGACGAGATCTTGGCGTCCATCCGGCGTATCATCGCCGACGACCAGGACGATCCGCAGCATTCCGAGCCTGAAGCGCCCGCTTCCTCACCTCTGAAGAATGTGCTCGACATCGCCGAGCTGCACGTCTCGCCCCTTCTCGGAGCGAGCCCCAACGAGCCCGTGCTCGGGCCCTGGAGCCGCGGTGACACAGCCTTTCTGGAAGCCCATATCGAGCCGGATTTCGCCGAGGCTGCGCCGGCCCGTCGGGACCCGGAGTGTTTCGAGCCAGCGCCGATCATCGTCCCCGAGCCTGTCCTGAAGAAGGCCGCGCCGGCGGCCGAGGCTCTCCTGTCGACGGAGGCCGTCGCCTCGGTCAGCGGCGCCTTTTCCCGCCTGAGCGAATCCGTCAAGCCTGCCCAGCCTCAGAGCGTCGAGGATCTCATGAAGGAGATGCTCCGGCCCATGCTGAAGGCCTGGCTCGATGACAATCTTCCTCCCCTGGTCGAGCGCCTCGTCCGCGAGGAGATCGAGCGCGTCGCCCGCCGCCGCGCTTAAGATCGTCACGCCTCTGTTGACTTCGTCCGATCCGTCCGGTTTGTAGCCCTCTTGCTTGCGCGTTCGTCGCGCCAACAGGCCGGTACTCATCATGATGGACAAGACGTTCGATCCCTCCGCCGTCGAGGCACGCATCTCCACCCGCTGGGAAGAGGCCGAGGCCTTCAAGGCCGGGCGTGAGGATCGCAAGGGCGCCGAACCCTACACGATCGTCATTCCGCCGCCGAACGTAACCGGCTCGCTCCATATGGGGCACGCCCTCAACAACACGATCCAGGACATCCTCTGCCGTTTCGAGCGCATGCGCGGCAAGGACGTGCTGTGGCAGCCGGGCATGGACCATGCCGGCATCGCCACGCAGATGGTGGTGGAGCGTCGCCTCGCCGAGCGCCAGATCCAGCGCCGCGACCTCGGCCGCGACGAATTCGTCCGCCGCGTCTGGGAGTGGAAGGAAGAATCCGGCGGCACCATCGTGCGTCAGCTCAAGCGTCTCGGCGCCTCCTGCGACTGGTCGCGCGAGCGCTTCACCATGGACGAGGGCCTGTCCGAGGCCGTGCTGAAGGTCTTCGTCGACCTCTACAAGCAGGGCCTGATGTACAAGGACAAGCGCCTTGTGAACTGGGACCCGAAATTCCAGACCGCGATCTCGGACCTCGAGGTTCAGCAGGTCGAGGTGAAGGGCAATCTCTGGCACATCCGCTACGCCATCGAGGGCATGCCCGACCGCTCCATCACCGTGGCGACCACGCGGCCTGAGACCATGCTCGGCGACGTGGCCGTTGCCGTCCACCCCGAGGACGAGCGCTACAAGGACCTCGTCGGCAAGTTCGCGATCCTGCCGCTCGTCGGCCGCCGCATCCCGATCGTCGCGGATGAATATTCCGACCCCGAGAAGGGCACAGGCGCGGTGAAGATCACGCCGGCGCACGACTTCAACGATTTCGAGGTCGGTCGCCGTCACAAGCTGGCGCTCATCAACATCTTCGGCACCGAGGCTCAACTTGCGCTTGCCGACAACGAGGCATTCCTGGAAGGCCTCGGCCGGACCGATGACCTCAAGGCCGTTCTCTCGCTCGACGGGCTCGACCGCTTCGAGGCTCGCAAGCGCATCGTCGCCATGCTGGAGGAGCGCGAGCTTCTCGTGCAGATCGAGCCGCATGTGCACACCGTCCCGCACGGCGACCGCTCGAACGTGGTGATCGAGCCCTACCTCACGGATCAGTGGTACCTGAACGTGAAGCCGCTTGCCGAGCGTGCGCTCGGCGTCGTGCGCGAGGGCAAGACCAAGTTCGTGCCGGAGAACTGGGAGAAGACCTACTTCCAGTGGCTCGAGAACATCGAGCCGTGGTGCGTCTCGCGCCAGCTCTGGTGGGGCCACCAGATCCCGGCCTGGTATGACGATCAGGGCAACGTGTTCGTTGCGCTCAGTGAAGAGGATGCCAAGGCCCAGGCGCGCGAGAAGAACGGTCGCGATGTGGCGCTCAGGCGCGACGAGGACGTGCTCGACACCTGGTTCTCCTCGGCGCTCTGGCCGTTCTCGACGCTCGGCTGGCCGGACGATACGCCGGAGCTCGACCGCTATTATCCGACCAACACGCTGGTGACGGGCTTCGACATCATCTTCTTCTGGGTCGCCCGCATGATGATGATGGGCCTCCATTTCATGGACGAGGTCCCCTTCGACACGGTCTACATCCACGCCCTCGTCCGCGACGAGAAGGGCGCCAAGATGTCGAAGTCGAAGGGCAACGTCATCGACCCGCTCGACGTGGTCGAGCAGTACGGCGCCGATGCGCTGCGCATGACGCTTGCCGCCATGGCTGCGCAGGGGCGCGACATCAAGCTGTCCGTCCAGCGCGTCGAGAGCTACCGCAACTTCGCGACCAAGATCTGGAACGCGGCGCGTTTCGCCGAGATGAACGAGTGCCGTCGCGTTGCCGGCTTCGATCCTAAATCGGTGAAGGAGACGCTCAACAAATGGGCGCTCAGCGAATGCGCCAAGGCGATCGACGAGGTCTCCGCCGGCATCCAGGGCTACAAGTTCAACGAGGCTGCGGGCGCTGCCTACCGCTTCGTCTGGAACGTGTTCTGCGACTGGACGCTCGAACTCGCCAAGCCCGTGCTGCAGGGTGCGGATTCGCCCGCCAAGGACGAGACCCGCGCCACCATCGCTTTCATCTTCGACGAGATCTGCAAGCTTTTGCATCCCTTCATGCCCTTCCTCACGGAGGAGCTGTGGGCGATCAAGGGCGCGGAAGGACCGAAGCGCGAGACGATCCTCGCACTGACGCCGTGGCCCAATCTCGCACACCTGATCGACGCTGAGGCCGAGGCCGAGATCGGCTGGGTTGTGGATCTCGTCAACGAGATCCGTTCCGCCCGGTCCGAGACCAACGTGCCGGCAGGCGCGCAGATCCCGCTCGCACTGGTCGCTTCCTCCGCCGACGTGCGGGCCCGTACCGGCCGCTGGGGCGATATCGTGAAGCGCCTTGCACGCATATCGGAGATCTCCTTCGTCGAAGCCGCGCCGAAGAGCTCGATCCAGCTCATCATCCGCGGTGAGGTGGCGGCGCTGCCGCTGGAGGGCGTGATCGATCTCGATGCCGAGCGCGCGCGCCTCGCCAAGGAAATCCAGAAGCTCGATGCGGAGGTCGCCAAGATCGACGCGAAGCTCGGGAACGCCGACTTCCTCAAGCGCGCACCCGAAGAGGTGGTCGACGAGCAGCGCGAACGCCGCGAGGAAGCTGTGACACGCAAGGCGAAGATGGAAGAGGCGCTGAGCCGGTTGAAGGACGCGTAAGGGCCGTCAATTCACACACGTCATCACCGGCTTCCTCTCGCCTCGACGTCATCCCCGGGCTTGTCCCGGGGACCCACGTCTATGCAACGTTGTGGTTCTGAAAACGTGGGTGGCCGCAACAAGTGCGGCCATGACGCGAGAGGGTCATCCCCGGCGGCCGCAGGCCGGGAAGGGGATCCACGATCAAGCGCGGCGCTATGGATTCCCTTCCCCTCCGCTATACGTCCTTCCGGGAATGACATCGAAGTCGTTCACCCCAGCACGAAATCCACCAGCAGCTTCACGTTCAGCACCACGATCACCGCGGCGATGATGCCAGCGAAGGCGGTGAGCCAGCGTGGGGTCACGAGGTCGCCCATCTTGCGCTTCGAGGCGGTCATCGTCACGAGCGGGATGACGGCGAAGGGAAGCTGCAGGCTCAAGATCACCTGGCTCAGGATGAGCAGTTTCGCGGTCCCGCTCTCGCCATAGGCGATGGTGACGGCAGCGGCCGGGATGATGGCGATGCCGCGGGTGATGAGCCGGCGCGCCCAGGGCGCCATCCGGAAGTTGATGAAGCCCTCCATGACGATCTGGCCGGCCATGGTCGCCGTGACCGTGGAGTTCAGGCCGCAGCACAGGAGAGACAGGCCGAAGAGCATCGGCGCGATGGCGCTGCCGAGGATCGGCTGGAGAAGCGTATGCGCTTCGCCGAGTTCGGCGATGTCGCTGCGGCCGGTATGATGGAAAGCCGCTGCGGCAAGGATGAGCAGGGACGCGTTGATGGTCAGCGCGAACATCAGCGCGATGGTCGAGTCGAGGGTTGCGAAGCGCAAGGCCTCGCGCCGCTCCGGCACGGTGTCGCCGTAGGCGCGGGTCTGCACGATGCCTGAATGCAGGTAGAGGTTATGCGGCATGACCGTCGCGCCGATGATGCCGAGCGCGAGGTAGAGCATGTCCGGGTTGGTGACGATTTCCGTGGTAGGGGCAAAGCCGCGGATCACGCCCGACCAGTCCGGATCGGCCATGGCGATCTGGATGCCGAAGCACACCGCGATCACCCCGAGCAGGGTGATGATGAAGGCCTCAACCCAGCGGAAGCCGAGATTCTGCAGGTAGAGAATCAGGAACACGTCGAGGGCGGTGATGACGACGCCGATCTCGAGCGGGACGCCGAAGAGCAGGTTCAGGCCGATGGCCGTGCCGATGACCTCTGCCAGATCGGTGGCGCAGATCGCGAGCTCCGCAAGGAGCCATAAAGCCCAGGAGACGGGCTTCGGATAGGCGTCCCGGCAGGCCTGGGCAAGGTCGCGGCCGGTGGCGATGGCAAGGCGCGCGCAGAGCGACTGCAGGACGATCGCCATGATGTTGGAGATCAGCGCCACCGAGAGCAGGGCGTAGCCGTATTTCGAGCCGCCGGCGAGGGAGGTCGCCCAGTTTCCGGGATCCATATAGCCCACAGCCACCAGATAGCCCGGCCCGAGGAAGGCGGCGGCGCGCCGCCAGGTCGATCCCGGCCGCACCGCGATGGTCCGGTTGACCTCCGGCAGGGAGGGCAGATCCCGCGAGTTCCGCCACGCGGCTTTTTGCACAAGGGAGATGGGGGCCGGCTGGTCCATGGCGTCTTTCTGCAGTTGCAAACGATTTGCAATAAGAGGCTAGCAACGAACGGACACTTCAGCAAGAGGGGAAGACGCACAAAGTTGCATCACCGGCCATTCATCCCTCCAAAGGGTCAAGCTCGCCGGTGGAGCGGGGCCGGGCGCTGGAGTTGGTAGTGATTTGAGTTTGAGTTCCACGCCGTCATTCCGGGGCCGCTTAAGCGGAACCCGGAACCCAAAGCCCATAGCCACGACGGCTCGAGATTGAGATGAGCGGCGTTGCGCCGCCTTCTGCAAGGCTGGCGGTTATGGGTTCCGGGCTCGCCTGCGGCGCCCCGGAATGACGGTGTGCCGGCCCCGGCAGAACTCAACCTTCAGTCACTCCCCGGGAGTTCGGGCGTGACAAGAGGCCCGAGGTTTGCTCTAGGATCTGCAAATCCAGACAAGGACGAACCAGGGATGGCCATGCTCGAGAGTGTCCTGATCGCCAATCGCGGCGAGATCGCATGCCGGATCATCCGCACGGCCCGGGAGCTCGGGATGCGCACCATCGCGGTCCATTCGGAAGCCGATGCGGATGCGCTCTTCGTGCAGATGGCGGACGAGGCCCATCTCATCGGCCCGCCGCCCGCCCGCGAGAGCTATCTCCAGATCGACAGGATCATCGAGGTCGCCAGGCGGACCGGAGCGGCGTCGATCCATCCCGGCTATGGCTTCCTCTCGGAACGGGCCGAGTTCGCCGAGGCCTGCGCCAAAAATGGCATCGTCTTCGTCGGCCCGCCCGCTTCCGCCATCAAGGCGATGGGGCTGAAGGACGCGGCCAAGGCCCTGGTGCAGCAGGCCGGCGTACCGGTGGTGCCGGGTTATCACGGCTCCAAGCAGGATCCGGACTTCCTGCGCCAGAAGGCTTACGAGATCGGCTATCCGGTGCTGATCAAGGCGGTCGCCGGCGGCGGCGGCAAAGGCATGCGGCGGGTCGAGAAGGCGGCCGATTTCGATGCGGCCCTCGAGAGCGCCCAGCGCGAGGCCCAAAACTTCTTCGGCGATCCGCGGGTGCTGGTGGAGAAGTACATCCTGTCCCCACGGCACATCGAGATCCAGGTTTTCGCCGACAGCCACGGCAACGTGGTGCATCTCTTCGAGCGCGACTGCTCGCTGCAGCGCCGGCACCAGAAGGTGATCGAGGAGGCGCCGGCGCCGGGCATGACGCCGGAGATGCGCCAGGCGATGGGATCGGCTGCGGTCGAGGCCGCCCGCGCGGTGGGGTATGTCGGCGCCGGCACGGTCGAGTTCATCGCCGACGGGCGCGAGGGCCTGCGGGCCGACCGCTTCTACTTCATGGAGATGAACACACGCCTGCAGGTCGAGCATCCGGTGACGGAGGCGATCACCGGCCTCGATCTCGTCGAGCTGCAGTTCCGTGCCGCGTCGGGCGAGGTGCTGCCGTTCACGCAAGGTGATCTTTCCATCGACGGCCATGCCGTCGAGGCGCGGCTTTACGCCGAGGACCCGGAGAAGGAGTTTTTGCCCTCGACCGGCAAGCTCTGGGCGCTGGAGTTCCCGGAAGGCGAGGGCATCCGCATCGATACCGGCGTCGAGGCCGGGGCCGAGGTGACGCCGTATTACGATCCGATGATCGCGAAGGTCATCGCCCATGGCGCAACCCGCGACGAAGCCTTGGACCGGCTCGCGGCGGCGCTCGGCGAGACGATCGTCGCCGGGCCGAAGACCAACGCCGCCTTCCTGAAGAAGCTCTGCGAGGCGGAAGGCTTCAGGGCAGGGCGGTTCGATACCGGCTTCATCGACCGCAATCTTGAGAGCCTCGGCGTCGGGCCGCAGCCCGTGGACGAGATCGCCGTGTCGTTCGGCGCTTCCGCGTTGATCTCGCGCGAGATCGAGCGGCTGCGCATGGCGGAGCTGCAGAAGAGCGACGAGCCGTCCTCGCCCTGGTCGGCACCGGACGGATTCCAGCTGCTCGGCATCCGCAGCGTCGGCGTGCCGCTGCTGGTCGACGGCGAACGCGTCGACGCGCGCGAGGTGTTCAGCCGCACACATCCCGGCGCCAGCACCGTCGCGTTCGGCGAGAGCGATCCTTGGGCCGAGGACGTGGTCGACCGGGAGGTCGACGCGCCGCACGGGGTCTACATCATCCGCAACGGACGCCAGACGCTTGTGCAGCCCTACGATCCCTTCGATGTCGATCTCGAGCACATGGACGAGGGCGGCGCGGTGAAGGCGCCGATGCACGGCAAGCTCATCGCGGTGTTCGTGCAGCCGGGCGACAAGGTCGAGAAAGGCCAGCGCCTCGCCATCGTCGAAGCGATGAAGATGGAGCACGTGCTCGTCGCGCCCTCAGACGCCGAGATTGCGGAGATCGCCGCCGAACCCGGTGCGCAGGTGGCGGAAGGCGCGCGCCTCATCGTGCTCAAGACGGAGGAATAGCCTGCGGCGCATCGCCGGATTTTTCCGGCGATGCGGACATGGTTGAAACGCACATGGCCCTTCACCTGATCAAACTTTGCGTCGGCTGCGACTCGATCACGGATCTCGAAGAGTGGATCGAGGAGAACCGTGCGCTGCACCGCCGCCTCGGCCGCGACTACGAGCAGACGCATACGACCCGCATGGTGCCCAAGCGTGTCGACGAGCTTCTGGACGGCGGCTCCCTGTTCTGGGTGATCAAGGGCCATGTCGCGGCCCGTCAAAAGCTTCTCGACATCCGCCCCTTCACGGATTCCGACGGGATCGGCCGCTGCCGGCTGGTGCTGGACCAGACGGTCGTCACGATCGAGCCGCGCCCCTATCGGCCGTTCCAGGGCTGGCGCTATCTCATCGCCAAGGACGCACCGCGTGACATCGACCTGAAATCGGGCGATCTTGGCCAGATGCCGGACGAGATGCGGCGCGAGCTGGCCGAGCTGGGCCTTCTGTAACCTATGTGAATTCCACAGAGAGACTCCCATGAGGCTTCCGATCTCCCTGGCCGTCCTTCTGGCCGCCGCCGGCCCGGCTGTTGCGAAGGATTGCCGCATCCCCGACGCGGCGCCCGGTGTTCGCGCGCAGCTTCCGCCGGAATGCAGGAACGGGGTCCAGGCGGGGCGGGCAGATTCCGCGCGGCGGGAGGCACTCCAGGCAAACCAGGGCTTCATCGACCTCGGCAACGGGACCCAGGTGCGGATCGGAGGACGGGTGCGCGTCGAGGCCGGCGCCCGCCGTTAGACTTTTGGTTGGGGATAAACCGGGAACTTCGCCGCCTCGAAACGCATTGGCTCAGCAGTTCAGTTGAGTGGAGGTTCCGATGCTGATGTGTGCATCTGAAGGCCGGCACTGGCGCTACGAGGTCTGCGAGCATGAGGACGGATATCTCGTCCAGATGCGGGATCTCACGACCGGCGAGCTGGACGACGAATTCTCCACGATCTTCCGCACCCTTCCCGTTGCCTTCGCCTATGCCGAGATGTCGGCGGCCTATGAGCGCTATGCGGCCTCGGAACTCGAACATGTGGAAGACGAACTGATCGAGGTCGAGGTCGAGACCACCGAGCGGCATTTCATCGACCTGAGCGACCGGCTGCACGATTCCGGCATCAACGGCATTGTGGTGCAGGCCTGGGAGCGGGAAAACCAGCGCAGCTCGGCCCGCATGCTGCACTGATCGACAACTGAGACAGCTGGCCGCTTCGCGATTGCAAGAAGCGGCAAGCGCACTAGCATCCCTCCATCACGACTCAGCCTCTTGATGGAGTTTCCATGGCCGATCTTTCCGCCTTCCCGATCGCGACCCGCTGGCCGGCCCAGCATCCCGATCGGATCCAGCTCTATTCCACCCCCACGCCCAACGGCGTCAAAGTCTCCATCATGCTGGAGGAGACCGGCCTTCCTTACGAGCCGCATTTCATCAATATCGGCCAGAACGAGACATGGACGCCGGAATATCTGGCTCTGAATCCGAACGGGAAGATCCCCTCGATCATCGATCCGGACGGGCCGGGCGGAAAGCCGCTTCCCCTATTCGAGTCCGGCGCGATCCTTTTGTACCTCGCCGAGAAGGCCGGAAAGTTCCTCCCCTCCGACCCGGCACGCCGCTACGAGACGATCCAGTGGGTGTTCTTCCAGATGGCGTCCGTCGGGCCGATGTTCGGCCAGCTCGGCTTCTTCCACAAATTCGCCGGCCGGGAGATCGAGGACAAGCGTCCGCTCGAGCGCTATCGCAACGAATCCAAGCGTCTGCTCGGGGTCCTTGAGACGCGGCTCGAAGGGCGTGACTGGATCATGGGCGACGACTTTACCATCGCCGACATTTCTCTGCTCGGCTGGGTCCGCAACCTGGTCGGCTTCTATGGTGCAGGCGAACTGGTGGAGTTCGAGAGCCTCAAGCGCGTTCCGGCCTGGCTCGATCGCGGACTTTCCCGCCCCGCCGTCCAGCGCGGTCTCGAGATCCCGAAGCGTCCGGAATAAGACGCAAGGCGATCCGGCAATTTACATCTGCCCCATCCCGGCCCACATGTTGGGATGGGGACGAAAACGATGATGCTGCTTCTTGGAATTGTAGCGGTCGCCCTTCTGTGGTGGCTTGGCAAAAATTATACGCGTGCCGATACGAAAGCTCTGGCGAAGAGTCTCAAGGTAGTCGGCGGTGTCGCCGCGCTTGGCGCGGCCGCGCTCCTCGGCATGCGGGGGCGGTTCGACATGGCCCTGCTGCTCGCCGGCTTCGGAGCCTGGGCGCTGGGATGGAATTCCCTCAACATTCCGGGGCCCTGGCGCAAGTTCCAGCAGGCGACCGGACGGTTCTCGCGCATTCGTTCGGCCATGATCGAGATGGAAATCGATCATTCCACCGGCGCCGTGGAGGGAAGCGTCCTGGTCGGGCCTCTCGCCGGCCGTCGGCTGTCGAGCCTCGACCCGCAGGGGCTGCGCCAACTCTACGACGAATGCTGCGCCCAGGATCCCCAGGGCGTGCCGCTGCTAGAGGCTTATCTTGATCGCCGGTTTACCGGCTGGCGTGAAAACGCTCAGGGTGATCGTGACACGCGGACGCGCACCCATGCGCATTCGGGCGTAATGACGAAAGAAGAAGCCTATCAGATCCTGGGGCTTCAGCCGGGTGCGAGCCTCGACGAGGTCCGCAAAGCGCACCGGACGCTGATGAAGAAACTCCATCCCGACCAGGGAGGGACGGCGTACCTCGCGGCTCGCGTGAACGAGGCGAGAGAAGTCCTGCTGGGCCGACATCGCTGATACTCCACGCGCGATCCGGTTGGTCTGCGAGTTGCGACGGCACAAACACACGCGCCGTCGCAGAGATCTCTACATCAGGTCAGCCGCTCAGCCGCGGGACGCGAAGCAGTTCATGCCGCCCTTCTTGAGCTGCTTGCAGGCATTGGCGGCATCGTTGGATTCGGAAAAGCCGGAGAAGCGGGCGCGGTAGAGGGTGGTGCCGTCGACAGTCACCTTCTCCGTGAAGGGCGCCGCCTTGCCGAGCACTTTGCCGAAGCGGCCGCGGGCGGAATCGAGCATGGCCTTCGCCTTGTCCTCGTCATCCGTCGCCCCGAGCTGGATCACCCAGCCGGACACGGTCTTTTTGGCTTCCACAGGGTCGGCCTTGGGCGTCTCGGTCTTGAGGGCGGCCATCTTGGTTGCCGGCGCCGCGGGTGCCGGTTCGGCGGCTTTCGCCTCGATCTTGGCCTGGAGGGCAGCCTTCTGCGAGGCCGGAATCGGCGTCGGCAGCGCGGCATAAGCCTGCGCGTTCGCGGGCAGGGCCTCGGGGCCCTTCTGCCAGCGCACGGATGAGGACGGGGTCGTGGTCGAGCTCGCGCCTGCAGCGGAGGCTACGACCGGCCGCAAGGCATTGAGATCGAGCGGCCTGCGCTCGGGTGCGGCCTGCGGCGCGGCGGCCTGGGCTATGGGAGCCTGCGGAACGGCGGAGGCGACCTTGACGGCGACGGCTGCGGGCGCCGGCTCGACCGGCCGAGGAGCGGGAGCTTCCGCAACGAGCGCCGGTTGCGACGCGCCCTCGACGACCGGCGCCGTGGTGCGGTTGCCGGCATAGGCGCGGGGCAGGTGGCTCTCGATGAGCGAGGCCATCTTCTGATCGCGCGAGCCGCCCGAGCGTCCGCCGAGCACGACGGCGACGATGCTCCGGGTGTCGGTGTTGACCGAGGTCAGAAGATTGAAGCCGGAGAGACGGGTGTAGCCGGTCTTGATGCCGTCGACGCCATCGACCTTGCCGAGCAGGCGGTTATGGCCGCGGATGGTGCGGCTGCCGTACTGGAAGGAGCGGGTCTGAAAGTAAGCGAAATATTTCGGGAAGCGATCCTGGATCGCACGCCCGAGAACCGCAAGATCGCGAGCGGTCGTGATGTTCGGCGGATCGTGGGGCAAGCCGTGCGGGTTGTAGAAAGCCGTCGAGCTCATGCCGAGCTCGCGGGCCTTGCGGGTCATCATCGAGGCGAAGGCATCCTCGGAACCGGCGATGTTCTCGGCCACCACGACGGAGACGTCGTTCGCGGAGAGGGTCACCATTGCCTTGATGGCGTCGTCGACGTCGATGGCCGAGCCGGGACGCAGGCCGAGCTTTGTCGGGGGCTGGCTGGCGGCGTAGGAGGAAACCGTAAGCGGGGTATCGAGGCGCATGCGGCCGCGCTCGAGCTGCTCGAACAGCAGATAGAGGCTCATCACCTTTGTGATGGAGGCGGGAATCCGGGGTTCGTCGATGCTCTCGCCCTGTAGGACCTTACCCGTCTTGGCATCGACGACAATGGAGGCCGAGAGAGGACCGTATCCGCCGCCGGAGGGCTTCGCCTTACGTCGTGCAGCGTCGGCCGGGGAGGCAATGGCGACGGCAACAGACGCGGCGATACCGATGAGGGCCCATGTCTTTCGGTGTCCCATCCAAACCGAATTCATGTTGAAAAAATCCCTGTTTCGTTTGGTTCTAGGCTTTGCGCCCGGTTCTCTCGAGGGAACCGTTGCCAGCGCGACACATGTCTTGACGGTAAGAGGTTGCGGTTACGGGCGAGTTAACGGGAGCGGATCGAATGACTGGTTTGTTGTGCACTGCACAAATTAACTTGACAAATTTTTGTGCACTGCACATATTGGCTCCGTCAGCTATTCAGCGGCGCCAACTGCACCTTAACGCCTAATTGCCGAGGTTCACAATGCTCCAGTCGTTTACCCAGATTCAGAAATTCGGCCAGGACAACCTGGACGCCACCGTGAAGGCGCTGGGCGCTTTCTCGTCCAACAGCCAGGCGATCGCCAGCGAGACGGCCGATTACGCCCGCAAGTCCTTCGAGCAGACCTCTGCGACCGTCGAGAAGCTGCTGGGCGTCCAGACCCTCGACAAGGCTGTCGAGATCCAGACGGCTTTCGTGAAGGGCGCCTATGACAGCCTCGTCAGCCAGACGGCCAAGATGGGCACGCTCTACTCGGCCCTTGCCACGGAGACGATGAAGCCCTTCGAAGGGCTCCTCTCCAAGGCTGCCTAAAGCCGGGACGCTTTTTCAAGTCTCTACGAAACGCCCGGCTTCGTCCCGGGCGTTTTGCGTTTGGGCAGCCATGCGCGAAGGGCAGGGCCGGCTCGCTTGTGGTCATCGCGAAGGCGTGACCAAGATGTCGCTCTTTCGCCTGGGGCTGCGACCACCCATCTGGTTGATCTGGCGAACCGAATGGAGCGACTATACATTTGGGTGTGAGCCTTTGGCCTGGAGCGGATAAGGGTCGCCGGTCCGGGCCGAAATTAGAAGAGAAGGGGCGGTCGTCCGAATATGCTGCGGTTCACTCAAGGCACTTTGACCCAGTCGGAGTTTCTTCCGATCTCCGCTGCCGGCGGGTCACAGCCCCCTGGAGGCGACGATGGCGGTCGCTCGAACACGGCCATCATCACGAAAACCAAGCCGCGCACGAAACGGCCTAACCTTTACCGCGTTCTTCTCTTGAACGATGATTACACCCCGATGGAGTTCGTGGTGCACGTGCTCGAACGCTTCTTCAACAAGAACCGCGAAGATGCGACCCGGATCATGTTGCACGTCCACCAGAATGGTGTCGGGGAGTGCGGAGTTTTTACGTACGAGGTTGCTGAGACGAAAGTGACGCAAGTCATGGATTTCGCCAGGAAACACCAGCATCCTCTGCAATGTGTAATGGAAAAGAATTAGCCGAGCCCTGTGTCATAAAGGACAAGCCGTTGCCGAGCTTTTCTCGCAGTCTTGAACAAGCCCTTCACCGAGCGCTCGCTCTCGCAGGCGAACGCCGCCATGAATACGCAACACTCGAACACCTCCTCCTGGCCCTGATCGACGACCAGGATGCCGCCGCCGTCATGCGCGCCTGCAATGTCGATCTCGACGTCCTCCGCCGCAACCTGGTCGATTACGTCGACAGCGAACTCGCCAACCTCGTCGCCGATGGACGCCAGGATTCGAAGCCGACGGCTGGCTTCCAGCGCGTGATCCAGCGGGCTGTGATCCATGTCCAGTCGTCGGGCCGGGACGAAGTGACGGGCGCCAACGTGCTCGTCGCCATCTTCGCCGAGCGGGAAAGCCATGCGGCCTATTTCCTGCAGGAGCAGGACATGACCCGCTACGACGCGGTCAACTACATCAGCCACGGCATCGCCAAGCGCCCCGGCCTCACCGAGAGCCGCTCCCCGCGCGGGTCGGAGGAGGAATCCTCCAACGAGCGTCCGACTCAGGAAGAAGGCGATACCCGCCAGAAGAAGAAGGGCGACGCCCTCGATGCCTATTGCGTCAACCTGAACAAGAAGGCGAAGGAAGGCCGCATCGATCCGCTGATCGGCCGCGAGTCGGAGGTCCAGCGCACCATCCAGGTCCTGTGCCGCCGCCAGAAGAACAACCCGCTCCTCGTCGGCGATCCCGGCGTCGGCAAGACCGCCATCGCGGAGGGACTTGCCCGCAAGATCGTGCAGGGCGAGGTGCCGGAGGTGCTGAAAGGCGCCACCGTCTTCGCCCTCGACATGGGCACCCTGCTCGCCGGCACGCGCTATCGCGGCGACTTCGAAGAGCGTCTCAAGCAGGTGATGAAGGAGATCGAGCAGCACCCGAACGCGATCATGTTCATCGACGAGATCCACACGGTGATCGGCGCCGGCGCCACCTCCGGCGGTGCGATGGATGCCTCGAACCTGCTCAAGCCCGCGCTCGCTCAGGGCACCCTGCGCTGCATCGGCTCGACCACCTACAAGGAATACCGCCAGTATTTCGAGAAGGACCGGGCGCTCGTCCGTCGTTTCCAGAAGATCGACGTCAACGAGCCGTCGGTGCCGGATGCGATCGAGATCGTGAAGGGCCTGAAGCCCTATTTCGAGGAGTTCCACAAGCTCAAGTACACCAACGACGCCGTGAAGGCGGCGGTGGAGCTCTCCGCCCGCTACATCAACGACCGCAAGCTGCCGGACAAGGCGATCGACGTGATCGACGAGACCGGCGCGTCGCAGATGCTCCTTCCCGAAGGCCGCCGCAAGAAGACCATCGGCATCAAGGAAATCGAGGCGACCATCGCCACCATGGCGCGAATCCCGCCCAAGACCGTGTCGAAGGACGATGCGGAGGTGCTGGCGCACCTGAAGGACACCCTCAAGCGGGTGGTCTACGGGCAGGACAAGGCCATCGACGCCCTGTCCTCGGCGATCAAGCTCGCCCGCGCCGGCCTGCGCGATGCGGAAAAGCCGATCGGCTCCTACCTGTTCGCCGGCCCCACGGGCGTCGGCAAGACGGAAGTGGCCAAGCAGCTGGCCGCCTCGCTCGGCGTCGAACTCCTGCGCTTCGACATGTCGGAATACATGGAGCGGCACACGGTCAGCCGCCTGATCGGCGCGCCTCCCGGCTATGTGGGCTTCGACCAGGGCGGTCTCCTGACCGACGGCGTCGACCAGCACCCGCATTGCGTGCTCCTCCTCGACGAGATCGAGAAGGCGCATCCGGATCTGTTCAACATCCTGCTCCAGGTCATGGATCACGGGAAGCTGACGGATCACAACGGCAAGCAGGTCGACTTCCGCAACGTCATCATCATCATGACGACGAATGCGGGCGCCGCCGACATGGCCCGCCCGGCCTACGGCTTCACCCGCACCAAGCGCGAAGGGGACGATACGGAGGCGGTGAACAAGCTGTTCACGCCGGAATTCCGCAACCGCCTCGACGCGATCATCTCCTTCGGCCATCTGCCCAAGGAAGTCGTGCAGAAGGTCGTCGACAAGTTCGTCATGCAGCTCGACGCTCAGCTCGCCGACCGCAACGTCTCGATCGAACTCACGGACGAGGCCCGCGACTGGCTGGTCGAGCACGGCTATGACGAGGCCATGGGCGCCCGCCCGATGGGTCGCCTGATCCAGTCGACCATCAAGACGCCGCTGGCCGACGAGGTGCTTTTCGGGCGCCTCAAGGACGGCGGAGCGGTCAAGGTTATCGTCAAGACCGACGAGATCGGCCTCCAGAGCCTCGGCTTCGAATATGTCGAGGGTCCGGTGAAGCCGAAGCCCGAGAAGGTCGTGACGAACGCGGGCAAGAAGAAGCCCAAGGCCAAGGCTGCCTCGTCGAAGACGAAAAAGTCGGTGAAACCGAAGGGATCCGATGGTAATGGAGGCGGAGGTGTCCGCACCGTTCCGAAGGTTCCACTGGTTAGAGCATGACGACCGAGATCCACGAGGGGCCGCTTCCGGCCCAGCCCAGAGAGGCTCCGGCGAAGCTGTCGTGGCGCGAGAAGCGCTACCGCCGCCGCCGGCGCCGCGTCTGGTTCGAGGAGGTCCTGGCGTGGGTCCTGGTGCCGGTCATCGTCATCGGCTGCTACTGGCTGCTGGATGTCGGCCTGAACTTCATGGGCACGTCGCCCGGCGCCCTTCTGGAGGGCCTCGAGGCGGTCATCGCCAGCCTTTGAGGGCGGTCTTCATCGAACGATTTCAGGAAAGCCGCACCGGAGAATATCCGGTGCGGCTTTCGTCTTTTCTGGCTGACTCGAAGCGCTAGTTCTACGATCGATTGATGGATCGTGAGGATATCGTGACGAAGCTGATCGGGATCTCGGGAAGCCTGCGCAAGGCCTCATTCAACACCGCTTTGCTTCGCGTTGCGGCCGGCCTGATGCCTGAGGATGCCGAGCTCGTCGTCGAAACCATCCACGGCATTCCGCTCTATGACGCCGACGTCGAGGTCGAGCAGGGGATTCCGGAGAGGGTCGCGGACTTGAAGGACGCCATCGCGGCCGCGGACGGTCTGCTTCTCGTCACTCCCGAATACAACAACTCGATTCCCGGAGTGTTCAAGAACGCCATCGACTGGCTCTCCCGGCCGGATTCGGACATCAAACGAGTCTTCGGAAGCAAGCCCGTTGCATTGATCGGCGCTTCGCCGGGCAATTTCGGCACGATCCTGTCGCAGAATGCGTGGCTGCCGGTCCTGCGAACGCTCAGAGCCGATTTCTGGGCCGAGGGGCGGCTGATGGTGTCGCGAGCGGGGACCGTCTTCAACGAGGACGGGACGATCGCGGAGCAGAAGATCGAGGAGCAGCTCAGGAAATACCTCGAAGGCTTCGTCGCCTATGTGCGTAAGCAGCGGGACGCCTAGAGCATTTTTCGGCGAAGTGGATCCGGTTCGCCGTCAAAAATGCGTCGAACGAGCTCTAGGCTCCCTGATATCAATCCTCGTCGCGCTGCCTGAACGGCGTAGCCTCGGCCAGTTCATCCGCAGCCTCCGACACATAGAGGCGCTCCTGTTCGAGATAAGCCTGTACCGCCCGTCGCAGGGACGGATCGGCGATGTCGTGGGCTGAGGACGTGATCACCGGCCGATAGCCGCGCGCGAGCTTGTGCTCGCCCTGCGCCCCAGCCTCGACACGGTCGAGACCGCGGGCGATGGCGAAATCGATGGCCTGATAGTAGCAGACCTCGAAATGCAGGAAGGGGCGATCCTCGATGCAGCCCCAGTTGCGGCCGTAAAGCCGCCTGTCGCCGATGAGGTTGATCGCACCGGCGATGTAGCGGCCCTCGCGCTTCGCCATCACGAGAAGCACGCGCTCCGCCATGCGCTCGCCAATCAGCGAGAAGAAGAGGCGATTGAGATAGGGCCGCCCCCATTTGCGCGAACCCGTATCCATGTAGAAGGCGAAGAACGCGTCCCAATGGGCCTCGGTGATGTCGCGTCCCGTGACCCATTCGATGGAGACGCCATCCGCCAGCGCGTCGCGGCGCTCGCGCCGGATCGCCTTGCGCTTGCGCGAGGCCAGCGCTGCAAGAAAATCGTCGAAGCTTTCGTAGCCGTCGTTGAACCAGTGGAACTGCCGGTCGTCGCGCCGCAGGAATCCTTCGGCACCGAACGCGTCGAGGTCGTCCTGTTGCAGAAACGTGGCGTGGATCGAGGAGGCGCCGACCTGCTCCCGCAGCGCCCGCAATCCGGCGATCGCATAGGAGCGGATCTCGGAAGCGCGCGCGCCGTCCGGAACCAGGAGGCGCGGACCCGTCACGGGCGTGAACGGCACCGAGACCTGAAGCTTCGGGTAGTAATGGCCGCCGGCACGGGTATAGGCATCGGCCCAGGAATGGTCGAAGACATACTCGCCCATGGAATGGGACTTGAGATAGCAAGGCACGGCGCCCAGAATCTTTTCCGTCTCGTCCTCGACCAGGACATGCACCGGAGACCAGCCGGTCTTCGCGCCGACGCAGCCCGAATCTTCGAGAGAGGAGAGGAAGGCGTGCGAGACGAAGGGATTGAACGGATCGTCATCACCCGAGCCCGGACCGAGCGCGCAGGCATCCCAATCGGCGGCAGGGACCGCCTTAAGGCCTTGGGCAATTTTGACTTGGATTGTCACCGAGTGGAAGGACCCCGCCGTTCGGTTCTAGAGCTAGGGGCTCGGTGGGGACCTGGCAATATCGGCCTGGTCAGGCGTGCTGCTTTGTCATCCCGGGGCCGCGCGGCGGAGCCCGGGATCCATAACCGCGACAGCACTTTAGCTAGCACCGTCAGCGGTTAGGGATCCCCGCCTTCGCGGGGATGACAGCCGGGTTGATCAGGGAATGAATCCCTCGAACACCATCTGGTCGGCGTGCTTTTCGGCGCGGGCGCGGTCTTCCGGGTTGCGCACGGTCCAGGTCATCACGGGAACATGGCCCATGAGCCTGCTGAGATAGGTCGAGGCGCAGGGAATGTCCTTGACGCGCCAGGACAGGAAATGCGGCTGCGTCTCCGAAAAATGCAGCAGGTTCGCCATCCGGTGCTTCTGCTCGGGCGGCAGGAAGCCGTCCGACTTGGAAGCGTATTCCAGCTCGCCGATGAAGCCGCGCGTAATGTTCGGCGCTTTCTCGCGCAGATAGGCCACGATGTCCGGATCGAAGGATTTGACCACGAAGGGGCCCTGATAATCCTTGAGGACCTCGATCACCCGCTTCGTCAGGCGCATGTCGCCGTTGAACTTGCTCTTGACCTCGATGACGAGGGGCGTGCGCCCGGCGATGGTGCCGAGATAATCCTTGAACGAGGGGATTTTATCGCCGCCCCTGGCGCCTGCAATCTCGATGGCGCTCAAGTCCGAGAGCTTGCGCTCGGCCACGAGGCCGGTCTGGCCGGTGAGCCGGTCGAGCTCGAAATCGTGGAAGACGATGGCCTCATCGTCGCCGGTCAGCTGCACGTCGAGCTCAATGGGAAAGCCGCGCGCGATGGCGGCTTGTGCGGCCGAGACCGTGTTCTCGATGATGCCTTCGGCTTTGTTATGGAGGCCGCGATGGGCGATGGGCTTCGCGACGAGCCAGCTCGGGGTGCTCATTTGACTTCAAACATCCCTTCGACTTCGACGCAGGCATCGAGCGGCAATTCCGCGACGCCGACGGTGGAGCGGGCATGGCGGCCTGCTTCTCCGAGAGCCTCGACCATCAGGTCCGAGGCGCCGTTCATCACGGGCGCAAGGGCTGCGAAGGTCGGGACCGCATTGATGAAGCCGCCGAGACGGACGCAGCGGGTGACCCGGTCGAGATCGCCGACGGCCGCCTTCAGCTGCGCAAGGAGGTTGATCGCGCAAAGCCGCGCCGCTTCCTTGCCTACCTCGGGCGAGACTTCCGCACCGAGCTTGCCCTTGTGGGCATCTGCCATCTTTCCGTCGAGGCCGAGGCAGAGCTGGCCGGAGATAACGATCAGATTGCCGGTGCGGACGAAGGGAACATAGTTCGCGACCGGTGCGGCCGGGGTCGGCAGGGTGATTCCCAGCGACTTGAGTTTCGTGTCGACTGCGCTCATGGAAGCCTCGATGCGTGACATCATCCGGACGGAGTAGTGGCGGATGAGCCGGAAGGACGCAAGCAGGAACATTGCTCTGTCCGCAGGACGATCATATCCTGCAATGGGTGGGATCGGGAGAAGATATGCGTTTGCTTGCTGCGGCCACTGGCCTGTCCATCGCCCTTTTGTCGCCGGCCTTCGCGGAAGCGGCCAAGTCCCCGGTTCAACTGGCTCCCCATAGAGCCGTCTACGATCTTTCCCTCATGCGCTCGGGCGGCTCCAACGGGGTCGACAACGCGAGGGGGCGCATCGCCATGGAATTCGGTGGCGATGCCTGCGACGGCTACACTCTCAAGTACCGTCAGGTCACGATTCTCAACAGCACCGAGACGGGTTCCAACACCCTCGACATCCAGACGGCGACCTACGAGACCGGCGATGGGCGCTCGATGCACTTCAAGTCCACGTCGTTCCGTCAGGGGATGATCAAGGACGGCGAGGTCGACGGCGATGCCAAGCTCACGGCGCAGGGCGACCTGAACGTCGACCTGAAACAGCCGAAGAAGACCGTTTTCGGTTCGACCGGCGAGACCGTATTCCCGACCGAGCACCTCAAGCGCCTGATCGAGGCCGGCCGACGGGGCGACACGACCCTCTCCATCCGGGTCTATGACGGCTCGAACAAGGGCGACAAGGTCTACGACACGCTGGGCCTCATCGGGCGCCGGATCGAGCCCGGAGCGGCTCTGGCATCGGTCGAGGATCCGGCGAGGCAGCAGCTTGCCTCCCAGGCGCGCTGGCCCGTCACCATCAGCTATTTCGAGGGCGGGCAGGGCGATCGCATGCCCGTCTACAGGATCTCGTTCGAGCTCTACGAGAACGGCGTCAGCCGCGACCTGAAGCTCGATTACGGCGATTTCGCCCTGCGCGGCGAGCTGAAATCCCTCGACGTTCAGCAGCCCAGCGCCTGCGAACGCTAGCGCATCGGGTCGACCCGGAAAGCCACGTCAATGAAGCGGATCCACCTTCGGGTCAGATGCATTCATTCCGGGGCGTCGCGGGCGAGAAAATCCATAGCCGCTCCACGATGCAAAGAGGGGTAACGCGGTTCGCCCTTTCTTGAGCCGTCAGTGGCTATGGTTTCCGGGCTCCGCTTAAGCGGCCCCGGAATGACGGTGGTGGGTGTCATTCCGGGGCGCCGCAGGCGAGCCCGGAAACCATAACCGCCAGCCTTGCAGAAAGAGGCACAACGCTGCTCACCTCTTCTTGAGCCGTCGGTGGCTATGGGGTTTTCCGCCTGCGGCGCGGTCCTGGAATGACGGCGGGCCGGCCTCCCTCGGAGCTCGAACTTAAGTCACTGTCCCGATGCTCGGCTCAGATGACGAAGAAGTCTGCGGCGGTCATCTTGAGGCTCTTCTTCAGCGTTGCGATCTCGACCGCCTTGCCCCGACCCGAGCCGTCGGCGTCGTAATACAGCACGCCCTTCTTCTTGTTGTAGATCAGGTAGTCGTCCTTCTCCTTGGCCTTGTCCCCGACGACCAGGAACTCCTTGTTCAGCTTCGCGGGCTTCACGTCCGAGCCCTTCTTGCCGAGTTTCCTGAACACCGCATTGTCGAGCCAGATCGTGTCGTCCTTGACCTCGAAATCGGCGATCTGGTCGAGGTTCGTCGCCTTGTTGGCCTTGGTGTCGAACACGAAGATGTCCTTGCCCAAACCACCGGTGAGCACGTCCTTGCCGAGACCTCCAATGAGCGTGTCGTTGCCGAGTCCGGCCTCGATCCAGTCGTTGCCGGCAAGGCTCGAGAAGTAATCCTGCCCGGCGCCGCCGCGCATGCCGTCGGCGCCGGCGCTGCCGAAGGCGCGCTCGTCGAGCACGTCCTGCACCAGGATGGTGAGGGTCTTGGTCGTGCTGGTGCCGCCGGCATCGGTCATGCGCACGGTGATCGTGTGCGAGGTCGCCTGCTCGAAATCGAGCCTGACGCCATCGGCCACCTTCAGCACGCCGGTCGTCGCATCGATGGTGAAGCGGCCCTCCGCATCGCCGATGAGATCGTAGCGGAACGGACCGCCGGTCTTTGCGGAGGCGAGGAACGAGCCGATGGAGATGCCGGCTGCGCTGTTCTCGGCAATCACGTCGCCGGTGAGGATCTTGCCCACATCGCCGACCAGGCCAAGCAGGCTGAGCTTGCTGTCGGAGAACTGGAAGATCTCGACGTTCGAGATCGTGTCAGTTCCGTCCTTGGCTTGCCGTTTGTCGGTCAGCGTAACGGAGCCGTCCGAGTTCAGGATGACATTGTAATCGGCGCGCGTGCCGGTCAGCACCAGCGTATCGCTGCCGCCGCCGCCGTCGATGCGGTTGGCGCCGCGATTACCGTGGAGCACGTTGCCGATCTCGTTGCCGGTCAGGGCGATGTTGTCTGAACCTGTCGTGGCTGTGAGGATCTCGACATGGGCTCCGGCGGCGAGCGCGTAGGATGCGTAAGCGATCAGGGTGTCGGTGCCCTCGCCGGCGATTTCCGCCACGATGTCGGTGGCATCGACATTGTAGGTGTCATCGCCGCTGCCGCCGGCTATGGTGTCTTTGCCGTCGGCGCCGCCATCGAGTTCGTCGTTGCCGGCACCACCAAGAAGGCTGTCATTACCTTCGCCACCATCGAGGCCGTCGTCGCCGGCGCCTCCGCTGAGCGTGTCATGGTCGGCCTCGCCATAGAGGCTGTCGTTGCCCCCGCCTCCCTCGAGGCTGTCGTTGCCGGTGCCGCCGGAAAGGCTGTCGTTTTCCGTGCCGCCGTCCAGCGTGTCGTGGCCCGCGTCGCCGGAAAGGCCGTCAGTTCCTGCTCCGCCGATGAGACTGTCGTTGTCGATCCCGCCTTCCAGGCGGTCGATGCCATTGCCGCCGTTGAGCGAGTCGTCTCCCGCATTGCCAACGAGCGTGTCGTTGGCGTCATCACCCCAGAAGATGTTGCCCGTGTCGTCGCCGATCAGCGTGTCGGCATGCACCGTGCCGTTGATCACCTCGATGCCGTCATAGGTGTCGTCCGCGGCTGCACCCGATCCTGTGTCTTTGTCCAGGTCGACGGTGACCGCAGTCGCGCCGAGATAGCTCACCGTGTCGCGGGTTCCGGCCCCGCCGCTGAAGCTGTCCTTGCCGCCCGAGGCACCGGACATGTAGTCGTTGCCGTCGCCGCCCTCGATGGTGTCGTCGCCGGCGCCGCCGTCGAGATTGTCGTCGCCCTCGCTGCCCTCCAGGCTGTCGTTGTCGGCGCCGCCCTCGAGCAGGTCGTTGCCGAGGCCGCCGGTGAGCGTGTCGTTGCCGCCATGTCCCTTGAGCGTGTCGTTACCATCGGCGCCCCAGAAGGCATTGCCGGTGCCGTCGCCCTCGATTGTATCGTCGTAGTTCGTGCCGTCGATGATCTCGATCCCGGATATGCGGTCGCTCGCCGCCGCGCCGGCGTTCAGATTCTGATTGTGCAGAAAGATGCCGATGCCGGTCTGATTGGCGTTGCTGACGTTCCAATAGGCGAGCTTGTCCTCATTGCCGGCCCCGCCATTGAAGCTGTCGGCGCCGACATAAACGCCTATCGGATTGGGCGTCTCGTGGGCCATGAACAGGTCGTTGCCGGCGCCGCCGTCGAGGGTGTCGTTGCCGTCGCCTCCGTCGAGCGTGTCGTTGCCATCGCCGCCGGAGAGGGTGTCGGAGGCGCCACGGCCTTCGAGAAGATCCGCTCCATCGTCGCCCCAGAAGGCGTTGTCGAGGCCGTCGCCGATCAGGGTATCGGCATGCCTGGTGCCGTCGATCACCTCGATGCTGTCGTAGAAGTCGCCCGCCGCGGCGCCGGTCTTCTCGCGGGTGGTCAGGTTGATGGTGATGCCGGCACCCGAATCGCGGTAGCTGACCGTGTCCCGGCCCGCGCCGCCATAGAAGCGGTCGTTGCCGCCATCCGAGCCGTCGAGGAAATCGTTGCCGGCCATGCCGTAGAGGCGGTCGTCGCCGGCCCCGCCGTCGAGGTTATCTCCGCTCGCCGCATCGTCCCGGCCGACATATTCCTCGTTGGCGGCGGTGCCGGTCCAGTTGACCGGGCCGGAGCGGGTCTCGACGAACTGCGCCCGCAGCGAGGGAACTCCGCCCTCGAGATTGTCCCAGCCGACCAGGATGCGCCCGTCGCGCATCACCGTGAGCGTCGGCTGCACTTGCTCGCCACTTGTTCCATGAACCGCGATTTGTTCGTTCAGACTACCATCGGCATAATATGCCTGGGTTACTATGTTTTGATCAGATTCCCATGCGAGAACGAAGCCGCCGTCCGGCAAGGCTGCAGCGGCGATATCCCGCCTGCTCGTTGCAGAACTATGTTCGAAGGACTTCGATGTACCGTCATGATTGAAGATCACCGTGCCGTAATCGATACCATCGTGGTAGTAATCTAACCAAGTGACGAGAAGGCGCCCGTCCGCGAGAGCGCTCATAGTCCAATTGTCTACGTCACTGATGTCGATAGTCCATGATGACCGGGTTCCTGAGGCAAGGTCGTATGAGTGGAAAGTGATCCCGTCGGATGTGTCGCCGATTTCGTGGACAGCCGTGACAATCTTGTTTTCAAATCGGCTGCCCGAAGGGGCATTGGGAAAGGTGACGCTCGAAATGCCAAGGATGGTGTGGTTGGGTCGAGGCGGGAGACCGCGAAGGCCGGGATCTTGAAGGATCCCCGATTGATCGTAGAAAGCATTGGCGCCGACGATCCCCGACGCGGTTGAAACCACAAAGCCATCGGCAAGCGCGGCGACGGAAAAGGGACTATATCTGGTGGCACCCTCAACCTGCGCGAAGGCAAAATCGGCCGCTACTGGTTCGCCGGTATCGTGGAAGACACGCCCCATAATCTTCCATTCGGCGTCTGCGCCGTCTCGCCAGGCGATAGCAAAGCCGCCATCGGCGAGGGCGGTGACGAGGGGTTCCCACTGAAGCCCCCTATCAGCGATGTTGACCTTGAATGGCTCTGACTTAGCGGAGCCGTCGGCGTGGAGAACCTGTGCCCAGATGCCGGAATTCGCTCCATCTCCGATCCATGTCGCGACGAGAGACCCGTCTTTGAGCGCTGTGACATTCAACTCACTTGCCGAGGTGGCACGCGCAATATCGATTGGGCTTCCGTGAAGTGAAAGGGGCATAGGGGCAGTCCTCGCAAATTTTATAAATACTATAACGTATCTTAGCGATAGGACAGTTATCCCCTGCGTCAGGTGTGCGCCAGCGCACCCGAAGCCTAGTTCTTCCGCAGCGCGATCCCTTTGAGCACCGCATCCACGCCGAACTTGTCGCGGATCTTGTCGATGGCGGCTTCCATATGGGCCTGGCGCACCACGCTCTGATCCGCGAGGTCGCCCTTGTCGGCATCCACCGCATCGCAGAGATCGGAGGCGCCGATGCCGATGAGGCGGAAGGCGGTGCCGTCGCAGGAGGCTTTCAGGAGCTGGCGTGCCGGGTCGAACAGCCGGGCGGCGAGCTGAGTCGGCGCGAGGCCGGAGCGGGTCCGGGTCAGCAGCCGGAAATCCTTGTCCTTGAGCTTCAGGGTGACGCTGCGGCTGGCAAGCCCCGAGGCCTTGAGCCGACGCGAGACCTTTTCCGAAAGCCGCCACAGAATCGGCTCGAGATCCTCGAAGGAGCGCAGGTCGTGCTCGAAGGTGGTTTCCGCCGAGACGCTCTTCGTCTCCCGTTCGGGGGTGACCGTGCGGCGGTCCTCGCCCCAGGCCAGCCGCGACAGGCGCTGGGCATCGCGGCCAAGCGCCTCGAACAGGGTCTTGAGCGGTATGTCGCGCAGATGGGCGATCTGGGTCACGCCGACCTTGCCGAGCCGGCTCTGGGCCGAGGCGCCGATGCCGGGGATGATGCCGACCGGCTTGTCGGCGAGGAATTCCACGGCGTCCTCTCGGCCGATGATCGAGAAGCCGCGCGGCTTCTGGAGGTCGGAGGCGATCTTGGCGAGGAACTTGTTGTAGGAGAGCCCGACCGAGATGCTGATCCCGATCTCCTTCTCCACCTTGCGGGCGAAGCGGGCGAGGGTGAGGGCCGGGCTGCCGTGATGCAGCCGCTCCGTCCCCGTCAGGTCGAGAAAGGCCTCGTCGATGGAGACCGGCTCCACCAGCGGCGTCAGCTCGCGCATGAGCTGGCGCACCTCGCGGCCCGCCTTGCTGTATTTCTCGCCGTTCGGCTTGATCACCGTGGCATGGGGGCAGAGCTTCAGCGCCTGGAACATCGGCATGGCCGAGCGCACGCCGTAGGTGCGCGCCACATAGCAGGCGGTGGACACAACGCCGCGCTTGCGGCCGCCGATGATGACCGGCTTGTCGGCGAGGCTCGGATCGTCCCGCTTCTCCACCGCGGCGAAAAAGGCATCGCAATCCACATGGGCGATGGCGAGGCTGTCGCGCTCCTTGTGCCTGAGCAGGCGAGGGGAGCCGCAGGCCGAGCACCGTTCCGCCAGGGGGCTGGCGGCGGGGGTCAGGCAGTCGCGGCAGAAGGGCGCTTCGCTCATGGTTCGCTCATGGTTCGCTCATGGCGGGTGGCTATTCGAACTCGGACGGCGAGAGAGTCCAGTGGGCCTGCATGATGTGCTCGGGCTTGGTGTCCAGCTCTTTCGCCAGGGCGATCAGGAGCGGCTCATCGGAGACGACATAGTCGAGAATTCCGGCCAGGAAGCCCGGCGAGGAGGCCGCATCCCGAATCGTGTCCGGGCGCAGGCCGGAGACGGCGAGGAAGCGGCTGAGGCGTTCATCGTCGCTCGTGATGAAGGAAAACGCCCCCACTGCGACATTTTCGGCCTGCTCTCGGGTAACTCTTTTTAAGGGAGTGTTCATGCTGACAATTTGCATTTCATCAATAGGTTTGAACCTAACTATACCATCCGACGAAATTGAGGGCCGGTGAAGTCGGTTTAGGCCCCGGGGATCCCACCCATGAAGAAGACTGTTCTCATTGTTGAGGATAACGAACTCAACATGAAGCTCTTCAACGACCTTCTCGAAGCCCACGGCTATGCGACTCTCAAGACCAGCCATGGAATCGAGGCCATGGAGCTTGCCCGGGCCCACAAGCCGGACCTGATCCTCATGGACATCCAGCTGCCCGAGGTCTCGGGTCTCGAGGTGACCCGCTGGCTGAAGGCCGATGACGAGCTGAAATCGATCCCCGTGATCGCCATCACCGCCTTCGCCATGAAGGGCGACGAGGAGCGTATTCGCGAGGGGGGCTGCGAAGCCTACATGTCGAAACCGATCTCGGTCGCCAAGTTCATCGCCACCGTGAAGACCTATCTCGAGGCCGATGGAACCAAGGTCTGACTTTGCCGAATCCATGGCGGGATCGGGGCCAAAACCTTGCAAAGCCGACTCATCTCTTTGAGATGACTTGGCTTTAAGTTTTTTTGGAAAATGCCGCTTTTTGGCCACATGGGCGCTTGCATCGCCGCATGTTTTCTATACGTTCAGCCTAACTTTCCGCTCGCAGCGGAAGAAATGCCCTACGGATGCTCAGGTCCGCCGCATCTCCTGGGACTTCGTGGGCTCGGCCAGCTCGGGGGCAGATCGTTGCCTCCTCAACGGCTGTCCCCAGCTGGCCACCAACTTCAGCGATTTGCGTAGAGGCGCCGTAAGGCGCCTTTTGTTTTGCACGGATGAGCGCCGACACGCGCAATAGGTTGGAATTCCACGGGAATCTGTCTCCATTCCTGTTCATTCCAAGCTTGGCCTTAAGGAAATATGTCTTTAGGGAAAGTGGCCGGAAAGGCGCGATCCGAGATGCGGTCCAGCATCCGCCCTGCTACCCTTGCCCGGCATCGTTCAAGTGGATGAGGGATCATGGACCACCGCACACCTCCGCTGCCTCCCAAGACGGCTCTGACCCGCTTTTCCGTCGCGCCTCTGTCCACCATGACCCGCAGGCTGGCGGACGTTGCTTCGGGCCGCGCCCCGGCCGATCTCGTGGTCACGGGTGCGCGGGTGCTTTCCACCTACAGCGAGCGCATCGCTCCCGAGCGGGAGGTCTGGATTGCCGGCGGGCGGATCGCCGCCGTGAAGCCCGCAGGTGCCTACAGGCAGGTCAAGGGCCAGCCGGGCCGGATCTACGACGCCAAAGGCGGCATCATCGCGCCGGGGCTCGTCGATCCGCATATCCATATCGAAAGCAGCATGGTCACGGCCTGCGCCTATGCGGAGGCGGCCCTCCTCAACGGCACCACCACGATCTTCTGCGACAGCCACGAGATCGGAAACGTGATGGATGCGGCCGGCATCGAGATGATGCTGGAGGATGCGCGCCACGCGCCGCTCTCCATTTTCCTCACGGTGCCGAGCACGGTGCCGGCCACCACGCCCGAACTCGAGACCGCCGGCGGCGACCTGACGCCGGACAAGATCGCTGCGCTCTTCGACCGCTGGCCGGAAGCGGCGGCCCTCGGCGAGAAGATGGATTTCGTGCCCGTCACAATGGGCGACGAACGAAGCCACGCGATCCTCGCGGCGGCGCTGGAGCGCGGCAAGCCGGTCTCCGGTCATATTTACGGCCGCGATTTCGTGGCGGCCTATGCGGCGAGCGGCGTGACCGATACGCATGAGGCGATCGATCGCGACATCGCCGACGATCTCCTCGATGCGGGCATCTGGATCTTCCTGCGCGGCGGCCCGCCGACGACGCCGTGGCATTCGCTTCCCGAAGCCATCAAGACGATCACGGAGCTCGGCTCCTCGCACAAGCGCATCTGCGTCTGCACCGACGATCGCGATGCGGACGATCTCATGCAGTTCGGCATGGATTGGGTGACACGCGAGGCGCGCCGCGCGGGCATGAGCCGCGAGCAGGCCTGGAGCATGGGCTCGCTTCATCCTGCCACGCGTTTCGGCATGGAGGGCGAGATCGGCGGAATGGGAGGCGGACGGCGCGCCGACATCGTGCTCCTCAACGACGATCTCGAGGTGCAGAACACCTGGTACGGCGGCGAGCTCGTTGTCGAGAGCAGAAAGATCACGCCTGTGCTCGATCAGGCGCTCTCGAACCGCTATCGCTATCCTGCGGAAGCCTATCGCACGGTGCATGTCTCGAAGCGGCCGAAGCTGATTCCGGAGCTGCCCAAATCCGCTTGCACGGCCAACGTCATCCGCGTCGCGCTGCCCGGCATCGTGCTGTTTCACGACAAGGTGCAGCTCCAGCCGGAGAAGGATTGGGATGCGCTCCTCGACAAGCACGATCTCACCTTCGTCTCCGTGATCGAACGTCATGGCCGCACGAAGGGCGACGGCATCGCTCACGGCCTGCTGAAGGATTTCGGCCTGAAGAGCGGCGCGGTGGCGAGCAGCGTCGGGCATGATTCCCACAACCTGATCGTGGCCGGCACGAACGAAGGCGACATGCAGGTCGCGCTCGACGCCATCATCGAGGCGCAGGGCGGCGTGTGCGTGGTGGATCAGGGCAAGGTGATCGCGATGGTGCCGCTGCCCATCGCCGGGCTTCTCTCCGACAAGCGCGTGACGGAAGTGGCGGAGGAGACCCGTGCCTTGAAGGCGGCATGGGAGAAGGCAGGCTGCAAGATTCCCTATATGGGCTTCAACCTCATCCCGCTCTCGGTGATCCCGGAAATCCGCATCACCGACAAGGGCCTCGTCCTCGTGCCGGAGATGGAGCTGGTGCCGCTTTACGAATGAGGTTCAAAAGTCTGGCCCATAAGATTACTGGCCGCACGCGACCAGGTATAGGTGCGTTCTCCCTCCCCCTTGTGGGGAGGGATCAAGGGTGGGGGTGTTTCCGCCACACGCGGATAGGCTATCGCTCACACCCCACCTCCAACTCCTCCCCACAAGGGGGAGGAGGGTTCTGAGGCGCTCCGCTTCATTTATAGACCGACACTGAGGGTGGGATGCCGAGTTGGCTTGTTCACGGCTACTCGACACCGTCCTTCTTTCCAGCCAACTCCTGCGTCCGCGCGAGAAGATCGCCGAGATCCTGCCGGAACTGCTCGAGGGCGAAACTCAGGGCGAAGATCTGTCCGAAGGTCTTCGCCGGCAATGCATGCACGAGCGCATCGGAACGGAGGGCTTCCGCCTCGCTGCCGAAGGCGTTCAATGCGGCCTCCCACGCATCGCTCTCCGGCGCTGCCTTCCGATGCTGGAGAGCTTTCGCGAGATCACCGAGCAGCGCGTCGGTCGTCTGATGCAGCGTTGCGAGCGAGGGGCCGAGACGCTCCAGCACCGCAGCGGGCAGGGGGCTGGAAGCCGCGCGGCCGATCATCACCAGGTCGTGACGCACGCGGTAGAGCGTGCGGATGAGGGGCTCCGGATCAGGCGCTTCGGTCAGGTGGCTCTCGCGCTCCCGCATGGCCTCCTCCGATGCGGCCTCCGCTTTCTTCAGGGCGGAGCGGATCTGCGGATGGAGCTTTGTCAGGGCGGAGCGCCCCTTCGGGCCCGCGGTCAACTCGCCGATGAATACCGCGAACAGGTCCGCGTTGAGGGAGACGACCCTCGCTGCAGCATCGGTCATCAGCGTATGAGCGCGCGCGGGCAGCACGAACAGGGAAACGACGACGCCCACGATATTGCCGAGAGTGATTTCGAGCACGCGGTCGATGGCGGAGGCGAGGGGGCCGAGCGCCTGTCCCGTCGGTGGAATCAGCATGATGAGCGCGGTGATGGGCGCCACGCGGAAAGCCGGCTTGACGGCGGCCAGAAGCGCCAGCGGGAACAGTGCGACGACGATGGCGAGCCCCAGGGTCGCCGGGGACCCGTGGGGCACGAAGGCTGCGATCACGCCGCCATAGATTGCGCCTGCGAGCGTGCCGCTGAAGCGCTCGATTGCGGCCTTGAGCGAGCCACCGACGCTCGCCTGAACCACGACGACGGCCGTGATCACCGCCCAGTAGCCCTGCGGCAGATCGAAGAACTTCGTGACCACATAGGCCAGGGCGCCGGCCGCGGTGACCCGCAGCGCCAGCTTCAGTTCGGCGCGCCGTGCGCCGATCCGGCCGCCGGCCTGTTCGATCCGCTTGAGGAATGCCATGCGATTCTCCGAACGCCGAGCATAAAGCTCGGTTCAGAGGGCAGGCTATGGGGTAGTGACTGGAAGGCTACTCGTTCGGCAGCACCACGAGCTCGGAGCCGCACTCTTCGCAGATGCCGAGCACGGGCGAGGCGATCATATGCTCCGTGCCGCATTGGGTGCAGCCTTTCATGGCCATGCGGAGCGTCCCTTCCATCCGCGGTGCGCCCTGGCGGAACGCATCGCTCAATTCGGCGGTCTTTTCGAACATCGACGCCTCCCTAGCATCGGAGCTGAGGAATGCTGCCCCTGGGGAACCATGCCGTCAATGAAGCTTTCTGGGTAGTTTGGCGCTCGGATTCCGCGCGGCAGCGATATCGGCTCCTTCGCGGCACAAAGTACATTGCTATCCGGTCAACGATAAGTCGCCGAGCGACAATTTTCGCGCGAATACAAAGATTTATGAATAAACATTCAGAAAAGGCGAAGCAAAACGCCGCATCTATCGGTCAAGCTGCGAACTAAGCAGATAGTAACGAATTGTTTTAACGTCTGAGTTTGGTGCAACATTTCAGGGTGTCTGCCATGAAGAAACTTGGTTTGCTTGCAGGCGTCGCATTGATCACTCTCGGTACCGTCGGCACCGCTGACGCTCAGTGGCGTGGGCGAGGCTGGGGCGGCGGAGGTTGGCATGGAGGAGGCTGGAACGGCGGTTATTATCGCGGCGGCGGTTGGGGGAATGGCGGCGCAGTCGCCGCCGGACTGATCGGCGGCGCGGTGCTCGGCGGCCTGATCACGGCTGCGACGACGCCCGCCTACGGCTACGGATATCCTGGCTACGGCTATGGATATGGCTATCCGGGTTACGGCTATCGCTACGGATACGGTTATGGTGGCTATCCCGCGGCCTATAGCTATCCGGCGTATTCCTATCCGGCCTACGGCTATTACTCCGCCCCCGCGACGCAGGTCGTCTATCGGCCGGCTCCGGTCTACGGGACGCGCGTGGTCTATCGCGAGCCGGCCTATCGGACCCGGGTCGTCTATCGCCAGCCGCGCGTGGTGAACCGGGTGGTCTATCGTGATCGCGCCCCCGTCGTCCGCACGGTCCGCCGCGACGTCGTCACCACGGGCGCTATCGGCAACCGGCAGGTCACCCGCGTCCGGGTCGACCGGTACCGCTAAGCATTAAATCCGATCCGCCCAGAAACGCAAAAACCGCCTCGACGAGGCGGTTTTTGTTCAAGAGCAGTGATATACCCGAAAGCTTACTTGATCTTGGCTTCCTTGAACTCGACGTGCTTCTTCGCGACCGGATCGTACTTCTTGAGGTTGAGCTTCTCGGTCATCGTGCGCGAGTTCTTCTTCGTCACGTAGAAATAGCCCGTGTCGGCGGTGGAGACGAGCTTCACTTTGATCGTTGCGGCTTTGGCCATGGTCGGGACCTCTTGTTCGGTTCGGCGCTCCGGCTCGCCCCAGGGCATGGCCGAAACGCAAAGGCCGGGCGAACCCGGCCGGAAAATCGTTGGGCTCCAATGCCCGATTATCGCCGGACAGTCAAGGGAGAAGGGTGCCGCGGGATCGGATTTGTGCCGTTCCTTGCCTCCTGACATCCTCGGCGTCATCCCCGGCCTTGTGCCGGGGACCCACGTCTTCAGACCGGCTTAAAGACGTGGATGGCCTGGACAAGCCAGGCCATGACGAGTTGGAAGAGCATTACAACAATTCCCGCACGAAACGGCCCCGCTGCTGGTGGAAGAACGGCACAGGGAGCTGGTGGCCGAATCCCGCTTCGGTCCTCGCCTCAAGCTCGCCCAGAATCACCGTCGTGATCGGAGGCAGGTCGAGGGCTCTCGCTTGGGTGATGGTGACCCAGGTCAGTTCCACGAGTTCGCTGTCGGGGCCGACGATGCCCTCGACCTCGTCGACGATGGCCGTGCGGTCGACGGCGAAGAATCGGGTGTCGAAGCGGCGGACGCGCTTCGGCGGCGTGATGGCGCGGCCGATGAAGTGCAGGGCTTCCAGATCCGGAAACACGCCGCGTTCCTGAAAGCCCGTCCAGGCCGTGCCAGACGGCACCTTGTCGGGACCGCCGTAATCCTTGGTCCCGAGCAGGAGGCCCGTCTCCTCGAAGGTCTCGCGGATGGCGGCGAGCGCGAGCGCCCGACAGCGCTGGGTCGAGGGCCGGGCAACCTTCGCCATGAGGGCCTGCTCGGCGCGCGGGTGAAGGGCGCCGGTGACGGCCATGGACCGGTCGCCGGCCTCGATCCGCCCGCCGGGGAAGACGAACTTGCCCGGCATGAACTTCAGTCCCTCATGGCGCTTGCCCATGAGCACTTTCGGGACCTTCGGCTTGCGGTCGATGATGATGAGGGTCGCGGCGTCGACGGGGCGGAGCGTCGGGGCTTTGGGGTTGGCTTCAGCGGAAACGAGGCGATCCATCTTCGCCAGGGTTTCGGTATCCGTCACGTGCGTCGTCCTCGTCGGTGCTGTTCTTGGCCCGGGCCGCCCCGAAACCGTGCATCCCTAGCGCGTATTGCAGCCCCACGACAGCGCCTTTGACCGGCTGGAGCAGCACCAGGCACAGGATGAGGGTCAGCGCCGGCCAGATCGCGAGATGGATCCATATGGGCATCTCGAGCTTGGTCTCGGTCATGAGGATGCCATAGCCGATCAGGTGCCCGACGATGAAGATCACGATATAGGGCGGCAGGTCGTCGGCCCGGTGATGATGAAACTCGGTCCCGCAGGCTTCGCAATGGTCGACGACCTTCAGGAAGCGGCCGAAAAGCCGCCCCTTGTCGCAGGCCGGGCAATGGCCCAGGAAACCGCGCTTCATGGCGGGAATCGCCTTCACGTCGTCCGAGCTTGCCGATGCGGCGGTCTCGATCGTCAAAGACATCCTCAATCCTTCAAAACGTCAGGCGCGTCCGCGCCGTTTGACCTTCACGCGCGTCCGGGAGCCGCTGCGCTCGGGCGGGAACGCCTTGCCGGCGCGAGCCCCGCGTGGCGGGTGCTTGGCACCCTTCCTCGCAGGCCCAGTGCGACCGGTAAAGCGGCCCTTGGTGAGAAGCTCGAAGCGCAGCGCGCCGGCAATCGGCGCGGCCTCCACCAGCTTCACCTCCACCTTGTCGCCAAGCCGGTAGGTTTCGCCAGTATTCTCACCCCGCATCGAGTGGGTCTTCTCGTCGTAGCGATAATAATCGTCGCCGATGGTCGCCGCCGGGACGAACCCGTCAGCGCCGGTCTCGCTCAGCTTGATGAAAAGGCCCGCCTTGGTCACCCCCGAGATTTGTCCCTGGAATGTGGCCCCGATCCGGTCGGCAAGGAAGTGCGCGATCAGGCGGTCGATTGTCTCACGCTCCGCCGCCATGGCCCGGCGCTCGGCGGCCGAGATCTTGGCGCTGATCTCGATCAGCTGCGCGCGCGTGGTGTCGGCCGGCAGGCCGTCCTGGCCGAGCTTCAATGCGGTGATCAGCGCGCGATGCACGATGAGATCGGCATAGCGGCGAATGGGGGAGGTGAAGTGGGCGTAGCGGCGCAGGTTCAGGCCGAAATGGCCGTAATTCTCGGCGGCATACTCCGCCTGCGACTGCGAGCGCAGAACCACCTCATTGATGAAGAGCTGATGCTCCGTATCCGCGACGCTGCGCAGGATGCGGTTGAACAATTCCGGCTTGAGCGCGCCCTGGCTCGGAACTTTGAGGCCGATGGAGCCGAGCACTTCGCTTAAGGACCGCATCTTTTCGAGCGAGGGCTCGTCATGTACGCGGTAGATCAGGTCGGATCCCGCCTGCTCCAGGCTCTCCGCGGCGGCGACATTGGCGAGGATCATGAACTCCTCGATCAGCTTGTGCGCTTCGAGCCGCTCGGGCACGAAAACCCGGTCGACGGTGCCGTCGGGATTGAGCGCGATCTTACGCTCTGGCAGGTCGAGGAAGAGCGGCTCGCGCAGATCGCGCGCCTTCTTCACAAGCTCGTAGCCGGCCCAGAGCGGTTTCAGGATCGTGTCGAGGATCGGCTTCGTGACGTCGTCGGGATGTCCGTCGATGGCTCCTTGAGCCTGGGCATAGGACAGCTTTTCCGCCGAGCGCATCATCACCCGGTGGAAGCTGTGACGGATCTTGCGTCCATCGGGACCGACGGTCATGCGGACGGCGATAGCCGGGCGGTCCTCGCGCGGGCGCAGCGAGCACAGGTCGTTGGAGATCCGCTCCGGCAGCATCGGCACGACGCGGTCGGGGAAATAGACGGAGTTGCCGCGCTCCTGCGCCTCACGGTCCATGGCGGTGCCCGGACGCACATAGGCCGCGACATCGGCGATGGCGACGGTGACGATGAAGCCGCCCGCATTGTTGGGATCCTCGTCCGGCGCGGCGTGGACCGCGTCGTCGTGGTCCTTGGCATCGGGCGGGTCGATGGTGACGAGGGGCAGCTCGCGCCAGTCCTCGCGGCCTTCCAGGGAGGCGGGCTTCGCCTTCTCCGCCTCTTCCAGAACGGCCTTGGGAAACTCGTTGGGGATGTTGTGAGCGTAGATCGCGATCAGGCTGATCGCCTTCTCGGATTTGACCGACCCCAAGCGCTCCTTCACCTTGGCGGTCGGAAGGCCGAAGCGGCCGTGCTTTACGACAGAGACCGCAATCAGGTCGCCGTCCTTCGCCTCGCCCTCGTCGCCGGGCCGGATCTCGAGCTCCTGCTCGCGTGCCTTCTTGTCCACGGGGATGAGCCGGCCACCGCCATCCGGCAGGGCCCGGAAGATGCCGAGCACCTGCGCCTGCTTCTTGGCGATGATCTTGGTCACGCGGCCCGAATAGCGGTGGATGTCGGCGGGCTTGAGAGGCTCGATACGCAGCAGCGCGCGGTCGCCGACGCCCGCCACCGGCATGCCGGGACGGGCTTTACGCGGCGTGACGATGACGATGGTGGGAATCGGGCCGTGCTCCGCCTCGTCCCACTCGGTCGGAACGGCGATCAGCTCGCCGTCGCGGTCGCGCTTCGTGATGTCCGCCAGCACGACCGGCGGCAGCTGGCCGGCCTTGTGAACGCTCTTGCCGCGCCGATCGACGACGCCATCCACTTCCAGGCCCTTGAGGATCTGTTTCAGCCAGATGCGGTCATTGCCCTTGATGCCGAAATGCTGCGCGATCTCCCGCTTGCCCACCTTGCCCTGGGCATGGGTGATGAAGGAGACGACCTCCTCGCGGGAGGGCAGGGCGGGGTCAGCTTTCGGACGCTTGGTCAAAGGGGGAGCTCTTCAGGTTCATCAGGTCTTGTCGCATGCGAGCTTGGCTGGGGCTAGAGCGGTGGCATGGGATCTTTAATGACGCTCAGGCCGATCAAGAGATCCAGGCGGAAGCGTTGCAGCCAAAAAATAAGGCCCCGAAATCGGAGCCTTTGAGGGACCGGCCCGTGGGGGCAGAATGAGCCGGTGAGTTCATAAAACGTCCTGGCTCAGGGATGGTTCCGGCAGTTTCGAAAAATTTTTGAAAAAAGTTTTCGGCCGGTCGAGCGCACTCGACGTCATCCCCGGGCTTGGCCCGGGGACCCACGTCTTATGCAGCGTGGTGGATCCCAAGGCGTGGGTGGCCGGAACAAGTCCGGCCATGACGGTGTGGGTGTCATCCCCGGCGGCCGAAGGCTGGTGATGAAAGCTGGACGACTTCCACTGCTGTCATTCCGGGGCGACGCAGGCGAGCCCGGAATCCATAACCACAACGCCTCAAGGAAGGGCGATTCCCGTTCCGCCCCTTTCGCCACCATTAGCGGTTATGGATTCCGGGCTCCGCTGCGCGGCCCCGGAATGACAGTGGCGCACTTATCAAATATCCAGAGCCGCCTCGTCGGCGAAGGCGGCGCGTTCCTGGATGAAGGCGAAGCGGGCTTCGGGCTTGTTGCCCATCAGGCGCTCGACCGCATCGCTGGCTTCCGGCTTGTCGTCGGCTTCCACGACCACCTTCAGAAGCAGGCGCTTCTTCGGGTCCATGGTGGTTTCCTTGAGCTGCGCCGGCAGCATTTCGCCCAGGCCCTTGAAGCGGCCGATCTCGACCTTGCCGTTGCCCTTGAACACGGTCTTCATCAGCCGTTCCCGGTCGGCATCGTCGCGGGCATAGGCCGATTTCGATCCCTGCGTGAGCCGGTAGAGCGGCGGGACCGCGAGATAGAGATGCCCGCCGTCGATGAGGCGCGGCATCTGCCGGTAGAAGAAGGTGATCAGCAGCGAGGCGATGTGGGCGCCGTCCACGTCCGCGTCGGTCATGATCACGACCTTCTCGTAGCGCAGATCGGAATCCTTGTAATGCGAGCCCGTGCCGCAGCCGAGCGCCTGGACGAGGTCGGAAAGCTGCTGATTCTGGTGCAGCTTCTCCTTGCCGGCCGAGGCCACGTTGAGGATCTTTCCACGCAACGGGAGCACCGCCTGGCTGGCACGGTCGCGGGCCTGCTTGGCGGAGCCGCCGGCCGAGTCGCCCTCGACGATGAACAGCTCCGAGCCCTTGGCGCCGGCATTGGAGCAGTCGGCCAGCTTGCCGGGCAGGCGCAGCTTGCGGGTCGCGGTTTTGCGGGCGACCTCCTTCTCCTGGCGGCGGCGCAGGCGCTCCTCCGCCCGGTCGATCACCCAGTCGAGCAGCTTGTTGGCCTGCTGCGGTGCCGCCGCGAGCCAATGGTCGAAGGTGTCGCGGATCGCGTTCTCGACGATACGGCCGGCCTCGACGGTCGCGAGCTTGTCCTTGGTCTGGCCCTGGAATTCAGGTTCGCGGATGAAGACCGAGAGCATGGAGGCGCAGGTCGCCATCACGTCGTCGGTGGTCACCGCCGCCATGCGCTTCTGCTGATTGACGCGCTCCGCATGCTCGCGCAGTGCCCGCAGCAGCGCGATACGCAGGCCGTTCTCGTGCGTGCCGCCTTCGGGCGTCGGCACCGTGTTGCAGTACGAGGTCGAGAACCCGTCCTCGTTGGTCATCCAGGCGACCGCCCATTCGAGCGAGCCGTGGCTGCCGGGCTTGGTGATCTTGCCGGAGAAGATCTGGTCCGTGACCAGCTCCTTTCCCTCGATGTCGTGGAGCAGGTAGTCCTTCAGGCCGTTCGGGAACTTGAAGGTCGCCTCGGCCGGGACATTGTCGACGCCATCGATCAGGGACGCTGCGCATTTCCAGCGGATCTCGACGCCGCCGAAGAGATAGGCCTTGGAACGGGCCATCTTGAACAGGCGGCGGGGCTGGAAATGGGCATCCTTGCCGAAGATCTGCCAATCGGGCTTGAAGCGCACCTTCGTGCCGCGCCGGTTGAGCACGCGGCCCACGGTCTCGAGCCTGCCCTGGGGCAAGCCGCGGGAGAAGATCTGCCGGTAAAGGGTCTGGCCGCGGGCGACCTCGACCTCGAGAATTTCGGACAGCGCGTTCACCACCGAGACGCCGACGCCATGCAGGCCGCCGGAGGTCTCGTAGACCTTCGAATCGAATTTACCGCCGGCATGCAGGGTGGTCATGATGACCTCGAGCGCCGACTTCTTCGGGAATTTCGGGTGCGGATCGACCGGGATGCCGCGGCCGTTATCGGTTACGGAGAGCCAGCCGCCTTCCTCCAGCTCCACCTCGATGAAGGTCGCATGCCCCGCGACCGCCTCGTCCATGGAATTGTCGATCACCTCGGCGAAGAGGTGGTGCAGGGCCTTCTCGTCCGTGCCGCCGATATACATGCCGGGACGGCGGCGGACGGGCTCGAGCCCCTCCAGCACCTCGATGGCGGAAGCGTCATAGCCGGCTTCGCCCGGCGTGCCCTGCTGGGGCGCGGCGCGGGACACCTTGACGGCGGCGTTGCGAGCCGAGGCAGGGGCCGCCCGCTTGGCAGCAGCGCCGCCGAAGAGATCGTCGTTGTCTGTCATAGGGACCTTGGTCCGAGATGATGATTCGCGTTTCTTTACACTATTTCTCATCCCGTTTTTATACGAGAACAAAACGGAAACGTGAAGACGGTTTGTCGCCACAACTCATACAAAGGGAAAGTCAGGTTAGGCCGTAAAGGTTACCAACGGTTTCCCTCTAAAGAATGTCTTCCGGCTGTCATGCGGAACTGTTTAAATTCCATTCACGTTGGAAAGGTTAAGCACGAGCTTAACGGGAGATACGGGCGTGACGACGCGGACGACTTTGGCACCGGCACAGAAGCTTCATCTCGATCGCGCCGCGCGCAACGCGGGCGAGGCCTTCGCCTTCGACGAGCCGGATACCACCCCCGTCACCCACCGATCCTATGGGTCCAGCATCCTGTGGCTGGCGATCGCCGCGGTCGCCGTGATCGGGCTCGGGCTGACGTTCTGATCAGTCGTCGACCGGCTTCTCGCCCCGCGAGAACAGCCGGGTCAGCATGTCCTCGAGAGGCTTTCCCAACGTTAGAAGCAGCAGCGTGACGATGGTGCCGGCAATGGTGATGAACCAGGCTCCGAGGCCTGCCGCCACGCCGAGGCCCGCCGCGATCCAGACCGTGGCCGCAGTGGTCAGCCCATGAACCTCCATCTTGTCCCGGGCACGAAGCACGGCTCCGGCGCCGAGGAAGCCGAGGCCCGTCAGGATGCCCTGGATGACGCGGCTCACCGAATCCTGCCCGAAATGGATGCCCTCGTAGACTGAGCCGGACAGGATGACGATGGCGGACCCGAGGGAGACGAGTCCCAAGGTCCGCATCCCGATAGGCTTGTTGTGGATGTCCCGGTTGATGCCGACCGCCATGCCGGCCATCGTCGCCGCGCAGAGGCGCAGCGACATCTCGACCTGGTTTGGATAGTCGGCCAAAAGCGAGGACAGCCACTCCGTCATCGCTCTCAGCCCGCCTTGGCAGCCTTCTTGGCCGGAGCCTTTTTGACCGTTGCCTTTTTGGCAGCGGTCTTTTTAGCAGCCGTTTTCTTGGGCGCGGCCTTCTTCGTGGCGGCCTTCTTGGCAGCCGGTGCCTTGGCTGCCGCCTTCTTGGCCGGAGCCTTGCGGCCGCGGGCGGATTTCTTCGACGGGCCTGCCGCGCGGCGGGCCTTCAGAAGCTCGACAGCCTCAGCCAGCGTCACCGCTTCCGCGGCCATGGCCCGCGGCAGGGTCGCATTGGTCTCGCCGTCGGTGACATAGGGCCCGAAGCGGCCGGCCTTCACCACGATTGGCTTGCCCGATTCCGGGTCCTCGCCGAGAGGACGGCCGGGGTCGGCCGCGCCGCGGCGGTTGCCCCCACCGCTCTCCTTGGCGACGATCAGATCGATGGCTCGGTTCGCGCCGATCTCCAGCACGTCGTCGCCTGCCCCAAGATTGGCGTAGGTCTTGCCGTGCTGAACATAAGGTCCGTAGCGGCCGATGCTCGCGAGGATCGGCTCGCCCGATTCCGGATGCGTCGCCACCTGACGCGGGAGCGCCAGCAGCTTGAGGGCCTTCTCCAGATCGACCTGCGCCGGGCTGAGCCCCTTCGGCAGGGACGAGCGCTTCGGCTTCTCGCCTTCGCCGAGCTGGACGAAGGGGCCGAAACGGCCGTCACGCAGGGTGACTGTCTCGCCGGTCTCGGGATCCGTGCCCAAGACCTTCACGCCCGGCTGGCCGCCATTCTCGGACGAGCCTTCGCCATCGCCCTCGACGCCGGTGGCGGCGAGCTGGCGGGTATACTTGCATTCGGGATAGTTCGAGCAGCCGATGAAGGAGCCGAACTTGCCGAGCTTGAGCGAAAGCTGGCCGGTGCCGCAGGTCGGGCAGGTGCGCGGATTGGAGCCGTCACCCTTGTCCGGGAAGATGTGCGGGCCGAGGAGCTCGTTCAACGCATCGAGCACCTCCGTCATGCGCAGCTCCTTCGTCTCGCCGATGGCGGCTGAGAAGTCGCGCCAGAAGTCGCGCATCACCTGCTTCCAGTCGATCTCGTTGTTCGAGACCCGGTCGAGCTGCTCCTCGAGATCGGCCGTGAAGTCGTATTCCACGTAGCGAAGGAAGAAGCTTTCCAGGAAGGCCGTGACGATGCGGCCCTTGTCCTCGGGCACGAGCCGCTTCTTCTCGATCTTCACGTATTCGCGGTCGCGCAGGGTCTGCAGCACCGCGGCATAGGTCGAGGGACGGCCGATGCCGAGCTCTTCCATGCGCTTGACGAGCGAGGCTTCGGAATAGCGCGGCGGCGGCTCGGTGAAGTGCTGGGTCGCAGCGATACGGCGCCGCTCCAGGGGATCGCCGGCCTTCATAGGGGGCAGGCGGCCCTCGTCCTCGTCCGCCTCGTCGTCCTTGCTCTCGTTGTAGAGCGTGAGGAAGCCGTCGAACTTGATCACCTGGCCGGTGGCGCGAAGGTCGAGCTTGCGCGGGCCGACCTGGGCCGCGATGTCGGCCGTGGTGCGCTCGAGCTCGGCCGATTCCATCTGGCTGGCGATGGTGCGGGTCCAGATCAGGTCGTAGAGACGGGCCTGCTCGGGCTCCAGATACTTCGCCACGTATTTCGGCAGGCGGCTCATATCCGTCGGGCGGATGGCCTCGTGGGCCTCCTGCGCGTTCTTGGCCTTGGTCGAGTACTTGCGCGGCGCGCCCGGCACGTAGCGGTCGCCGTATTCCTTGCCGATGACCCGGCGGGCGGCCTGCACCGCCTCCGGCGCCATGTCGACGCCGTCGGTACGCATATAGGTAATGAGACCGACCGTCTCGCCGCCGATGTCGACGCCCTCATAGAGCCGCTGCGCGATGCGCATGGTCTGGGCGGGGGCAAGGCCGAGCTTGCGCGAGGCCTCCTGCTGCAGGGTCGAGGTGGTGAAGGGCGGGTAGGGGTGGCGCTTGGCGGGCTTCGCCTCGATCTTCTCGACCGAGAAGGTCGCGAGTTCCAGGTCCTTCTTGAAGGCCTCGGCGTCCTTGCCGTTGCCGATGTCGAGGCGCGTGATCTTCTTGCCGTCGGCGCCGACGAGGCGCGCGTCGAACACGCCGCCGTCCTTTGTGGCGAGGGTGGCGATCAGGGACCAGTATTCGCGCGGCTTGAAGGTCTCGATCTCTAGCTCGCGGTCGCAGACGAGGCGCAGCGCCACCGACTGTACGCGGCCGGCCGAGCGGGCTCCCGGCAGCTTGCGCCAGAGGACGGGGGAAAGGGTGAAGCCGACGAGGTAGTCCAGAGCCCGGCGGGCAAGATAGGCATCGACCAGGGCCTGATCGATCTGGCGCGGCTGGCGCAGGGCCGCCTGCACGGCATCCTTGGTGATGGCGTTGAATGTCACGCGCTCGACCGGCAGATCCTTCAGGACGCGCTTTTCGCGCAGCGCCTCCAGCACGTGCCAGGAAATGGCTTCGCCTTCGCGATCCGGGTCGGTGGCGAGGATGAGCTTTTCGGCGCCCTTGATCGCCTTGGCGATATCGGAGACCCGCTTCGAGCCCCTGTCCTCGAGCGTCCAGATCATGCGGAAGTCGGCATCCGGGTCGACCGAACCATCCTTGGCGGGCAGATCGCGGATATGCCCGAAGGAGGCCAGGACCTCGTAATCCTTGCCGAGATATTTGTTGATCGTCTTGGCCTTGGCAGGCGACTCGACGACGAGGACTTTCATGAACGACTTCCTAAAAGCGGGGACAGGCGAACGCCCCGTTGCCAGGGCGAAGGCGGCGATTGGTCCCAGACCGCCGCAGGGCGGGAATAAGTGGTTGATGATTGGCGACAAGTCAAATCGGACTTATCCGGCCTTTTGCTATATGGCCACGAAGGCGCGCTCCAGCAAGGGATTCACGGCCTCCCCGAGATCGTTGGCCCCGGCCATCCGGGAGGGGGTGGCGAGCCGGGTCAGGGCGTAGGCCTCGGCAATCTCGGCCGGGCCGGAGCGGGCGAGAGCCGCCGTGGCGGCCAGGGCGAAAAGCCTTTCCGCGATGAAACGCGCCCGCGCCTCGGCCTCCGGCGAGTGAAGCGCCATGACGATGTCCCGGGCCGCATCGGATGCGCCCGGCAGGTCCCGGACATCCGCCATGAGGCGCTCCAGCACCGAGGCCGCCACCTCCGGCTCGCGCGTCTCGGCGCGCAGGATGTCGAGGGCGATCACGTTGCCCGAGCCCTCCCAGATCGCGTTGACCGGGGCCTCGCGGTAGAGCCGGGGCAGGGCGCTTTCTTCCACATAGCCATTGCCGCCGAGGCACTCCATGCCCTCGTAGAGGAGGCGCGGCGCCGCCTTGCAGATGCCGAACTTGGCGGCGGGCGTGACGAGCCGGGCATAGGCGGCCTCGTGGGTGTCGGCCTGCTGGTCGAAGCTATGGGCAGCCCGAAGGGCGAGCGCCGTCATGGCTTCGCTCTCCAGGGCGAGATCCGCCAGGACCACCCGCATGGCGGGCTGGTCGATCAGCTTCTTCTGAAACACGCTGCGGTGCCGGGCATGGTGCAGGCTAAGCGCCAGCCCCATCCGGATCAGGCCCGCGGAAGCGACCGCGCAATCGAGGCGGGTCAGCTGCACCATCTCGATGATGGTGCGTATCCCACGGCCTTCCTCGCCGATCCTCCAGGCGAAGGCATCCTCGAACTCGACCTCGGAGGAGGCGTTCGAGCGGTTGCCGAGCTTGTCCTTGAGCCTTTGCAGGCGAAGGGCGTTCAGCACACCCTCAGGGCGGAAGCGGGGCAGGAGGAAGCAGGTTAGCCCGCCGGGCGCCTGGGCGAGCACGAGGAAGGCATCGCACATCGGGGCCGACATGAACCATTTGTGCCCGGTCAGCGCATATTCGTCCCCCGCCTTCGGGACCGCCCGCGTGGTGTTGGCGCGGACATCCGTGCCGCCCTGCTTCTCCGTCATCCCCATGCCGAGGGTGACGGCCGTTTTCTCCCAGAACGGGATGAAGCGCGAATCGTATTCCCGCGACCGGATCTTCGGCAGCCATTCAGCGAGACGGTTCGGAGCGGCTGCGAGGGCCGCCACCGAGGCATGGGTCATGGTGATCGGGCAGACATGGCCGCTTTCGACGCCGGACGCCGTGTAGAGCCGCGCCGCCCGCGCGAGATGGGCATGGCCGGTTGCCGGCTCGTCCCAGGTCGAGGCATGCAAGCCGTCTTCCATGCTCGCCCGCATGAGCACGTGATAGGAGGGGTGGAACTCAACCGCGTCGATCCGGTATCCGCGCGCATCGTGGGTGCGCAGCTTCGGCGGGTTCTCGTTGGCGAGCCGGCCGATATCGAGCCGCTCCGCCGATCCCCAGGCCGCGCCGAAGGCGATCAGCCCCTCCGCCTCCGGATCGCCGCCGCCGGCTTTCAGCGCGTCCAGCAGCGGCTGGTTGGTCGCGACGAGGTTCACGTCACCGAGCGGCGGCGTCTGGTTGAAGACCTCGTGCGTGTCATGGCTCGGCGACATGGCGCGATCCTCGTCGGTGCGGTCCTCCATCGGAAATAGGATTCCCTCCCCCTTGCGGGGAGGGGTAGGGGTGGGGGTGCAGCGAGGTACGAGGCTTCCGAACGAGGCGCAACTCACCTCTCCCCGCCGGGGAGAGGTGAGACGGTAGCAGTCGCGATGCTTTATCGATGACACTCCGAGTTTCGACTTTTCGACCCCCACCCTCGATCCCTCCCCGCAAGGGGGAGGGAAGAAAGTGGCCGAGAAACTCGGCTTGCCGCGATTTCCCAGACCGCCTATAGCCATCGCTTTAAGATGATTGACGCCCCCCGATCCGTTTTTCCGCACCGGCATCTCCTCGGCATCGAGGGGCTGTCTCCCCTGGACATTCAGGCGCTTCTCGACCTCGCCGACAGCCAAGTCGAGGTGAGCCGGCAGATCGAGAAGAGAAAGTCGACCCTCCGGGGCCGGACCCAGATCAACCTCTTCTTCGAAGCCTCCACCCGCACGCAATCCTCCTTCGAGATCGCCGGCAAGCGCCTTGGCGCCGACGTGATGAACATGCAGGTCGGCTCGTCCTCGGTGAAGAAGGGCGAGACGCTGATCGACACGGCGGTGACGCTGAACGCCATGCGGCCGGATATCATCGTCGTGCGCCATCATTCGGCCGGCGCGGTGCATCTGCTCGCGCAGAAGGTCGATTGCTCGGTGGTCAATGCCGGCGACGGCGCGCACGAGCATCCGACCCAGGCGCTCCTCGATGCGCTCACCATCCGCCGCAACAAGGGCCGCATCGAAGGCCTCACCGTCGCGATCTGCGGCGACATCCTGCATTCGCGCGTGGCGCGCTCCAACATGATTCTGCTCGCGGCCATGGGCGCGCGGGTGCGGCTCGTGGCACCCTCCACCCTGTTGCCGCCCGGCATCGCGCGCCTCGGCTTCGAGACCTTTACGAGCATGAAGGAGGGCTTGAAGGACGCGGACATCGTCATGATGCTGCGCCTGCAGCGCGAGCGCATGAACGGGTCCTTCGTGCCCTCCGTGAAGGAGTATTTCCGCTTCTACGGCCTCGACCAGGAAAAGCTCGCCTTCGCCAAGCCCGATGCGCTCGTGATGCATCCGGGGCCGATGAACCGCGGCGTCGAGATTTCATCCGACGTCGCCGACGGTGCGCAATCGCTCATCCGCGAACAGGTCGAAATGGGCGTCGCCGTGCGCATGGCGGTGCTGGAGGCTCTGGCGAGCCATCTGCCGAACAGGTGAGAGGCGTCATGAGCAACCAACCCATCCTCTTCAAGAACGCCCGCCTCATCGACCCCGCCAGCGGCCGCGAGGAGCGCGGCGGGGTGCTGGTGCGCGATGGCGTGATCGCAGCGGTCGGGCCGCAGCTCACGCAGGCCGCCGACGCGCAGGTGATCGATTGCGGCGGGCAGGTGCTGAGCCCCGGCCTCATCGACATGCGCGCCTTCATCGGCGAGCCGGGCGGGCCCTATCGCGAGACGCTCAAGAGCGCCGGCGAGGCGGCTGCGGCCGGCGGCGTGACGACCGTGGTCTCGATGCCCGATACCAGCCCCGCGCTCGACGATCCGGCTGTGATCGACTTCATCGTGCGCCGCGCCCGCGATACCTCGATCGTCAACATCCGCCCGGCCGCCGCCCTGACCAAGGGGCTGGAAGGCCAGGAGATGGCCGAGATCGGCCGGCTCAAGGAGGCCGGCGCCATCGCGTTCACGGATGGCGCGCGCTCGGTGACGAATGCGCAGGTGATGCGCCGGGCACTCACCTATGCCCGCGATTTCGATGCGCTGATCGTCCACCATGTGGAGGATCCCGACCTCGTCGGGCAGGGCGTGATGAACGAGGGCGAGTTCGCCTCGCGGCTCGGGCTGCCCGGCATCCCGCGCGAGGCCGAGACCGTGATGCTGGAGCGCGACATGCGCCTCGTGCGGCTCACCGGCGGGCGCTATCACGCCGCCATGATTTCTTGCGCCGATTCGGCGGAGATCGTGCGTGCCGCCAAGGGACTAGGGCTGCCGGTCACCTGCGGCGTCTCCATCAATCACCTGTCGCTCAACGAGAACGACATCGGCGATTACCGCACCTTCCTGAAGCTCTCGCCGCCCTTGCGCCACGAGGACGACCGGCAGGCGATGATCGAGGCGCTGGTCGACGGCACCATCGACGTGATCGTCTCCGATCACAATCCACAGGATGTTGAGAACAAGCGTCTGCCCTTCGCCGAGGCCGCCAACGGTGCCGTCGGGCTCGAGACGTTGCTCTCGGCGGCCCTGCGCCTCGTTCACGAGGAGCGCATCTCCCTGCCGCGACTCCTCAATGCCCTGTCCACGCGGCCGGCCGAGATTCTCGGGCTTCCGGGCGGAAAGCTGAGCGTCGGCGCCCCGGCCGATCTTATCGTCTTCGATCCCGACGCTCCTTACGTGCTCGACAAGCGCGATCTCAGGTCCCTGTCCAAGAACTCCCCCTTCGACGAGGCCCGCCTGCAAGGGCAGGTCATGCTGACGATGGTGGCGGGCAGGGTGGTCTTTCAGCGCGATACGATGTAACGAGAAATCAATGTCCGACGAAGTCAATCTCCTGCATATGCTGGCCGCGCTCGTTTTCGGCTATCTCCTGGGCTCGATCCCCTTCGGCCTGATCTTCACCCGCATGGCGGGCTTAGGCGATGTGCGCAAGATCGGCTCGGGCAATATCGGCGCCACCAACGTGCTGCGCACGGGGCGTAAAGGCCTGGCGGCCGCGACCCTGGTGGCCGATGCCCTCAAGGGGACGATCCCCGTGCTGATCGCCGGTCTGTGGGGGCCTCAATTCGCCATCGTGGCCGGCCTCGGTGCCTTTCTCGGCCACCTTTTCCCGGTCTGGCTCGGGTTCAAGGGCGGCAAGGGCGTCGCCACCTTCATCGGCGTGCTGATCGGCCTCGAGCCGCTGGCGGCCCTGATCTGCTGCGTGATCTGGCTCGCTGTCGCCTTCGCCTTCAAATATTCCTCGCTGTCCTCCCTGGTCGCGAGTGCCGCGACGCCAATCGTCCTCTGGCTTCTGGGCGAGCCGGGCATGGCGGGCCTCGCCATCATCCTTGCGGCGCTGCTCTGGTGGAAGCACAGCCAGAACATCAGCCGCCTTCTTGCCGGGACCGAGGGCAAGATCGGCCAGAAGGGATAATCCATGATCCTGACGGATGAGCAGCGTCTCGACTGGCTCCGCCTCATCCGTTCAGAGAATGTGGGACCGAGGACCTTCCGCGCCCTGGTCAATCAGTATGGCGGCGCCGGCCCGGCCGTGGACGCCCTGCCGGAGCTTGCCCGCCGCGGCGGACGCCTGCTGCTGAAGGTCTGCAGCCGGGCGGAGGCCGAGAAGGAAATGGCCGCCGCCTTTCGTCTCGGCGTGCGCTTCGTCGCCATGGGCGAGCCGGATTATCCGAAGACCCTGCAGGCCATCGACACGGCGCCGCCGCTGATCGCGCTTCGCGGCAATGCCGAGGTGCTGGCGAAACCCTCCGTCGCCATCGTCGGATCGCGCAACGCCTCCGCCGCCGGCCTGACCTTTGCCGAACGCCTCGCGCGGCAGCTGGGCGAGGCCGGCTATGCGGTGGTGTCCGGGCTGGCGCGCGGCATCGACACCAGGGCGCACAAAGCAACGCTCGAAACCGGCACCGTTGCGGTCCTTGCCGGTGGCCATGACCGGATCTACCCCGCTCAGAACGAGCCGCTGCTCAACGCCATCGTCGAGCAGGGCGGGGCGGTGATCTCCGAGATGCCCATGGGCTGGGAGCCAAGGGGGCGGGATTTTCCGCGCCGGAACAGGATCGTTTCAGGTCTCTCCTACGGCGTCGTCGTCGTCGAGGCTGCACGGCGCTCCGGATCTCTCATCACCGCGCGTTTTGCCCTGGAGCAGGGACGGGAGGTTTTTGCCGTCCCCGGCTCGCCGCTCGATCCGCGCGCCGAAGGCACCAACGATCTCATTCGTGACGGCGCCACGCTCTGCGCCGGCATCGAGCATGTCACGACCGTGCTCGAACCCCTGATCGCCGCCGGCCCGCGCCTGGATCGGCAGGCCGAGGAGCCGCATCATGCGCTCGACTCCGAGGAGCTCTGGGACGAGCTCGACCTGCCGGACATTCTTCGAGCCCCGGTGCGGCCGGTGATGCCCGACGACGGAAGTGACGAGATTTCGGGCGCATCCGATCTCACGGCCTTCCTTGGACCCTCGCCTGTCGCCATCGACGATCTGGTCCGGCAATCGGGTCTTCCGATCCGCAGCGTGCAGATGGCGTTGCTGGAGCTCGAGATCGCCGGGCGCCTCGAGCGCCATGGCGGCAACGCGGTCTCGCTGATCGTGGTAGGCTGAGCAGCCTCAGCCGTCTTTCCCGCTCGACTGAACGACCCGGATCGCTTCGAGGCGGGCCATGTCGAGAAGATAGGCCAGAAGGTCGAGCTTCGCGTGGCGGGCGAGGAAAGCGAGTTCCGCCGAGAATTCCGCAACATATTGCGCCGTCTCCGCCGGCGACATCGCGTTTCGGGGCAGGCCCGCGTCCTTCACCGCCCGTGGCTCCTGGGGCGTCTGAACTTTCAGGGATTGGCGCGGGGCTTTCGTCATCGAGGGGCGACGCTGTCTCTTTGTTGCAATTCCCCTAGATAGCTATACAACCAAAAATAAAACAAGCAGATTCAACACTACTATAAATTGAAAATGATTTTGCGCCCGTCAACTCAGAAGGGAGATGAGCACAGGCATCGAGATCAGGGCGATCAGCGTCTGTAGGGTCAGGATCTCCGCCATGAGCCCGGCATTGCCGCCCATCTGCCGGGCGAGCACATAGGCCGCACTGGCCGAGGGCACCGATGCGGCGACGACCGTGACCACGAGATCGTCGCCGGTCACGCCGATGAGGCGAGCCAGGGTGACCGCCATGACCGGCATGAGCACGAGCTTCAGGACGGCCGCCAGGGCATGCGGCAGGCCGGGGCTTGCGAGCCTGCGGATGTCGAGGCCCGCGCCGACGATCAGCAGGCCCGATGCGAGTGCTGCCCGTCCCATGACGTCGATGTATCCGGCAATCGGCTTCGGCAGCGGCGGCATCAGCAGGTTGAGGGCAAGCCCGATGGCGCAGGACCAGATGAACGGATTGGCGATGAAGGAGCGCAGGATGTCCCAGGGGCTGCGCTGCGGCTGGCCGGCGAAGCGGATGAAGACGTAGAAGGCGAGAAGGTTGAGAAGCGGCACCATGGCGGCGATGGCGACCGCGATCAGGGCGATGCCGCGCTGCCCGAACAGGCTGCCCGCGACCGCGAGGCCGACGAAGGTGTTCCAGCGCGTCGCGCCCTGAAAGATCGAGGTGAAGCTCGGACCGTCGATGCCGAACTGCCGCTCCAGGACCGGCCTCATCGCCAGCACCAGAACCGCCATGGTCAGGATCGAGCCGACCAGCGCGCCGCCGACGCCGAGCACCGGCACGGACGAGAGGTCGGCGCGCGACAGGGTGTCGATGATCAGGGCCGGAAAGAAGATCACGTAGGTGACGCGCTCCAGCCCCGCCCATTGCGGCTCGCTCACGAATTTCGTGGCGCGGCAGAGCCAGCCGGTGGCGATGATCAGGAAGGTCGGGATCAGGCTGGCGAAGATGGCGGACATGAAGAGCCGGTCAGGGGGAAGGTCGTATCGATCGCTTAGGATGGATCGGGGTGCTCGACAAGCGCCGGTTAAGCTTGCATTGGAATTCTGTTCGCCTGCTCCACTTGTTCTGTTCCGTCCCCCGAGGCCCCATGATCCAGGTCACCAACTCCATCGCGATCGACGAAGCGGAGCTTCAGGAGAGCTTCATCCGCGCGTCCGGTCCCGGCGGTCAGAACGTCAACAAGGTCGAAACTGCGGTCCAGCTGCGCTTCGACGTGCGCAATTCGCCGTCTCTGCCGGATTACGTAAAGGACAAGCTCGAAAGGCTCGCCGGCAAAAGGCTTACCAATGACGGCGTGCTGGTCATCACCGCCCAGCGTTTCCGCATGCAGGAGCGCAACCGCGAGGATGCCGTGGCACGTCTCGTCGAGCTGATCCGGCAGGCGACCGAGCGGCCGAAGCCCCGCCGACCCACGCGGCCGACCCTCGCCTCGAAGAAGCGCCGGCTGGAGGCAAAGGGGCGCCGCGCCGAGATCAAGAAGGGCCGCAGCGGCAAGCCCGGATACGATTGAACCTACCCCTGCAGCACGATGCCGTCATAGCCCATCAGGTCGGCGAAGACCGCGAAGATGACCCCGAGTGCGACGAGGGTCAGGCCGGTCAGGAAATACCGGATCGAGCGGTTGTAGCGCTTGAGCTCAAGGGATGTGACGAGCAGCAGGTCCGCGAGCGACTTGACCTGCAGGCCGAGGCCGACGGTGATCAGGGCGACCGAGATGAGATCGGTTGCGCTCCATTCCCCGGGCAGGGCTGACCAGCGGCTGAGGAAGCCGAGGGAGAAGCCGACGACGACGCCGATGGCGGTGATGGAGCCATTGCGGAACGTGGAATCTATGCGCTTGTCCGCGTCGCTCCCGCCGGGTCCAACAGCATCCTTCGCCATCGTCAGGCTCCACTCAAAGTTCGACCCGTAAGGGGTGTCAGCGATAGTATTCAAACCTTGGCGCCGAGGCTGCCGCAGGCGCCACCTCTCCCCGGTGGGGAGAGGTCGAGCGCAGCGAGGGTGAGGGGGTACAGGTCTACCCGGTGAGGGCGTAACCCCTCACCCGCGCCTCCGGCGCGACCTCTCCCTCAAGGAGAGGTGTGCCCGCGCACCGCCTTCATCCGTGATCGCTCACATCCCCATCTTTAATCTCTTGCCACAAAGAGGAGGAACGCAACTGCACTCTAATTCGAACGATGAACCAGACTTCCGAGCAAGTCAGGAGCCTCACAACCCGGCGCGATCCTACCTTAGTTCCCCGCTGCCCGTTTGGCTCCTCACTCCGAGGGAGGATAGGAGTGCTCGCCACCCTTGAAGTCCGACACGGTGTAGCATCCGCCCGTCTCACGGATCGCCTCGGGTCCGATCACGGCCTTTCCATGCCCGCCGGGAATATCGAGGATATAGGCAGGCTGGCAGAGCCCCGAGATCCGCCCGCGCAGGCCCGCGACGAGGGCGCGGCCTTCCTCGATCGAAAGGCGGAAATGGCTCGTGCCGGGGGCGAGATCGGGATGGTGGAGGTAATACGGCTTGATGCGCGTCTCGACGAAGGTGCGCATCAGCGCGGCGAGAATGTCCGGATCGTCGTTGACGCCCTTCAGGAGCACCGACTGGCTGATCATGACGATGCCGGAATCGACGAGCCGGGCGCAGGCTGCACGGGCATCCGCCGTCAGCTCGCGGGGATGATTGGCGTGGAGCGCCACATAAGCCGTCTTGCCGCTCGCCTTGAGGGCCGTGATCAGGTTCGCGTCGACCCGCTCCGGCTCGACCACGGGAACGCGGGTGTGGAACCGGACGATCTTCACGTGATCGATGGCGGAGAGCCGCTGCATGATCTCGGTAAGGCGACGGGGCGAGAGGACCAGCGGATCGCCGCCCGTGAGGATGACTTCCCAGATCTCCGGACGGCTCGCGATATAGGCGAAGGCCTTGTCCATCGCTTCTGGAGAGAGGGTGCCGAGCCCCTGCGGCCCCACCATCTCGCGACGGAAGCAGAAGCGGCAATAGACCGGGCAGACATGCACGGCCTTGAGCAGAACCCGGTCCGGATAGCGGTGGACGATACCCTCGACCGGCGAGTGCGCGAGATCGCCGATGGGATCGGCGCGTTCCTCCGGTCGGATTGTCAGCTCGGCCGCGTCCGGCACGAATTGGCGGGCGATGGGATCGTTCGCGTCCGCCTTGTCGATCAGCGCAGCCATGGCCGGGGTGATGGCCATGGCATAGCGCTCGGCGACTGCCTCGATCCCGGCGAGTTCTTCGGGGGCGACGAGGCCGGCCTCGACGAGCTCGGCCGGCGTGCGGATGGGGCGGATCGCGTTCACCGGCCCGTCTCCGGCACCGGGGCCCAGATCACCTGGTCGATGCGGGACGCGCCGGTGGCGAGCATGACCAGCCGGTCGAAGCCGAGGGCGATGCCACTCGCCTCGGGCATCTGCGCCAGCGCTGCCAAAAAGTCCTCATCCACTGGGTAGCTTTCTCCATAGACCCGCATCTTTTCCGCCATCTCGGCCTCGAAACGGCGGCGCTGCTCGTCGGCGTCGGTCAGTTCGCCGAAGGCATTGGCGAGTTCGACGCCGCAGGCATAGAGCTCGAAGCGCTCGGCCACGCGTGGATCGTGAGCAGTCGGGCGGGCGAGGGCCGCTTCCGCGACCGGGTATTCGTCGAGGATCGTGGCGCGGCCGAGGCCGAGATTGGGCTCGACCCGCTCCACGATGACGCGGCTGAACAGGTCCGACCAGGTATCGTCTTCCGCCACCCGCAGGCCCGCCGCCTTCAGGCTCACGGCGAGATGGTCCCGGTCGGTCGCGCCGCTCCGGTCAATCGAGGCGAGAAGATCGATGCCGGCGAAGCGCCGAAACGCCTCGGCCACGCTCAGGCGCTCGGGCTCCTGGAAGGGATCGGTCTCGCGGCCACGGAAGGCGAGGGTGCGGGTGCCTGCCGTCTCGGCCGCCAATCCTAGGATCTCACCGCAATCCTTCATCAGTCTCTCGTAGCCCTCGCCCGCCCGATACCATTCGAGCATGGTGAATTCCGGGTGGTGCAGGGGGCCGCGCTCTCGGTTGCGGTAGACGTGGGCGAAGCAGGTGATCCGGGACTCCCCGGCCGCCAGGAGCTTCTTGCAGGCGAATTCGGGCGAGGTGTGGAGGTAGAGGGGTGCTCTCGCCCCGTCGAGGCCGATGGCCTCGGTCGCAAAGGCGTGCAGATGCGCCTCGTTGCCCGGCGAAATCTGGAGCGTGGCCGTATCGACCTCGACGAAATCCCTCTCCGCGAAGAAGCGCCGCAGGGCCGCCTGGAGCCGGTTCCGCCCGATCAGAAAGGGGCGCCGGTCGGCATGGACATGCGGCGTCCACCAGGGGGAGAGAGCGGGTGCGGGCATATCCATTCCAAAGGGTTCATTAAGGTCGGGCTGGCGATTTCCACGCAGATAGGCTACTTGCGGCTCCGAAAATGTTTTCGGCGCCACTGGGGGCGGGACGACCCGACCCCCGCGACGCGCCCCTATCTGTCACAAGGAACGCCTCCCGTGAAGGTCATCGCCTCTACGCTCCGCAAAGGCAATGTCGTCGAGATCGACAGCAAGCTCTATGTGGTCCTCACCGCCCAGAACATCCACCCCGGCAAGGGCACCCCGGTCACCCAGCTCGACATGCGCCGCATCTCCGACGGGGTGAAGGTCTCCGAGCGCTACCGCACCACCGAGCAGGTCGAGCGCGCCTTCGTGGAAGACCGCGAGCACACCTTCCTCTACGAGGACGGCGAGGGCTTCCACTTCATGAACCCGGAGACCTACGACCAGCTGGTCGTGCCGGAGGACATCATCGGCGACCAGAAGCCCTATCTCCAGGAGAGCATGGCCGTGATGCTCTCGACCCATAACGGCGTTCCGATCGCCATCGAGCTGCCGGCCCGCGTGACCCTCGAGATCACCGAGACCGAGCCGGTCGTGAAGGGCCAGACGGCGTCCTCGTCCTACAAGCCGGCCATGCTGTCGAACGGCGTGCGCACCCTGGTGCCGCCCCATATCCAGGCCGGCACCCGCGTCGTGATCATGACGGAAGACGGCTCCTACGTGGAGCGTGCGAAGGACTGACCTCCTTACACTCCACCAGATAGCCTCACCCTGAGGAGGTCACGCGAGTGACCGTCTCGAAGGGCGAGGCGTCTCCAGCGCGCGCTGGAACCTCCTTCGAGACGCCTGCTTCCGCAGGCTCCTCAGGATGAGGTTGCGTGAGGGAAGCCCGGTAGGCGAGCCGGTGCGATGGCGCAACAATCCTTGCAGGGCAGGAGGTTTCGGTGGAGGCTCACCGGATTCCTGCCTTTTCTTATGTCCCGGAGTCGAACGGTTTCATGGCGAGCGGTCCTTCAAAATCCATCAATCCCCTCGTCGCCGATGTCGGCAGCCCTCCGATCCCGGAGGCGCAGGCCTGGACGAAGCGCTATGACGGCGCCTTCGGGCCGCTGATCAACCTGTCCCAGGCCGTGCCGGGCAATGCACCGGCTCCGGAGCTGCTGGAACGGATGGCTGCCATCGCCGGCGACGCCGGCGGCTCGCAATACGGGCCGATCAACGGCGATGCGCCGCTCAGGCAGGCCTACGCGGCCGAGCTCTCACGCCTGTACGAGGGCAGGATCGGGCCCGAGGACACTGCCGTGACGGCCGGCTGCAACATGGCCTTCTTCGTGGCAATGATGCTGCTCGCCCATCGCGGCGACGCGGTGCTGCTGCCCACGCCCTGGTACTTCAACCACCAGATGACCCTGGACATGCTGGGCATCGAGCCGCGTCCGCTGCCCTGCCGGGCGGAGAACGGATTCGTGCCGCGCATCGAGGATGCGGAGGCGCTGATCGACGACAAGGTGCGCGCCGTCGTCCTCGTGACGCCCAACAACCCGACCGGGGCCGTCTATCCGGCCCACGTGATCGAGAGCTTCGCGCAGCTCTGCCGAAAACGCGGCATTTATCTCGTGATCGACGAGACTTACCGGGACTTCCTGCCACAGGGCATGAACCGCGCCCACGGGCTTTTCGTTGGCGAGGAATGGCGCGACACGGTGATCCAGCTCTATTCCTTCTCGAAGTCCTACGCGATTCCGGGGCACCGCACCGGCGCGATTATGGCCGATGCCGGTCTGATCGAGCAGGCGGCCAAGATTCTCGACTGCATCCAGATCTGCGCCCCGCGGACGGCGCAGGGCGCGCTGCCCTGGGCCATCGACGGCTTGCGGGATTGGCGCGAGGCCAACCGGGCCGAGATCAACGGGCGTGCACAGGTTTTTCAGGACGCTCTCGCGCCGCTGCCGGAATGGAAGATCGAGTCCGTCGGCGCCTATTTCGCCTATCTGCGCCATCCCTTCCCGGACGCCGGGGCACAGCAGGTGGCCGAGAAGCTGGCGACGGAACGCGGCGTGCTGTGCCTCCCCGGAAGCTATTTCGGCCCCGGCCAGGAGGGACACTTGCGCGTCGCCATCGCAAATGTCGGCGCCGATGTCCTGAGCGGCCTCACGGAGCGCTTCCGCAGCCTGACGCTCTGATACCTCTTCGGGCGAAGCGCCACATTCTGCGATGCCTGCCCTTGGCAGGATGGCGGCGCGATGGTTACTCTTCACGCAACAGGACATCCATCCGGATGCTCGGGGAATCGTTTTGAACGTCAAGGCCGACGTAACAGCAGCTGACGACGACAGGGTCGCCGAACCGCTTCACGGCTCGGCAAACGGATCGTCATGGGGTGCCGACCGTCGGGAATCTCCGCCGCGGCCCGATGTGAGACGGCGTCCGTCGCGCGGCTACGCGGCGCTCGACCTCGGCACGAACAATTGCCGTCTTCTCATTGCCGAGCCTGCGCATTTCGGATTTCGCGTCGTCGATGCATTTTCGCGCATCGTCCGGCTGGGCGAGGGATTGGGTCTCGGCAACCGTCTCAGCGACGATGCGATCGGGCGCACCATCGACGCGCTTCGCGTCTGCCGCGAGAAGATGATCTCCAAGGATGTGCGGCGTGCGCGTCTCGTCGCCACCGAGGCCTGCCGTCTCGCCGAGAACGGCCCGGCCTTCATCGACCGCGTGCGAAACGAGCTCGATCTCGAACTGGAGATCGTCGACCGCAAGACGGAAGCCTATCTTGCCGTCACGGGCTGCGCGTCACTCGTCGATCCGAAGGCGCATTCGGTCATCGTCTTCGATATCGGCGGCGGCTCGACCGAGATCGCGTGGCTCGACGGTCAGGCGCCGCATGCCTTCGCCGATCCCTGCAAGCGCATCCGCGCGTGGGACTCGCTGCCCGTCGGCGTGGTGACGCTGGCCGAGCGCCACGGCGGCATCGACGTGACGCCGGAAACCTTCGAGGGCATGGTCGAGGAGGTCTCCGAACTCCTGCTCGATTTCGCCCTCGTGGCGGCCCAGGCCGGGCGCGCGCACAATTTCCACCTGCTTGGGACCTCGGGAACCGTCACCACCGTCGGCGGGATTCACCTGGGGCTTGCGCGCTATGACCGGCGCCGGGTCGACGGGATGTGGATGCGCAACGGCGAGATCTCGACGGTGATGCAGCGCCTGCTGCATTCCGATTTCTCGCAGCGCGCCGAGAACCCCTGCATCGGCAAGGATCGCGCCGATCTGGTTCTCGCCGGCTGCGCCATCTTGGAAGCGATCCGGCGGGCTTTTCCCTCGGAGCGCCTGCGCATCGCGGATCGCGGACTGCGCGAAGGAATTTTGATGAACATGATGCGCGAGGATTCCGTGTGGCGGGGAGGCGGCCAGCGGTGAGTGCCAAATCCGGTTCCGGCGTCCGCAATCTCAAGCAGCGCGTGAAAACCGCCCACAAGCGGTCGCTGTCGTCGCAGAAATGGCTCGAGCGCCAGCTCAACGATCCTTACGTTGCCCGCGCGAAGCGCGAAGGCTACCGCTCGCGTGCTGCCTTCAAGCTGATCGAGATCGACGACAAATATCACATCCTCAAACCCGGCCAGCGCGTAGTCGATCTCGGCGCCGCGCCCGGCGGCTGGTCGCAGATCGCGGCCAAGAAGGTGGGTGCGAAGGGCAAGGTCGTCGGTATCGACCTGCTGCCCATCGATCCGATGCCGGGGGTGGAGTTCATCGAGCTCGACTTCCTCGACGAGAGCGCGCCGGGCAAGCTGATCGAGATGCTCGGCGGTGAGGCCGACATCGTCATGTCCGACATGGCGGCCAACACCACCGGCCACAAGAAGACCGATCACCTGCGCATCATCGGCCTCGCTGAAGCGGCGATCTATTTCGCCCGTGAAATCCTCGCGCCGGGCGGCGTCTTCGTCGCCAAGGTGTTTCAGGGCGGAACGGAGAGCCAACTGCTGGCTGATCTCAAGCGCGATTTCGCCGTTGTGCGCCATGTGAAGCCCTCCGCGAGCCGGGCCGATTCGGCGGAACTCTACGTGCTGGCGACCGGTTTTCGGGGACGTTCAGGCGAAACACCCGAAGCCTGACGCTTTTGCGCGACATCGGGCATCAGGAGGCACGACCATGGCTTTGCACCGGATCGGCATCATCGGCCTCGGCAAGATCGCGCAGGATCAGCATCTGCCGGTCGTCAAGGCGGATCCCGATTTCCATCTCCTCGCGGTGTCGAGCCAGCGCGGGCTCACCCATGAGGATGCGCGATACACCTTCCTGGATTATCGGGACCTGCTGAAGCTGCCCGAGGTGGAGGCGGTCTCGATCTGCACGCCGCCGCAGGTCCGGCACCAGATTGCCCGCGAGGCGCTGCTTGCCGGCAAGGATGTCCTTCTGGAGAAGCCACCGGCGGCGACCTTGAGCGAGCTTGAGGATCTCAAGGACCTCGCCGCGAAGATGGGCAGGGTCGTCTTCACGACGTGGCATGCGCAGTACAACAAGGCTGTCGACGAGGCGAAGAAGGCTCTCGCCGGCTGGACGATCAAGCGGCTTCTCGTGACCTGGAAAGAGGATGTGCGGCACTGGCATCCGGGCCAGCAATGGATCTGGGAGGCCGGCGGCTTCGGCGTCTTCGATCCGGGCATCAACGCGCTGTCCATCGTCACCCGCATCATGCCGGAGCCGGTCTTCATCAAGAGCTCGACACTGGAATTCCCGGCGAACCGCGATGCGCCGATCGCCGCCAACCTGACATTCTCCATGAGTCACGGGACGGGGAACCTGCAGGCGGTGTTCGACTGGCGCCAGACCGGCCCGCAGACCTGGGACATCGAGGTCGAGACGGATGCCGGCCTGACCCTGAAACTCAGCCATGGCGGCAGCTGTCTCGAGATCGGCGGCCGCGAAGTGGTGAACGAGACGCCCGCCGAGTACCAGGCGATCTACCGTCGCTTCGACGAACTCCTGAACGCCCGCCAGTCGGAAGTGGACATCGCCCCGTTCCGCCTCGTGGCGGACGCCTTCATGATCGGCAAGCGGGTGCAGGTGGACGCGTTCGAGGATTGAGCCGGAGTCTCGGGCGGGAACATATTCGGTCGTTCCGACATGGTTTAAGGACTCGCCTACTGGGCCGCGGCAGGAAGCATTGCCGTGTCGCAATGTGGCCGTGAAGAACGTTGCTCGATCGGCGAGCCCGACAGTACGGGAGGCTGATCATGCAGCGAAATCTGACCGTGTTTGCCATCATGGCCGGGACCGTAGGACTGACCCTGGCTCATCCGACGCCTGCCTCCGCGGTGACGATGCAGGAATGCAGCGCCAAGTATAAAGCCGCCCAGACGGCCGGAACCCTTGGCTCGATGTCCTGGAATGACTTCCGCAAGGCGCAATGCGGCACGACCGCATCGGCGGCTCCGGCGGCTGCCAGTCCTTCAACTCCGGCAACGACGGGCGCCGTCGCACCCCAGAGCCGAACCAACCCGTCCGCGACACGGCCCGTAGCTCCGATGGCACGCGGCAACGCGGTGTTCCCGACCGCCGTTTCGTCGAAATACTCGACTGAATCGGCCGGCAAGGCGCGGATGCACACCTGCCTCGATCAGTACAAGGCCAACGAGACAGGAGGCGGAAACGGCAATGGCGGCCTGAAATGGATCGAGAAGGGCGGCGGCTACTACTCCCAGTGCAACGCCCGTCTCAAGGGCTAGGGATGCCCGACGACCCTCATTCCGGGCAGCCCAAGGCTTGAACCCGGAATGAGAGCGCTGCACCGTTACGCCAAGTTCTTCTTCAGGAACCCGACGGTCCGCTTCCATGCGACCTCGGCCGCGTCCTTGTCGAAGCGGGCCGCGTTGGTGTCGTTGTTGAAGGCGTGGTTGGCGCCCTCGTAGACGTAGATCTCGTAGGTCTTGCCGGACTGCTTCAGGGCCGCCTCATAGGCCGGGATGCCGGCATTGATGCGCTCGTCGAGGCTGCCGTAATGCATCATCATGGCGGCGTTGATCTTCGCCACGTCCTCAGGTTTAGGCTGGCCGCCGTAATAGGCGACGCCCGCATTGAGGTTCGGGTCGTTGACGGCGAGGGTGTTGACCGCGCCGCCGCCCCAGCAGAAGCCGATCGCGCCGACCTTGCCGTTGCCGTCCGGGCGGCTCTTCAGATAGGCCACCGCCGCCTTGCCGTAGGCGATCACATCGGGTGCTTTGAGCTGGCCGATCATGTCGCGGCCCTTGTCCTCGTCGGCGGGCGTGCCGCCCATGGGCGCGAGGTAATCGAGCCCGAGCGCGATGAAGCCCTCGGCCGCCATGCGGCGGGTGACATCCTTGATATGCGGATTGAGGCCCCGGTTCTCGTGGATGACGATCACGGCAGGCAGCTTTCCGGAAGCATCCTTCGGCTTCACGAGATAGCCCTTGAGCCCCTGCGCGCCGGGAATGTCGACGGTCTCGGCGGTGATCCGGGGATCGTTCTCTGGGATGGTCTGGGCCTGGGCGTAATTGTTCTGCAGCACCGTCAGCAGGGTCGTCGCAGCCGCCGTGCTTCCCGCGAGCGCCGCGAGGCGGTCGAGGAAGGCACGGCGGTTCATGCCGCCATGGGTGAAGTCGTCGTAGAGATCGATGATGCGCTGGTCCATGCTCTCTCCTCCCGGCGGGGTCCCGAAAGTGACGTGAGGCCCCTGTTCGTTGCCGGCGAGAGCCTAGCGCAGCCTATCGGCCGGACATACCGTCGCCGAGGCCGCTCGAGGCCGGTTTTTCCTTCACAATCCTGTGTCCGGACATCTCCGCGCCCGCCGTCGGATGCAGACGGGCGAAGATGAAGGCCGCCAGTGCCGAGATGAAAGCGACGAACCAGAAAGCGGGGCCGAAATCCCCCGCCGTGATCGTGGCGTCGCCGTTAAGGCCTGCCACGTATTCCAGCACGAAGGCGCCGACCGCGACGCCGACGCTGAGCGAGACCTGCTGCAGGGCGCTCGCCAGGCTCGTGGCGTAGCTCATCTCGCGGTTCGAGATATCCGCGTAGGCGATGGCATTGATGCTGGTGAACTGCAGCGAGCGGAAGCAGCCGCCGACCAGGAGAAGGATCATGATCAGCCAGTGGGGCGTATCGGGCGTGAAGAAGCCGTTGGCTGCCACGAAGGAGGCGCCGATGACCGCATTGATCGTCAGAACCCTGCGGAAGCCGAACCGCTCGAGGATGCGCTTCGCCATCGTCTTCATGAACAGCGCGCCCACCGCCGCGATGAAGGTGAGGGAGCCGGAGGCGAGGGGGCTGAGGCCGAAGCCCACCTGCAGCATCAGCGGCAGGAGGAAGGGGATGGCGCCAATGCCGATGCGGAACATGAAGCCGCCGGCGACGCTGATGCGGAAGGTGGGGATCTTGAGCAGGTTGAGATGCAGGACCGGATAGGGCGTGCGCCTCGCATGGAAGATGTAGAGGACGAGGCAGATCGCGCCGACGATCACGCAGCCAGCGGAGATCTCTCCCGGGATCAGGTGCCGCCCACCCGAGGCGAAGCCCAGCATCACCAGGGCGAAGCCGAAGCCTGATAGCAGGAAGCCGATGGTGTCGAGGGGCGGGGTGTCATCTTCCTTGATGTTCGGCACGAAACGCAGCGCCATCACGATCCCCAGGATGCCGATGGGAATGTTGATGAAGAAGATCCAGCGCCAGTGAAAAAATGTGGTGATGAAGCCCCCGAGCGGCGGGCCGACGATGGGGCCGACGAGGGCCGGGATCGTCAGGGTCGCGAGCGCCTGCACCACCTCGCTGCGGGGGACGCTGCGCAGGAGGACGAGGCGCCCCACCGGCACCATCATGGCCCCGCCGGCACCCTGGACGAAGCGGGCGATCACGAACCATTCGAGGGAGGTTGAGGCCGCGCAGGCCAGCGACCCCGCCATGAATACGCCGATCGCTGCGGTGAAGATCGTGCGAGCGCCGTATTTGTCCGCCATCCAGCCGGAGATCGGGATGAAGATCGCGAGGCTCACCAGATAGGAGGTGAGCGCCAGCTTGAGGGCGATCGGATCCGTCCCCAGGGTCTCCGCGATCATCGGCAGCGACGTGGAGATGACGGTCGAATCCGTATTCTCCATGAACAGGGCAGTCGCAATGATCAGCGGGAGAAGGCGGGATCGGCGCATAACTCGCAGCACTTAACCCGATGCAACCTCCTTGCAAAGGGCAAAAAGGCGCAAGGCTGGTCTTCTGCGAGCGCGCCGCTCGGCCCTTTGCGAAACGGTGCGCCCGTGCTACGGACCCGTGCCAACTCGCCAAAGCGATATTTCCTCACTCGCACACCCTTTTAGGAGTTGGTCATGGCCTCTTTAATTGCCGATAAGATCATCGAAGGACTGACCTTCGATGACGTGCTGCTCCGTCCCGGCCGCTCCGAAGTCCTGCCAGGCGACGTCGATGTAGCGACCCGGTTGACCCGGACCATCCGCCTCAACATGCCGATCGTCGCCTCCGCCATGGATACGGTCACGGAAGCCCGCATGGCCATCGCCATGGCCCAGAACGGGGGCCTGGGCGTCATCCACCGCAATCTGGAGCCGGAGGCCCAGGCCGAGCAGGTCCGCCTCGTGAAGCGCTACGAGTCGGGCATGGTGATGAACCCGATCACCATCTTCCCCGACGAGACCCTTGCCGATGCGCTCGCCATGATGAAGCATAACGGCATCTCCGGCATTCCGGTGGTCGAGCGCGGGCCGGGCGGCGCCAAGGGCAAGCTCGTCGGCATCCTGACCAACCGTGACGTGCGTTTCGCCAACAATCCCGGCCAGAAGGTCTCCGAACTGATGACCAAGGACCGGCTGATCACGGTCCGCGAGGGCGTGAGCCAGGACGAGGCCCGCCGCCTTCTGCACCAGTTCCGCATCGAGAAGCTTCTGGTCGTCGACGACCATTACCGCTGCATCGGCCTGATCACGGTGAAGGACATCGAGAAGCAGGTCGCCTATCCCAACGCCGCCAAGGACGAGCAGGGCCGTCTCCTTGTCGCCGCCGCCACCACGACGGGCGAGCAGGGCTTCGAGCGGGCCGAGCGCCTCATCGATGCGGGCTGCGACGTGGTCGTGGTCGATACCGCCCACGGCCATTCCGTGAAGGTTCTGGAGAGCGTCACCCGGGTGAAGAAGCTCTCCAACGCCGTCCAGGTGATCGCCGGCAACGTGGCGACGCGGGAAGGCGCAAAGGCGCTCATCGATGCCGGCGCGGATGCGATCAAGGTCGGCATCGGCCCCGGATCCATCTGCACCACCCGCATCGTGGCGGGCGTCGGCGTGCCCCAGCTCACCGCCATCATGGAGGCCGTCGAGGCGGCCTCCCAGGCCGACGTGCCGGTGATCGCGGACGGCGGCATCAAGTTCTCGGGCGATCTCGCCAAGGCGCTCGCCGCCGGCGCGTCCTGCGCCATGGTGGGCTCGCTGCTCGCCGGCACCGACGAGACCCCCGGCGAGGTGTTCCTCTACCAGGGCCGCTCCTACAAATCCTATCGCGGCATGGGCTCGGTCGGCGCCATGGCCCGCGGCTCGGCGGACCGCTACTTCCAGGCGGAGGTGCGCGATACCCTGAAGCTCGTGCCGGAAGGTATCGAGGGCCAGGTGGCCTACAAGGGCCCGGTCTCGGGCGTGCTGCACCAGCTCGCCGGCGGCCTGCGCGCCTCCATGGGCTATGTGGGCGCCGCGACCCTGCCGGAGTTCCAGGAAAAGGCCCAGTTCATCCGCATCACCAGCGCGGGCCTGCGCGAAAGCCACGTCCACGACGTGACGATCACGCGGGAGAGCCCTAACTATCCGACCCGCAGCTAAGCTTCAGTCGAGTACGCGTTCATGAGCATCACCTCAGTTCTCCTCCCGGTCTATGTCCAGGTCGCGCTGACCGTCGTCCTGCTGCTCTGGATGGGCAGCGCGCGGCTCGGCACGCTTCGGGCCGGGGAGGTGAAGGTCAGGGATATCGCCTTGGGCGAGCGCAACTGGCCGACCCGCATCCTGCAGATCTCGAACGCGTACCACAACCAGTTCGAGATCCCGGTGCTGTTCTACGTGCTGGTGGTGCTGGCGCTGTTCACCCGCAAGGCCGACATGCTCTTCGTGGTGATGTCGTGGATGTTCGTGACGAGCCGGCTGGTCCATGCGGCGATCCATGTCACCTCGAACAAGGTGTCCCTGCGCTTCACGGCCTTCGTGGTCGGGGTGCTGATCCTCGCCATCATGTGGATCATCTTCGGCCTCAGGGTGCTGGCGGCGGAGACGGGAGTTTGATGGACGAACGTTAAGCGTCATGGCCGGGACAAGCCCGGCCATCCCGGCAAGGTGAGGCTCGGCGCCTCTCGGATCGGGATCACCGGCACAGGGCCGGTGATGACGTGGAGTGAGTGTCCGGGTCGGACACGCGATACGAGGTCGCTAGACGCTCAGAACTTCTTGCCGCTTTCGAGCTGCGTCTTGGCGTCGGTCTGCTTCATCGGGGGCGGGGCGATATCCGCAGCCGGAGCGGTGGCGCAGGCGGCGATGGTCAGGGTCAGGCCGACGGCAACAAGGCCGCGGGTCAGTCGAGTCAACATGGAAAGTGGCTCCAAAGAGAATCGTGCGATGTGCACGGTTCCAACATCCACTTTCGAACGGGACGGAAAACAGGAAACATTATGTCGTTTCTACGGCCAAGCTTGAGTGTGCTTTTTCGATGACACCTGCAGCCCGCATCTCCGCCGCCATCGAGGTCCTTTCGGATATCGATGCCCGCCGCCGCCCGGCGACCGACGCCCTCAAGGATTGGGGCCTGTCCCATCGCTTCGCCGGCTCCAAGGACCGGGCCGCCATCGCGAGCCTCGTCTATGACGCCCTGCGCCGGAAGGCTTCCGCCGCCTGGATTATGGGGGAGGCGACGCCTCGCGCCCTCGTGCTCGGCATGCTCCGCCTGCAGCGCGGCCTGACGCCCGAGGCGGTTGCGGCGCTCTGCTCCGGCGAGCGCTTCGCGCCGGAACCGCTGTCGGCTGACGAGCGCGGGAGGCTGGACAAGGCCGACCTCAGCGGCGCGCCGGCGCCCATCGCCGGCGATTTCCCCGACTGGATCGAGCCGTCGCTCGCGCGTCTTTTCGGCGATGATCTCGTTCCCGAGATGCAGGCGCTCGCCACCCGCGCGCCGCTCGATCTCCGGGTGAACACCCTGAAGGTGTCATCCCGCGAGGAGGCGCATGATGCCCTGCCGCATCTTAACGCCATCGAGACGCCGCTCTCGCCGTTCGGCCTGCGCATCGCCCCGAGCGAGGACGGGCGCGGCCCTGCCGTGCAGTCGGAGCCCGAGTTCCTGAAGGGCTGGATCGAGATCCAGGACGAGGGCTCGCAGCTCGTGGCACTCCTCTCCGGCGCCAAGCCCGGCGAGCAGGTGGTCGATCTCTGCGCCGGCGGCGGCGGCAAGACCCTGGCGTTGGCTGCCATGATGGAGAACCACGGCCAGATCTACGCCACCGACAACGATGCCCGCCGTCTCGCTCCGATCCACGACCGCCTGACCCGCGCCGGCGTGCGCAACGTCCAAGTCCGCACCCCGCGGGCGAGGGCCGATGCAGTCACGGATCTCGACGGGCGGATGGACTGCGTCCTCGTCGATGCGCCCTGCACCGGAATCGGCACTTGGCGGCGCAACCCGGATGCGAAATGGCGTCTCCGCCCCGGCAGCCTGGAGGTTCGGCGCAACGAGCAGGCCACGGTTCTCGACCGGGCGGCGCAGCTGGTGAAGCCCGGCGGCCGGATCGTCTACATCACCTGCTCGATCCTGCCTGAGGAGAATGACGACGCGCTCTCCGCCTTCCTCGAGCGCCAGAAGGGCTTCAAGCCGGTCTCCCAGGAGGAGATGATGGGAACGAACGGGCTCGGCTTTCTCAAGGATGCCGTGCGCCGGACGGCCTATGGCCTCCAGCTGACCCCGCACAAGACCGGCACCGACGGCTTCTATGCCGCGATCCTGGTGCGAAACCCATGAAAAGCCTCATATTTCGATTGTTGTCCCGACCCGGAAAGCCGTAAGAACCCGCCATGACCCAGACCCACGACAAAATCCTCATCGTCGATTTCGGCTCCCAGGTGACCCAGCTCATCGCACGGCGCGTGCGCGAGGACGGCGTCTATTCCGAAGTGGTGCCGTTCCAGAAGGCTGCCGAGGCGATCCGGACCATGAAGCCGAAGGGCGTGATCCTGTCGGGCGGGCCGGAATCGGTCACCGTCGACACCTCGCCCCGCGCGCCGCAGGAGCTGTTCGAGACCGACCTGCCGATCTTCGGCATCTGCTACGGCCAGCAAACCATGGCGGCGCAGCTCGGCGGCGAGGTCGAGGGTGGGCATCACTCCGAATTCGGCCGCGCCGAGATCGAGATCCTCACCGAGAGCCCGCTCTTCCAGGGCGTGTGGCAGGTGGGCAAGAAGTATCCGGTCTGGATGAGCCATGGCGACCGTGTCACCAAGCTGCCGGAGGGCTTCGAGGTCCTGGCGGCCTCCGAGAACGCACCCTTCGCGGTCGTGGCCGATGAGGAGCACAGGTTCTACGGCGTGCAGTTCCACCCGGAGGTGGTGCATACGCCCCAAGGCGCGCAGCTCATTCGCAACTTCGTCCGCGACATCGCCGGCTGCAAGGGCGATTGGACCATGAAGGCCTTCCGCGAGGAGGCGATCGAACGCATCCGCGCCCAGGTCGGCAAAGGCCGGGTGATCTGCGGCCTCTCCGGCGGCGTCGATTCCGCCGTGGCGGCCGTTCTGATCCACGAGGCCATCGGCGACCAGCTCACCTGCGTCTTCGTCGATCACGGCCTGCTGCGCGCAGCCGAAGCCGAGCAGGTGGTGACGCTGTTCCGCGACCACTACAACATCCCGCTCGTCCACGTGCAGGCGCAGGACCTGTTCATCGGCGCGCTCGAGGGCGTGTCGGATCCGGAGGTCAAGCGCAAGACCATCGGCAAGCTCTTCATCGACGTGTTCGACGAGGAGGCGAAGAAGATCGGCGGCGCGGATTTCCTGGCGCAGGGCACGCTCTACCCGGACGTGATCGAGAGCGTCTCCTTCACCGGCGGTCCCTCCGTCACCATCAAGAGCCACCACAATGTGGGCGGTCTCCCCGAGCGCATGAAGATGAAGCTCGTCGAGCCCCTGCGCGAGTTGTTCAAGGACGAGGTGCGCGTGCTCGGCCGCGAGCTCGGCCTGCCCGACGCTTTCGTCGGCCGCCACCCGTTCCCCGGCCCCGGCCTCGCCATCCGCGTTCCGGGCGAGATCACCCGCGAGAAGCTGGAGATCCTGCGCAAGGCCGATGCGATCTATCTCGAAGAGATCCGCAATGCCGGCCTCTACGACGAGATCTGGCAGGCCTTCGCCGTGCTGCTGCCGGTGAAGACCGTCGGCGTCATGGGCGATGCACGCACCTACGACCATGTCTGCGCGCTGCGTGCGGTGACCTCCATCGACGGCATGACGGCGGATTTCTACCCCTTCGACATGGGTTTCCTCGGCCGGGTCGCCACTCGCATCATCAACGAGGTCAAGGGCATCAACCGCGTCACCTACGACATTACGTCGAAGCCGCCCGGCACGATCGAGTGGGAATAGATGATGGCGGCGACGCTCTACGGCATCAAGAACTGCGACACGATGAAGAAGGCGCGCGCCTGGCTCGACGCCGAGGGCGTGCCTTACGCCTTTCACGACTACAAGGTGGAAGGCATCGATCGTCCGCGGTTGGAGGCCTGGACCCGTGCGGTCGGCTGGGAGACGTTGCTCAATCGCGCAGGCACGACCTTCCGCAAGCTGCCGGACGCCGACAAGGCCGGTCTCGACGAGCATAAGGCGCTCGCGCTGATGCTCGACCAGCCCTCGATGATCAAGCGCCCGGTGCTCGATCTCGACGGAAGCCTGCTCGTCGGCTTCAAGCCGGAGGATTATGCGGAGGCGATGCGTTAGCGGCATCTCGGACAGGGGACGGAAGATGAGAGCTGCAGCCTTCGTCCTTCTCGGCGTCATGGGGGCCGGTCCGGCCCTGGCGCAAGGCGCGGAATGCTCCTTCTATTTCGGTGCCGAGAACTTTGACGCGGATGATGCGGTCGCGCTCGGGCGGATCAATGCGCTCAGCCCGCGCACAAATTTCGTGAAATCGGCTGCCATCCGGAAGGGCTGTCCGGACGGCAGTGCCGCCTGCCGGGACAAGGCCTATCTCGTTCCCGGCGACGAGGTCGTCCTCATCGGCGGCGGCGACCCATTCGTCTGCGCCAGCTTCGTCGGTGCCAAGGGGCAGACGACGGAAGGCTTTCTCCCGCGAGCGGCGGTGACGCTCGTGCCGAACCAGCCGATTGCCGCCGAGAGCTGGATCGGGCGCTGGCGCGGCAGTCCGGAGCAGGACATCGTCATCGAGAAAGGCGCCGGTCAGGACGGCTTGAAGGTCAAGGGCGATGCGACCTATGGCGCGCTCGACCCGGAGCGCGTCAAGCGCGGCGCCGTCAATCTCGGCTCGCTGGAGGGCGAGGCGCCCTTGCGCGGCGCGACCCTGTCCTTCGCCATGGGCGAAAATGGAACCATCGCCTTCGACAAGGGCGACGAATACGAGTGCAAGGTCAGGCTGCGCCGCCTCGGTCCCTATCTGCTCGTCAAGGACAACAACATGTGCGGCGGCATGAACGTCACGTTCACGGGCGTTTACCGGCGCCGCTAAAGCATCGGACCCAAAAGTGGAATCCACTTTTGGGATCAATCCGATGCTTCTTCTCTAAACGCCAATCATCCCCGGAAGAACAGCAGCGTCAGCAGCAGGAAGGTCGGGATCAGGATGCCGCCCGACCAGAGCAGATAGCCGAAGAAGCTCGGCATCTTCACGCCGCCCTCGCGGGCAATCGCATAGACCATGAAGTTGGGCGCGTTGCCGATATAGGAGTTCGCGCCCATGAACACGGCGCCGGCCGAGATCGCGGTCAGCGTCAGCGCGCCGGTCGTCATCAGCTGCGGCGCATCGCCGCCGGCGAGCTCGAAGAAGACGAGATAGGTCGGCGCGTTGTCGAGGAACGAGGACAGGCCGCCGGAGAGCCAGAAATAGGCGGCGTTGTTGGCGCTGCCGTCCGGGTTGGTCACGAGGGCGACGAGCGGCGCAAAGGCCCCGTTCGCGCCGGCCTTCAGCATGGCGAGCACCGGGATGATGGCGATGAAGATTCCGGCGAAGAGCTTTGCCACTTCCTTGATCGGGCCCCAGGAGAATCCGTTCTCCTCGCGGTTCGCCCGCGGCGTCAGTTTCAGGGAGACGATTGTCACCGCGATCATGATGAGGTCGCGCAAGGCGTTGGCCAGCTCGATCTCGATGCCGAACAGATTTGCGCGGCCGAGATCGATCGTGGCGCTCATGAGAATGGCGGCGATGATGACGAGGATCAGCACGAAATTGATGCCGCCGGTGACGCGCACCGGATTGTCGGGCGTCGGGTCCGGGCGGATGTGCCCTTCCTTCCGGTAGATCACTGAATCGGCGATGAAGAACAGGGCGAGCAGAAGCCCGCTGGCGAAAAGCGTCTCGGGCAGAAGATGCGTGGTGGTCCAGAAGAAATCCACCCCGCGCAGGAAGCCGAGGAACAGCGGCGGATCGCCGAGCGGCGTGAGCGAGCCGCCGATGTTGGACACCAGGAAGATGAAGAAGACGATCACGTGCACATTGTGCCGCCGGTCGTCGTTGGCGCGCATCACGGGGCGGATCATCACCATGGAGGCGCCCGTCGTGCCGATGAAGCTCGCAAGCACCGTGCCGATGGCGAGCAGGATCGTGTTGGTGCCCGGCGCGCCGTGGATGTTGCCGCGCACGAGAATGCCGCCGGCCACGGTGAAAAGGGCGAGCAGCAGCAGGATGAAGGGGAGGTATTCGAGCAGCGCCGTATGGGCGAGGGCGTGAAACGCGGTCGCCGGCCCGAAGGCGAGCGCCATGGGAACGAGCACCAGCAGGCCCCACAGGGCTGCGATCTTGCCCTGATGATGCTCCCAGGCATGCGGCGCGAGGAGCGGGAAGAGGGCGATGGACAGCAGGATGCCGGCGAAAGGCAGGGCCCAGGCGGCGCCGAGGCTGGCCCCGTCGAACTCCGCTGCGAGAGCAGCCTGAGGCAACAGGGTCAGGGCTGCAGCCAGCGTGACGCTCACGATGCGAAGCATGTCTTCGTTTCCCCCTCGGGCTGCCGATCCGACCGGCTGTTCTTTTTCTGATGACGCAGCGGTTTTATGGGAAGGATCACTCCGCCGCAATCGCTGGTCCGGCTTTCAAACGAAAGGCGGGCTCAGCGGCCCGCCTTTGCAGTGTTTCGCGCCTGCCGCCCTTACTGAATCTTCGGCGGTTCGTCGAAGTTCAGGCCGGGGAGACCGGGGAGGCCGCCCGGTTCGCTGCCGGGAGCGCCGAGGCCGGGGACGAGGAGCTCGTCGAGCTTCTTCTGCACCGCGGCCGGGTCGACCACAGGACCCGCCGCCTTGTAGTGCATCACGATCTGCGGGAACAGGATCACGATACCCACCATGATCAGCTGGATGATCACGAAGGGAACGGCGCCCCAGTAGATCTGGCCCGTGGTCACCGGCTCCATCTTCTTGCCCGTCAAGCGGTCGATATAAGGCACCTTGGGTGCCACCGAGCGCAGGAAGAACAGAGCGAAGCCGAAGGGCGGGTGCATGAACGAGGTCTGCATGTTCACGCCGAGCATCACGCCGAACCAGATCAGGTCGATGCCGAGCTTGTCGGCGGCGGGCCCGAGGAGCGGGATGATGATGAAGGCGAGCTCGAAGTAATCGAGGAAGAAGGCCAGGAAGAACACCAGGACGTTCACGAAGACCAGGAAGCCGACCTGTCCGCCCGGAAGCGATGTGAGCAGGTGCTCGACCCAGATGTGGCCGTTCACGCCGTAGAAGGTGAGCGAGAACACGCGGGCGCCGATCAGGATGAACAGCACGAAGGCCGAGAGCTTCGCGGTCGCTTCCGTCGCTTGGCGCACCAGCGTCCAGTTGAAGCGCGACGGGTTGTTGTCGAGCTTGCGCTTGATGGCGGCCAGGATCACCGAGCCGAGCGCGCCCATGGCGCCGCCTTCGGTCGGCGTGGCAAGGCCGATGAAGATGGTGCCGAGCACGAGGAAGATGAGCAGGAGCGGGGGCACCATGACGAAGGTGACCTGCTGCGCCATGTTGGACATGAGACGCAGGCCGGTGAAGCGCTCGACGAGACCGACGATCAGGGCGTAGATCGCACCGGCGAGGATCATCTCCATGGCGAGCGCGAGAGCTTCCCGGCCCTGGTTGTGGAAGACCACGTAGAGACCGATGAGCGCGGCGACCAGCACGGCCGAGATGGCGATGCGCTTGGCGCCGAGCATCTTGTTCATCAGGGCGCAGATGAGCGCCACCACGGTCGCGACGCAGATCGTCAGGATGACGAAATCGGCGCCGGCCTTGGTGTTGGTCTGCGAGAGCACGTAGTAGCCGACGAGGCCGGAGAACACGACCAGGATGCCGAGCTGCCACACGCCGCGCGCGCCGTCCGGCTCGCGATAGCCGATCGCTTCCGGCGGAAGGCCGGGGGCCGATTTCGGGAAGAGGATCGACATCAGCATGACGTAGCCGGCGTAAAGGCCGGTGAGGATCAGGCCGGGCAGGAAAGCGCCCTCGTACATGTCGCCCACCGAGCGGCCGAGCTGGTCGGCCATGACGATGAGGACGAGAGAGGGCGGGATGATCTGAGCGAGCGTGCCGGAGGCCGCGATCACGCCGGAGGCGAGGCGGCGGTCATAGCCGTAGCGCAGCATGATCGGAAGGGAGATGAGGCCCATCGAGATCACCGAGGCCGCCACGACGCCCGTGGTGGCTGCGAGCAGCGCGCCCACGAAGATCACCGCATAGGCAAGGCCGCCGCGCACCGGACCGAAGAGCTGGCCGATAGTATCGAGCAGGTCCTCCGCCATGCCGGAGCGTTCCAGCACCAATCCCATGAAGGTGAAGAATGGAATCGCCAGCAGCACTTCGTTCGACATGGTGCCGAAGATGCGGTCGGGCAGGGCCTGCAGGAACGGCCAGGAGAGGGTGATGGTCTCGGGCGCGAGCGGAGCGAGCTCCACCGCGATGAAGAAGAACAAAAGGCCGTTGGCCGCCAGGGCGAAGGCGACCGGGTAGCCGAGGAGGAGGAAGACCACGAGCGCCGCGAACATGATCGGCGCGAGGTTCTGGGCAATCAATGCAGCCATTGATGAAAACTCCGGAAAACTTGGAACAGCGCCGAACGATCAGCTCACGCCGTCGCCGGGCGGTGTTGCGCCGGTGCCGGGGGTGTTGACGGTGCCGATGTCATGGATGAGGCGCTCGGCCTCGGCTTCGACGCTGTGGCCGCCTGCTTCCTCATCGACGAGCTTGCCCTGCATGATCGCGACGCGCTTGATCAGCTCGCTCAGCCCTTGGAAGAACATCGAGATGAAGCCGAGCAGGATGAGGCCCTTGGCGGGCCAGATCAGCAGGCCGCCTGCATTCGAAGAGACCTCGCCCGACCGAAAGGAACTCATGAAGAAGGGGATGCACAGATAGAGCAGCAGCGTCACGAAGGGGAGCAGGAAGAAAAGATGTCCGAACACGTCGATCCCGTCCCGCGCACGCTTCTTGAGCCTGCTCGAGATGATATCGATGCGAATGTGCTCGTTCGATCTCAGCGTCCAGGCGGCGCAGAGCATGAACACGGCACCGAAAAGGTACCATTGCAGCTCGAGCCAGGCATTGGACGAGACGCCGAAGATGCGCCGGATGATGGCATTGATCGCCGAGACCAGGACGGCCACCACGATGGCCCAGGCAGCCACTTTGCCGACGCGTTCGTTGATCGAATCGATGACGCGGGATAGCCCAAGAAGTGCCGTCACCTGTCCCCCCTTAGAACCTGTTGGTTGACTATTGCAGCCTAGCTAAACCGACTTGGACCGGCGTCGCCAGAGCCGTTTTAGTCTAAAGCAAGGTTTGGCGCTCAGTAGCGGGGAAATTTTTATGCTGCAAGATATCCCTTTGTTAAAAGTTTAGGCAGCCCAGACCTTTGCAGGGGTTAGGAAACTTGCGGTAGGAACATCCTGGGGCAGGCGTCGAGACGTCTCCCAGCATTGTTCCGATTGGTTTTCCAGTTTGGAATGGTTATAAGTTCCTATCCTCGGGAGGCCTTCTCAGTGACGCTGCTCATCCTCGGCCTTGTCGTCGTTCTCGGCGTGCATTGCTTCAGCATGGTCAGGGGTAGCCGGGCAGCTCTCATTACGCGGGTCGGGGAGGGACCGTACAAGGGGATCTATTCCCTGCTCTCCATGGTCGGCATCGTGCTCATTGCCGTCGGTTACGGCCAGTATCGGGCGGGAGGCTACATCCCGGTCTGGGATCCGCCGGTCTGGACCCGCCATCTGGCGCTGCTCCTGGTCTGGATCGCCTTCGTCTGCGTTGCGGCGGCCTATCTGCCGGGACGCATCAAGGCCCGGCTGAAGCACCCGATGCTCGCCGGCGTGAAGATCTGGGCGCTCGCCCATCTCCTCGCGAACGGCGATCTCGGCTCGATCCTGCTTTTCGGCTCCATCCTCGCCTGGGCGGTCGCCGCCCGCATCAGCGTCAAGCGGCGAGACGTGGCGGCCCAGCACGGCGGAACGGCTGCGCCGGCGGGCTGGCGCAACGACATTCTGGCCGTGGTCGTCGGCACGGCGATCTATCTCGTCTTCCTCTTCTGGCTCCATCCCTGGCTGATCGGCGTGCCGGCGCTGCCGGTGCGGGCATGAAGCCTCTCGCCTTGCGGGGGAGCCTGTGCTAGCGCATCGAGCGGAAAAGTGGGTCCGGTTTTCCGCGCAAATCGATGCGCTCATCCATGGTGAAGCATCGGATGGTCCCAAAAGTGGGTTCCACTTTTGGGTCCGATGCTTTAACGACCTGCTTCGATTGCAGGAGGCGGCCGCCAAGCCGCATGAGTGAGATTATGGCCCCGAACGACGAGTTCATTCGCGAAGTCGATGAGGAATACCGCCGCGACAAGATCGCCCAGATCTGGAAGCGCTACAACGGCATCATCGTCGGCGTTGTTGTCCTGATCGTCGCCTCCGTCGGCGGCTGGCGCTTCTGGCAGCATATGCAGGAGACCCGCGCGCAGGAGGCTGCGACCCGTTACGAGGAAGCCCTGCGCCTCTCCTCCGAGGACAAGGGGCAGGAGGCGCAGGCCGCCTTCGAGAACGTCGTGAAGGAAGATGGCAGCACGGGCTATGCCATGCTCGCGCGCTTCCGCCTCGCCGGCGAACTCGGCCAGCAGAGCGCGGAGAACGGCGCCTCGGCCTTCGATGCGCTTGCCAACGACGCCTCGGTGCCCGCGCTCTGGAAGGACCTTGCGCGCCTTCGCGCCGCCTGGCTGCGCCTCGACACGGCTGAAGCCCCCGCCCTGCGGCAGGCGGTCGAACCGCTCGCGGTACCCACCAATGCCTGGCGCCATTCCGCTCGGGAACTCTTAGGCTTGTCCGGCCTTAAGGCCGGTGACATGGATTATGCCGGCCGCTGGTTCGACCAGATCGCCGCCGATCGCGAGACGCCGTCCTCCCTGAGGCAGCGCCTTGCCGTCTATACTGCGCTCGTGGCGGGCGGTCCGGTTCAGGCGACGCAGTAGTAGGATAGATAGGACAGGACATGACGGCGACCGTCGCCATTGTCGGGCGGCCGAATGTCGGCAAATCGACTCTCTTCAATCGTCTCGTCGGCAAGAAGCTGGCGCTTGTGGACGACCGGCCGGGTGTGACCCGCGACCGGCGCGAGGGCGAGGCCAAGCTCGGCGATCTCGAATTCCGCATCGTCGACACCGCGGGCCTGGAAGAGGCGACGGAGGAGTCGCTCCTCGGCCGCATGCGTGCGCAGACGGAGGCCGCCATCGGTGATGCCGATGTCATCCTCTTCGTGATCGATGCCCGCGTCGGGATCCTGCCCGCCGACCGCCCCTTCGCCGAGATGGTGCGCCGGTCGGGCAAGCCCGTGATCCTCGTCGCCAACAAGGCCGAGGGCGGCGCCGGCATGGCAGGCGCCTACGATGCCTTCTCGCTGGGCCTGGGCGATCCGATTCCGTTTTCGGCCGAGCATGGCGAGGGACTGGCGGACCTCTTCGAGGCCCTGATGCCCTTCTTCCCCGATCCCAACGAGGACGAGGAGGAAGAGGACGACCCGAACAAGCCGCTTCAGGTCGCCATCGTCGGACGCCCCAATGCGGGCAAGTCGACGCTCATCAACCGCATGGTCGGCGAGGACCGCCTGCTGACCGGCCCCGAGGCCGGCATCACCCGCGATTCCATCTCCCTCGATTGGGAATGGCGCGGGCGCGAGATCAAGCTCTTCGACACGGCGGGCCTGCGCAAGCGCGCCCGGGTCGAGGACAAGCTCGAAAAGCTCTCGGTCGCCGATGCCCTGCGCGCCGTGCGCTTCGCCGAGGTGGTGGTGGTGCTGCTCGACGCCACGATCCCGTTCGAGAAGCAGGACCTGTCCATCGTCGATCTGGTGGAGCAGGAGGGCCGCGCCCTCGTCATCGGCCTCAACAAATGGGATCTCGTCGCCGACCAGAAAGGCCTCCTCGCGGATCTGAAGGAAAAGGCCTCCCGCCTGCTGCCGCAGGTGCGCGGCGCGCCGGTCGTTCCCCTGTCGGGACTCGCCGGCAGCGGCATCGACCCGCTCATGAAGGCGGTGCTCCACGTCTACGAGAAGTGGAACACCCGCATCTCGACGGCGCGGCTCAACCAATGGCTCTCGGAGGCCATCGAGGCCAACCCGCCGCCGGCCGTTTCGGGACGCCGGATCAAGATCCGCTACATGACGCAGATCAAGGCGCGTCCGCCCCATTTCGCGGTCTTCGGCAACCAGCTCGACGCCCTGCCGAAAAGCTACACCCGCTACCTCGTCAACAACATCCGCGAAGCCTTCGACCTTCCGGGCACGCCCATCCGAGTCTCGCTGCGCACGGGCGAAAACCCGTTCGACAAGGGACGGAAGTAGGCTCTCAAATCCTCCACGTCATGGCCGGCCTTGTCCCGGCCATCCCGATACCGAGAAGCGCAGCGCGCTTGGCATCGCGCCCTTGGCATCGGGATCACCGGCACAAGGCCGGTGATGACGTGATGGAGGTTATCTTCACTCTCACCGATACCCCGAAGCCTGCAGCTCGAAGAGCTCCGCGTAACGACCGCCTGAGGCGACGAGGTCCTCGTGCGCGCCGGCTTCCGCCACTTGTCCATTCTCCAAAACGAGAATCCGGTCGGCCATGCGCACGGTCGAGAAGCGGTGCGAGATCAGGATCGCGGTCTTGCCGCGGCTGAGATCGCGGAAGCGCTGGAACACCTCGTATTCCGCGCGGGCATCGAGGGCGGCAGTGGGCTCGTCGAGGATGAGCACGTCGGCCTCGCGCATGTACGCTCGCGCAATCGCGATCTTCTGCCACTCGCCGCCGGACAGATCCGCACCTTCGTTGAAGCGCTTTCCGAGCGGCTGGTCGTATCCTTTAGGCAGGCGGGCGATCACCGGGTCGGCGAGGCTGCGCTCCGCCGCCGAGCGGATGCGGCCGCGATCCGCCGACGCCTCGATCCGGCCCGCGCCGATGTTCTCGGCGGCCGTGAAGTGGAAGCGGACGAAGTCCTGGAAGATCACGCCGATCTCGCTTCTGAGTTCGGTGAGGTCGTAGTCGCGCAGGTCCCGGCCATCGAGCAGGATGCGCCCCTCGGTCGGGTCGTAGAGCCGGGCGATCAGCTTCACGATGGTGGTCTTACCGGCGCCGTTCTCGCCGACGAGGGCGACGACCTCTCCGGGCCGGATCGTCAGGTTGAGATGGCGCACTGCCCATTGCGCGGAATCCGGATAGCGGAAGCCGACATTCTCGAAGGTGATGCCCGACCGCATGGGCCGCGGAAACGGCAGCGCGTTCGGCTGCGAGGCGATCGTGGGTTCGATCTCGAAGAACGAGAACAGGTCGTCGAGATAGAGCGCCTGTCCGGCGACCTGCGAGAAGCCGAGGAGCAGATCCTCGAGCAGGCTGCGCAGCCTCAGGAAGGAGCCTGCCAGGAAGGTCAGGTCGCCGATGCTGAAATCGCCGCGGACCGTGCGCCACACCACGAGCGCATAGGCGAGGTAATAGGCGAGCGACGCCAAGGCCGCGAAGAGCCCGCCCCAGACGGCGCGGCGGATCGCGAGTTGCCGGTTGTCGCCGTACATGCGCTCGGCGAAGCGGCTGAACCGCTCGACCAGGAAGCCGTTCAGCCCGAACAGCTTGATCTCTTTCGCGGTCTCGACGCTGGAGCCGAGATAGCGGATGTAGTCGAGCTGGCGCCGCTCGGGCGTGCGAAAGTAGTTGAGCCGGTACCCTTGGGCGTTGAAATGCACCTCGCCGAGAAAGGCCGGCAGCAGGGCGAGCACGATGAGCCCGAGGAGCCACGGCGCATAGGCCGCAAGCCCAGCCGCAAGGGACAGGATGGTGAGCACGTCCTGAACCTGGCCGAAGAGGAGGGTCAGAAGCGTGGTCCGGCCGGTCACCTGCCGCCGCGCCCGGTCGAGCCGGTCCTGCTGGTCGCTGCTCTCGAATTGTTCGAGATCGAGCATCGCCGCACGCGCCATCAGGCGCACGCTGGCGAAATTGCTGTAGCGCTCGGCGAGCAGGCTGTCGACGAGCGCGCTCGCCCGGCCGAGAAGGTCCGCCGCGATGGCAAGCGCGGCCTCCAGCACGACGAGCGCACCCAGCAGGTTGAGCCGGCCGCTCGCCACCCAGTCACTGATCGTCGGGCCGGCCGAGGCCATTTGGGTCTGGGCGACGACCTCGTCGATGATGAGCTTGCCCACATAGAGCATGAGGATGGGCACGACCGCCCGGACGAGCCGCAGACCGAGGCTCGATGCGGTCAGCGCCGGGCTCGCCTGCCACACCAGACGGAAGAGCGCGGGGATGTGACGGAGAGCGCCGACCCGTTCGCGGAGGGAGAGGTTCGGCACGAGAGCTGCATGGACCATGCCCTAAAGATGGGATGCGCAGGCCCGCCCGTCGAGGCGCTGCCCCTGTTGCTAGCGCGCCTGCGCCGCGTGGGGCTTCGCGAAATGCTTGGCGCCGGCGACGCAGGCGATCACGGCGACGTTGACCGCGATCATCGCCCAGCCGATGGTTTCCTTCAGAAGCAGGGCCGCCAGGATCAGGCCGAAGAAGGGCTGCAGCAATTGCAGCTGCGCGACGCCGGCGACGCCGCCGAGCGCGAGGCCGCGATACCAGAAGACGAAGCCGATCAGCATGGAGAACAGGGAGACATAGGCAAGGCCCCACCAGGCCGGCATGCCGATGCCGCTCCATGTGCCGGGAAGGTTGAGCAGCATGAGACCGGCGGTCAGCGGCAGGGAGAGAACCAGCGCCCAGGAGATGACCTGCCAGCCGCCGAGCGTGCGGGCGAGCTTCGCGCCCTCCGCGTAACCGAGCCCGCACAGGACGATGGCGGCGAGCATGAGCAGGCTGCCGACGGGAGAGATCGAGGAGCCCTGGAGCAGGGCGAAGCCGGCGACGAAGGCCGCGCCTAACCCTGAGAACAGCCAGAAGGCACGCTGCGGCCGCTCCCCGCCGCGCAGGATCCCGAAGGCGGCCGTGGCGAGCGGCAGGAGGCCGACGAATAGGATGGAATTTGCCGTGGTGATGTGCTGCAGGGCGAGTGCCGTCAGCAGCGGGAAGCCGATCACCACGCCCAGCGAGACGACGGCGAGCGATGCCAGCTCGCTGCGGGCGGGAGGCTTCTGACGCAGGGCCAGGAGCAGCGCCAGGCCGAGAAGGCCGGCGATCGTCGCCCGCGCCAGCGTCAGGAACAGCGGATCGATGTCGAGCACGGCGACACGGGTCGCCGGCAGGGAGCCGCTGAAGATCAGCACTCCGATGAAACCGCTGATCCAGCCTTCCGTCGTCCTGTCCATGCATCGCTCCCTCGATGCTCTCATTTCGCCCGGGTGGCCTGGAAAAACCAGAGACAGTCAGGTACAGTTTGCCCGAACTGTCATGGAGCGATGGGCAGTACAGTGGACGATTTCTCGGATCTCGCCTCACATGGAACGCTCGTCGAGCGCGTCATGGATTCGGTCCGCCGGCAGATCGCCGGCCGGTCGCTCGCCCAGGGTGGGAAGCTGCCGTCCATCCGGGCGCTTGCGGGCACCATGCAGGTGTCGAAATCGACCGTGGTGGAGGCCTATGAAAGGCTCGCCGCCGAGGGCGTCATCCGTTCCCGGCCCGGCTCTGGCTTCTACAGCGCCGCGCCATCGGCGCCGCTGTCGCTCGCCGAACTCGCGCCGAGGCTCGACCGGGCGATCGACCCCTTATGGGTCTCGCGGCTCTCCCTCGAGACGCAGCCCGAGGCATCGAAGCCCGGCTGTGGGTGGCTGCCGGCGAGCTGGATGCCGGAGGAAGAGATCCGGCGTGGCCTGCGCGGCCTTTCACGCATGAGGGATGAGACCGCGCTGACCGATTACGGCACGCCGCTCGGCCTTGCCGCCTTGCGCCAGCTCCTGTCGCGGCGGATGGCCGAGCAGGGGTTTCAGGCTGCCCCCGACCGTATCCTGCTGACGGATTCCGGCACCCAGGCGATCGATCTCGTGTGCCGGCTGCTGGTGAAGCCCGGTGACGCGGTCCTGGTGGACGATCCCTGCTACTTCAATTTCCTCGCCCTGCTGCGCGCCCACCGCGTGACGGTGATCGGCGTGCCCTACACGCCGGGCGGGCCAGATCTGGAAAAATTCGAGCAGGCGCTCGCGGCGCATCGGCCCGGCCTCTACATCACCAATTCCGGCCTCCACAATCCCACGGGGGCGAGCCTGTCCATCGCCACGGCGCATCGCGTCCTGAAACTGGCGGAGCAATATGGGCTCACCATCGTCGAGGACGACATCTTTGCCGATTTCGAGACCGAGCCGGCGCCGCGCCTCGCCGCCCTCGACGGGCTCGAGCGCGTGGTGCGGATCGGCAGCTTTTCCAAAACCCTTTCGGCCTCCTTCCGCTGCGGCTACGTCGCCGCGCGGCCGGACTGGATCGAGACGCTCACCGACTTCCGGATCGCCACCGGCTTTTCCAGCAGCCGGATGTCGGAGGAGCTCGTTTTCGCCGTGCTCGGCTCGAGCGGCTATCGCAAGCACCTGGAGACGCTGAAAGCCCGCCTCGCCAAAGCCATGACCACAACGATCCCGCGTCTTCGGGCGCTCGGCATCGAGCCCTGGATCGTGCCGAAGGGCGGCATGCTTCTCTGGTGCCGCCTCCCGCACGATCTCGCCGCCGCCGACGTCGCCCGCCACGCGCTTGCCGACAACCTCGTCCTCGCCCCCGGCAACGTCTTCAGCCCCTCGCAATCGGCCGGAAGCCACATGCGCTTCAACGTCGCCCAATCCGCGGACGAACGAGTGTTCGGGGTGCTGGAGGGGGCGATGAAGCGGGCGGCGAGGGGGTGATGCACCGTTCGCAACCCCACCGTGATGGCCGCACTCGTTGCAGCGGTCCACGTCTTGGGAACCACCACGCTGCTTAAGACGTGGGTCCCCGGAACAAGTCCGGGGATGACGAGGGTAGTCAGTCGTCTCTCACTTGCCGCCCAGGAGGGTATGAAGGGAGATGCTGGGGATGCCGAGGCTCCATTCGCAGGCCACTCCGTCGTTGTCCCCGTCGAGATGGGGCCAATACCCTGGATAGCCGCGCGTGGCCGGTGCGAGGCCCTCTGCGCGGGCCGCCTCGCAGCTTCTGCGAGCAGCGATGTGCTTCGCACGGATCTCGGCAGGCCAAGCGCTCGGCGGAGGTGGCGGGGGCAGGGGCTCGAGGTTCAGCATGCGCCAGCCGAGAAGGCCAAGGCCGGTGACGATCAGGCACCAAACGGTTACTTGGCCGGGATGTTGGCGTATGCGGCGGATGCGTGTGCGTCGCGCTTCGTCTGTCTTGTGTCGAGCCACGAGCGCTTTGTAGCGGCGAAACTCATCGGCGGGATCGTCCCTCGCAAAGACTCGCCAGTCTTTAGGCAGTTTCGCCATGTGTCTCCTATCGCTCATATCTGTTATTACATGGCGTAAGATCCTTTGCTATGGTCGCCTTGATACGTCATCACCTCTCCGGAGTTGATCCGTCTGTTGGTGCCAATGCGGTGAAGCGCGGCACTTCTTCCATCGTCATCCCCCGGACTCGTTCTGGGGACCTCGATTCCATAGGCGCCACGCTCGCCGTGACCGGACCGGGAATGACACCCGCGCCGTCATGCCCGGGCTTGTCCCGGGCACCCACGTCTTAAGCAGCGTGGTGGTTCCCAAGACGTGGGTGGCCGCACCAAGTGCGGCCATGACGGCGCGGGGATGAGGGGTGATGAGGCGAGGTAAGGTGTGATGTTATGTTCTCACTTTGTTCTTGACATCATTCCCAATCTTGGCTATATCGTTGCCTCAAGACCTGCCTCTGA
>NZ_JAERQD010000089.1 GCF_016735695.1 Microvirga zambiensis WSM3693 | reverse complement strand
GGCGTCATGGCCGCACTTGGTGCGGCCACCCACGTCTTCGAGAACCACCCCGTTGCCAAGACGTGGGTGCCCGGGACGAGCCCGGGCATGACGGCGCGGGTGTCACTCCCGGTCCGAGCGTGGCGCCTTTGGAGCAGAGATCACCGGCACTGATCCCCGGAACAAGCCCGGCGACGACGGGAATGAAAGCCTCAGCAGGGCAGCACAACCGCAGGCAGGGCTTGGGCGAGAGCACGGGGGTCGAACGGCTTTTCCCAAAGCGGAACCGCCTCATAGGCGGCCGGAATTGCGGTCCCGCTGTAGCCGGTCGCGAATACGAAGGGGATGCCGCGTTCGCCGAGGATATCGGCCAGGGGAAAGACTCTCGCGCCTTTCAGGTTGACGTCGAGGATCGCGGCATGGATCGGCTCAGTCGATTCCACGATCTTAATGGCCTTATCCATTGTCGGGACGGGGCCGATGACCTCGGCGCCGAAAGCCCGAAGAGCCAGAGCCATCTCGTCGGCGATGAAGTATTCGTCTTCGACCACCAGAATGCGGCAATGAGCAAGCGACTGCACTTCCGAATAAGGCATGACGGCTCCTCCGCAAGGCCCCGAAGCGGGACAACAAGTTTAGGAGTAGGCGCGGACACGACACAGTGGGATAACAAGGGTTAACGCTCGTCGTTCCTTTCACAACTATGAGCTTGGCCAAAAGGGAATGGGCCTATGGCGACCTACCTCATCCGCAAGCTCGAGCAGTTCACGCAGCTGTCTTCGGAAGACAAGCAGAAGCTTGAACGTGCCGCAGCGGCAAAGGTGCGGGTGGTGCGCCCGCGCGAGGACATCATCCGCGAGGGCGACAAGCCTCGCCAAGTCAACCTGATCCTCGATGGATGGGCGTGTCGCTACAAGGTGCTCGAAGACGGACGGCGCCAGATCGTGGGCTTTCTCGTGCCGGGCGACGTGTGCGACATACGCATGTTCATTCTCAAACAGATTGACCATTCCATGGGTGCTCTGACTCCGGTGCGTGTGGCGGAAATCCCGTCCGATACGCTCTTGGATGTCATCGACACGTCTCCCCGACTGACTCGGGCAATGTGGTGGAACTCCCTCGTCGAGGAGGCGATTTCGCGCGAATGGACCACGAGCCTGGGGCAGCGCGAAGCGATCGAGCGGCTCTCCCACCTCTTCTGTGAACTCTATTTCAGGCTGAAAGCGGTCGGGCTGACTGAAAACGGGCAAGGCCGGAAGAGCTTCGAGTTTCCGGTGACGCAGGATCAACTGGCAGACGCCACGGGCATGTCGACGGTGCACGTGAACCGGACGCTTCAGCTGATGCGGGAGCAGGAACTCATCATCTGGAAGGGCAAGACCGTCACCATCCCGGACCTCGAAGCGCTTATGTCCGTCGCCATGTTCAACGCCAACTATCTCCACCTCGACCGCGACGGGCACGAGCTCGATGCGAATGAGCCATAGATACGCGTGACCGGGCGCCCTAGCCTTCGTAAATGCCACCTCGGACATAGTCCAACTGATGAGCCCGGAATGGACCGAGACGTACGCACTCGACGGCCATCCTGTGGGACGATTTCTCAGGGCACGATGCCGGTGCGCGCGGAGACGCGTGCGTATTCCTCCACCAGCTCCGGATAGCGCTCCATCGGCGGCAATGTCGCAAAGCTGTGCACCGCCGGCGTCGTGGCCCAGGGCAGCTTCTCGCTCGTCCATGTCTCGACATAGGGCGGGAAGCGGCCCGGATCTTCCAGCATGGCGGTGCGCACGTTGACGAACTCGTCCATGCCCTCCGGACGCGTGAAGAGCCAGCTCATGCAATGCGGGCAGAAGAAATGCCGCGTCGCGCCGTGAAGACCGCCGATGACGGGCTCGCCCTGCACGACCTCGAAGCTCGCGCTCGGATAGAGAACGCTCAGCGAGAAGGCGCTCGCGGTCATGCGCTGGCACCCGGTGCAATGGCACGCCATCGTGACGATCGGTTCGCCGTGCACGCGAAACCGGACCTGCCCGCACCGGCATGTCCCTTCCTGCGCAACCCTGTCGTCTGCCATGGTGTCTCCCCGCTTCACCCGGTCGAGATTAGCCATCGCACGCACCCTTGTCAGCCGATGGCTAATCGGTCGTGACGGCGGTCTCGATATCGGACGGGTCGATCCGCTGGTTGAGGCCGGCTTCGAGCTTGTCGCGGTCGAGTTCGCCCTCCCACCAAGCCACCACGATCGTCGCCACGCCGTTGCCGATGATGTTGGTGAGCGCGCGCACCTCGCTCATGAACTTGTCGATGCCGAGAATGACGGCCATGCCGGGCACCAGGGCCGGGTTCACCACCGCCAGCGTCGCAGCGAGCGTGACGAAGCCCGCGCCCGTGACGCCGCTTGCACCCTTCGAGGTCAGCAGCGCCACCAGAAGAATCGTCAGTTGCTGGCTGAAGGTGAGATCGAAGTGCAGCGCCTGCGCAATGAACAGGGTCGCGAGCGTCATGTAGATGTTGGTACCGTCGAGATTGAACGAATAGCCGGTCGGCACCACAAGGCCCACCACCGACCGGGAGCAGCCGAGCCGCTCGAGCTTCTCCATGAGCTGGGGCAAGGCGCTCTCCGACGAACTCGTGCCGAGCACGATGAGCAGCTCGTCCCGGATGTAGCCGAGAAACTTGAAGATGCTGAAGCCGGCCATGCGGGCGATCAGCCCCAGGACCACGAAGACGAAAAGCGCGGCCGTGGCATAGAAGGTCGCGATGAGGCCGATGAGATTGCCGAGGACCTGCGGGCCGTAGCGGCCGATGGTGTAGGCCATGGCGCCGAACGCGCCGAGGGGAGCGGCCTTCATGACGATCGCGATGACGCCGAACATGGCATGCCCCGCATCGTCGATGAGGCTGCGGAGCGTCGCGCCGCGCTCGCCGAGCACGAGCAGCGCGAAGCCGAACAGGATCGCGAAGAGAAGCACCTGCAGGATGTCGCCCTGCGCGAAGGCGCCCACCACGCTGTCCGGGATGATGTGGAGGATGAAATCGACCGGCTTCTGCTCGGCCGCCTGCTTGGCATAGCCGGCGACGGCTGCCGGATCCGGCGTTCCGGTAAAGCCTGCGCCCGGCCGCACGAGATTGCCGACGAGGAGGCCGATGACGAGGGCGAAGGTCGAGACGATCTCGAAATAGACCAGCGCCTTGACGCCGACGCGCCCCACCTTCTTGGCGTCCTGGATATGGGCGATGCCCGAGACCACCGTGCAGAAGATGATCGGCGCGATCACCATCTTGATCAGCCTGATGAAGCCGTCGCCGAGAGCCTTGATCCAGTCGTTCTTGGCGAGATCCGGCAGGAGCCAGCCGACCAGGGCCCCGAGAACGATGGCGATCAGGACCTGGATGTAGAGAACCTTGTACCAGGGTTTCTTCCCGGATCGCGAGGCTTCGACCCCGTCTCTCACTGCGACGCTTGTCATCGCCGCCTCCTCATGGACGCATTGCCAGAGGCGTCTTCGTCCTGAAACGAAAACAGCCGGGACCTCGCAAAAGGTCCCGGCTGGTTAATTCCTGGAGCTCGCCTTGGGTCCACGCGGAATGCCGCGAAACGCAAGGAGCGTCGCTCCTCAGATGTGGATCACCCGGTCATAGGCATCCAGCACGCTCTCGTGCATGGTCTCGGACAGGGTCGGATGCGGGAAGACGGCATGGATCAGCTCCTCTTCCGTCGTCTCCAGGTTCATGGCGATCACGAAGCCCTGGATCAGCTCGGTCACCTCCGCGCCGACCATGTGGGCGCCGAGGAGCTTGCCGGTCTTCTTGTCGAAGATGGTCTTCACAAGACCCTCCGGCTCGCCGAGCGCGATCGCCTTGCCGTTGCCGATGAACGGGAAGCGGCCGATGCGTATGTCGTAGCCCTGCTCCTTCGCCTTGGCCTCGGTCAGGCCCACCGACGCGACCTGCGGGTTGCAATAGGTGCAGCCCGGGATCATGGCCTTGTCCATGGCGTGCGTATGCAGGCCCTTGATGGTCTCGACGCAGATCACGCCCTCGTGCTCCGCCTTGTGCGCCAGCATCGGCGGGCCCGCCACGTCGCCGATGGCGTAGATGCCGGGGACGTTGGTGCGACCGAGACCGTCGGTGACGATGGTGCCGCGATCGATCTTCACCCCGAGCTTTTCGAGGCCGAGATTCTCGATGTTGCCGACGACGCCGACCGCCGAAATCATGCGCTCGGCCGTGATCGTCTGCGTGCCGCCCTTGCCGTCGTCGATGGTGGCGGTGACGGAATTCGCGCCCTTCTCCACCTTCGTGACCTTGGCGCCGGACAGGATCTTCATGCCCTGTTTCTCGAAGCGCTTGCGGGCATGGGCCGCGATCTCAGCATCCTCGACGGGCAGGATCTGCGGCAGCACCTCGACCACCGTCACTTCCGCGCCCATGGTGCGGTAGAACGAGGCGAACTCGATGCCGATGGCCCCGGAGCCCATGACGATGAGCGATTTCGGCATGGAAGGCGGCACCATGGCCTCGAAATAGGTCCAGATCAGCTTGCCGTCCGGCTCGATGCCGGGCAGCACGCGCGGACGCGCGCCGGTGGCGATGATGATGTTCTTGGCCTGGTAGGTGCCGGGCTCGAGCACGCCCTTCGGCACCGGGTTCTGCGGCTGCATGGCAGGCTTCTTCGGCGCGGTGACCACGACCTCGCCTGGCTTGGGGATGGAGGCCTCACCCCAGATCACGTCGACCTTGTTCTTCTTCAAGAGCATGCCGACGCCGCCATTGAGGCGGCCCGAGACGCCGCGCGAACGGTTGACGATGGCCGCCGCATCGAAGCCGATCCCTTGAGCGGAGAGGCCGTAATCCTTGGCGTGCTCCATGTAGTGGTAGATCTCGGCCGAGCGCAGCAGCGCCTTGGTCGGAATGCAGCCCCAGTTGAGGCAGATGCCGCCGAGATGCTCGCGCTCCACGACCGCGGTCTTGAACCCGAGCTGCGCCGCCCGGATCGCGGCCACATAGCCCCCCGGCCCGCCGCCGATGACGATGATGTCGTATTGGTTTGCCATTTACGCCTCCGGATCCCCTCCCCCTTGCGGGGAGGGGTAAGGGGTGGGGGTGGTGCGGACAAGCGCCGCGTGAATGGTGTCGAGCACAGAATTCATGTCCTGCATGACTTCGGCATTGGTGAAGCGCATCACATGAAAGCCCTGGCTTTCGAGATAGATCGAGCGTCGGTTGTCGTAGGCTAAAGCCTGATCGGTCGAGTGCTGGCCGCCATCGACTTCAACGACGAGCCGTGTTCCAAGGCAGCAGAAATCGGCAATATAGGAGCCGATGGGAACCTGACGCCGGAAATGGGTGCCGCTTATCGGAAGCCGGTGTCGCAAATGCCACCACAGGCGCTTTTCAGGCTCGGTCAGCGTGTGCCGCAAACGACCCGCGTTCGACTTCGCTCGGAGCGATGTCGATTTGGCAGGTGGCTGGTTCCAGGACATTGCGGGTTCTGTTAGCGCGAGCATATGTCACGACCCCCACCCCTACCCCTCCCCGCAAGGGGGAGGGAGAAGGTGGAGCCTCGCCTCAAACCAGCATCCCCATCGGGCTCTCGATGAGCTGCTTGAACGCGGCCAGCAGTTCCGCGCCGAGCGCGCCGTCGACCACACGGTGGTCGCAGGAGAGCGTCACGGTCATGGCCTGCACGATGGCCGGAGCGTTGTTCTTGACCACGACGCGCTGCTCGCCGGCGCCGACCGCGAGGATCGTACCCTGCGGAGGGTTGATGACGGCCTGGAAGTTCTTGATGCCGAACATGCCGAGATTCGAGACCGCCGTGGAGCCGCCGCTGTACTCTTCCGGCTTCAGGCGACGATTGCGGGCGCGGCCCGCCATGTCCTTCACCTCGGCCGAGATGGCGGTGAGCGTCTTCTGTTCGGCCCTGCGCACGACCGGCGTGAACAGGCCGCCTTCGATCGCAACCGCGACGCCCACATCCGAATGCTTCATCTTCAGGATGCGGTCCTCGGCCCAGACCGCATTGGCGGCCGGCACGCGCTGGAGCGCGATGGCGAGCGCCTTGATGACGAAGTCGTTGACCGAGAGCTTATAGGCGGGCTTGCCGTCCTTGTCCTTGGACGCGGCATTGTTGATCTGCTCGCGGAGCGCCATGAGCGCATCGAGCTCGCAATCGAGCGCGAGGTAGAAATGCGGCACCGTCTGCTTCGACTCGACGAGGCGCTTGGCGATGGTCTTGCGCATGCCGTCGAGGGGCACTTCCTCGTAGGTCCCTGCCTCGAACATCGCCTTGACCTGATCGGCGCCCATGCTCTGAGCGAGCTGCGGCGCCGCGGGCTTGGCGGCCGGTGCGGGAGCGGCGGCTGCGGCCGGAGCCGCGGCAGGCTTCGCTCCACCGCCGGCGAGAGCAGCGCGCACATCCTTTTCGACCACGCGGCCTTGCGGTCCGGAGCCGCGGATCGACGCGATGTCGATGCCGCCGTCCTTCGCGATGCGCTTGGCGAGCGGCGAGGCGAAAACGCGGTTGCCGGCGGCCTGCCCTGCCCCGTTCGGCTTCGCCGCCGGAGCGGCAGCCGGAGCGCTCTGGGCCGGCGCTGCCTGCGGCTGCGGCGCCGCTGCGGGTGCGGCCGGAGCCGGTGCGGCTTCCGCCTTGGGTGCGGGAGCTGCGGCGCCGCCGGCGGCGGGAGCGGTGACGCTCTTGGGATCCTCGCCCTCGCCCGCGATCAGCGCGATGAGCTGGTTGACCGGCACGTCCGCCGTGCCTTCCGGAACCACGATCTTGGCAAGGATGCCTTCATCGACGGCTTCCACTTCCATGGTGGCCTTGTCGGTTTCGATCTCGGCGATCACATCGCCGGATTTCACCGTGTCGCCTTCCTTCTTCAGCCACTTGGCAAGATTGCCCTTTTCCATGGTGGGAGAAAGAGCGGGCATCAGGATATTGATGGGCATGGCGTTGATGGATCCTGACTTGAAGTTGAATCTTTTAGGTTCGCATTCTCTGATCGGAAAACCGGCATCCACTTTTCCGGAGAATGCTCAGTTTATGGCCTGCGTCGAGCCAGGATCGCTGGGATCGTCCAGCTCGGCCTGAATGCCGGCGGTGATCTCGGCGAGAGCCTCCTCCTCGGAGAGCTCCGTTTCCATGGCATAGACGCGGGCGGCATGACGGGCGAGATCCACCAGGAGCACGCCCCAGGTGAACGGATCGTCGAAGGCGCGGCGCAGCGCGACGCTGACCGCTCCATCGACCACCGAAGCCCTCAGGATCTCGATGCCGCCCTTTTCGAGCACATCGGGCGGAACGTTGAGGGCTTCGAATTTCCGTTCAGCCATGATGTCACCTGTAGCAAACGGCCTTCGCCGCCTGCACCACCTCCGCGATGGACGGAAGCGCGAGCTTCTCGAGGTTCGCCGCATAAGGCATCGGCACGTCCTTGCCGGTCACGCGAACCACGGGCGCGTCGAGATAATCGAACGCATGCTCCATGATGCGCGCGGCGATCTCGGCGCCGATGCCCGATTGCGGATATCCCTCCTCCACCGTGATGCAGCGGCCGGTCTTCATGACCGATGCGACGATGGTGTCGGTGTCCAGCGGACGGATCGTGCGCAGGTCGATCACCTCGGCCTGGATGCCCTCCTTCTCCAGCTCCTGGGCGGCCTTGAGCGCATAGGTCATGCCGATGGAGAAGGAGACGATGGTGACGTCCTTGCCCTCGCGATGGATGCGCGCCTTGCCGATCGGAACCGTGAAGTCGTCGAGCTTCGGCACCGGGAAGGACTGGCCGTAGAGAATCTCGTTCTCCAGGAAGATCACCGGGTTCGGATCGCGGATGGCACTCTTGAGCAGGCCCTTCGCATCGGACGCCGTGTAGGGCGAGACGACCTTGAGGCCGGGAATGGCCGAATACCACGCCGCGTAGTCCTGGCTGTGCTGGGCCGCCACGCGCGCCGCGGCGCCGTTCGGGCCGCGGAACACGATGGGGCAACCGAGCTGGCCGCCGGACATGTAGAGGGTCTTGGCCGCCGAGTTGATGATCTGGTCGATCGCCTGCATGGCGAAGTTGAAGGTCATGAACTCGACGACGGGACGAAGCCCCGTGAAAGCCGCGCCGACGCCGACGCCGGCAAAACCATGCTCGGTGATCGGCGTGTCGATGACGCGCTTCGCGCCGAATTCCTGCAGCAACCCCTGAGTGACCTTGTAGGCACCCTGATACTCGGCGACCTCTTCGCCCATGACGAAGACGTTGCCGTCCTTGCGCATCTCTTCGGCCATCGCATCGCGGAGCGCCTCGCGGACGGTCATGTTGACCAGTTCCGTGCCCTCCGGGATTTCCGCCATGGCATCGTAGGAGGTGCGGTTGGTGATCACCGAGGGAGCCGCGGGCTCCGCAACCGGTCGCGCATCGGTGCCGGGGATGGAGTCGGGCGAAGGCCGGTCGGCCATTCCTTCCCGCTGCATGTCGGGCGTCGGTGCCGATTGGGCTTCAGGTGCGGCAGCGGCCGGCGCCTTGGCCGACGAAGCGGCGGCCGACACGTCCTCACCCTCACCGGCGAGAATCGCGATGGGGGTGTTCACGGCCACATTGTCGGTGCCGTCGGAGACGAGAATCTTGGCGAGGACGCCCTCGTCGATGGCCTCGACCTCCATGGTCGCCTTGTCGGTTTCGATCTCGGCCAGCACGTCGCCGGGCTTGACCTGATCGCCCTCTTTTTTCAGCCACTTGGCCAGTTTGCCCTGCTCCATGGTGGGAGAGAGGGCAGGCATGAGAATATCGATCGCCATTAAAAGACTCGTTTGATTGTCGCAGCGGCGAGATTCGGGGAAAGACGGTGCTTTAGGAGCAACGCTTACAGAAGAATATCCGTGTAGAGCTCGGACGGATCGGGCTCGGGATCGTGCGTGGCGAACTCGGCCGCCTCGTTGACGATCTCGCGCACCTTGCTGTCGATCGCCTTCAGCTCGTCTTCCGACAGCTTCCAGCTCTCCAAGAGACGGCGGCGCACCTGCTCGATCGGATCGTGTTCCTCGCGCATGCGGGTCACCTCGTCCTTCGTGCGGTACTTCGCCGGATCGGACATGGAGTGGCCGCGATAGCGGTAGGTCTGCATCTCGAGGATGTAGGGGCCCTTGCCGGAACGGGCATGCTCGACGGCGCGCTGGCCGGCGGCATAAACCGCACGGATGTCCATGCCGTCCACCTGCTCGCCGGGAATGCCGAAGGACACGCCGCGCTTCGAGAAGTCGGTCTGCGCCGAGGCGCGGCTCACCGCCGTGCCCATCGCATAGCGGTTGTTCTCGATCACGTAGACCACGGGCAGCTTCCAGAGCTGCGCCATGTTGAAGCTCTCGTAGACCTGGCCCTGGTTGGCCGCGCCGTCACCGAAATAGGTGAGGCAGACATTGCCGTTCTCGCGGTAATGGTTCGCGAAGGCGATGCCGGTGCCGAGGGACACCTGCGCGCCGACGATGCCGTGGCCGCCATAGAAATGCTTCTCCTTGGAGAACATGTGCATGGAGCCGCCCTTGCCCTTCGACAGGCCGCCGCGGCGTCCCGTCAGTTCGGCCATGACGCCCTTCGCGTCCATGCCGCAGGCGAGCATGTGACCGTGATCGCGGTAGCCCGTGATCACCTGGTCGCCCTCCTTCGTCGCCATCTGCATGCCGACGACGACGGCTTCCTGGCCGATATAGAGGTGGCAGAACCCGCCGATCAGGCCCATGCCGTACATCTGGCCGGACTTCTCCTCGAAGCGCCGGATCAGCAGCATCTCGTTGTAGGCCGAGAGATCCTGGTTCTTGTCGAATTGGGGGGTGTTGGGGGCAGCTCCGCGCGTGGAGCCTTTAGTGGGAGTGGTCTTGTTAGCCGTGCCTGCACCGGCACGGCCCGCCTTGCGGGCAGCAACAGCCATCGGGTCCTCCGAAGGGTTTCCTCGACGAAAGTTGTAGCGCAGTCGGAATCGGAAATCGAGTAGGCCAAATGTGGTTTTGCGCTGCACAATGAAATGTGCAAGCTATTGTTCTGCAACGTATATTTTCAATTAACTTGATTTCAGTTAAGCAGAACTTTTAAAGTAATGTTAATTATGGGCCGGTGATGATCACGAGGTCGTTCTTGTGCACACGTCCTAACATTACGCGCGCTCTCTCCTCGAGCAGATCGCGGTCGATCTGATCGCTCCGAAGCAGCGCGATACGACGCTCCCACTCGGAGCGCTGAGTCTTTAAACCGTCGAGCTCGGCAGAAAGTTCAGCGACCTGGGTCTCATATTGATGCCGGGCCTCGATGCCGCGTGCGCCGCTATGTGCATGATGCACAAAGTATGCAGCTACGGCCGCAGAGATGCTGTAGAGCACCAGCGGAATCAGGAAGCGTCGTGCACGTCTGCGGATTACCATGGACGCAGTCTTACAGCGGCATGGTTAAGAAGCGGTTAGGGATTGGGTGAGCGCATCACCGACACCCTGTCGTCATCCCCGGACTTGTTCCGGGGATCCACGTCTTGGCCGCCATAAGACGTGGATGGCCGGGACGAGCCCGGCCATGACGAGAAAAGATAACGAAAAAGCCGCCTTGCGGCGGCTTTCTCAATGCATCGATGTAACTCGAATTCAACCCCAAGCCTTCAGCGCCGCGCGTCCCGCGTAACGCGCCTGCTCACCGAGCTCCTCCTCGATGCGGATGAGCTGGTTGTACTTGGCCAGTCTGTCCGAACGGGCGAGCGAGCCGGTCTTGATCTGCCCGCAATTGGTCGCGACGGCGAGGTCTGCGATGGTGGAATCCTCCGTCTCGCCGGAGCGGTGGGACATGACGGCGGTGTAGCCGGCGCGGTGGGCCATATCGACGGCGGCGAGTGTCTCGGTGAGCGAGCCGATCTGGTTGACCTTCACGAGCAGCGAGTTGGCGACGCCCTTCTTGATGCCCTCGGAGAGGCGGTTCACGTTGGTGACGAAGAGATCGTCGCCCACGAGCTGGCATTTGTCGCCGATGAGATCGGTCACCGCCTTCCAGCCCTCCCAATCGTCCTCGGACATGCCGTCCTCGATGGTGGCGATGGGGTAGGACGCGACGAGCTTCGCGAGATACTCGGCCTGCTGCTGCGGGTTCAGCTTCTGGCCGGTGCCCTCATAGACATAAGCGCCCTTCTTGAAGAACTCGGTGGCGGCGCAGTCGAGGCCGATCACCATGTCCTTGCCCGGCTTGTAGCCCGCCTGCTCGATGGACTTCATGATGAAGTCGAGGGCTGCCTCCGCGCTCGGCAGGTTCGGGGCGAAGCCGCCCTCGTCGCCCACATTGGTGTTGTGGCCGGCATCCTTCAGCGCCTTCTTCAGGGTGTGGAACACCTCGGCGCCCATGCGAACGGCCTCGGACAGCGTCGGCGCGCCGACCGGCAGGATCATGAATTCCTGGAAGTCGATCGGATTGTCGGCGTGTGCGCCGCCATTGATGATGTTCATCATCGGCACCGGCAGGACGCGCGCCTGCGTGCCGCCCACATAGCGGTAGAGCGGCAGGGTCGAGGCTTCGGCCGCGGCCTTCGCGACCGCGAGAGAGACGCCGAGGATCGCGTTGGCGCCGAGCCGGGCCTTGTTCGGGGTGCCGTCGAGCTCGATCATGGTCTCGTCGATGGCGACCTGCTCTTCCGCGTCCATGCCGCCGATGGCGTCGAGAATCTCGTTGTTGACCGCGTCGACGGCCTTGAGCACGCCCTTGCCGAGATAGACCGACTTGTCGCCGTCGCGCAGTTCCACCGCCTCATGGGCGCCCGTGGAGGCGCCGGAGGGCACGGCGGCTCGGCCCATGGAGCCGTCTTCGAGGGTCACATCCACCTCCACGGTGGGATTGCCCCGGCTGTCGAGGATCTGGCGGGCGAAAACGTCGATAATCGCTGTCATGAGCAGGCTCCTGCTGGCTGAAGTGCGGCCGGCGCGCTCAAACGCCGGGTGCGGCCTCAAGTCATGGATTGGCTTATTGACCGAAATGTCCGGGTGAGCAAGGACGGCAAGAACTTTCCCCGTATCAATCCAAGGTCAAATCCAGATGACGGAAACAACCCTTCAGCTCGGGCAGGCCAGCACCCTCCCCGATTCCCCGGAAACCGCGCAGCTCGACCGCGTGCCGAACCCGCATCCGGACACCGACTACCTCGCCCGCTTCACGGTGCCGGAATTCACCTCGCTCTGCCCGGTCACCGGCCAGCCGGATTTCGCGATCCTGGTGATCGACTACGTGCCGGGTCCCTGGCTCGTCGAATCGAAGTCGCTGAAACTCTACATGCACAGCTTCCGCAACCACGGCGCCTTCCACGAGGATTGCACGGTGGCCATCGGCAAGCGCCTCGCCGATCTGCTGGAGCCGCGCTACCTGCGCATCGGCGGCTATTGGTACCCGCGCGGCGGCATCCCCATCGACGTGTTCTGGCAGACGGGCGAGCTGCCGAAGAACCTGTGGCTGCCCGACCAGGGCGTCGCGCCCTACCGGGCGCGCTGACCGGCGGGTCGCGTCAGCACGACGGACGCGACCAGGCCCACGCCGACGACGATCAGGGCGGCGATCGCTGTTGCCCCAGCGAGCCCGACGGAGCGCAGGCCGATGCCCATCAGCACGACGCCGAGCGCCTGGCCGGAGAAGAACGAGAAGGCATGGAGCGCGACCGCCGAGGCCCGGGCGCCCGGCGCCACCTCCGTCACCTGGGCCTGGAAGGTGTTGTGGAGCATGTAGAAGCCGAGGCCCAACAGCAGCATAGCCACGGCATCGAGCCGCCAGTCGCCGCCCATGCCCAGAATGACCAGCGCCGCACCGGCGAAGAAGCCGCCGCCCAGGAGGATGCGTCCGATGCCGAGGCGCCGGAGCATCCAGGGCACCAGCGCGGAGAAGATCAGCCCGCCGATGGCAAATCCGCCGATGGCATAACCGGCCTGAGCCGCCCCGCCCCCGCCGCGCTCCTCGAGCAGCGGTGCCACATAGGGAAAAATGCCGAAGATCACGATGCCCTCGACGAAGACGAGGCTGAACAGGGTCAGGGCGCGCGGGTTGGAGAGAATATCCCGGTAGCGCCGCAGCGCGCTGCGCAGATCGAACTCGCCGCCGGGCTGCGCTCCGCGGAATCCTATGGCGGTGGCCGCCAAGGCACCTGCCACCATGCTCATGGACAGAGTGAAGACGCCGCGCCAGCCGATCAGCTCCGCAAGCAAGCCTGCGAAGGACGAGCCGGCGAGCTGGCCCACGATGACGGCGACGAAATAGCGGCTCAGTGCCACCTGGCGCCGGTCGATCTCGACCCGGTCTCCGATCAGGGCGATCGAGAGCGGGATCGAGCCTCCGGCAGCGGCGCCGGCGATGATCCGAAGCGTAAAGAGCGTCGCTGCATTGGGCGCGAAGATCGAGGCGGCAAGCGCCAGGAACAGGATCGACAGGGCCACCTTCATGACCCGCTCCTTGCCCATCGCATCGCCGATGGGGCCGAGCACGGGCTGGATGAAGGCATAGGGCAGCGCGAAGGCGGCCGAGAGCAGCGCGATGGTCTGAGGCGTCGAGCTCAGGTCCCGGGCGATGATTCCGACCATGGGCTCGACCGAGCGGCCGGAAAAGGTGCTCGCGAAGCCGCTGGTGGCGAGGATCAGGATCAGGTTGCGGGAGGACATGCTGCTCGAACCGGGACGCGAAGAGGGTTCTGGCTTCCTATCACGGCCTTCCCATTCCGGAATGGCCACGAACGCAAACCTATCGCCCCCTCAGGACATAGTGGCATGCTCTCGCCCGTCATCACCGGCCTTGTGCCGGTGATCTCGACACGAGAAGCGCGGCGCTTCCCACAATCGGCATGGCCGGAACAAGGCCGGCCATGACGTGACATGACGTGAGAGGCTAGTTCCTAATTGCGTCCCTTCGCCAGCGCATCGAAAGCCTTCAACTGGCGGAGCAATGCCTCCAGCTCCTTCAGCGGCACCATGTTCGGCCCGTCGGAAGGGGCCTTGTCGGGATCCTGGTGCGTCTCGATGAAGAGACCTGCCACCCCGACCGCCACGGCGGCGCGGGCGAGAACGGGCACGTATTCGCGCTGGCCGCCGGAGGTGGTGCCCTTGCCGCCGGGCTGCTGCACCGAATGCGTGGCGTCGAAGATCACCGGCGCCCCGGTCTCGGCCATGATCGGCAGGGAGCGCATGTCGGAGACCAGGGTGTTGTAGCCGAAGGAGGCGCCGCGCTCGGTCAGCATGACGTTCGGGTTACCCGCTCCCGTTACCTTGGCGGCGACATTGGCCATGTCCCAGGGTGCCAGGAACTGCCCCTTCTTCACGTTCACCACCCGGCCGGTCTTGGCGGCAGCGACCAAAAGATCGGTCTGGCGGCAGAGAAAGGCCGGGATCTGGAGGATGTCGACCACCTCGCCCACGGGGGCGCATTGATCGTTCTCGTGCACGTCGGTGACCACGGGCAGGCCAAACCTCTCCTTCACCTCGGCGAAGATGGCGAGCGCCTTGTCCAGTCCGATGCCGCGGGCGCTGGAGATCGAGGTCCGGTTCGCCTTGTCGAAGGACGATTTGTAGACGAGGCCGAGGCCCACCCTATCGGCGATCTCCTTGAGGGCGGCGGCCATCTCGATCGCGTGGTCGCGGCTCTCCATGGCGCAGGGCCCGGCGATGATGCTGAGCGGCAGGTGGTTGCCGAAGCGGACGGAACCGGCCTCGACGACGGCAGGATGCTGTTTGGTGTCGGTCATGCGCCCTCACTAGCCTTTTCTCAAGGCAGAGGCAAAGTGGCGATCTGACTCCGGCCCGCGCCGGTCCCAATGCATTTTAACCACGTTGCGAGGAGGCGTTTTCTTCTTGTGTCCGACACGCTTACTTTAGGTCACAAGATGACCCGGCATCTCAGGCTCGAATAACTTAAGAATATTTGCCTGAATACGATACGGATCGGGGGTCAATTGTATCGATTGCGCGGGAGGAGCGCTTTCATGTCCGAGTACGACAAGACGCAGGAATTGGTCGCTCTTCGATCCGCTCTCGGTTTCACGCAGAGCCGGATGGCGCATGAGATCGACATCACCTTGCGCGATTACCAGGCGTTCGAGTGGGGCGAGATCGAGATTCCCGATCTCTATCTCCGGGCGATCGAGCGGATCGCGATGATCTATGCCGTCCGGCACAGGAATCCGGCACTGGTGCCGCACGGCATGCGTGCCGAAGCCCTGCAATTCGCGCGGCTGGTCGAGGAGATGGCCTGAACGGCTTCCCTCGCCGCCGTTTCAGAACGTCATCGCCGAGGCGTTGATGATCCCGGCGGCGAGCGATGCAGCGCCGAGGAAGAGGGCGGCCGCCATTTCGCCCGAGGCGATGCGCTGGGACAGATTCGGCATCACGATGCGCACGAGCCAGTAGACCAGGATCTGCACCGCGAGAGCGACCAGACCCCAGACGAGGCAGTCGACGATGGTCTGCGCATGCACGATCGCGCTCGCGAGCGGCAGGGCGAATCCGACGAGGCTGAAGCCGAGAGCCGTCGCGGCCGAGATCACGTTCTCGCGGATCAGGGCCAGTTCGTTGTGCATGGTCGCCAGCGTGTAGATCGCGAGATAGAGGCCCACCAGCGCAATCGCGAGCACGAAGAAGATCAGGAAGTCGGGCAAGCCCGCCAGAGATGAAGCCATTGTCCGTTCCCCCACACGATCGATGTTTCCCGATCGTATAGGGCGACATGGTTAATATTACGTTGGCTCGAACGCGATCGCGAGACCGAACGCGGCGCTCGCCGGCACGACGAGTCTCGAGCCGATATGCTGATAGGGAATTTCCGCCGCATCGAGCCAGTTCGCCTGGCGATGGATGTCCTCGACCCGGACGGCGAAGGCCACGAAGGACGGCTCTTCGAGTTCCGCTTCGACCGAGCCGTAGATCTCCGCCGCGTCATCCGGTGTCAGCACGTCGATGCGATCTTCGCCGAGCCGGAAGGACAGGTCGTCCCCGTCCGGGCTCGACGGCTGCGCGCCGGCGAAGGTGGTCAGGAAGGCGCGGAACCGCTCCGGATCCGGGGCCGTCAGGGTGACCGAGGATATGCGCGATGCCCCGTTGTCGTGTCGCTGGAATTCCGGATTCCAGAAATTCTCAGGGTAGTGCTGCTGGCAGACGAAAAAGCCGGCCTTGGGAGAGTCTTTTGCCGCCGCGAAGGCCAGGGTGAAGGCAACCTTCGTCTCGCTGCCGTCGGGGCGGCGCCCGCTGCGCTCGAAATGGAAGGGCTCGAAGGACCCGATTCCCATCTCGGAGAACAGCGCCGCATCCGCCTTGGCGTCATGGCTGTCGAGGACGAGCATCGCCAGGCCCTCGCGGTCGAGCAGGTATTCCTTGACGAAGGCCCCGAAGCTGAAGGCGCTGGCCTGGTGCGGGGCAATGGCGGCACCCTCACCTATCGTGATGAGTTCGATGAAGGAACTCGGGAATTGGACGAGCCGGTTCTCGGTCCCCCAGGGATGCCGGTTGCGCGCTCCGACCTGGAAGCCCAGGCGCTGATAGAAGCTTCCTGCTTCGTCGAGGTCGCGAACGGCAACGACGAGGTGATCGATCCGGCGGGTCATCAAGCGCTTTCCTATGACGAGAAGCATAGAGTTAGGCGCGAAGCCGGATTTGGCCAATAGATGTGCCCGCTCGGGCAGCCCACCTCTCCCCGGTGGGGAGAGGTCGAGCGCAGCGAGGGTGAGGGGGTACAGGTTTCTCCGGAGAGGGCGTAACCCCTTGTAACTTCCCTGCTGCCGGATCGGGTATAGTTCCTGGTGCGGCGGC
>NZ_JAERQD010000088.1 GCF_016735695.1 Microvirga zambiensis WSM3693 | reverse complement strand
CACAATATGGATCTCCGACGCACGATGGATGAAGCCTCCTTATCGACCGGCGATCTGTCAGGATCCCAGAGCGTCGAGCGCGCCCTGCGTCTGCTGGCGCTCGTCGGGCGCGAGGCCGAGGGCGGCGCCAAGCTGAGCGATATCGTCGAGGAGAGCGGCCTCAACAAGCCGACCGCGAGACGCCTGCTTCTCGCCCTGATGCGCGCGGGCCTCGTCGAGCAGGAGGCGCGCACGCGGCGCTATTTTCTCGGCGAGGAGGCCTATGTTCTCGGCACCCTCGCCTCGCGGCGTCACGGTCTGCTCGAGCTCTCGCTGGAGAGCCTGCGCAACCTGTCCGAAGTCACGATGGATACGAGCTTCGTCTCCGTGAAGCGCGGCAACTATGCCGTATGCCTTCATCGCGAGGAGGGCACCTATCCCGTTCGCACGCACGCGCTGCAGGCCGGCAACCAGCATCCGCTCGGAATCGGCGCCGGTTCCCTCGCCATGCTGTCCGCTCTCGGCGACGACGAAGTGGAACGCGTGCTGGCCGCGAACCGGAAGGCTCTGGAGACGCAATACGCCTATTACCCGGAGGCGCAGATCCGCGAGGATGTGGCGAAGACACGCGAGCGCGGCTACGCGCTCAATCCCGGCCGCATCGTCGCCGGCTCCTGGGGCCTTGGAATGGCGGTCCGGTTCCCGGACGGTCGGGTGGCGGGCGCACTCAGCATCGCGGCGATCGATATCCGCATGAGCGCCGAGCGCCAGCCCGAGCTCATCCGGCACATGAAGGTCGAGGTGGAGCGCATCGAAGGCAAGCTCCGCACGATGTTCCTCTAACAATCGCGATCCTGGAACGAAGCACATGAACGACAGCCTCTCCCCTATCACCGGCATCAGGCGCGAATCGAACCGGGTCATGAACCTGTCCCATTTCCTGCGTCAGGCGGCGCGCCGGCATGCGGAGGAGATCGGCTTCGTCTGGGGCGAGCGCACATGGACATGGTCGGATCTCGACCGGCGCGTCGACGCAATGGCCGCGGCGCTTGCCGCAAAGGGAATCGGCAAGGGCGACCGCGTTCTGGTGCAGTCGAAGAACTGCAACCAGATGTTCGAATCGATGTTCGCCTGCTTCCGGCTCGGCGCCGTCTGGGTGCCGACGAATTTCCGCCAGACGCCGGACGAGGTCGCCTATCTGGCGCAGGCGAGCGGCGCCTCCGGCATGATCTGCCACGGCGACTTTCCCGAGCATGCGGAAACGGTTCCGCAGGCTGCACCGGCGATCCGCTTCGTGATCTCCATCGGGCGCTCAGGCTTCGGCGAGGACTACGACGCGCTCGTCGAGTCTCACATGTCGCAGCCCGTCGCGACAGCCGGTGTGGAGCACGACGACCCGTGCTGGTTCTTCTTCACCTCCGGCACGACCGGGCGCCCGAAGGCCGCCGTGCTCACCCATGGCCAGATGGCCTTCGTGATCACGAACCATCTCTGCGACCTGATGCCCGGCACGACGCATGCGGACGCCTCCCTGGTGGTCGCGCCGCTCTCGCACGGGGCTGGCGTGCATCAGCTCGTGCAGGTGGCGCGCGCGGTAAAGACGATCCTGCTCTCAAGCGACCGCTTCGACGTCGACGAGGCCTGGACCCTGGTGGAGCGCTGGCGCGTGACCAACCTGTTCACCGTGCCGACCATCGTCAAGCTGCTGACCGAGCACCCCTCCGTCGACGCACACGACCATTCGTCCCTGCGCTACGTCATCTATGCCGGCGCACCCATGTACCGGGAGGATCAGAAGCACGCGCTCAAGAAGCTCGGAAAGGTTCTGGTGCAGTATTTCGGCCTTGGCGAGGTCACCGGCAACATCACCGTGCTGCCGCCGTCGCTGCACGACCCCGAGGACGGGCCGGACGTGAAGGTCGGAACCTGCGGCTACGAGCGGACGGGCATGCAGGTTTCGATTCAGGACGATCAGGGGCGCGAGGTGGCACCGCTTGCGACGGGCGAGATCTGCGTCTGCGGCCCCGCCGTCTTCGCCGGCTATTACGACAACCCGGAGGCCAACACGAAGGCGTTCCGCGACGGCTGGTTCCGCACCGGCGATCTCGGCCACGTGGACGCGGAAGGCTATCTCTACATCACCGGGCGCGCCTCCGATATGTACATCTCGGGCGGATCGAACATCTATCCGCGCGAGATCGAGGAGAAAATCCTCACCCATCCCGCCATCGCCGAGGTGGCGGTGCTCGGCGTGCCCGACCGGACCTGGGGCGAAGTCGGCGTTGCGGTCTGCGCACTGCGCCCCGAGACAACCCTCGATGAACGCGAGCTCCTCGCTTGGCTCGAAAGCAAGATTGCCCGCTACAAGCTGCCGAAGAAGGTGTTCTTCTGGGAGGCCCTGCCGAAATCGGCCTATGGCAAGATCACCAAGAAGACGATCCGTGAGGAACTCGACGCGAAAGGATGCCTGCCGCTCGAACGATCCACTTGAGCTTCCGCCTGCCGTCTCGCGAGTCTTTTCGTAGATCGCCTCAGCCTGGAATTTCCTTGCGGCTTCTGGATTGTCGCGATCGAGGGGCAATATTCGATTAGGCCGATGATCCTGCGGTGGCATCCCATCCACCGAGCGAAGCCAAGGAGATCGAGCCATGAAGGCGCTGGTGCTGGAGCGCAAGGACGAACTCGCCTTGAGGGACTTTGCCGTCGAGGAGAAACTCGGACCCAGGGATGTCCGGGTCGCCCTTCGCACGATCGGCGTCTGCGGCAGCGACGTGCACTATTACACGCATGGCGCCATCGGCCCGTTCGTGGTCCGGGAGCCGATGATCCTCGGCCATGAGGCCGCGGGCCAGATCGTCGAGGTCGGATCGGAGGTCACGGAGCTCAAAACCGGCGACAGGGTCTGCATGGAGCCCGGCATTCCCGATCCGGCGAGCCGGGCGACGCGGCTCGGCAAGTACAATCTCGATCCGGCCGTTCGCTTCTGGGCGACGCCGCCCGTGCACGGCGTGCTGCGGCCGAGCGTCGTCCACCCCGCCGACTTCACCTTCAAGCTGCCCGACCACGTGAGCTATGCCGAGGGCGCGATGGTGGAGCCGCTGGCGGTCGGCGTGCATGCGGCCACCAAGATCCAGGTGCAGCCGGGGGATGTCGCCGTAGTCATCGGCGCCGGTCCGATCGGCATGGTGACGATCCTGGCGGCCCTTGCCGCCGGATGCGCGCGGGTCATCGTCAGCGATGTCCACGAGCCGAAGCTGGATCTCGCGAAAAAACTCGGGCCCGTGCTCCCGGTCAATGTCAGGAGCCGGGACCTCCAGGAGGTCGTCGGCCAAGAAACAGACGGCTGGGGCGCCGACGTGCTGTTCGAATGCTCAGGCTACGGGCCCGCCATGGCCGGGATGTTCGATCTCGTCTGTCCCGGCGGCAAGGTTGCCTTGGTCGGCATTCCGCTTGCCCCCTTCGCCTATGACGTGAGCAAGGCGCAGGTGAAGGAGGTCAGGGTCGAGAATGTCTTCCGCTACGCTCATGTCTATCCGCGCGCCGTCGCGATGATCGCCTCCGGCAAGATCGACGTGAAGCCGCTGATCACCGACCGCTTCGCCTTCGCGGACAGCGTCGCAGCGTTCGACTTCGCCAAGGCCATGCCGCCGAGTTCGGTCAAGGTGCAGATCGACATGCCTGCGTGAGAGGCTGGCGCGTCAATGATTGGTGTTTCGGTATGCAGGCGCGTCTTCCCTCCCCCCTTGTGGGGAGGGATTAAGGGTGGGGGTGTGAGCGATAGTCTGTGAAAGCAGGGCGCAGGTACACCTCTCCTTGAGGGAGAGGTCGACGCGCGCAAGCGCGGCGGGTGAGGGGTTACAGGTCTATCCGGATAGCGCTCACCCCCTCACCCTCGCTGCGCTCGACCTCTCCCCACCGGGGAGAGGTGGGACAGCGCCTCACCTTTATAGGCTATCGCCCACACCCCCACCTCCAACTCCTCCCCACAAGGGGGAGGAGGGCTCATAAGCGCTGCTCTTTCTTCATGAGTCAGACTCCGAGCGCCGTCACAAACGCTCACCGTTCAGATAAAGCTGCAGCGTCGCCCGCACGCCGCGCCGCCACAGGCTGTTCAGGGCGACCTCGAAATGCGCGCGGAACGGCCGCGCATCGGCCACATCGCCGAAGATGTCGCGCAGGTCGAGGAACTTCGCCGGATCGTCCTTCGCCGCCAGCGCCAGGGGCACGAGCCGGGCCGCATTCGGATCGTCGAGCCGCACCACATCCCCGGTATCTGTGGTCGCGGCGCAATAGCGGCACCACAAAGCGGATTCGAGCGCCAGCCCAGTCACGTCGCCGCCCGCCTTCAGCCGGTCTCGTGTCGAGGGCAGAATGAATTTCGGCTGCCGGTTGGAGCCGTCCTGCGCCAGGCGCGGAATCGTGTCGCCCACATCCGGATTGGCGAAGCGCTGCGCGATGGTGCGGTAATAGGCCTGAAGATCGACGCCCGGCACCGGCGGTACATGCGGGATGATCTCCTCCGTCTCCAGCTTGTCGAGGAAGCCGCGCACCAAAGGATCGGCCATGGCATCGTGCACGAAGTGTATGCCCATCAAGGCGGCAGGATAGGCAATTGCCGCGTGCCCGCCATTGAGGATGCGCAGCTTCATCAGCTCGAAGGCCGCCACCTCCGATGTGAAGGTGACGCCGACCTCCTCCAGGGCCGGGCGCCCGGTGGGGAAGTTGTCTTCGAGCACCCATTGCCGGAACGGTTCGCAGAAGACCGGCCAGTTGTCGCGGATGCCGAAGCGCTCCTCGAGCATATTGCGCTCGCGGTCCGTGGTCGCGGGCGTGATGCGGTCTACCATGCTGTTCGGAAACGCGACCTTCTCGCGGATGAAAGCGGCGAGCGCCGGATCGGCGAGTTCGGCAAGCCCCGCCACCGCATCCATCGCCACGCGCCCGTTATGGGGGATGTTGTCGCAGGACATCACGGTGAAGGGCGCAGCGCCCCGGTCGCGGCGGCGCTTCAAGCCTGCGACCAGCGCGCCGAACACGCCCTTCGGCCTGTTGGGATGCGCGGCATCGTAGCGGATGTCCGAATGCTCGGGATTGAAGGATCCGGTTGCGGGATCGATGCAATAGCCGCCCTCGGTCACGGTCAGCGATACGATGCGCAGGGCTGCATCGTCGAGCGCGTCGACGATGGCGGATGCATCCTCGCCCACCGGGACGAAGCCGGTCATGGCCCCCGTCACCCGCGCCGAATTCGCTCCCGGCTCCAGCTCCACCACCGTGGTGAGCCAGTCCTGCGGCTCGAGGGCATTGCGCATGGCCTGATCGCCGGCGCGCACGCCCGCCCCGAGCAGCGCCCAGTCGAGATCCCTGCCCCGGTTGAACAGGTCATCGAGATAGACCGCCTGATGAGCCCGGTGGAAATTGCCGGTTCCGATATGCAGGATGCCGACGCTTAAGGAATCGCGGGCATAAGTCGGCCGTGCGATCGTGGACGGCAGAGCGGCAAGGGTTTTGAGATTGAGAGGCTGGCTCATGACACCTTAAACCTGATTGGCATGGGAGATGCGTCTGCGGGAAACAAGCTGGCCTGCATCCCTGCCGACGGCGCGACCCGTCATGATATCGACGGCCTTGTCGGCGATGGCAAGCACCGGCGCGTTGGTGTTGCCGCTGGTGATCGTCGGCATGATGGAGGCATCGACGATCCGCAGGCCCTCGATGCCGCGCACCTTGAGGTCCGGCGTGACGACGGCGTCGCGATCCGTCTCGCGACCCATCCGGCACGTGCCGACGGGATGATAGTTCGTCTTGACGGTGCGCCGGCAATGGGCGGCGAGCGCCTCGTCCGACATGACCTCCGATCCCGGAAAGATCTCCCGGTCGATCATGTCGCGGACAGGGTCCGTCCTCAGGACCTCCCGCGCATAGCGCAGCCCGGCGATGGTCAGGCGCAGATCCTCTGGATCGCCGAAGAATTGCGGGTCGACCTGCGGCGCCGCGAGCGGATCGGACGATGCGAGGCGCACCGACCCGCGTGCCTTCGGCCGCTGGAGGCAGGGGTTCAGCGTCACGCCATGGGTCGGCTCGACGCCGGAGACATCGCGGTCGAGATAGACCGTCGGCACGCAATAGAGCTGCAGATTCGGCCGCGCGCTTCCGTCGGGATCGATGAAGGCGCAGGCCTCCACGCCGGTCGTGGTGACGGCGCCCGACTTGAACAGCATGTATTGCAGGCCGTGCCCCATCATGGCGAGGCCGCGGTCCTGGCCGAAATAGCCGAAAGCACCGATCGTGCTTGCGACGATGGGCACCTCGTGATGGTCCTGCAAGTTGCGTCCCACGCCCGGCAGCTCCGCGCGGACGACGATGCCATGATGCGAGAGCTCGTCGGACGGACCGAGGCCCGACAGCATCATGAGCTTCGGCGTCATGTAGGTGCCGGCTGCGAGAACAACCTCGGAATCGGCGTGGAACGTTTCGACACCCGAGGGGCACTTCGCCTCCACGCCCGTCGCTCGCCCGTTCTCGATGCGGATGCGTGTCGCAACTGTGTCGGCGAGAACGGTCAGCTTCGGATCGGACAGGACCGGACGAAGGAAGGCGTCGACGGCGCTGCAGCGGCGGCGCGTCTCCCAATCGATGGTGTGCTGCATGAATCCGACGCCGGCCTGCCTGGCGCCGTTGAAGTCGGAATTGTAGGGAACGCCCTTCTCCTGCAGCGCCTGCACGAAGGCACGGCTCATCGCCGAATGCTGCCCGAGATGCGACACCTTCAAGGGGCCGCTCACCCCATGATAAGGCTTGCCGAGATGATCGTTGCCTTCCTGGCTGATGAAGTGCGGCAGCAGATCCTCATAGCTCCAGCCGGCACCGCCCAGCGTTTCGTCCCAGGAATCGTAATCCTCCGCCTGTCCGCGGATATAGACCATGGCGTTCACCGCACTGCCGCCGCCCAGCACCCTGGCCTGCGGCACGATGGGCGCGCGCCCCTCGAGTTGCGGCTGCGGCACCACCTTGTGCATCGTCAGGTAGGTGTCGCGGGCGAGAAACTTCATGTAGCCCGCGGGCATCGCCAGGATGCGGCTGACCTTGCGCGGCCCCGCCTCGATCAGCAGGACGCGGGCCTCATGCTCGGCGACGAGGCGGCTCGCCACGACGCAGCCGGCGCTGCCGCCGCCGACGATGATGTAATCGAAATGCTGCGAGGCCATGGCCAGCCCCCGAGTTGCTCAACTCGCCTTGCGCGTCGGCAGCCGGCGCAGGTTTGCCAGTGGATGGCGCTGGATGCGCTCGACCGCCAGACCCTCGGCGTCGAACAGATGGCAGGTCGCCGGATCGAGCTTGATGGCGATGCGCTCGTGCACGCCGGTCGGAACCTCGCCGTCGGCCTGGACGATCAGCATCGCACCGTCCGGAAGCTGCGTGTAGAGATAGGTCTCGCCGCCGAGCCGCTCGACGACCTTCACCTCGCCGGAGATTTCGCCCTCCCCGCCCAGGCGCATATGCTCCGGCCGCACGCCCAGCGTGACGGAATCGCCCACCTTGTGGCGGCCAGCACGCACGGGAACGACCAGCGTGGCGCCACTTGCCAGCTGAACATTCGTGCCCGCCTCGTCGATCGACACCACCTTGGCCGGCAGGAAATTCATCTTGGGACTGCCGATGAAGCCGGCCACGAACAGGTTGCGCGGATGATGATAGAGCTCGAGCGGCGTGCCGGCCTGCTCGATGATCCCCCCCTGCAGCACCACGATCTTGTCGGCCATGGTCATGGCCTCGACCTGATCGTGGGTCACGTAGATCATGGTCGCAGCAAGCTCGTCGTGCAGCCGGGCGAGTTCGATGCGCATTTGTACGCGCAGCGCAGCATCGAGGTTCGAGAGCGGCTCGTCGAAGAGGAAGACTTTTGGCTTGCGCACGATGGCCCGTCCGATCGCCACGCGCTGCCTCTGGCCGCCGGAGAGTTCCTTGGGCTTGCGCTCGAGCAGCGCATCGAGGTGCAGGATGCGCGCCGCCTCCGCCACCTTGGCGCGGCGCTCCTCCTTCGAGGCACCGGCGAGACGTAAGGAGAAGCCCATATTGTCCGCGACCGACATGTGCGGATAGAGGGCATAGGACTGGAACACCATCGCGAGCCCGCGCTCGGAGGGCGGAACGTCGTTCACCCGCTGCCCGTCGATCATCAGATCGCCCGAACTGATCTCCTCGAGGCCGGCGATCATCCGCAGGAGCGTGGACTTGCCACAACCTGAAGGCCCGACGAACACGCAGAACTCGCGGTCGTCGATGGAGAGATCGACGCCTTTGATCACCTGGACGGCGCCGTAATCCTTCCGGATTCCCTTGAGCGTTACCGTAGCCATTCTGTGTCTCCCGCTTACTTGACGGCGCCGAAGGTCAGGCCGCGCACGAGCTGGCGCTGGCTCATCCAGCCGAAAACGAGGATCGGCGCGATTGCGATGGTCGATGCTGCCGAGAGCTTGGCCCAGAACAGCCCTTCGGGGGCGGAGAACGACGCGATGAAGGTCGTCAGCGGCGCCGCCTGCGACGTGGTGAGGTTGAGGCTCCAGAACGCCTCGTTCCAGCACAGGATGATCGACAAAAGAGCGGTGGATGCGATGCCGGGCAGCGACAGCGGCATCAGCAGCATCCAGACTTCCTGCTTGGGCTTGGCGCCGTCCATGCGGCCCGCCTCGAGGATGTCCTTGGGCACCTCCTTGAAGAAGGTGTAGAGCATCCACACCACGATCGGCAGGTTCATGAGCGTGTAGACCACGATCAATCCCCAGCGCGTGTCGATCGCGCCGGTATCGCGGAACAGCAGGTAGATCGGGATCAGGACGCCCACCGCCGGCATCATCTTCGTCGACAGCATCCAGAGCAGCAGATCCTTGGTGCGTTTTCCGGGGAAGAAGGCCATGGCATAGGCCGCCGGCACGGCGATCAATGTTGCCAGGAACGTCGCGCCGACGGAGATGATGATGCTGTTGAGGGCGAAATGAACGTAGTCCGCGCGCTCGCGCACGGTGACGTAGTTCTCGAGCGTCGGGGTGAAGAACAGCTTGGGCGGCGTCGCGATCGCCTCGACCTCGGTCTTGAAGCTCGTCAGGACCATCCAGAAGATCGGAAAGAAGATCACGCCGGCGGCGAGCCATCCGACCAGGGTGTAGATGAGTTTATCGCGTGTCTTGGGATGCATGGCTCGGCCCCTCAGTCGGCGATGTTCTTGGCGATCGAACGGACCAGGAAGATCGCGACGATATTCGCCAGAATGACCGCGATCACGCCCGCAGCCGAGGCTCCGCCAACATCGTATTCGCGAAGCGCCCTCAGATAGATCAGGAAGGCGAGGTTAGTGGAGGCGAGCCCCGGTCCGCCGGAGGTGGTGACGTAGATTTCCGCGAAGACCGAGAGCAGGAAGATCGTCTCGATCATGATCACCACGCTGATCGCGCGGCCGAGATGCGGCAGGATGATGAAGAAGAACATCGCGAACGGCCCGGCGCCGTCCATGCGGGCCGCTTCCTTCTGCTCGCTGTCGAGGGATTGGATGGCGGTGAGCAGGATCAGCAGGGCGAAGGGCAGCCACTGCCAGGCGACGATGATGATCACCGATGTCAGCGGAAAGCTGCCGAAGAAGTCGATGGCCGGCAGCCCGAGGGAGCGCGCGAAGAATGCGAACAATCCGTTGACCGGATGCATCAGCATGTTCTTCCACACCAGCGCGCTGACGGTGGGCATGACGAAGAACGGCGCGATGGCCAGCAATCTTGCGATGCTTCGCCCATAGAATTCCTGATCGAACAGGACGGCGAGCAATGTGCCGAAACCCACCGTGATCACCAGAACCCAGAACACCAGGAACAGGGTGTTGGCCATCGCCGTCCAGAGCGACGGATCGGTCAGGAGAAACGTGTAATTCTCAAACCCGGCGAACCCGCCGACGGAAGGATCGAGCAGGTTGTAGTATTGGAACGAGAACCACAGCGTCATCGCCAGCGGCACGATCATCCACAGGAACAGGACGATCACGGAGGGAGCGATGAGCGGCAGGGTCCTCACATTGCGCTGGCTTCGCTTGCCGGCGGAAGCCGAGGCGCTGGGGAGCGTCGCAGTGGTGGTGGTGCCAGCCATGTCCTTGACTCGCTTCTGGAGTGAGCAGCCGGCAGGCGCCAGACGCGCCTGCCGGCGATATGGCCGTCAGCTCACTTCGGATATCCAGCCTGCTTCATGGTGCGCTCGGTCGAGCGCTGCGCGCTGTCGAGAGCCTGGTCCACCGTCGACTGGCCGGCGAGGGCAGCGGCAATCTGCTGCCCGACCACCGTGCCGATTCCCTGGAACTCGGGAATGGCCACGTACTGGATGCCGATATAGGGCACGGGATCCTTGGTGGGCTTGGTCAGGTCGGCATTGGCGATCGACTCGTAGACGACCTTCGCGAAGGGCGCGGCCTTCTGGTACTCTGGATTGTCATAAGTCGACTTGCGCGTCCCGGGAGGAGCGGACACCCATCCGGCCTCGGTGCCCACCAGGGTGATGTAGTCCTTCGAGGTTGCCCATTTCACGAACGACTTGGCCGCATCGGCCTTCTTGGTGGATGCCGGGATGCCCAGCGACCATGCCCAGAACCAGCCCGAACCGTTGCTCGTCACTTCCACCGGCGCCGGCGCGAAAGCCGTCTTGTCGGCAACCTGGCTTTCCTTCGGGTTGTAGATGTATCCGGCAGCCGACGTGGCATCGACCCACATGGCGCAATGCCCGGTCGCGAACAGGGCGCGGTTCTCGTTGTGCCCGTTGGCAGTGGCACCCGGAGGACCGTATTCGCGCATGTTCTTGACGTAGTAGTTGATTGCGTTCTTCCACGGTTCGGTGGTGAGCTGCGGCTCCCATTTCTCGTTGAACCAGCGCCCGCCGAAGGCATTCACCATCGGGCCGACGAACGCCATGTTCTCGCCCCAGCCGGGCTTTCCGCGCTGGCAGAAACCATATTGCTCCTTGGACTTGTCCGTGAGCTTGGCGGCATATTCGGCGATCTGATCGTAGGTCGGCTTGTCCGCCATCTTGATGCCGGCCTGATCGAACAGATCCTTCCGATAGAAGGTGAACGAGCTCTCGGCATAGAACGGCACGGCATAGAGCTTGCCATTGTAGGAAAGGCCGCTCTTCACGGACGGGATGATGTCGGCGTAGTCATAATCGGCGCCGAGATCGTCGACCGGCAAGAGCCAGCTCTGCTTGCCCCAGATCGGGGCCTCGTAGGAGCCGATCGTGATGATGTCGAACTGTCCGCCCTTGGTGGCGATGTCCGTCGTCGCGCGCTGGCGAAGGACGTTCTCTTCCAGCACGACCCAGTTCAACTTGTTGCCGGTCGCCTGTTCCCATTTCGGCGACAGCCGCTGCATGATGATCATGTCGGCATTGTTCACCGTGGCAATGGTCAAGGTTTGACCTTGAGCAAACGCAACACCTGTACTCACAACAAACGCAACGGCCGAAAGTAGAGAAACCTTCCTGAAGCGCATCGTTTCCTCCAGCACATGTGATTGGCGTTTATTTTATCGTATCTACTGTCGCGGCCACCTTTTCTCGCCGACCGTAGTCGTGCTTGTGTCCAGTCGGATTATTTACGTAAAATATTCTCCGATCCTACCATATCCTTAAGAGCTATTGCTTGAAGGCGCAGGCTCTCTAGATATCGCCGCTTCGCCTTCGGAGAACGCTTCGCCTTCGGAGAACGCTTCGCCTTCGGAGAACGCTGAGCAAGCCTCGTCCGCTCATCAGCCCCTTACCATTTCGACAGCAGGACCCGTGCATTTCCAATCCGACCCAGGACATTGAGCGTCACATCCTGATCATGCCGGTGGATTCGCAGATGGAGCTTCGATCGCCCGATGCGGAGCTTGCGAACTTCGACATCGTGCAGAAAATCGGGAAGGATCGGATCGCTCAAGCGGACGGAATTGTCGTCCCAGTCGAGATTGAGCCCCAGGCAGGCGGCGAGCGTCGCGAAAGGTGTCGCGGCCGCCCAAGCCTGCGGCGAGCAGGCGACCGGGTACGCTGTCGGGCCGCGGTGGCGCCGGCGGGTGAAGCCACAAAACAGCTCCGGAAGGCGGCGCAGTTCCTGATAGGTCGCGACTTCGAACAGGGCCTGGCAAATCTCCGCGGCCTCCTCCTTCAGCCCGTATCGCGCCATGCCCAATGCGATCATGGCATTGTCGTGGGGCCAGATCGAACCGTTGTGATAGGACATGGGGTTGTAGCGTGCCTCGCCGCGCGCGACGGTTCGTATTCCCCAGCCGCTGAAGGAATCCGGGCTCATGAGCGTCGCCGTGACCCGGCGCGCCCGCTCCGGCGCCGCTATGCCCGCGAAAAGCGCATGTCCCGCATTCGATGTCCGTACGCGGCAAGGCCGCTTGGCCCCGTCCAGCGCCAGAGCGTAAGTGCCAATATCCTCGCACCAGAAAGCCGCGTCGAAATTCTCGCGAAGAACATCGGCCTCCTTCGCCAGCCTGTCGCCGAGGTCGGGTTTTTCCAGGACATAGGCGAGCACCGCGGCCGCCTGTTTGGCCGCGAAGACATAAGCCTGGACCTCGCATAGCGCGATGGGTCCCTCCGCCCCGCATCCATCCGTATGGAAGATGGAATCGTGGCTGTCCTTCCAGCCCTGATTGGCGAGGCCCTTTTCCGTTTCGCGGTGATACTCGACGAAGCCGTCGCCATCGCGGTCGCCATACTCGTCGCACCATTGCAGGGCCGCTTCGATATTGGGCCAGATGGCTTCGATCGTTTCCCGATCGCCCGTACGCTCGAAATATTGGCCCGCCAGCATGATGAAGAGCGGCGTCGCATCGACGGTGCCATAATAGCGTTTGAAGGGAACCTCACCCAGCTGCGCCATCTCGCCGAGGCGGCGCTCGTGCAGGATCTTGCCGGGCTGCGCATCCGCAGCGGGATCGATATCGGTCGCCTGCGTTGCAGCAAGGTAGCGCAGAACGCCCTTGGCGATGTGCGGATCGGCCCACAGCATCATCATGGCCGTGATGATCCCGTCACGGCCGAAGACCGTGCTGTACCAGGGAATGCCGGCATAGGGATAAAGACCATGCTCGGTCGGCGTGACCAGCATGTACATATCGGAGGCGGAGCGGGCCAGAACCTCGTTGAACAGCTGATTGGAGGTTTCGACCTTGGCCATTTCGCGCGTCGTTGCACGCAGAGCCCGGCGGGTGTCCCGAAAACCCTTCAGAAAGTTCTGCTCCTCCGAATCGACGGTTGTCGAGGACGCTCCCTCACGGCAAGCAACGGTGATCAGGACCGATCGACGCTCGTTCGGCTCGAGCCGGATCTCGTAATATACGCGATTGGCGGTAAGCCGCGTCGGCCAGGGTTCAAAGCGCAGCTCGCTTTGCCGAGCCACGCCGTCGATCCCTTCATATCTGAACAGGACACGATCAGGCGACTGCACCTCGACGGAAGTGGTGCCACGCTGGGCCCGCTGCATTCCACGAACTTCGAACAGGTCGCGGAAATCCGCGTCGAACCGGAACTCGAGGCGAAACGTCCTCGACTGGAGGTCGTAGTTCCTGAGGCCGATCCTTTCGTAGAGCGTGCCCTGCCACAGAAACTTCGTCCGGTTGATGGCGATGATATCTCTCGGAAGAGCCGTCTCCTCTCCGGGCCTTATGTCGGGATTCGTCAGATCGACGGTCAGGGCAGCGTTGTCGTCCTGGATCGCGGACCCCAGTAGCAGGGGGCGCTTGCCGTCGATGCGCATATCGAAGCGTGACAGGTAGCGGGTATCCTGAAAGAATACGCCCTCCGGGCTGTCTGGGACCGAACCGCAATCTCCGTTCGTGTCGAGAACGGCAAAGGCATCGCCGCTTTTCAATGTCCTCAGCGCCCGCTCGACCAAAGAAGTCTGGGCTTCGATGTAGTGCTCGGACAGTGGCTCTGACGTAGGCTCCAGATGATCCGCCGGTCCCGTGGCGTATGTGCTCATGCCAATCTCCTCGCTTTCTTGACGCGCTGTCGAGATTCGAAACTGCAATGGCCGGATAGGCCAGTGGCTATCGCGTGCTCGCGGATCACTCCGCAGCGACGAGCCGCATCCGTTCGCCGATTCCTCCGGCAATCAGCTCCTCATAGGCCCTGACATAATCCTCCGCCATACGCGCAGCCGTGAAGCGACGTTCGAAGGTCTGCCTGACCTCTGCTCGGCTCAATGAACGGATCCGGCGTGCGGCTTCCACCGCCTCATCGACGCTCTCGACGATAAAGCCGCTGACACCATCCGTAATGACCTCCGGCACAGAGCCGTTGCGGAAGGCGATCACCGGCGTGCCCGCGGACATGGCCTCGATCATCACGAGACCGAAGGGCTCGGGCCAATCGATCGGGAACAGGAGCGCTAGAGCCTTTCCCAGAAAGTCGCACTTCGCGCTTTCGTCGATTTCGCCGATGAACTCGACCAGGGGATGATCGAGGAGCGGCTCAATGACCTCTTCGAAATAAGCACGATCCGCGGAATCCACCTTTGCCGCGATCTTTAACGGAATGCCGGCCCGCGTCGCGATTGCAATGGCGCGATCCGGCCGCTTCTCCGGCGAGATGCGGCCGAGGAAGGCCAGATAGTCTCCGCCCTTATCCTCGAAGGGGCAGATTGATGACGGCAATCCATGATGAACTGTTGCAAGCCAGTTCGCATGGGGCGGCATGGGCGCTCGCTGGCTGTCTGAGATGGAAACCAGCGGCATTTCGTTGAAGATGCGAAAGACCGGCATGAAGTCGGGCAGATCCAACCGGCCGTGAAGTGTCGTGAGGCATTTATGCGCAAGATCCTGGAACAGGACATGCTGCAGGAGATCGACATGGAAATGGATGACGTCGAACTGGTCGGCGCGCGACCGCACCTCGTTGAGCATCACGAGGTGGCTGGCAATGTGATCGCGAATTCCCGCCAGTCGCAGTCCCTGCGGTACGCAGGGGACAAGCTTTGCCGTTGTCTCGGAATCGCCGCTCGCAAACAAAGTTACATCATGCCCCTGGCGCACGAGTTCCTCGGTCAGCCAAGAGACCACCCTTTCGGTGCCCCCATAGAGTTTCGGTGGAACGGCCTCAGCCAGGGGGGCAACCTGCGCAATCCGCATCGGTTCTTCTCCATTGCCGCAGGTCGCATTCCCTGCCGGCGTCAACCGATGACAGCCACGTCAGTTCCTGAGCTGCGACAGCTTAGGCAGGCGGCTTCCCTCCATTCACATCAACCGCAGCGGAGGCTTGTCACGATACCGGCGCGGTCGACCTTGATGTTCAGACGGTCGGGGCTCAATTCCATCGTGTAGGCACCTCCGGGCTCGATCTTGCGAACCTCGCGAGCCTCAGCCGCTTGTCGGGCCTTGTCGGCCAATTTCAGGGAATAGGGCTGCCCGACGACGGACTGAGCCTGGCCGGCGGCACAGCGCGCCTGCGCCAGGGGGGCCGCCGGCTGCGCGTATCCGGGCCGGGGAGCGACGGCCAACAAAATGAGGGTGAGAAAGCTGGACAATTGGCCGATGAGGACGAGGGCGTAACGGGCCTGCACGACGCGCTCCTGATCTGGTTCCAACGAGGCTATGCGCCAGATCGGAATCCGTTCCCTTCCGCCGGTTGGCCGATCGGCGATCGGAGCGGTTCAGGATGTTGGGCGATCAACCCTCGGCCACGGCCCCGTTTCTGCGCTCGAGCTCGACGAGCAGGCCGCTGTGATCTAGATCGCCGGCATTGGCGATGAGGCCGCGGAACAGATCGGCGGTCAGCGCCGTATAAGGCAGCGAATCCATGTCGATCCGATCTGCCGCATCGAGGGCGTTGTCGAGATCCTTGAGGTGGGTGACCGAGCGGCCCTTCGTGACGAAGTCGCGCTCGACCATGCGCTGCCCGTGAAGCTCGAGGATCCGGCTTTCGGCAAAGCCGCCGCGCAGCGCCTCCCGCACCTTGGCCGGATCGGCCCCACCGCGCTGCGCCAGCAAAAGCGCCTCGGCGACGGCGCCGATGGTCACGCCGACGATGATCTGGTTGGCAAGCTTCGCCAGCTGGCCGGCGCCGTGCGGCCCCACATGGACGGGACGCCCCATGACCATCAGGATCGCTTCGACCTTGGCGAAGGTCTCGGCCTCTCCGCCGGCCATGATGGCTAGCGTCCCCTGCTCCGCGCCGAGCGTTCCGCCGGACACGGGAGCGTCGATGTGATGGACGCCGCGCTCCGCGAGATGCCGGGCGTGATCCTGCGCCTCGGCGGGCTTGATGGAGCTCATGTCGACGACGATGGCGCCCGGCTTCAGGGCCTGCACCGCTCGTTGAGCGAACAGCACGTCGGTGACGATGGCGCCGTTCTCCAGCATGAGGATAACGACGTCGGCACCGGCGACGGCTTGCGATGGCGTATCGACCACGCGGGCCCCGAGGGGAGCGAGCGCCTCGGCTTTATCCCGAGACCGGTTCCATACGGTCAGGCGATGGCCGGCATCGAGCAGCCGCCTCGCCTGGCGCGAGCCCATGAGTCCGATGCCCAGGAACGCAACCGTGCTGATACCGGATGCCGTCATCGCAAGCTCCTTCAAACCGATCGTGTAATGCCGGGCTCTCACGCCACTGCTGACGAAGCCTTCGGCCGCATACGTCCGACGAGCGTGCTCAGGACGGGCCCGAGGGCAAGCGCAAGACCAATGAGCATAAGCGTTGCGACGAGACCGTTCGACCAGAAGATCGAGAGCGAGCCACGCGACATGATCATGGATTGGCGGAAGGCATCCTCCGCCTTGTCGCCGAGCACCATCGCCAGCACGAGCGGCGCGATCGGGTAATCGAGCTTCT
>NZ_JAERQD010000087.1 GCF_016735695.1 Microvirga zambiensis WSM3693 | reverse complement strand
ACCCATGCGTGCCATGAGTAGTTCTCCCGAAGCGCAACGAAATCAATCATGGTGCACTGACCGGTTGAACCCACCGTTGCCCGTTTGAGGATCTCCCGCTCCTGGCGCAGGATCTCGTTCTCACGCCGCAGCCGCTTGAGCTCGGTGGCCATGTCCTCCTGTCGCTCCTCGGGCGGGTGGTCGATCTCACGCTCGCGACGGCGATCAAGCCAGTGGCGCAGGGTCGACAGGCCAATGCCGAGATCCTCAGCGACCTCGCGCCGGCTTCGGCCGCTGGTCAGGGCGAGCCGCACAGCCTCATCCCGAAATTCCTTCGTAAAGCGCGTGTGGGGCATGGAAGTCCTCCTGCTTCATCAGAGGCTCTCCAGTTTTTCGAAGCAAGTCCAAGGTGCCCTACGACATCGTGCTGGAGATGGACGAGATCAACGAGGACTTCCCGGAGACTGATGTGGTGATCGTCATCGGCTCGAACGACATCGTCAACCCGGCTGCCCAAGAGGATCCCAACAGCCCGATTGCCGGGATGCCGGTGCTGGAGGTGTGGAAGGCCAAGCAGGTGTTCGTGTCGAAGCGCGGCCAGGGGACCGGTTACTCGGGCATCGAGAACCCGCTGTTCTACAAGGACAACACCCGTATGTTCTACGGCGATGCCAAGGCCAGTGTCGATCAGCTGGTGCAGGCTCTTTGAAGGTCTACCGCGTCTATCATCGAGCATGAAGCCTTTCGGCCTTCAGCATGTTCTCGGCACGTCGCAAAACAGGCGCGTCAATCATTTTCCCGTCCAGACCTACCGCGCCAGCCCCTCTCTTGCGAGCAGCCTCAGCTGCCGCGACGACTCGTCTGGCATATTCTAGTTGCATCTCGGATGGACCAAAGCCACTGTTGGCGACATCCACTTGGTTAGGATGGATGCACAGGGTCCCTTCCAATCCGGCGGCATTCGACCGAGCGACGAAGGTGCCATACTTCTCAATGTCGCGAAATTCTGCAATAGATCCCATGAGGCCGAGAGGACGAATTCCGCGACATGCAGCGGCAAGGACAAGCCGATGCTTCACCGCAGTTATGGTTTCCGAGGCCGGATCGCAGCCCAGCTCTGCAGAGAGGTCCTCATCGCCACATACGATTGCAACGACGCGCGGAGACGAGGCGATCTCGCCAAGTCGAGCAACCGCGTCGGCAGTCTCGATGAGAGGCAGTAGCTTGGTGTGTCCTGAAGACAGCCCCAGCGACAATTCCCGTTCCTCTATAACCTCACTCAAGAACCTCAAATGCTCCGCGCTAGCTGCTTTTGCCACCACGATCGCTTTGACGTGCTCGCAGACTGCAGCCTCGATGTCGCGGACCGCTAACGGCAAGGGACGATTAATACGAACGAGGACGTCGCGTGCCCCGGTGCGAAGACTGGCGGCCAGTCCTTGGACAGTAGAACGCGCGCCCGTTTTATGCTCAGGCAAGACAGCATCCTCAAGGTCGAGAATAATGGCGTCGGCCCGAGAAGTGCGTGCTTTTTCCGCATAGCGGGCATTATTTGCCGGAACGAAAAGAAGTGAGCGCCAGTGGACGTTGTCCGAACTGTTTATAGACATTGGTTTCTCAAACATTCACTTGGCATCAAAGTTCATTGCCATTGTTCATTTGCCTTCGGTGACGTCAAATATCGTTTGTCGCCGACGGCCATCTGAGAACCAGATGGCGGTATTGCGCCATCTAAAAACAAGATGATAAGGGACAAGAAACGGTATTTGACCGGTTTCACTTAAGTGGCGAAGTTCGTTGCACGGCGCGCTGGCGTCTCCACCGCAAAACGCAAGAGATTGATCACGTCGTCTCGGCAGGAGAGCGCTCAGTATTCGATAAAACAAGTGGAGTGAGGCATGCCCGACAGCTTTGATTACAGACTCTTCATCAATGGAATTTGGCGCTTGGGCCGTGATGGCGCCGATCTCGCCCTTATCAACCCCGCCACCGAGCAAGAGTTCGGGCGCGTCGCCGTCGCTTCCCGTGCGGACCTTGATGATGCTTTGACGTCTGCACAAAGCAGCCTTCTGAACTGGTCGAACATGCCGCCTAGCGAACGTGGTGCACTTCTCATTCGTGCCGCCCGAATCTTGGAAAAAAAGATAGACACTGCCGCGGCGGCGCTTTCCAAGGAACAGGGCAAGACTCTAGCCGAAGCGAAGGGCGAGTACGCGCGTGCGGCCGAAACTCTCGAATGGAACGGCACACACGCAGAGAAATTGTCGGCCTCTATTCCGGTGGACGAGAAAAGGTTGGTCGTACCGGAAGCGATCGGTGTGGTGGCCGCATTCACGCCCTGGAACTATCCAGCCGTCCTCAATGCCCGGAAACTTGCCGCTCCTCTCGCAGCCGGTTGCCCGGTCATCTTGAAGGGCGCGGAAGAGACACCAAGCGCGGGCGTTTATATCGTCGAAGCCCTGCAGGAAGCAGGAATTCCAGCTGGCGTTGTGAGCCTTGTTTTCGGCAATCCTCCCATGATCTCCGAGCATTTGCTCGGCTCGCCTATTGTGCGAGTGCTTACTTTCACGGGCTCCACGCCTGTTGGCAAGCAGCTTGCAAGGATCGCGGCGAACAACCTGCAACGCTGCGTTCTGGAACTCGGCGGCCACTCACCTGTGGTTGTCTTTGAGGACGCCGACTTGGCGAGAGCCGTCTCTGCGATTTCTGAGTACAAGTTCGAGTGCGCCGGTCAGAGCTGTAATGCTCCAAGCCGCATCCTGGTTGCTCGGCCGATCTACGACGCCTTTTTGGCGAAGCTTGTAGAAACCGCAGAAAAGATCAAGATCGGCGACCCAGACGACCCGGCAACCGAAATGGGACCGATGGCGAATGCAAGACGCATTGAGGCCATGGAACGGCTGACAAAGGATGCTGTCGATCACGGAGCAAAAGTTGAAACCGGTGGCGCCCGGGTTGATCGACCAGGATACTATTGGATGCCGACAATTTTGAGCAATGTTCATCCCGAGTCGGCAATCCTTGCTGAAGAACCCTTCGGGCCAATTCTAACGGTTACACCCTTCGACACGATCGAAGAGGCAATCGAGAAAGCAAATGCGACGGAATATGGGCTGGCATCCTATTTCTTCAGCAACTCCCCTGAGGTGCAGAAGAGGATGATCCGCAGCCTTTCGGCAGGCGCAGTCAGTGTCAACTACCTCAAGGGTGTGTCCGCGGATGCGCCAAATGCCGGCATTAACCAGAGTGGTTATGGATACGAAGGTGGAGTTGAAGGTTTGAGGACCTTTCAGAACCTGAAGCTTGTCAACTCAGCGAGTCCCGTAGCCCTTGAATAGGCGGCCCAATCACGCCGCGTGGTGCCGCGTACCGGGAGTATTTCGCCTCATGGACGAGATCAGGGTGTTATCTCCGACAGCGATGCTGGAATATGGCTTCCTGGCCATGTCCTTCAAAGAAGGACTCCGCTGGAACCCGCATGTCACTGCGTTAGATGCTGGTTCGGGCGATCCGGGGGCATACTACCTAGGAGCCGGAGTCTCATTCATTGATCGAAGTGCTGTGAGGCAAGACTTGCAAATCGTCCTGTGGACGGAAGTTGCCCGCGTTATACCCGTCATTGTCGCCTAAGCTGGCGGCGCCGGAGCTAGATCAACGATGCGTCATCTCGGGGACGTTGATAGAGTTTTGACTGTCGGCAACCTGGCGTTCCCTTACTCACGCTCAGGTTTCGATGCGGGAGAGGTGTCGAATTTCGGCATCTGTCACTGATGCAGATCAATGACCCGATAATCTCCTTTCCGATCGTCTTAAGAAGCAAAAACGCCAGTCCATTTGAGATGACGCTCGACATCATCATTAATACGAAGGTAGCCTATGACCAAGTCAAAGCGTTGGATGCGCCGAGTGCCGGCGTGATGTCGCACCTGTACGCTGTTAAGCCTTGAGCGGAAATTATGGTTACGTCGCTCGATCGAACAGGTACATTTAAGGCTACGTTTCCAGGGCGCGTTCCTTCCGGGAGCCTGCAGGACACAGATATCTACGGGGACCAACAGCATGCGCTGTTTTTGACGCTCAGAGCCGAAGGGATGTCTAACGTTGGATAGAACGCAAACCATTATCAGAGGCACGGATATCACGCGAAGCGTCGCCGACGCACTTCAGTTTATCTCGTACTATCACCCCGCCGACTACATCCGCTATCTTTCAGCTGCCTATAAGCGCGAAGAGAGCCCAGCAGCAAAAAATGCCATAGCGCAGATTCTCGTGAACTCTCGGATGGCAGCCTTTGGGCGGCGGCCTATCTGTCAGGATACAGGACTTGTTGTGGTCTTTGCAAAGATCGGGATGTCTGTCCGGATCGACAGCGTCCGGAGTCTAACCGAGTTGGTCGATGAGGGTGTTCGCCAGGCCTATCTCGATCCGGACAATCCATTGCGGGCATCAGTTGTCTTGGACCCGTTGTCAACCCGAAGGAACACAAGGGACAACACTCCAGCTATTGTCCATACCGAACTCGTTCCAGGAAACAAGATTACGTTTATTATTGCCGCCAAGGGTGGCGGGTCAGAGAATAAGGCGCGCTTTACAACGCTAAATCCCAGCGCTTCCGTCTCCGACTGGGTCATCGATACAATAGCGACGCTCGGTAGCGGTTGGTGTCCGCCAGGGCTGATCGGCATCGGAGTCGGCGGAAGCGCCGAGAAAGCAATGTTGATGGCCAAAGAAGTCCTCAACGACCCAATTGATATGTTCGATCTACTTGCTCGTGGACCGTCATGCCCAGAAGAAGAGCTTCGCATCGAACTCTATCAGCGCATCAACGCATTGGGGATAGGTGCACAGGGATTGGGAGGGCTCACGACGGTCGTGGACGTGAAGGTTTCAACATATCCGACCCACGCCGCATCGAAACCAGTCGCGCTGATACCGCAATGCGCTGCGAACCGCCATGTGAAGTTCACACTGGATGGCAGCGGCCCGGCGGTGCTGACGCCGCCGGACATGAGTGACTGGCCAGAGATCGACTTCGGTAGCACGTTGTCGACAAACGCCCGGCGGGTCAATCTCGATACGTTGACGAAAGAGGAAACCGCAACTTGGCGTGCGGGGGAAACATTGCTTCTATCTGGTAAGATGTTAACCGGGCGAGATGCAGCACACAAACGTATTGTCGATCTCATTGATGCTGGCAAGCCGCTCCCTGTCGACTTGAGAGGCCGCGTGATCTATTATGTGGGGCCGGTCCAAGCTGTGCGCGACGAGATCGTAGGTCCAGCCGGACCAACGACATCGACGCGGATGGATGCTTTCACCGAAAAAGTTCTGGAGGCGACAGGCCTCTACGCCATGGTTGGAAAGGCCGAACGCGGACCTGCCGCAATCGATGCAATTGTGAAGCATCGCACTCCGTACATGATTGCAATTGGCGGTGCTGCATATCTGATCTCGCAATCGATCAAAGCCGCCCGCGTCCTTGCTTTTGAGGACTTGGGCATGGAGGCGATCTATGAGTTCGAGGTCCAAGACATGCCGGTAACGATGGCAGTCGATGTAGAGGGCCGCTCTATCCACAAAAGCGGTCCTGCCGAATGGCGTCAGCGCATCGCGGGCCTCTAGGTGGATGGTGGTGTGACGGATTGATCCTGAACCGTTCGGGCTCCCTCGTTCAGAGGTGGCAGACGTACTCGTAAGGCCCTTCCGGGTCTTGAGCCGACGGCCTGAAGTTGCAGGCTGAGACGAAGGTGTCGAGCTGCTGCCGGAGCTGGTCATGACTATCATAGTGACAGCGTTTGAGAGCTGCATCTTCGGAGATTTGGTTCATCCGCTCAACCTGCTCATTATTCGGCATGATGGTTGGGGTGCCTTATGCGTCCATCTGCTTTCTTCGGAAGCGGTGATATGGTGAGCCCATGTGGGAGGGCAGGCGGCCGACAGACCATGGGCTGAGAGCCCGAGCTCGTTGGCAGTCGCTGGCTCCTCGCGACTCGCCCAGATGCGCTGCGAGCGCGGATCAGTAGATGTCGTGTTGCCCGCCAGCTCCCGTTTCGGACGAGCACAGCTCAGAGGGAGCCAGCATGCGCATCATCGGACTTGATATCCGCCACGCCTTCGCCGAGGCGGTCGCCTGGCAGGACGGCAAGCTCAAACGGATCGGGCGCATCGACATGCGCCGGGACTGGCTGAACGGCAGCAGCTTCGCGCTTACCCTCTGAATGCCAAGAAGATGCGCATGTGGCTCTGGCCCTGCTTTGAAGGACTTGGCCCGGAGTGCTTCCCTCGCCGAAAGGTGGTCAGTCGTAGCGCTACACCGCGGGATCAAACATCTAGTGTGCCGGCAGTCGCCTCGCCCCCTTCGGGTCAATCCGAATCTCGATGCGGTCACCGATGCTTGGGCCATGACCATATGGATAGTGAGCCTCCATGAGTACCTCCTGCCCCGATACATCGAGGCGGAGGCGACAAAGCGCGCCGTAGTACGTATTTGAAGTAACGCGTGCTTCGAAAACCGGACCTGATCCGAGAGCCTCTGCAGGCTTTACATACTCAGGCCTGACAATAACCGTTGCCGGACCTGGCTTATGATCCAACGGCAGGCGAATGGACTTTCCTGTTGTAAACACCCCCTGACCATCTACTACGCCTTCAAACAACGAGCACCATCCAATGAATTCCGCAACAAAACGTGTTGCTGGAGTCTCATAGATTTCGGCAGGTGACCCTACCTGCTCGACGCGGCCGCTGCGCATGACCACGACTCGGTCCGCAAACATCAGTGCTTCTTCCTGATCATGAGTCACAAACAGAGTAGTAATCCGGATTCGTTTCAACAAAGCCCTGAGATCTTCCCGCAATCGCACCCGCAGCTGTGCGTCGAGGTTTGAGAACGGTTCGTCCAGAAGCAGGACCGCCGGGTTCATCGCAAGAGCACGCGCTAGGGCCACCCGTTGTTGTTGCCCTCCAGAGAGCTCAGCCGGAAAACGTTTCGAAAGATGTTCCAACTCAACTAACTGAAGCATTTCGTGAACGCGCTCGGTTTGAGCCTTGGCCGCAAATCCGATATTCTGAAGTCCGAACGCAATGTTCTGGGCGACAGTCATGTGCGGGAATAGAGCGTAGCTTTGAAAGACCATTCCGGTATCGCGCCTGTAGGGCGCTTGATTGGTAACGTCGCTTCCTTGGATAAGAACCGAACCGGAAGTTGGCTTAACGAAACCGGCCACCATGCGGAGTGTTGTAGTCTTACCGCACCCGGACGGCCCCAGCAAGCAGAGTAGCTCACCCTTCACAACGTCAAGCGAAACAGAATCAACCGCCGTAGTGTTATCGTAAGTCTTGTTCAGGTTTTTGAGCGTCAATACCGCCGTATTCTTATCCACGAGAAAGCCTCCGATTCTTTCGAATGATTCAGCGGCTGATCAATCAGAACAACTTGTCAACGCCAACCGCTCGCTCAATTACCAAAATGACTACCGCGGTAACTGCAATGACTATGGTCGATACCGCCGCGACAATGGGGTCATAGCTATACTCCACGTAGGTGAATATCTGCACCGGCAGAGTTACAGTGCCCGAGCTCGCTAGAAATGACGATAGCGTCACGTTTCCAAACGAGGTTACAAAGGCGAACACTCCAGCTGTAATCAAACTGGGGACCAAGAGCGGGAGAGTTATTCGACAGAATACTCGAAACGGCGGGGCCCTCAGATTCATCGCAGCTTGTTCCAAAGTTCTGTCGAGCAATAGAAGCCCCGTTACCATGGTGCGCACCACGTACGGCAACATGATTATGAGATGCCCTACGAACAGCCCAAGATAAGATTGGCTAAACCCCATCCACGAGAGAAATTGCAACAGCCCCAGCCCCAGAACAACAACGGGCACGATGAGCGGTGATAGTGCTATGGACTGAAAGAGTGACGATCCAATGAACCTATAGCGAGCGATCGCAAACGCTGCGGCAGAACCGACGCTCAGAACGATAACGGTTGCTGTGACAGCTAACTTCGTGCTTGTCCAAAGGGCTGACATGAATGGAGTACTTGCGAACGCGTTCGAATACCACTGTGTTGAAAATCCTTTTGGAGGAAAGCTCAAGGAGTCTCCCTGCGTCAAGGATGCGATCACGACAATGACCGCTGGCAAGATCAACATGACGTAGACAGTAGCGCGAACAAATACTCCGAGAGTCGCCATGACTTTATCTGTTATGTCATTTTGCATTTGCGCTACTCCGATGGCGCGCGAACTTCTTCGCCGCGAGCAGGTTCGCAAGACTAATCACGATGGATGTGACTATTAGGAGCACCATTGCGAGGGCCCCCCCCAATGGCCAATTAAGGGCAACTATTACCTGCTCGTAAATGATACTGCCGAGCATCTGAACGTTGCCGCCGCCGACAAGACGGGGCGTAACGAAGGCCGAAACAGTCAAGATGAACACGAGTATCATCCCCGACACGATTCCAGGCGCTGCCAGCGGAACAATCACTCGCCTGAAGGTGGTGAATCTATTCGCTCGAAGGTTCGCAGCGGCATGCTCAAGCACAGGATCAATCTTAGAGCATACACTCATTACAGAGAGTATCATGTAAGGAAGAAACTGCTGCACTAGAATCAGCAGCACGGCTGTGCGATTGTACGGGAGCCTTATTGGTCGATCGATAGCCCCGATACTGACGAGCAATTGATTCACCAATCCTCCACGACCAAGGATGACGATCCATCCAAAGACGATAACTACAAGGCTAAGTGTGAGCGGAAGAATAACTAGAATTAAGCGCCACCGGCGTTGCTTCGGCGGGAGACGTGCCAGGGAATAGCCAACAGGGAACCCTATGACTAAGCAAACCATAGATACAATCAATCCATCGACAATGGTGTCGATCAGTACGGATCGGTAGAACGGATCAAGTATGACCTTGAGATATTGCTCAAACGAAAAACCTTCAGCACCGAAAGATCGTGTGCCAGGATAAAAACTTGTGCGGACCACGCCCGCTAATGGCAGGATGAAGAAGAATAGAAGCAGCATTACGGTGGGGGCTATCTGCCACATCCACGCCGTGCTTGCTTCACCTTGGCCGCGCAGGCCGAGCAATGCCTTGTTGCGCACCTCTAGATGTCCTACCTGTCAGCGTTAGCGTTAGGACGAGTGCGGGGGTTAGCCCCCCGCGAGCCGCTACCGCATCTCTCTGTTGAACCGGCTGAGCCAATCACCGCGATACGCTGCGACTTTCTCCCAGTTGATAGCTCGGAGGCTTTCCAGTCCACCTTTGCCATACGGAATAACACTTGCAGCAACGTCCGGCGGCAACTGAATATTTGTAGTCGGCACATATCCGAAAAACCGGGAAAGCTCCGTGATGAATGGGCCGGTGACCAGTTGCTCCAGGTACGCCTTCACAGCGTCTGGATGCTTCGTTCCCTTAACGGGACTTACATACGAGCGGAGCGCGTACAACCCCTCCTTCGGTGGAACCAAGGCCATTGGCTTGCCCGCTTTTTGCATTGAAAACACTCGTCCGTCCCAGAAGGCGCCCGCCCAAGCCTCCTCCTGCTCAAACAACTGGAGCAAGTTCACAGTCGAGGGTGTGACTGCGGTGATGTTGGGTTTTATTTTGCGAAGTGCTTCGAAGGCAGGGTCCACGTTGTCAACGTTGCCACCGCCAGCCTCAGCTAGCGCAAGGAAATAGAGCACTCCTCCTGAATTCTCCAAGTTGAACATTGCAACTCGCCCCTCCAAGTCCGGACGGGCTAGGTCGATAAACGATGTAAGCGGAGATTTCACCAAGGTCTTGTTGTAAGTGACGATCATCGAAGCTACGGACATCGGTATGCCGTAGTCACCGAACTCTCGAACGCTTGGGACAATCCTTCCAATGACATCAGGTCCCAGATTTGTAGGCGTTATAGCACCGGCTTTGATAAGATCCGGCATGTTCGGACTATCGCACATCACAAGATCAAACGGCGGATTGTCCGGAGAGGCGATGATTCTTGCCACCGCTGCGGAGGCAGTAGACGGCGTATAAACAACTCGCAGTCCGGTTTGATCCTCTAGGGGCTTGGCAACGGATTCTTTCAGAATACGATCATAATCGCCGCCATAGCCATTGATGTTCAAAGTCACGCCTTCAAAGCGCTTAGCTTGCGCACGTAGGATATTCGGAGCAGCTAAGGTCGCAGCAGCCAGAGTCAATGACGTAGTCTTTAGAAATGAACGACGATCCATTGTATGTTCCCTCTTTCATACGGTCTTAGCGCGGCGTTTTAGCTCGGTTGCTTTTGTGGTATGTCACAGCTTCCTTCGGCATGTCACGAGCACAGATTAAAGATCAGAGCCATCTTGAAGCGAGATGGAAGGAGTGCTGACTGATAAACCACCGTTGCTAGGCCGTGATCTGTTGCTGAGAGGTGTCAAGCTGGGTGAGCTCTTCTTGGATGCACTTCTCCGAATGGGGCGCTCGGCTGGGCGCTAGCGTGACTTGCCACGATGTCTTGTTTCTCGTCTGACGGCGATCGCCACCTCCGTCCGGCATCGCCGATCCGCCCGTGAGCGTAAGCCGTTTCTCATCACGCGTTTAAGCCGGCTGATAGCGGCCTCCACCAGAGCTCGACGAGTGTCCCTGAACCTCTTCTGCCAGCCGATGTGTCCATGCTCACGGATGCTTTGGAGATGCCGACCGCGCAGGGTCGGCGTGACCTCTACATCCTCACTCGGCACCGCCTTTGATCGGGGTGGAACGACTAGGTCAGCACCTGGATGCAGTTTAGCGGTGGTGCTGTAGACGCCAGTCTACTCGTTGGCTCCATCACCAGTGAAGGAGGCAAGTGGGCTTGTGATCTGGTTGAGCAGGAGTTCGACCTGGGAGATATCTTCGGCATCATGGGGCGTCAGCTCTGATGCGAGGATCTCTCGGCCTCGGCATCAACACCGATGTGCCACTTGCGCCACGATCGTCGTCTGCGGGCCCCATGCGTCTCGACCAGCCACTCGCCGGTCCCACACAGCTGCAACCCAGTGCTGTCGACCAACAGGTGAACAAGCTTGGTGCATGCCTGCTGCCATGGTACCTCTAGGGTTGCGGCCAGACGGCTCAGGGTTGAGTGGTCCGGCACCGCGAGATCCGGACCGATGAGCTCGAGGATCGAGCCGATCAGACCTTCGGTCTGACGCAGCGCCAGACGAAACACTGCCCAAAGGGTCAGGGCTGTTCGGATTGCCAAGGGCGGATAATGCGGCTGACCGCCTGGTGTCGTACGGGGTTCAGCCCGCCAGACGACAATGGCTTCCTCGGTGAACCAGACTGTGAGACTGCCCGCCGGCGCAGGCCCGCGCCCGCCCAACTCGTCACCCGGTTCCGCTGCTTGGGAATGCGGTGACGGCGAGCGGCATTGGCGTTGAATGGCATGGTCGAACTCCTGGGTCAGAAGCCCAATAGGCTCCGACGCTATCCAGCCGCGGTACCACTTCGCTCATCCATGCAACAGGGCGAGTCCCATCAGATCCTGCGCTGACCCTGAAAAACCTGGCCCATTGCCCTTTCCTCGTAGAATGGTGGCCAGTCGTACCACCACACTGCGGGATCAAACAATCTAAATGATGCTGGAACTCCTGCCTCCGTCGATGACGATGGTCGTACCGTTTAGGAACTCAGCCTTCCGCGAACAGATGAAGCCGACGAGCTCGCCGATTTCCCGTGCAGTACCGGCACGCCCCAGCGGAATGTCTCCCGCGACCAGCCTCATCGCCTCGGTCCGGGAAATGCCCCGCTCTGACGCGAGGGCATCAACCCGGGCACTGACCCGACCCGTATCGAAGTAGCCAGGCGCGACCACGTTGACGCGGATGTTATCCCTAGCGGCGCTCTGCGACAGCGTCTTCGCCATGTTCGCGATAGCCGCCCGCAACGCGCTCGACAGGACGAGGTGAGCCGATGGCTCGCGCGCTCCGGCCGCTGTGATGAACACAATATCACCACGGCCACGCTCGCGCATATGAGGAAGAGCGTGGCGCGATAGCCTGACGGCGCTCATCAGGAGCATTTCGATCGCCTGATACCATTGATCGTCAGCAAGATCCTCAACGGTTCCGTAGGCCATATGACCCGAATTGACCACAAGGCAGTCGATCCACTTCAGCGCAGCCAAGGCTTCAGCGAAAAGGCCCTCAGTGTCTCGGGGATCGGTGAGATCCGAGACAATGCCGAAAACACGGTGTCCGGCAGCCACGGCCATGGCAATGTTCCCTGGATTATGCCCCGTGATCGCGATGTCGAACCCGTCCGACAAGAGCTTCTCGGCGACAGCGAAGCCCAGTCCCGTCGTGCCTGCAGTAATCAGGGCCGTCCGCGTCATGCCGCACTCATCCCACTTGCCTTCGGAAGCGTCCATACATCGGGAGAGATGGGTACTACAAGGTACAGGCTATCGCTTGTAGTTAGGTCTTGAACCTTTAGCGTCTCGAGTGTCACGAGCCACGATGCATAGACAATGCTTAAGTTTCGAGCAGGTCGGGCCGATTGAGATTTTTCACGGCCGCTGCGGCGAGCCTCGGCTTATGTATCCCTCCAATGATACGCGTTGAGTCGACAGCTTAAATGACCGGCAGCGTCAGAGCGCCGCGTAATCTGACATTTTAACTCAGGATCTCTGCAAAATATGCTGCCTTGATGCAGAAATTTCACTTGGCGGCTAGGATAAAGAAAGAAGCCCTCCAAGTCATAGTGGAGAACTGCTCGACATCTTCTTGGTAAAGAGCTGCCGAAATAAACTCGGCAACTGTGGAGATGACTTCATCTAAATGAACCTGTACTGTTCTAGTTCGACTACAAGCTTGACTCTGGCTGGCGCTGCTCAGGTTCACAAAGCACGTGCCACATTGTTATGAGCGAAAGCTGCACAAATTTAGCAGATTTGCAGACTTTGTGCGTTCTATCGTCTGCTTCGCAGGACCTACTTTGCTAAGAGTCCGTCCCGTAATCATGAGTGTCGTCCCAAGCGGCGGACGAGGAGCATGACAGAAGCGGCATAAAGGAAGGCCCGGGCTGACGTGAGCGTCGCCTCAGGATCTTTCCAGAGCCGGCGATTGCGGCTGATCCACGCAAAGAACCGTTCAACAACCCATCTGCGTGGGTGCACCGCAAAGCCAACCTGATCAGGAGGCCTTTTGACGATCTCGATGGTGATCGAGGTCGCTTGGCTGGGAGCCTCTCCGGCATAGCCGCTGTCAGCAAACGCCTTGTCGATGAATGGAAACGCGCGCCGCGACAGGCGCAGGACGACTGGCGCACCATCGCGGTCCTGCACGTCAGCCTACTGAAGCTCCAGGATCAGGCCGCGTCCGTCGGTGTCGACCAGCACCTGGCGCTTGCGGCCCTTCACCTTCTTGCCGGCATCATAGCCTCGCGGCCCACCACTCTCCGTCGTCTTGACGCTTTGGCTGTCGAGCACGGCGGCGGTGGGCGACGCCTCCCGCCCAACCCGCTCGCGGTCGGCCATGACCAGCAGGTGGTTGATGGTCTCGAACAGGCCGGCGTCCCACCACTGACTGAACCAGCGAAAGACCGTGCTCTTGGGCGGCAGATCGGAGGGCGGAAGCCGCCAGGCGATCCCGCCGCGCAGCACGTAGAAGATGCCGTTGAGGATCTCCCGGGTCGACCAGCGCCGCGGTCGGCCTCGGGCGTGCGGCTCGGGCAGAAGGGGCTCGATCAGCGCCCTTTCGGCATTGGTCAAATCGGTTTCGTATCGCAAGCCGTCGCGGCTATACTGCCGCCGGGTGGTCGGGGTCCACATTGCGGTTCCAGGTCAGGCTTCAGCACCCTCCCGGAATCATAGCGGCCTCGGCCACTCAACCCTTTTCGGGACGGGCTCTAAGCTGGACTTTGGCCTTTTTTGAGGGCGTCGGAGGGTCAGACGTGGATCCAAAACGCACGCTCTGAAGCGATGTAGTCCAAGGTCCGCTCGAGGGTCATGGTGGGCGTGCCGAACGGACCGGGAGCTTTCCACCGCTCGCCATTCCACCACAGCACCTGCACCTTTGCGGGATCGTCGGTCGGACGCAGGCGTGCGACAGGTGCTCCGGTGCGCCGGCTCAGCAGCGAGTAGCCGCCGCCCCGCTTCTCCACCACCACATCATGCGCGTGGCAGAAGGCTTCGAGCCCCTCCAGGATGAGATCGTGTTCGGGCATGGGCAGGCCATCTCCGCGGGAAGGCGTTGATCTGTCGGTCATCACGTCTGTCAGAGCGCGCCATGATATCTTTCGCACCGGCCCCTGTCCTCCTCCGATGGTTCGCGCCCTTTGCGAGCGCCTTCACCGCGCCAACCTTGCGGGGCGTGCTCGTGCTGATCGCCGGCGCCATCCTGACTCCGGGCCGACGCACCGTCACGGCCGCCCTGAGCATCCTGGGCCTGCGCGAGATCGCCACCTTCACCACCTTCCATCGCGTGCTCAACCGCAACCGGTGGGCGCCGCGCGATCTCGCCGGTCGGCTGCTGCATCAGCTCGTTGGAGCCTTCGTGCCCGCAGGGCCGGTGGTGATGGCCATCGACGAGACCATCGAGCGCCGCTGGGGTGCCCGGATCCGGGCCCGCGGCATCTATCGCGATCCGGTCCGCTCCAGCCATGGTCATTTCGTCAAGACTTCGGGCCTGCGCTGGATCAGCCTCATGCTCGTTCCGCCGATCCCGTGGGCTGGTCGCGTGTGGGCGCTGCCGTTCCTGACGGTTCTCGCGCCCTCTGAGCGCTACGCCCGTGAGAGCGGACAGCGGCACAAGCTGTTGACCGATTGGGCGCGCCAGATGCTGCTCCAGGTCGCCCGTTGGCTGCCCGAGCGACAGATCATTGTCGTAGCCGATATGAGCTATGCGGCGATCGAGCTGCTCGCAGCGGTGCGGCGACACCTGACCGTGATCACCCGCCTGCGGCTGGATGCGCGCCTGTTCGATCCGCCCCCGGTGCGCCAGCCCGGCCAGAGGGGACGGCCGCGGGTCTCGGGCCCTCGCCAGCCCACCCTGGCGCAGCGGCTGACCAATCCTGCCACGCGCTGGCGGCGGGTCACGCTCAGTCACTGGTACGGGGAACAGGATCGGGGGCTGGCCATCGCCTCCGGCACGGCGCTTTGGTACCATCCTGGCAAGAGCGTGCCGATCCGCTGGGTGCTGGTGCGAGACCTCGCGGGGGAGGTCGAGCCACAGGCTCTGCTGTGCACGGATCTGGCGGCGGATCCAGTTGAGGTGCTCACTTGGTTTGTGCGCCGGTGGTCCGTCGAGGTGACGTTTGCGGAGGTACGCCGCCATCTCGGCGTGGAAACGCAACGCCAGTGGTCGGACAGGGCGATCGCCCGCACCACGCCAGCGTTGCTCGGCCTGTTCTCGTTGGTGACGGTGTGGGCGGATGAGGTTCTCAACGCGGGCTGGAAGCCACGATGCGCCGCTTGGTATGTGAAATCTCACCCGACCTTCAGCGATGCTCTGGCGGTTGTGCGTGCCAAACTGTGGCGCGCCAGTTTTGAAATGTCCCGGCAGGACCGGGAGCAGGTGAAAATCCCACGGGCGCTGCTCGACCGCCTCACAGAGGCCGCATGCTTCCCCACCTGAAAGTGCCAAACTCCAGCTAAGGCTGCTATGATGATTGGCAGGTCTCGCGGGCGCACTAAACATTAGACAACCAAGGTTCTTGGATCATGAGCCAAGGAAAATGGGACTGCGGCAAATGCTGATGTGCTAAGAACCGAAAGTTCGCACGTCCTTGGTGCATCGTGCAGCGTTTGACGTAACCAAACCTCAAAATCTAGGCCCTTAACATGCAAGGGGTAGATAATACTCGGGCCACGTTATTTCTAATTTTATAACATATTGACGCCGATCTGCCTCACTGCTGACCCCGCGGTGTGAAGCTTCGCAAACATGTGCTTCTACTTTGGGCAAAAGATTGTTGGACCATCTTTGCATCCATCGCGTTTCGGGATAGTGTGCCGACTACCTGAAACTCGTCTTCTTTCAGGGAGCTAAGACCTGGAGACCGCCTGCGTGCGGGAAAGGTGGCACGCGTTGGACATCAGACAGCTCAAATACTTCGTTGGAGTGGTCGAAGCTGGCAGCTTCACGAAAGCGGCAACAAATCTCAATGTTGCTCAGAGCGCGCTCAGCCTTCACGTGCGGCAGATGGAAGAAGGGTTTGGAACCCAGCTGTTGGTTCGGGATCGAACCGGAATTAGCCTCACGGATGCCGGCGAGAAGCTCCTTAAACACGCGCGTACCATTTTGCGGCAAGTCACACTGGCCGAAGCAGATTTGACCAGCAAAACAACTTCCCCTTCCGGAGAAGTGACCATCGGGATTCCATCCGGAGCAGCGAAGGTTATGGTGAGCGAACTCCTCGCACAATCGAAGGAGGCTCTTCCAAATGTTGCGCTGAAGATTGTCGAAGGTATGACCGGGCAACTGGAAGAATGGATGCGCGCGGGCCGGTTTAATCTGGCCGTGCTGTATCGCACGGTGGAGAGCCCGGGTCCGATGAGCATCCTTGCTCGGGAGGAATTTTGCCTCGTCGTACCCCCGGGGGAGCCGCCATTCGGGAGCACAATCCGCCTTGCTGAACTACATTCTTTTCCACTCGCCGTTCCAATGCGGAGCAACAATGTGAGACGCTCGGTCGCTGACGTTGTTGCTCAGCACGGCTGTGAGCTTGACGTGCGGTATGAACTAGATTCTCTGTCGACTATTGTCACTATGGTCGCGGAGGGCAAAACGTACTCCATCTTGACGCCATCGGCTATTCAGAAAGAGGTAAAGCTCGGGCTCGTGAGGTCTGTGAGAATTATAGATCCCGTGATCACGCGCTCCGTAATCCTTGCCGTTAATCCGAGGGACGAGCATTCAATCGTTGTATCTGCAGTGCGTGCCCTCGTCCCAGAGGTCGTCAAGAAGCTCGTCGAGGACGGGCAATGGCCCGCTACACTTCCCGAAGCGAGCCAACCCAAGGGCGGTCAGCCGCCGGGCAGTTTGGAGCAAATTGTGACGCTGGCGAAGTGATCAAAATAGGGCGGTGTAGATAGGCCAGCATGCGCCTCGTCCCCAGTTACAGGATGCTCGAGAAGAGCTGCACAAGGTGCTTCTGTGATATCCATTCTGACTGGGTATCGGGCCGGTGATTGGAGGGCTAGCGTAGATGCTCTATCGCAAGCCCAAGGATTGGCATTGCATGCTGCTCCGCTCATTGATCTTGCTGTGCTTGGCAGCACAGCGTATCTCCACGGGATACCGATGCGATATTAGGGGCTAACTCACAACGACTTGTAGTCTTTTAAGGTCTTGCGAGTCGTCTAGTACTACTGTGTCATAAACTTTGTGTGGCAGCAGGGACATCGTGGGAGCCTTCGCACGAGAGCGCAGATGAGT
>NZ_JAERQD010000086.1 GCF_016735695.1 Microvirga zambiensis WSM3693 | reverse complement strand
GGGATTTCAGGGGCCATTCAGCATCTGGCTGGCATGAAGGATTCCAAGGTGATCGTCGCGATCAACAAGGACGAGGAGGCTCCGATCTTCCAGGTCGCCGATTACGGCCTCGTGGGCGACCTCTTCACTATCCTCCCGGAACTGAAGGATGAGCTCGACAAGGCATTGAATTCTAAGAATTCCACCGGAGATCTAAACCCGACGGACGTTTGAACGGACCGACACATGAGCATCGGGCTCAAGAAAGTCGCCCCACTTCGTCGTCGGCAGATGAATGCCACGTGATCTACTTAGCAGCATGCTGCATGGCTCATCTCTGGAACAACCGGCCAGCAATATTAGGGGAACCTAGCGGTGAACAAGCTCATGGGCTACGACATTGAGGACTTGGCGATTGGGATGACCGCCGCGTTCTCGAAAACCATAACCGAAGCCGACATTGTTCTCTTTGCCGCAATTTCCGGCGACAACAATGCGATGCACGTCAACGAGGAGTTTGCGTCAGAGACTGTTTTCGCCGGAAGAGTCGCTCATGGGATGCTCTCTGCAAGCGTCATATCGGCTGCTATCGCAAACAGGCTACCAGGCCCCGGAACAATCTACATGTCGCAAAATCTGCGCTTCAGGGCACCGGTTCGCCCGGGGGACACCGTTCACGCTCGCGTAACGGTGAAAGAGGTGTTTTTAGAAAAGCAACGTGCATTACTGACGACCGAATGTTTCGTCAAATCCCAGCTTGTGGTTGAAGGCGAAGCGCTTGTCAAAGTCACGTCAAGCGAACAGCGCGGAAGTCACGGACTATCAGGATCACCGGACCTTGCGGCGGACAACCCCGAGACAGCAGGGCCAGCATCGCCTGAGTTCTCTAACCAGTCGCTTGCCTCGGCGTGTGCTGAGGACACTGGGCAGGAGAGTTCTTTGTAGGACGAAAAAGTAACCCAACGTGCAGATCCATGGCTCGCAGCCGACGACTTCAACACCTAGAGCCTGCCCAGAACCGTCAGTTGGAAGATCTCGGCAATCTTAAGGAACACTTATGGATAAGATGGGCATAGAGATCAAAACGGTTGGCGTCGTCGGCGCGGGACAGATGGGAAGCGGCATCGCTCATGTCTCTTCGCTCGCAGGATTCAACGTCCGGCTCAACGATCTCTCCGAGGAGCGGATCAATACCGGCCTCGCTACCATCAGCGATAATATGGCCCGGCAGGTCTCCAAAGGCGCCATCTCCGATGGCGACCGCCAGAAGGCGCTGGAGCTGATCAGGCCCGCGCTCACCTATGACGATCTCTCGACCTGCGACCTGGTCATCGAGGCGGCGACCGAGAACGAGGAGGTGAAGCGCAGGATCTTCACCAATCTCTGCCCCTCCCTGCGCCCGGACGCGATGGTTGCCACCAACACGTCCTCGATCTCGATCACGCGGCTGGCGGCGGCCACCGACCGGCCCGAGAAGTTCATCGGCATCCATTTCATGAATCCGGTGCCCGTGATGCAGCTCGTCGAGCTGATCCGCGGCATCGCCACGGACGATCCGACCTACGAATCCTCCAAGGAATTCATCGCCAAGCTCGGCAAGACCTCGACCGTGTCTGAGGATTTCCCGGCCTTCATCGTCAACCGCATCCTGCTGCCGATGATCAACGAGGCGATCTACACCCTCTATGAGGGCGTGGGCTCGGTCGAGGCCATCGACACCGCCATGCGGCTCGGCGCCAACCATCCGATGGGCCCGCTCCAGCTCGCCGACTTCATCGGCCTCGATACCTGCCTGTCGATCATGCAGGTGCTGCACGAGGGTCTGGCCGATTCCAAGTACCGCCCCTGTCCGCTGCTGGTGAAATACGTGGAGGCCGGCTGGCTCGGCCGGAAGACCAAGCGCGGCTTCTACGATTATCGCGGCGGGCACCCAGTTCCAACGCGATGACGCCGCGGTCGAGCGGGTGGTTGTTCATCCGCAGGCCGCTTAAACAACAATGATCAACATAGGAGGCGTTCAATGGTGCTAGAGATTGCTGAAATCGAGGTGAAGCCTGGGATGGAAGCTGAGTTTGAGGCGAGTGCGGCGAAGGCGACAGAACTGCTCCAGCGGGCGAAAGGTTGCCAAGGAATGGAACTACATCGCTCGATTGAGAACCCGACCCGGTACCGGCTGTTTGTTCGCTGGGCAACGCTGGAAGACCATACGGTCCACTTCCGAGGCTCGCCGGATTTTCAGGAATGGCGCAAACTCGTTGGCCACTGCTTTGCCGAGACTCCAAAGGTGGAACACACGGTTGTGGCAGTAAAAGGATTTGACGCCGCAAAACCGTCGATCGAACCAGCGCGAGGCTCATAAGTTGTTGCCTGATCAGTGCCCTTCTGGTTCAGGTAATATGTCATTGTTGCCTGGGTTGGCTATGCCGTGCAAACTCCCTGTCCGCTAGCCAACGCCGAATTTTATGGTTGATAGACTTCAATGCAAGGACGTCGTCTCAACGGGACATGGTTCGACTGCGAGCCACTATGGAGCGACGTCCATTGTCGCTCCGAACCGTTTGTGTATCCCATCTATCGTGCAGGGCAGATTGGTAGCAGGTCGGCTGTACAAGGAGGTTTCCGGCCGAACGAACCGCGCCCGCGAGACACTCTCACTTGCCAAAGCGCGTCCCAACCAAACCCAACGTGTGTAAGCCTCCTCAAGTTCCGAAGGTCTTGCAGTTAAGGTCTGGCTGCTCGGCATCAATTCGATGATCTGGCAGTGGATTGAGGTGCCAGTCAGCATGAGACTTCGGGTGTTGCATGATGTCATCCAAGTGGGTGCTGCATTCAAGCATTGATATCCTCGCATGATAAACGGCAATAACAGCGGCCAAGAACAACCTGCCGCGTGAATGCCCCACACTTCCTCATACTCTCTGCATGCCCTTCGCGCGTCCGGCAATGGCATTCATCCTGGCTGTGACCTGCGCCGCACTGTAGTTGCCATCGTTCCACAATGAAGAACCAAGCGGAGGAAATGTGTCACGGGTTCCGTCCCATAACCGCCAAGGTGGTGGCGCAGGTTAAATAAATCTTTCTTTAGTTCCACGATGCAGAACCGCCGGCTTGACGGCTAAGGGTTAAATCCAGATCTTCGAGCATAAGCGGCAGTTAAGACCGCCTGCCGAGCGGAGGAAATGCAAATGGCTATAAAGTTCGTAAGTTTGGGACGACGGATCAAGCAAATTGGCGCCCCTCCAACAGGAGCCATACCGGTGACTCGCCGGGTGCTTACGCTTATGGTGGCCGGTATCGTCCTGACAGGTGGGCTGTTCTGTCAAGCCGAAGCGCAAGACTACCCATCTCGCCGCATTGAACTCATTGTCCCGGTAGCGGCCGGGGGCGGGCTCGATCTCCATGCCAGAATCTTGGCTGATCAGCTTTCGTCTCAACTTAACCAGACAGTTGTCGTCATCAACCGTCCAGGCGCTGCCGGAACGCTTGGCGCCGCCCACGTCGCGAAGGCTAAGCCAGACGGCTACACTATCCTACTTCAATCAGTTTCTTCTGCGGTAGCCGTGGTCTATACCATGCCGAACTTGAGCTTCGATCCCATCAAGGATTTAGCGCCTGTGTCGCTGATGGCGAGGTTCCCATTGGTTATGACGGCTAACAAGGATCTGCCAGCAAATAATCTGGCCGAATTTATCGAGCTACTGAAGAAGAACCCTGGCAAATACAGCTACGGTCATTCAGGCGTCGGCAGTCAATTAGAATTAGTGGGCGAATTCTTTCGCACTCAAACTGGCACCGATATTGTCGGCATCCCTTACCAGGGAACAGGCCTTATACTTCCTGATCTACTGGCGGGCCGCGTCGCAATCATGTTCAACGGTCTTCCGGCTGAAATTGATCGCATTAAGAATGGTGAGGTGAAGGCATTCGCCGTAACCTCTGCAGAACGGTCGTCGGCAGCGCCTGAGATTCCCACGCTTAAAGAGACATTCCCAGAGTTCGATATGCCATTCTGGATTGGCATCTACGCGCCAGCCGCGACTCCAAAACCCCTTGTCGATAAGCTGTCGTCTGAGATCGCAAAGGCGATGCGGTCGGAGACGGTCAAGAAGCGCCTGTCGGATATGGGCTCAGAACCCATAGGCTCGACGCCTGACGAGCTCAATGCCTATTGGCAGGAACAGCTAAAGCTTTACGGAAATGTCGTTGCCGCGACAAAAAAGTAAGGCAGCTCGGACTAAGAACACTGGCAGCCAGTTCACGACGGCTGCCGCCACAATCGTCGGCTTCTTGCCAGATCACGCGAACCCCGATTTTGAGAGTAGCCATGTACGACGTTGTTGATCTTCTAAACGGCGCGCGGGTCACCGCCCAATATGTGAACCGCGCGTTATCTCAGGGCATTCTATGCATCCATGTCACTGTGAACAACTTTTCTGTCATAGATCCCTATCCTGATTTCTCTTCGAGCATGCGAGAGCTTGCTGCGATCCGAAAGCACCTCGCAGCACTAGATAATGTTCGAGTTGTCGAGGAGTTCGCTGATATAACTGCCGCTCGATCTAAAGGCAAACTCGCAGTGATCCTCGGGTACCAGAACATCCCATTCATTGGGCGGGATCTTAGATTACTCGATCTTTATCACAATCTTGGAGTACGCATATTTCAGATATCACACAATGCACGCGGATTATATGCAGATGGCTGCGATGAGCCAAGCGATGCAGGTCTCTCAACGCTCGGACGCGAGCTTGTATCAGCACTAAACGAACTCGGAATCCTCATCGATCTTTCCCATACGGGGGAGCAATCATCGATCGAGGCGGCGCAAATTTCCACCAGACCCGTCGCGGCTACTCACGCGAATGCACATAGCGTGCTGCAGAATGCCCGGAATAAGGGCGATGGTTCAATCGACGCGATCGCCAAGACAGGTGGAATCATCGGCCTGTGCTACCTGCCGCCTATTGTAAAGAAGGGAGCGCCGACCAAAGCGGATCTTACAGCCCATGCTGTGTACCTAAAGGATCGAATGGGCTCTGCTGGACTGGCAATTGGATCTGATTTTATCGACGATCAGCCAGACTCTCGCTACGCAAATTTCCTGAAGCGGCCTGAAGTCTATGGCGAATGGCCGTGGCGCTATCCTGTCGAGAGCCTCGAGGCCCAACAGGAGTGGCTCTCGTCGCTCGCCGATGATGGTTTTACCGAAGAGGACATCTCCGCGTTGGCTGGAGGTAATGCACTGCGCGTGCTTGAACAAGTCTGGAGAAAGCAATGAGTGAAAAGGCACTAACTGGTAAACTTCCTCGCGAGGCCATTGGCTTGCTCGAGGTGCCTGGCTACGATAGGGAGACGATAGATGCCTTCCTGACTCTCGAAGACCTTACCGGTGCCGTGTCCGATGCCCTTGACGAACATGGCATCGACGGCTGCGTACCAGGTTCAACCCTGCCTCCCACCCTTCCTCACGCCCGCATTTGCGGACCTGCGGTTACACTGCGCAACATCGAACAACGCAACCAGCCATTCAAGGACGCTGTTAACCGAGTTTCTAAAATGGCTGAGATCGAGGCTCATAACCTCGCCAAACCCGGAGATGTGTTGGTGATCCAGGGCCTCGACAAGATCTCGAATATGGGTGGCCTCTCCGCCACGATTGCCAAACGCCAAGGCGAGGTCGGCGCGATCGTCGATGGTGGCATTCGCGACATCGACCAGTCACGCCAGTTAGGTTTCCCAATCTGGAGCCGGGGTCCATCCTCCGTCACCGGAAAGTGGCGGCTTCAGACAGTCGCCGTGAACCATGTTGTTTCCATTGACGGGAAGCAGTGTGCGCCAGGCGACCTGGTCGTTGCAGACGAGGGGGGTATCTGCTTCGTTCCCCGCGAAATCGTGCAGTCGGTTTTGAAACGAGCCCAGGAGATTATCGCGGGCGAAGCAAAGCGTTACAAAGACATCAATGCGGGAACTCCGGTACCAGAACTGGCGAAAAAGACTCATGTCTACAAATTTGCTGAATGATGTCGAGCCGCTATCGGGCAGCCGCATTACGTCATCGCTAAAGGCTGCAGGCATTACCCATGTTCTATCGGTGCCTGATATCTCCACGAGTGATGGTCTACTGTGGCCGGTCTCGCGCGATCCTGCGTTCAAGCTCATCCGCGTCTGTAAGGAGGACGAGGCTATTGGCATCGCCACGGGCCTTTGGGCAACAGGTACTCGGTCCGTTGTACTCATTCAGAACACTGGCTTCTTCTATGCTCTCAACGCGATACGCGTGTTAGCTATGGAGTATGAGCAGCCGATCTGCCTCCTAATTGGCCTGCTGCTAAAGGAGCCTGACAAGCCGCCCCAGAACAGCGCTCGCTACGGAGTTCGATTGGTGCCGCCCGTGCTCGATGCGCTCGGTCTTTCTTACAGTACTATTGATACAAATGAGCAGGCGGATGGCATCGCCGCTGGACTCAACAGCGCCTACTGCCACTCGCGGCCGCATGCCTTTCTCCTCGGGAGGTCCCCGGTAGCATGATGAAACGACCTGACGCACTCCGTGCAATTGCCAATCTCGCGCCTGATGAGATCGTAGTCGCCACCTATTCAAGCGCCTTTGACTGGATGGTTATCCGGCCCCATCCGCTGAATTACGTACACGTCGGAGCCATGGGACTGGCCTCATCGCACGGGTTGGGTCTTGCACTTGGGCGGCCCGACCGAAAAGTTATCGTTCTCGACGGTGACGGAAGCCTGCTGATGAACCTTTCCACTCTCGTAACAATCTCAAATGTGGCGCCCGAAAATCTCGCCTACTTCGTTTGTGAGAACGGAACATACGAAGCTAATGGCAGCCACCCAATACCCGGACAAGGGACGACCGACTTTTGCACCATGGCGAGAGGCGCCGGTTGGCCTGTGGTAGCACAGTATGACGAACTTACCGGTTTCACTGGAGCGCTACCCTCCATTCTTGCGACCCGGGGCCCCGTCTTCACGAGCATTAAGGTAGAGCCTGGTGCAACTGTCGGGCCGGCAAACTACGAGCATATCCATGGGGCGGCGGCGCGAGCCGCCTTTAGGGAGTGCCTCACTCCGAACAGAAGGCGGGCAGAGTGATCGAGCGTCCTATTGTTGACACACACGCGCATATTTATCGCGCCGGAATGCCGCTATCGCCAGGCGGCTGGATTGCACCCGGTGCTCCACGGACCGTGGATGACTACATCACAGCGCTCGACGCGCACGGCATCCCGTTCGGTGTGATTGCAGCAATGAGTGCCTTCGGAGATTACAATGACTATACTCTTGAAGCGCTCGGCCGGTTCAAACGGTTGCGCGGTACGGGGATAGCCTCTCCGCAGACAACGTTCGAACAGCTGAAGGCATGGCGCGCCTCCGGTCTGACTGGCGTACGATTTATGTTACTGAGAACTGAGATGCCGGATCTTTCCGAATTTGGCTGGCAGCGCCTGCTGACCCGACTCTCGGATCTCGCGATGCATGTGCACGTGCTTATCGAACCGGACCGATTGGAGGCATTTATCAACGCCCTTGCAGGATACCCGACTTTGAATTTAGTCATAGACCATTTCGGCTTTCCTGAGATCAGCAAAGGAGTCGATTGCACTGGGTTTCGGGCAGCGCTCCGTGGCGTCGAGAGCGGCCGGGTCTGGGTTAAGATGGCGGCTTTCCATCGGATGGGTAGCATGGCGCCCCTCTATGCATCCGCCTTGTTGAGACACGCTGGAACTGAGCGGATAATGTGGGGTACGGACTGGCCGTTCCTTGCCGCGAGCGGGCCTTATGCCTACGAAGAGGCAGTTTCAGCCTTTAATGAATGCATTTCCAGCCCCGAGGATCGACGCGCCATTTCGGAAACCTCGTTGCGCTTTTACTTCTTCGACTGATGAAGGCTAATTGGCAGTCGTCACCGTCTGAGCCCCCGGCCTGTTTGCAAGCTCAAGGTCTCTTCTACTTCTTCAATGCACGCGTCCAGCTTCTCTAGAAGACGCGGCAGTCGGTCATTCGAGATGCGCGACGAGACTGCCGCAATTCCAAGCGCTGCAACCGCGTCACCACCAGAGTTCCGCACCACTTTTGCCAAGCCCCGTACACCTGGTACCGTAAAGCCGTCACTGATTGCATAGCCATTCCGACTCGCATCCGTGACTGCCTGTATCAATGCGCCCTCTTCGCTCGGCCATCGACGCAGACTGTCGCGCAGGCGATCCAAAGTAGAATACAATTCGTGTTCATTCATTAGCGCAAGAAAGGCGATCCCGGACGCACCCACACCTAGCGGTCGCCGCACACCAACATCGACAGTGAATGCCTTGACCGGATAGCTTCCGGAGCGACGGTCGAGGCAGATCGTTTCCAGTCCGGAACGAACGAAGAGAAAAGCCGTATCACCAGTCTCGTTGGCTAAGTCAACGACGCTCTTCTCGCAGACTTCTTTTAGCTCAGCTAGGGCCTGAGCAGCGGACCAACCAAGTAATGCGATCTCGTTGCCGAGCCGGTACCGCCGCGTGTCAGACACCTGCTCGACAAAGCTATGGTTGACGAGAGACACCAGCAGGCGATGGACCGTCGATTTAGAAAGCCCCAATTGGCGGTGCAACTCGACAAGGCGCTTGCCTGAGCTGCCAGCGGTAGAGAGCACCCTCAGTAGGCTAAGGCCGCGCTCCAATGACTGAACTGACATCTCCTACTCCCCGAAAACTTGTCACCTTGTGGAACAACATCGGAAATGGTGCAGAAATGGATGCGATGTGCAACCAAAAATACGAAACTGTTCCGTATGGTGGAAACAATTAATTGACTGGGCTGCTAGGTTGCGTAGCGTGGAGGAACGATGGCCCAAGTTGAGAAGGAACGGGGCTCCTCAACAACTCAGCGCATGGACAACCCAATCGAGGCCGACGTGTTTATCCTGATATCAATCGGACGTAGTGCAAGTGCCTTGAAAGTAAAACGGTCGCAATGTTGCCCACCACGCGACCATTTGGCAAAATTATCCGCTGATATTCCTGTACCTGATAGGTAAAACGGCCCATGCCCAGCAATCAACAACTTTATCTCATGTACGCCGGTGGCCAGTGGTTTGAAGCTGCTAGTGGGCAAACCTTTGACAGTGTAGATCCATATCGTGGACACATCTGGGCAAGGTTGCAGCGTGCGGGTACTGAAGACGTCGACCGCGCTGTCTCTTCCGCGAGCGCCGCCTTCCGGTCTGGAGACTGGGCTAACCTTACGGCGAGCATGCGAGGCCGACTTCTCACTCGGCTCGGTGACGAGATCCTCCGAAACGCAGATGAATTGGCAACAATCGAGTCGCGCGATAACGGGAAACCGCTGTCCGAGATGAGGGCACACATTAGAGAACTCGCAAAGTGGTACTACTATTACGGAGGTTTGGCGGATAAACTGGAGGGTGCTGTTGTACCGGTGGACAAGCCGGATATGTTCACCTTCACACGCAAGGAACCTCTTGGTGTTTGCGTCGCGATTACACCGTGGAACTCTCCCCTTATGCTAGCGACGTGGAAGTTGGCTCCGGGGCTGGCCGCCGGAAATACCTTCGTGCTCAAGCCGTCGGAGTTCACGTCGGCTTCTTCGCTCGAATTGTGCCGCGTCTTCGAGGCTGCCGGCTTTCCCCCGGGCGTCCTCAACGTGGTGACGGGTTTCGGCACGGAGATTGGAGAGTCACTCGTATCCCATCCTGATGTCGCCAAAGTCACTTTTACAGGTGGCGACGCGGCAGGTGACAGAGTCGCCGCACTTGCCGCGAAGCATCGCAAGCGCCTGACCCTCGAGCTCGGTGGCAAGTCGCCGAACATTGTCTTCGCAGACGCCAATCTCGACAACGCCGCACGCGGTGTAGCAGCCGGCATCTTTGCGGCTGCGGGGCAGACCTGCATTGCAGGATCGAGACTGCTCGTACAGGAGGAAATTGCCGAAGAACTGCTAGAGCGTGTCGGGGAAATCGCGCGTTCCGCCCGTATGGGAGACCCTCTGGATGGCGATACTCAAGTAGGACCGATTACAACTCCTGCTCAATTCAACAAAATACTCGAGTACATCGATATCGGCCACCAAGAGGGTGCCAAATGCATTCTTGGTGGCGCAGCCAAGGCGATTCCAGATGCGCCCACGGCACGGTTCATTGAACCAACCATTTTCGATGCGGTGCTGCCGGACATGCGAATTGCGCAGGAAGAGATTTTTGGGCCAGTGTTAGCCGCTATTCGATTTCAAGGCGAGGAAGAGGCTGTTGGGATAGCCAATAATATCCGTTACGGGCTAGCCGCCGGCGTCTGGACTGGCGACATAGGACGTGCCTTCCGCATGGCTGAGCGTCTTCAAGCCGGAACGGTGTGGGTGAACACCTACCGCGCGGCCGGTTTCCAGATGCCGTTCGGCGGGTACAAGAAGTCGGGGTATGGTCGAGAAAACGGCCTCGAAGCTATAAACGATTTCTTGCAGACCAAGAGTGTCTGGATCGGGCTGGGGGACACAAGCGACCCATTCAGGATGCGTTAAAAATCCACGGGAGGAGAGAGCTTAAATGTTAGCGAGACTTCACACGCAGAAAGATTTTTTCGCTGGCGTAATGTTCCTGGCGATTGGCGTGATTGCGATCTACGAGACATCCAACTTGCCATTTGGAACGCTGAGCAACATTGGCCCTGGTTTCTTTCCCGTCGTCCTCTCTTCACTATGCACGTTCTTCGGCGCTCTCATCGTGGTTCTTTCGCTCCTCAGTATTAAGCAGCCAGAGCCGCTGTCGCTCTCGTGGCGACCGATAGTTCTTGTGGCGGCCACTATCTCCTTCGGTGTTCTGATTGCTCCGTTTGGGTTCGTGCCGTCGCTTGTGGTACTCGTCGCTATCTCTTCGCTCGCAGACTCTGATCTAACCTGGTTAGACACGTTTAAGCTCGCTGTCGGACTTACCATCGGCAGCGTAATTGTCTTTGTCTACCTGCTGAAGCAACCAATCGAGCTGTTTGGCCCTTACTTGATGGTGCTTTAATGGAGCTTCTGTCAAACCTAACGCTGGGATTTGGAACAGCGTTGTCACCTTGGAATCTCGTCTACTGCTTCGTAGGTTGCCTGCTTGGTACGCTGATAGGTGTCCTGCCTGGCCTTGGGCCAGCGGCAACGATCGCGATGCTGTTGCCGTTCACGTTCTCGCTCGATCCTAGTGCGTCCCTCATCATGCTGTCCGGCATCTTCTACGGCGCACAATATGGTGGCTCGACGACGGCTATCCTCGTCAACATACCAGGTGAGGCCTCGTCAGTCGTGACGGCTATCGACGGCCATCAGCTTGCCAAACAGGGGCATGCCGGCATGGCCCTTAGCACTGCTGCCCTTGGATCTTTCTTTGCCGGTACTGTAGCAACGCTGGTGATTGCACTCTTCGCGCCTATGCTCGCTCGGGCCGCCCTTGAATTCGGGCCCGCGGAATACTTCTCACTCATGGTGCTTGGCCTGGTTGCTTCAGTAGCACTCGCTCATGGCTCGCTGCTAAAGGCCCTAGCGATGATCGTGTTCGGGCTTCTAGTTGGTATCGTCGGTATAGATGTAAACTCCGGCGCAAGTCGAATGACTTTCGGTAGTGTAGAGCTCTCCGACGGAGTTGATATCGTCGCCGTCGCAATGGGTCTCTTTGGATTAGCTGAGGTCATGACAAATATCGGAGATACCTCACTTTCACGAGAGACGGTTCAATCGAAGATATCCGGCCTGTTTCCGGATATGAAGCTTCTGCGCAGAATTGCGGGTCCGGTGTGCCGTGGTACCGCCATTGGTTCAGTCCTGGGCATTCTGCCGGGCGGTGGTGCCTTGCTTTCTTCATTCGCCTCTTACGCGGTTGAGAAAAAGCTGTCACAAGACCCCCGGCAATTCGGTCGCGGAGCGATTGAAGGCGTTGCCGGGCCGGAGTCTGCGAACAACGCGGGTGCACAAACGTCCTTCATCCCAATGCTCACCTTGGGCCTGCCGTCTAACGTCACGATGGCGCTCATGATCGGTGCAATGATCATCCAAGGAATTCAGCCGGGCCCTTCGGTAATGACATCGCAACCGACGCTCTTTTGGGGTCTGATCGCGTCGATGTGGGTTGGCAATTTGATGCTAGTGATCCTAAACCTCCCGCTGATCGGAATTTGGATCCGACTACTGACCATCCCATACAAGTATCTGGCACCGTCGATCATTGTGTTCTGCGCGATAGGCGTCTATACACTTAATGCATCCAGCTTCAATATCTTTGTCATGGCTGCATTCGGCGCTTTGGGCTACATCTTGCGTAAGCTCGAATGCGAGCCAACTCCATTCCTGCTTGGCATGATACTTGGTCCAATGATGGAGGAGCATATGCGCCGCGCATTGATGCTTTCGCGCGGTAATCCGATGACATTCGTTGACCGACCGATCAGCTTAATCCTACTTCTGCTAGCAGTGACCGCGATTGTTCTCGTGACGATTCCCGCTGTACGTAACAAGCGTGACGAAGCGCTCGTTGAATAAGCGGCTAGGGACTAGCAGCAGGGGGTTCCTTACTTCCGTAGTGCATCATGTGTACCAACCGGTATCTGCTTAAAGGACAGGAAGAAGTAATGACGATGAAGCTATTCTATACACCGGCATCGCATTTTACCCGTAAATGTACCGTCACAATTAAGGAGCTAGGCCTTGAGGCGCGGGTCGAGATTGTCCCTACAAAGTGGCCTCATGCGTGGGTGACGGAGACGGTGCCCTACAGAAGTGACTTCCTGGATGCAACGCCGATCGCACGAATACCAGCCTTAGTAACGGAGGATGGTCTGAAGCTCACAGACTCATCGACAATCTGCGAGTACCTGAACGACGAGCTAGGAAGTTATAAGCTCTGCCCAGCACGCGGACACGAGCGGTGGCGTATATTGTCTCTTGTCTCTATTGCCACCAGCGGCATCATGGAAGCACAAGTAATGCGTATTGCTGAATTGCGTCGTAAGCGCCCAGATTCGAAACAGCCTCAGGAATTCTCGTCGAGTTTCGTGCAAAAGATGAAGGAGCGCCAGGAACGCTGCTTCTCAGTGCTCGAACAGCGTCATGAGGAGTTTAGTGGGCCCGCCGATCTCGGTCAGATCGCGGTAGGCTGCGCCTGCGCGACATCCGATTTCCGTTTTCCCGACGACCAATGGCGCAGAACTGCGCCCAATCTCGCTCGGTGGTACGACGAGTTCCGCGAGCGTTCCTCCATGCGGGAGACAGAGCCGGCTGAAACGCCTCAAGACCCGGATCTAGAACCGACTGCAACGACACTAGAGGCAGCGGGGACGGAGTGAACACCCCAAAAATCCTGAGGTGACACGGGCGAAGTGGTCCAGGTGTTGTGTTAGTTTGGTCAGTAAACTCCTGTTTTGCTAGACGATGTTTGTCATGAGGAAGAAGCATTTTTCAGTTGAACAGATCATGGCAGTCCTGAAGCAGGCGGAGCTGCGCCTGTGGGTGGTCGATCCAAAAAGGAAGAAATGCTGTGAGAGGGGTTCCGGAAAATCGGGGTGACCTCCTCCCGGAAGCTTGGAGCAGTTGAAGTGAGAGTTTCCGATTGATGTAGTAGTCTTCTAACCCGCCTGGTTCAAAATCCCGGTCAGGCCGCTGGCTAAGCTGGTCGGTTGCTTCACGCCGCAAATCTACTGGCGCGAAGATCAGCGTGTCAGGCCTGACCCAGTTTCAAAAGAAGCTCAGACTGTTCCGCCGTGCGGAATCTGGAGCTTGCGAATCCACTTGGACGGTTGAGGATGCTTTAATGGGAGGTAGAATACGATGAAAAACTTGATTTCTGCGAAGCCGCCGAGCAAATGGAGCATCATCTCTGGTGCGCTAGCATTCGTACTTGCCTACGGGCAACTCGCATCCGTGGGAGTCGCCCAGCCAGGTGTCGATGAAGCTGCACGTGCCGCGCTCCCAGAAGGCATTCGAACGGAGGGTGTGCTGAAGGTTGCGACGTCGCTCCAGTGGCCGCCTTTCGACTATGTTGGTCCAGACGGCAAGCCTGTCGGTCTGGACGTCAGTCTTATAAAGCTGATTGCTGCTAAGCTAGGCCTTGAGCCGCAGTTCGAGGATATCAAGTTCCCTTCGATTGTGCCCGGCGTCCAATCGGGCCGCTATCACGCCGGAGTGAATCAACTGGCGATCACGGCCGAGCGGGGAAAGGTTGTCGACTTCCTGCCCTATTTCAAAGCAGGCTTCGGGCTCCTTGTGCGCACCGGGAGCACCGCAGATCTCAAGATCAACGCGCTGTGCGGGCGCAACCTGGCGGTGGTCCAAGGAAGCATGCAGATGACGATCGGCGAAGAGCTGTCGAAGCGATGCGTATCCGAGGGAAAGAGGGAGCTCACCCTTAGCGTATATCCGAGCACGGCGGACGCATATCTTGCTGTGGCTAATGGCCGTGGAGACGGAGCAATTAGCGCCACTGCAGTAGGCATCTACATCGGCACTACGAACCAGAAGCTGGCCATGACTAAGGAGGTCGTACCTGGTTTCGAAGTCATTAGCGGCATCGCGCTGCAGAAAGGCAACGAGCAGCTGCGACAGGCCATGCGGATTGCAATGGAGAGGCTCTATGCCGAGGGCGAGTACCAGAAGCTTCTGGCCGAATACGGTGTACCCGAAAGCGCGCTGAGCCTCGACGAAATCAAGAGACCTTGAACCGATGCGCCACGAGCAACGGCGCATTCCTGTCCGGTTGCGCCGATGTGGAGCCGAAGGGATACCAATATGATCAGTGCCGAGGCTCGCCCATCCTCAGCCGAGCTACGCGAGCAGGCCGTGCAAGTCCGGGAGCCCGCGCGGATCGGCCGATGGCTGGGCTTGGTGGCGGTCGCGTTAGGCGTTACTTGGCTCGGCTACCAAGCCCTCACCAACCCCGGCTTTAAATGGGGCATCGTCGGCGAGTACATGCTGGAGGGCTCCGTGATCCGCGGCGTACTTATGACGTTGGAGTTGACTGCGCTGGTGATGATCATCGGTGCAATTGTCGGAGTGCTCGTCGCGCTAATGCGCCTGTCGGGCGACCCTGTACTGGGTTTCGTCGCACGATCATACGTCTGGTTCTTCCGCGGTACGCCCGTCCTAGTCCAACTGGTGTTCTGGTACAATCTCTCGACCCTCTTTCCGGAGCTGCAGCTCGGGATTCCGTTCAACGGGCCGAAATTGTTCGAAATTCCAGCTACGGTTGCTATCTCTTCCTTCACAGCTGCCATGCTCGGGCTCGGCCTCAACGAGGGTGCATACATGGCCGAGATCATCCGCGGCGGGTTGCTTTCAGTGGATAACGGCCAGACGGATGCGTCGCGGGCATTGGGTCACAAGCCTTGGCAAACCTTCACGATCGTGGTGCTTCCGCAGGCAATGCGCTCGATCGTGCCGCCGACCGGTAATCAGGTCATCGGCATGCTGAAATATACATCCCTCGCCAGCGTAGTAGCCCTCGGAGAACTCATGCATTCGGTAGAGCTGATCTACGCACGCAATTTTGAGACGATGCCGATGCTAGTCGTTGCCGCTCTCTGGTACCTGATCCTCGTCTCGGTTCTCTCTGCCGCCCAGCACATGGTCGAGAATTATTACGGGCGTGGTTCTAACCCTAGCGAGGCCCGATGAGCTCAGTCGAGATGACGTCCCGCGCTGCATCAAAAGCCGATTCCGCTGCGGACGAACTGCCCATTCTGCGCATCGTCGACGTGTGGAAGGACAGAGGGCGAAACACGGTACTTAAAGGAGTTCATCTGACCGCGCAGCGCGGTCAGATCATGTGCTTGCTAGGCCCGTCAGGCGCAGGCAAGTCGACGCTCTTGCGCACGATAAATGCCATCGAACGAGCGGACCGCGGCCTTATCTTTATCGACGGTGAGCCGATCGGCTGCAGGCCGATGCCTGACGGCGGCTACGTGCGGATCTCGGAAGGGGCGCTCAGCCGGCAGCGCGCGCAGATCGGCATGGTGTTCCAGAACTTCAATCTCTTCCCACATATGACGGTTATGAGAAACATCATGGATGCTCCGGTACGTGTGCTTGGGATGACGCCGCCCACGGCAACCCGTCTCGCGCACGACCTGCTGGTCCGCGTTGGACTTGAGAATAAGGCCGAAGCGTTCCCGAGACAGCTCTCCGGCGGCCAGCAGCAGCGCGTAGCGATCGCCAGGGCGCTAGCAATGAGTCCGAAGCTGATGCTGTTTGATGAGCCCACCTCGGCGCTCGATCCGCATCTGACCGGGGAAGTCCTGGACGTGATCAAAACCTTGGCCGGAACCGGCATCAGCATGCTGATCGTCACCCATGAAATCTCATTTGCGCGCGAGGTGGCTAACACTGTCGTGGTCATGGTCGATGGACAAGTGGTTGAACAAGGACCTCCCTCACAGGTTCTCTGCGATCCGCAGGATCCGAGGACGCGAACCTTTCTGGCCGGCTCGATTAAAGACCCGGCTGGCGATGCCGAGCGCAAGCTACTCAACCCTGATTGAATGAATGATAGACGAACGCTGCCGTAGTCGGACCTCTGACCGCACTTGCGCCACCGGCTGAGACCTTCAAGCGTGGGCGGGACTTTGCCGCCTGGGTGGAGTCACACTCCTGCAGCATTCGACCTGCGGCAGGCAGAAGCTGGGAGCCCCTCGAAGATGGACGAGCGGACCTTGCGCCGCCTGCTGATCATTGGTACGAGTGCCGTTGTGCCATGGGCGGCTCGCACCGGCGCTCCCGCGGGGTCTTGGTCGAAACCTCTGAAGAGACGGTCCGGCGCTGGGTCGTGAAGTTCAGGCCCACGCACACCTTGTGTGGGCTGCGTCTAAAGCGATCGACACAGGGCACTTGGATGAGATGATACCTTCGATCAACGAAAAGCCTGTGTCTTTCTGGCGGGCCCTGGATAGGGTGGGGAGAGGCTGGACATGCTCATTCCGACACCGCGGACGCGGCATTGTGACAGGCTGGATTTGCTTCAGTTTAGTGGAGAGCGGTTTTGTAGCTATCCGGCCAGCCTTTCGAACTGAACCGGACTGACATTGTCCAGTGTCGAATGACGCCGGACCGGGTTGTAGAAGCCGTCGACGTAACGACCAATCGCCGCCTTGGCCTCAGCTCGGGTCTGGAACACCGTGCACCAGACCAACTCGGATTTCAAGGTCTTGAAGAAGGTCTCGACAGCGGCGTCATAACAAGGGTCAGGCCCTCCAAGCGGCTCTGATATTCTCACAGTCGTAGCAATTTCCCTTCCCGGACATCGAGATCCGGATGCCGTGCTTTCGCAACTCGGCCTGATACGCGATCGAACAATATTGGCTGCCGCGGTCGGCATGATGGATCAGCCCCTCACCAGGTCTTCGGATCGCCAGAGCCTTGCGCAACGCCTCAAGCGCCAGCTCCTTGTGCAGCCGGTCGCTGACCGCCCAGCCCACCACCCGCCGAGCAAACAGATCGAGGCCAGGTACAGCCAGCCCTCACCTGTCCACACGTACGAAATATCCGCGTTCCATTTCTGGTTCGGGCGTTCGGCCGCGAAGTCCTGCTCGAGCAGGTTGGGAGCAGTAGGAAAGGTGTGATGGCTGTCAGTGGTGATGCGCTTGAAGCGCCGCTTCTGCCGGGCCTTGAGCCCATTCTCGCGCATCAGTCGGGCCGTCCGACGGCGCCCGATT
>NZ_JAERQD010000085.1 GCF_016735695.1 Microvirga zambiensis WSM3693 | reverse complement strand
CATCACATCCTCCCGTGACCGGGAGGTGAATCATCAACTCGCTGCAAATGAAAGATCTTTTATGAGTTCACGCCCTAATTCTCTCCGAAACTGCTATGCTGCGATTTCGGAGTTCGACGTTGGAAGCGCATCTGGAGCGAACCAGTGGCAAGCTTTCGTGAAAACCGGAGATCTCTCTTTCCGTTGACTGGGCGGCTTGTCCCCTGTGAAGCCCTTTCCAATGGAACTCGCCATCTATCATGGTCCCGTGAACGAAAGAATCCCCAATGACCGGTCCCGGCCTCCATATCCTGATGCCCGACGAAGTTCCAGAGGACCAAAGCAACAATATCACCCTGGCGGAGGTGGTTCAGCCCGAACGGGCGCTGGAGTTCATGGTGACGGTTCTCATCGATGGGACGGCTGTCGCCGTGAGTGGTCCATTCGCCTCGATAGAGGAAGCTGTCGACCAGACCAACGATCTCTCGAAGCACTACCAGCTTGAACCAGTCTACGTCAGGCGGGAGCAGGCCTAGCCAATTTCCGTCCCAAACTGCAATGCCCAGTCCGTGTCTTAACGGTCCAGCAATGTCATCTTGCCGGCCGGAGGAGAGTTCGATGAGGAAATCCGAACCGACAAAGTCCATTCTCACCCGCCGCCACGTCCTCCTCGGGACTTCGTCACTCGCGGTGATGCCGCTCCTGTCCGGCCATGCATTCGCGGCGCCGGTCTCCACTTTCAAGCAAGGTGACTTCGACATTATCGTCGTTAGCGACGGTTTCCTGACCCTGCCGATCAGTATCGTAGCTCCCGAGGCCGCTCCGCTCGAACAGACGGACATCATCCGCCGACTTGGCGGGAACGCCGACACCGTCCAGCCTCGAGCCAATATCCCGCTCATTCGCGTGGGGCAGGATCTGATCCTTGTCGACACCGGATCCGGAGACAAGTTCCAACCCACGGCAGGCCGGCTGACGGCCAATCTTGCGGCAGTAGGGGTCGATCCCGCCTCCGTGACCAAGGTCGTCTGTACGCATGCCCATCCCGATCACATCGGGGGAACTCTCGCGCCGGGCGCGGGACTGACATTCCCAAATGCAACCTATTTCGTGAGCGAGGCCGAGTGGCAGTTTTGGACTGATCCAAACTACCGCACGACCATGCCCGATGCGCTGCATGAGCTTGCGCGGGGCTCCCAGCGCGATCTATCCGCCTTCAAGGGCCGCGTGAATCTAGTGAAACCGGGTGAGGACATCGTCGCTGGCATGCGTGTCCTCGGCACGGCTGGGCATACCCCCGGGCATATATCGCTCGAACTGGCTGGCGGCGAAGGCTTGATCATTACTGGGGACGCAGTTACGAACCACATCGTCTCGTTCGAGTATCCCGGTCAGAAGTTTGGCTTCGACATGCAGCACGACGTCGCGATCGCTAATCGTAAGGCGCTTCTGGATCGTGCGGCGAACGATAAGATCAAGTTGCTGGGCTTCCATTGGTCCGATCCCGGGGTTGGCTATGCCGAGCGCAAGGACAACGCCTACCGCTTCGTACCTGCGATTTGACGTCCTGAGCCAAGCAAGGTGCTCGCTCGCCATCCCGTCCCCGAGTTCATCCTCGGGGTTCGCGGCCCTTGTATTGATGATGCACTTTAAAGCAAGCGGGCGGATCAAATAACTACGATCAAAACGCACAGGGGGATCGAAGCCGCTTGTCGCTAGTTCATCGAAAGGCATCATGCGTACTGCGGGGGCGATAGCACCGACGTGAGTACCACATCCGAACCTACAACTATATGAGAGACTACTTGCATATTGAAATAATCATATATAATAACTTGCACGCTATGCTTCGGAGACGATCTATTTTAGGTGGCTGTGAAGCTTTATGAGTTATCGTTGTCCGATGTAGCGGCCACTAGCGCTCGTTTTGGTGCGGCATAGTGAACGTCCGGGGGAAGACGTTTGTCGGTTCGCACACTCAAACTTGCGCTTTGCCTGGTTGTGAGCGGCTTTGTGCTCGCCGCAATATATTTCACAGTAGTCATTGCCGAGCGTCAGAATGCGTTAAGGCGGATCACTCGCTACAATCCGACATGGCAGGCGAACCAGGTTCTCAACGAGTTTATGACACTCGATCAGTCCCTCCGAATGTTCAAAGATGGTGCCGGCGACATAGACAAGGAAGATGTTGAGCTTCGCTATGATATTTTTGCTGGTACAATCAATAGCTTAGCCGAAGGGGGCTTTCGCGAGGTCCTCGATCAAGAACCAAGCTTTGAAAGCACAATACACGACCTTGAGGGCCCCACGAATGATGCTGCTCCCCTGATCAAGGATCTGAAGAGCCCAAACGACGCTCTAGCCGCATTGCAAGTTCTTAGTCCCCTTCAAAGCAGCCTCAAGCACCTACCATCGATTACATTCAACTATGGAGCGAAGCGTGCTTCTTGGGATCATCAAGAACTCACTCGGCTTCACTGGATATTCACTAGCATTGTTGGCTGCCTCATACTTTTTGGAATTTCCCTCATAGGACTACTTGCAAGACACAACAGTCTTCTTGAGCGCACTTATCGCAAGATGGGTATTCTCACAGCGGATCTCACCCACTTGGCTCATCATGATCCGCTTACCGGCTTGGCAAATCGCGCGCTGTTCCAAAAGCGATTAGAACAATTGCTTTCGAAAGCCCGTGATAATGGGTCAACCCTCGCAGTTCTGTACCTCGATCTTGATCTGTTCAAGAACGTGAATGATACGCTCGGCCACGAGACTGGTGATCAGCTCCTGAAAACCGTTGCCACTCGGATCCGTGGATGCGTTCAGAACAATAGCGTCATTGCCCGGCTCGGCGGTGATGAGTTTGCTATTCTCATGGAACCCACGAACGTGGCGCGGGAATGCACGATGCTGGCGTCGCGCATCGTGAAGGAGATAGGAACTGCCTACGATATCGACGGGCATGAAATCGTCATTGGAACGAGCATTGGCATTGCGTCCACAGAGCTTGTTGCCTCCTCTCCGGAGCAGCTCCTCAAGCAAGCCGATACGGCCTTGTACCGTGCAAAGGCAGACGGGCGGGGAACCTTCCGCTTCTTTGAGCCTGAAATGGACGCAGAACTCCAAGCGCGTCGAGCGCTCGAGGTCGATCTTAGAAAGGCGATGGTGAAAGATGAGCTTTATTTGGTCTTCCAACCGCAGGTCGATCTGCAAGCGAACAGGCTTCTGGGTTTCGAGGCGCTGCTGCGCTGGCGGCATCCCGTCCGCGGTTCGATCCCTCCGGGCGAGTTCATTCCGATGGCGGAAGACATCGGTTTGATCTCCTCACTCAGCGATTGGATAATCAACGAAGCTTGTAAAACCGCAGTCACATGGCCGAGGAACATCAAGGTCGCTGTGAATATCTCGCCGCTCCAGTTTCGAAATCGGACCCTTCTGCCGTGTGTCCGTAAAGCACTGACACGGACCGGCCTCGAGCCCAGCCGGCTGGAACTAGAACTGACCGAGTCGGCCCTGCTGGAGGAGAATGAAGCAACAGTGGCGGCGTTGCACGAACTTCGTGAACTCGGTGTCCGCATCGCTCTTGACGACTTCGGGACAGGCTACTCGTCCCTGAGCTACCTGCGCAGCTTCCCGTTCGACAAGATCAAGATCGACCAATCATTCGTACGCGAGCTATCAACGCGGCCAGACTGCATGGTGATCATCCAATCCGTTGTTTCGCTTGGCAGAGGCCTTGGCATGTCGATCACAGCCGAAGGCGTGGAGACGGAGGAACAACTCGCCCAGATTCAAGCAGCGGGATGCACTGAAGCACAAGGCTTTCTTCTCGGTCATCCGAAATCTGCCTCGGACTTAGACTTATCACCGAATGAGAGAAGCATGGCGTAAACACAATGCTGAATCAGTCCCAGTGTAGGGAGATGACGAACTGGCAGCGGGAAAAATGCCTGGTGTCTCGGTGTTTGCGTTCAGGAAGGCAAGTCGCGCGCCAAGGCGCCCTCCCAATGTCCGCACCAGACGCGTTCTGCATCAGCCCGACAACGCTTCATTGTTGCTTTTTACCCAGCGCCCTCAGCCAAAGCGGTCTTGCGACTGAAACTTTCTAGGATCCATTGCCGAACTGCGGTTACGGCTGGGCGCCGCTCGTGATCACCTGCATCGATCAGGAAAAATGAGGCTGGGGCCCGGACACTCTCAGCGAACGGTCGAACAAGAATCTCAGATTCCAAGTAGCGTTGACAGGTCACGTTGTCTCCCATAGCGAGACCAAGGCCGCCGACGGCCGCTTCGATCATCGCTAGATGGTTTCCGAGATAATGGCGCCCGCCTGTGAGGATGCTTCCTTAAGAGAACACGGCGATTGCAACGATGCTGCAAGAGCTGGAGAGCAGCCTCGCGCTGCCGCTACCACCGCAGCCGCCGTTTCCGGTCATGTCGGATGTAACGGTCCTGCAGGATCGGGTCTATGCTATGGCGCGCAGGGTGGGAAACATGAAGCAGGTGATCCGCGACAGGATCTTGCAGCAGACGCTCGCGGCCGACTTCTCTCCGCACACGGAGAAGATTGAAGCCTCAGGGTAGCATCATCGCATTTCTGGATGGAGCTGGTTGGCTGGCGTCGCTATGGGCATTCGCCCTCTAGCGTGAAAGGGAAACCAAGGCCTCACCTAATTCGCCGAGATCTCAGCGGAGAGCGCCGGATCGCACGGCATCTTCTGAGAATGCCTCCTAGAGCACGGGCCGAGGCGCATCTGCACGAGGCCAACGGAGACCGCGATCCTTGTCCTCCGCGGTCAGGCCGGATATGGTACGGCGAGTGATCGCTCCGTAGCTGCCATCATCTGATAGCCTGCTTTAAACATCTGCGTCTCGGCGACTAATCGAGCGCGTAGACGAGGGCCCAGCCAATAGCCCCTAGCGCAGCCAGCAAACCGACCCATTCGAGCACACGAGACAGCCTGTCATTGGCGGGCGACTTTGTACGAGCCACCAGGAGTTTGTCATCATCGTCAGCCATGGTGAGGAAGGCTTACAAAAGACGACAGATAGTGCCATGGCGTTGAGTGCGTCATCGCCCTCATCCCTCTCGTGCAATCACGACAACCGCTTCAACCCCCTGCCGCTTGCGCTCTGAGGCCAAGGCAAACGCGGCAGAGAGGGCCTGCTCCTCCGTGGAGTGAACCGAGATGTGTCGCCCGTCGTGCGAGACTGACCAGATGTCATCCCCTGTACGCTTTACCACCACCCGTTCCACGCTTGTGGCTCCCTTGGAGACCACCTTCAAGCGTAGATGCCTATCGCTGTTCCGCAATCAACTCAGAGGGTTAGAATACTAGTTTAGAATACCTCTCAAAAGGATAGTTCAACAATCCCTTAAGGTTACTCTGAAAACCCCTCCAGGAACTTCTTCCCCATTACGATAGATGCCCGCTCCGGTTGCCGGTGTCTGAAGCGTCGTGCCAGCTGAAACGCCCGGTGGGCTCTCTCGCGGATTTCGTCCAGGTTGTCCTGCAGGGAATTGAGCTCTCCTTCAACCTCCGCGAAGGATGTGCACTCCGGGATGATGACCAGGCGCCATCCTCGCCCTAACATATCGCAGAAGATGCCGGGTGGTCGCCCGATGAACTTACTGCAATTCAGGTCGGGCACAGACAATGGATGAGGCTACGGTACTTGCGCGTGAGCTTCACCGGGATATTCCTTCGCGTCTGGGGACTTGATGGACTGTCAGGTTCACCCGATGCTCGGCCCAGTATTAATCTGAGGAGTCGCGGATCACGACTGGAAAACAATGACCAGGCGCCGCGCCCCCTTTGCGCTACGCCGATCGTTACTGAACAGAACAGGGAAGTTCGGTTCAGACGACATTCAGCGTGAGGGTGATGTAATCATCCTCAATTCGAGTTTGCGTTAACAGACCCGGAACTATTCTGGAGACTTCACATGCGTAAGGTCGCAATTCTTGCCGCAGCCGGCATCGTGGCTCTTGGGAGCCTCTCGGCCTCGGACGCTGAGGCTCGTTCCAGGCGTGGAGCCGGGGCTGCAGTCGCGGCGGGTGTCGTCGGTCTGGCTGCCGGAGCCATCATCGCCGGTGCCGCGTCCCAAGCCTATGCGGCTCCATCCCCATATGGTTATGCACCGTATGGTTATGCCGCCCCGGTCCCCTCGTATCGCTACAGTTATAATGACGGCTATTACGCCAGACCGGTTTATCGGGAACGGCGAGTGGTTCGCTACTATGAAGAGCCCCATCCTGTGTATCGTCCTCGCGTCGTCCGGTCGTATGACTATGGTTATGGCCAACCTTATTATGGCTCAGGCTATTACGGTGGCTGGTGAACACCCATCCACGGTGGCCTAGAAAAGGGCGGTCGCCATGACCGCCCTTTTTGCTTCCACGCCGCGTCTGGCACCGACACCTGCTCAAGTGTCACGGTGGGATCTCGCCTCTCTTCAGTCTGACGATCACCGTCATGGCGATCGTTTCGTCCTCCTTGGTCATCTCGTTTCTGAGCAAGTCGGCTTGATTGAGAACGGCAGCTTTCACCTTCCTCTTGAAGTGCGAGCGCGCCTGGCCGGCGATCTTCGCGACACTGGCCGTGTCGGTCTCCGGAGCCGAGGGTTCCTGCGGATCGTGGTCTGCTTCCCCATTATTCCAAGGCACGCCCCTCATGAGGCGATCAAAGATTTCCGCCTTGGTCCCAGTTGCAATGACGGCAAGAGATAGTCGGTATAATCTCCGGCATTGAAGGAGATGACCGGGATCGGTACGGTCAGCGAGCGGGCGCCCCCTTTTGGATCCACAATCGAGAATCTCAGAGCGGGATCCTCCACGATGGTGGCGTAGAGATCGTCGATATCGGCGTCCCCGAGGGCTGCGCCCACTTCCGCAGACATCAAGGCCAGCCTCGTGAACGGCTAATGGTGCGGAGTGTTAGCCGGCAGCAGGAACCTGGTCGAGGAAGCCCACGACCTCCTTCAGGCGCCCGTTGCCCAGAGTGACGAAATCAGTGCCTTTGATCGGCCCGTCTGCGCCTTCCGGCCCAAGCTGCCACGAGAACCGGAGGTTATTGCCATAGCCGTCAGGCTGACCAAGGAGAGCAAAGCGGAAGGTAGGGAACCGCTGATGCACAGCGCTGATGAGCGCATCGATCTGATTATAGCCGCTGCCCTGCATGAGCGGGTCAACGTAAGTACCGTCCTCGATCCAGAGATCGGCCAACAGAGCCTGCCGGCGGTCGGCATTCGTCTCGTTCCAGAGAGCGATGTAGCGGGTGGCGATCGAGGTGGCGTCGGTCATGAGATATCTCCTGATGGTGAGCTGGGGCAATCCCGGCATGAGGACCATGGAGGAGACGCAGCATCAGGTCGATTACGCCTGAGGTAATGTTTTACGCGGTAACCAGGATACCGTCTGTCGCCGTTCCCGGAGAAGAGCCGGTTTCGTAGTAATCCCAAGCGTCGCCACGGCGGGCCTCGGCATGTCGCGCTTGGCCAACTATCCGTTCAAGGCTAGCCACCCGGCGAGAGCTCGGTCGTTGCCTTTGTAGATGCCGTCTCGAGAAGGCGAAGGATGGAACTAATAAAATACGTCACTGATCCTCCTTGGGCAGCCGATAACGAAGGGTATGAATAATGCCGATGCGCCGCTCGGTCTGCGAGCGGGACACCCAAGGGGTCGCATTGTGGTAAAGTTGGGGGCAGAGCGGACGGTAGAACGCTGCCAACCGCAGGAAGGAAAACGCCTTGGATAAGGTGGTGTCTAGCGAAACCTCAGCTAAGGCGTCCGTGTTCCATGGGAATGACACCACACTTGGGAGATAGGCGGCGCACCAAACTCAGTCAACGCTGTCCCAGCGAAAACGCCCTGACAGAGTTAGCCGTGTGAGCTCGCTGTCAGGGCGCTTTTGTGATGCCGGTTGCAACACCACGCCGCCACAATGCCTCATGAACGGCAATCATGCAACTGAAGGCTGTGTACAAGTACGGAACGCCTCGGCGAGAGGCTGAGCACCAGACTTCCTGCCACGCATGCGATGTGTTCCGGCATCGCACGATCCAGGTCGATGCGCCCATGATGAACCGGTGTCGGCAACGCACGCCATCTGGCACTGTCTGTGTGGGATTAGGTCATACTCGTAATATCGCACCCGTCAGTGAAAAAGGGATTGCCAATGGTTACACGGGTTAGATGTCAGCCGGAATCGCAACCTTTTCGATTGCCGGCTTCTTCGGTGCCCCTGAGAGTATAAGCTTGGTGAGGACCTCGTAGACGGATTGTGGCCCGCACTCATTCTTCCCAACAGCGCAATGATCGAAGAAGCTGACGGACTCGTCGCACTGCGCTGAGCGCTGCTGCTTTGGAGCCTCCGCGCACCGCATATATGTCTGTCGCAAGATCGGTGGTGGATCGAACGATTCAAAGGCCACCTGCGCAGGGGTACGTGTGATTTTCTCATGGGCCAAAATGAGAGTGGCGGGCCCCAAGAGCATGGCGATGGCTATGAAGCCGGGATGGATCTTCCGCATCGGCTTACCTCGGACCCTTATGGTTAAGACGACGTTAACCGATACCGCCCGAAATAGAAGCACGTAACAGCCTACCGCAATTCGCGACGATGACACCAGGAAGCAGAGAGATGGCTAGCCGCCCCGAGCAAGAGGTCGAACAACCTGAATCCAATGCAAAAGCCAGCACGCCGCAACTGGATCGGTTGGAGAAGCTGGCGAATGCAGCGGCGACCGCTGCCCAAGCGAAACAGTGGCGGGCTCGTAAGAACGGCTTGGATCAGCAAGAGGAATCCTCGGAGGTCCGCAATCTTAGTAACAATGCCGAGGCCAGAGCTCGGGCCGAGGAGGCGATGCGGCAGATGATGGCAAAGCCCCACGGCAAGAAGCGCGGCTGGTGACGATGTGGCCCTTTTCATCGGAAACCACCCTCCCGACATCGTCGCGTCCATGGCGAGATTAAGGAACTGTTCAGTTCTTGCTGGCCATGGTCCCGCCCCTTTGCCCCTGCAGATGGCAGTGAGGCACCCCTAAGGAGTTTTTACAATGACCGAAGCCAAAGCAGCCAAGAAGCCAAACTCCGCTCTGGCAAAGCCGTTGCAGCCTTCGAATGAACTTGCGGCCGTTGTCGGATCGGCCCCGCTTCCGCGCACTGAGGTGGTGAGCAAGGTCTGGGAGTACATCAAGGCCAACAATCTGCAGAACCCGGAGAACAAGCGCGAGATCCTGGCCGACGACAAGCTGCAAGCCGTCTTTGATGGCAAGAGCAAGGTCAGCATGTTCGAGATGAACAAGCACTTTGCTCAGCATCTTTCCTGAGCGCGAGCTGAGCAACAGGTCTACCACGCCAGAATTCTGGCGTGGTGGGTGTTCGTTCACCCATCCAGTCTATGGCTCCCGGTTCGACCACCCCATTGAGTCTCTTCTGAGTCTCTTCGCGATCCGAAACGCGAACGAACTTTCCGACCACGATCTGGCTGATCTCGGCATCGCCCGTTTGACATTGCGGCCGTGGCTCTCCATCGACACTTGGGTTGCACCGGGCCGGCGGTTGTCGTTGAGCGCAGAGTTTCCCCGCATTCTGATCCGCTAAGCCGTCAACTGCGATCACGATTGACCAACGCGCGTGACACAGCGATTGCCTGCTCGTGAAACGCAGGCATCAGCAAGATCGAGCGGGCCCGCTACGGCCTCAAACGGCCGCACCCTGATTGATCTCTTGGAGATGGGAACATCCGGTGCGAGCGCTAAGGCTGCTCCCTTGGTGAATTGGCGAATAAGTGATCGGTGTTTAACAGTGAGGACGAGCGCCTAGCTGGGTTTGGAGTCTCGGTCGTGCGACCTCATTGAAGCGCCACATATCACGGACCGAGTCAGCCAGCTCGATCTTCCCATCCCGCTCCAGCTAAGGTGCTGGAAGCTATCTGAACGCCTGGCTCAAGTTTGGTGGCGTTTGCTACCGAATGCGGGAGAAATGTATACGACCGGAGGTCTCGAGAGAAACCATCACGCACCATTGCCCGCCGCCGGTTCGCCCGTCTCACCTAGCAACGGACGGTACTGGACCACCGTATCCAGCACCTCGATCGATTTGCCGTCTACAAACATTTGCAGGTCGCCAGAGACATACCGATAGGGTGCGGGGCGGCAATCAGTGCTGTCGCAACAACTGGCGCCTTCTTCGTTCTTCAGATGAGAATAGATGTCGTGGTCTTCCGCTGAGTTCAGAATGCCGATGAAGGCAGCGGCGATGAGGGCCAATCGCGAAGCCATGTAACTCTCCCGACCCTAAGCGACATGGGCACCGAACGCGTTGCCCAGAGATCGCGAGAGGCGCCCAGTGTGATGCACACTCGGATTTCCGCCAGGTAAATGCTGTGCCTCGGCGCACAGGTCGAAAAAGCCTCTATGCTGTCGTGGGCGAACCGCGGGGCCACCATGGGCCGCATTCGATAGGTCGGGCAGCAAGCTGGCATCGGAGCAGGGAATGCTCGACCGACGGCTAGCCTCGTGGGCGGCCTTGTTGCCGGGATTTCGGCGGGAAGCCCGGCCGTAGCCGGGTTTCCGAGGGTTTAATCAGCGGTTCCGTTTGACAGGATTTCCCGTGGTTCCGGTATGTGAGCTCTGGCTCCCGCGCTCGTCCTCCACGTCCACCTCTGTCTTGCGCACGGTGTCGGAGACGGTCGCCGTGCGCTGATCGGCTTCCTTCCTCACGACCACTTCCTCGACGACGCGCGTTTCCTTCGAGACCACCGCCTCTTCGGCACGCTCCTCTACTTCGATGGTGCGCTCCAGGAACGGATCGGTGCCAATGCTGCCGGCCTGGGTCGTACCGGACACCGGACGCCGCTCGACCTCGACATGTTCCTCACGCAGGTTCACCTGCTCTTGCACCGGACGCTCAATCACCCGCGAGTGCAGGCGAACTCGACCACGGTTCACCTCACGCTTGCCGACGTGAAGTTCCTCCTCCGCGACGGGTATCACCTCCTCGGCACGGCCGGAGGTTGCGGAGGTACGATCAGTCAACCCGGTTGCCATTGCCGCTCGGGCGGTGTTCTCGGACGTGGCATCGTAGCCCGTCCAGCCTTCCGAACGCCAAGTGTTCTCACGCTCGTCGAAGTCCACCGTGCCCTCGTCATCGAGGATGTCGACTATCCTGTCGACCTCCGCTTCGGAGGCGCTGACCGTTACCAGGGCGCCGCCCCGACGAATGCCCTCGGCATAGGAATGGGCATCGCTCTCGCTCACACCCGCATCGACCAGCGCGCCGGTGATGCCGCCCACGGCCGCCCCGGCGCCGGCACCCACGAGAGTCGATGCCAGCCATCCGGCGGCAACAACGGGTCCAAGCCCGGGGATTGCCAGCATCCCGAGACCGGCGAGAAGGCCTGCGCCGCCACCAGCCAGCGTTCCCACCGTAGCGCCCGTGTCTGCTCCGTCGCTAACATCGTCACCGCGATGGTAGGAGCCGTCTAATGTGCGCGTTGCGTACGACGAGTAGCGGTCACCCTCGTTGCTCGCGACAACGCTGATGCCGCTCTGCGGAATTCCTGCTGCTTCGAGTCGACGTACAGCCTCGGACGCGTCCTCGTAGTTTTCGAAGAATGACGTGATTGTTTTATCGGACATGGTCTCTGATCTTTCCTGTTCGAGTCTTGCCGTGAGGCGGCATTGGGGTAGATGGCTTGGTTTCGAAGGGCCGTCCGGCGGCCTACTGGGCCTGAATGGTGCCCTTGTAGTCGATGGCCACGCTGACTGACTTGCCGTCACGGTCGGCCTTGCCGCGCCATATGCCCTGATCGTCCTTGCGTAGCTCCGTGACGTTGCTGAAGCCCTGCGCCTCGATGCGTGACCGTGCCTGCGCTTCCGTGAAGCTGTTGGAGCCAGGGTCGACCGTGCCGGTGGTTTGCGGGCTCTCTGCGGGCTTATGGGTGATCGCCGGATTCGAAGAGCCGCTGTTCGACGGCTGGGCAACCGATGGACCCGAGCCTTGGGTGTTCGTCGATTGCGCAATCGCCGCATTGGCAAAAACCGACATGATCGCGAGTGTTGCGACTCCGAGACGTTTCAAGGTGTTTCTCCTATATGTCAAACACGTAGGGGCTCAATGTGCAGCCCTGACATCGGTTCCGAATGTCAGGCTTGATGGACTCAGCCATGTCGTCGCTGCGGATCGTCGCGGATGATGGTTGGGTTCGGGAACCCCGATTCACGCAACCCGTTGGTTGTCGTTCAGGTGAGAGGAATGATGACGGACCCGAAACACAACCCAAGCCGGAGCCCCGATTGCCGAGAGCAGACGTCTACTGATGCTGAATCTCTTGCGAGCGGCACTCATCTGGTGTCCGAGGACGTGATTCCTCTGGCTGAGGAAGTCACGACGGTCGACAAACGGCCGACCGTGACCGGACGTGTCCGCGTGCAGACCGTTACCGACACATCCGATGAGTTCGCGCGGGCGAACGTTCGTCATGAGACCGTCGAGGTCACCCGAGTACCCGTCGATAAGGTGGTTGAGACCGCCCCTGAGATCAGGACCGAAGGAGACATGACGATCGTGCCGGTCCTCGAGGAGGTGCTTGTTGTCGAGAAGCGGCTTGTTCTCAAGGAGGAGCTGCACATCCGGCGCATTGTCGAGATGGAAGCAATCGAGATGCCAGTCACGCTGCGCAAGCAACGAGCCATCGTAGAGCGCGACACCTAGAGTAACCAGCACGTCGATCGAATCGAAGCTGGGCCAAAGCCTGGCAGTGCCATGGCCGATGACTGAATTGAGCGCAGAACGGCGGCTGACGAAGTCGTAGCCTTCATCACCGGGTGCAGTGCCGACCAGCCGGCCGCGATAGATGGAGTGCCGGCGTTCATCATCGACGAAACCCGGCATAATGCTGGCATGGATCGACGGTCGGAGAACGCGATGAAAGAACCCTTAACACTCGTACCGTATGACCCACATTGGCCACGGCGCTTTGAAGCGTTGGCTACCCGCGCGTCGGCTGCTCTGTCTCCCCTGCCTGTGCGGATCGAGCACGTCGGCAGCACATCGATACCGGGACTGTCTGCCAAGACCATCATCGACCTTGACGTCGTTGCTGACCCTGCCGATGTGCCGGAAGCGGTAAGACGCCTCTCCGAGATTGGCTACGTCCACAAGGGCGATCAAGGTCTGGCTGGCAGGGAGGCCTTACTCTGGCCGCCGAGGGAACGGCAGCATCGTCTCTACGTCTGTAGGGCGGATTCACCTGCTTTGCACGAGCATATTCTGTTCCGCGATTTTCTTCGCGCAAACCCTGAGGAAGTGAAGCAATACGAGCGACTGAAACGGGCCCTCGCAGCCCGCTTTGCCGATGACCGCGTCGCATATCAGGCAGGCAAGGCGAGTTTCATCGATGCTATTATGGCCCGGATCGCGAATGGATGATGGGTCCGATCGCGGTAGCCTGCGGTGCCGATGAGGACATCACGGCGGCAATCTCAACAAATCGCCGTTGCGGCTAACTCGCACTAGACTGCTGGTGGTGAGCTTCCAATTGACGATCAGCCGTGGCGAGCTGGAAGCGCGTGTGCTCCTGGCGCGCAACTAGGAGCACATTACCACCACCTTGATCGAGGCTTATGCCACTCGGCTAAAGCGCTGGACCGTCTGCTGGGCCTGCGCAGCCGTGTTCTTGGTTGCCTCGTCGATCACCCGGATTGTGAGTTCCGCAAGCCGGCGGCTGTTGTCGATGGACTGCTCAAGGTTGTCACGAAAGAGAGAACTATGGACCGCGATCATGTCAGCGGCTGTCCGACAGCCGGCAAGCTGGTTGAAACCATCGACGTTCCGTTGCAGGCGCTTCTGGCTCAGTTCGAACACCTCGCGGGAGACATCCTGCAAACCACGCGCCAGAACGGTGCCGGCTTGTGTCACGGCACGGAAGTTCTCCGATGGCCGGCCGGACAGATCCCCAGGGTTCCCCGAGGGATAGCCAAAGATCCGGAGTCCGTGTTCGGTCGAGCGCCGGGTGATCTCCGAAAGGGTGCCGAGGTTGGTTTCCACGGTCTCCTGCATGGTCCGAGCTATGGTTTGAGCGCCCTCTACTCCGGCCCTTATGGTGTCCGCGACGCCGTCGGTAACCTGCTGGACGGTTTCTCCCTGCTCACGGAGGCGCCGGGCTTCGGCCCGCTTGGTTTCGTCAATGGTCGCCATTTCATCCTCCACCTTCTCGATGACTTCGTTGACTTCCTCGTCGCTCAAGACCTTGAGCACGGCGGGAAGCAACTCCTTCTTGTCGTCACGGATGTGCTGCTGGAACGTTCGCCTCAGTTCGGCGACCTGGCCGAGAAACCCGACAGAATTCTTGGGCATCCGCTCTAGTTCCGCCAGGAGGGCATTGGTCTCTTCGCTGTCACGGACAGCGTCCACCACGAGATCCTGCATTCCGTGCCGTGTCAGAATGGGAAAGAGATGCTGCTCCTGAAGGCTGGCGAGGAGTTCCAGCTCCTCCTTCAAGTCCGTCAGCAGCCGCTCGCGGGTTTTGATGGCATTGTCAGATGTGGCGAGAAGCTTCTCGAAGAGATCGAAAGCCCGGTCGGGTGGCGTTTGGTTGAATCGCCCGCTGGTGCCCATTTATCCTCGCAATTCATTACTTTGGTGCCCTGAAGCAGGGCGCTGGAAATATGGAACTGAATACTTGTAACGGCGGAGACGCTTCGATACTGCGAAGCTAACCTGTGTTAACGACCCTCATGTGACAAGGGTACCGGGTTTTTACGTAGGGATGTTCCGCAAGGTGACGGGTTCCCTCATCGAACCGCGAGACCGCATAATCCGGGTGATTTCGGGAGCGGCCACCGCCATGGGAACGGCAGTGGCTCTGGCCGCGGCACCTCCGGTCGCGGTCATGGATCCTCAAACCCGGCAAAATATCGAGGTAGGCCCGCAGGCAGGATCAGATCTCCAATGGCGCTGGTCCCAATCGATCGACGGTTGAACATAGAAACCTTGTTCGACCGTGCGGGTTACTCTGATCCAATTACAAGCAGGAGCAATTGGATGGATTGGAACCGAGTCGAAGGCAACTGGAAGCAGGTCAAAGGCCAGATCAAAGAGCAGTGGGGCAAGCTCACCGATGACGATCTCGATGTGATCAACGGCCAGCGCGATCAGCTCGAAGGCAAGATCCAGGAGCGTTATGGGCTCGAAAAGGATCCCTGAAACGGGGCCTTTTCTTTGATGGCGAGCAGATCAGCGCTTCCAACGTGCCTCATACTTGAACTCGGGTGCTGCTTGGAGCTGGTCCTTGGTGGCGTTCATCACTGCATGCCACTTGTTGTCGTTCTCGGTATAGCTGACCTTGACGGCATTCGGGCGCACGATGACATAGCGCTCGCCCAGGCCCAGGAAGCCTCCGACAGAGACGATGTAGCCGCTGAGATCGCCCTGCGAGAGGATCAGGTCTTTGATCTCCCCGATCGTCTCCTTGGCATCATTGGTGACATTGAGACCAATCAGATTGTTGCTCAGCACGTCGGTCGGCTTGGCTATGACAAATGTTTCCGTAGTCGTGGTCACGGCCGTCTGAGCGACGGCGGCACCGCCCAGTAGCGTCGCAGCCGCAATTGTGATGAAGATACTGCGCATTTTTTCACTCCGTGGGTACGGACTGCATGTGGAGGAATGCGTACAAAATGTGAGAGTTCCGCAGCTCCGCTGCATGTCTGGAAACGGCGTGGACCGTCGTCTGCCAAGACAGAAAATCGCCCCCGGTCACTGCCCTTCTCGGCCCTTACGCGTCTGTTGGACTGCTCTCAAGGTGGGAACCGTCATGACCTGGAAACGGAATGCCGGGTAGCGGGTTGAACCGTGGCGGTTTTCGCTGAGAGGTCGTCATGCGTCGGTTCCTTCGTGACAATGGTCTGTCGATTGCCCTGTTTCTCATGTTTGCCGTTTCCCTTATCGGGCAAGCGCTGACGGGATGGCGGGCGCATGCGGAGGAACTGCGGATCCACGGCCAGCCGGCTATCGGCTTGCTGTCATACCTGGCCAGTGGCCATTTCATCTCGGCCGTGTTCGAAAACTGGGAGAGCGAGTTCCTCCAGATGGCGATGTACGTCGTGCTGACCATCTTCCTGTTCCAGAAGGGTTCAGCCGAGTCGAAGGACCCGGAGGGAGACAATCCGGAGGATGAGGCTCCATCGGACAGGCATCCGGCGCCTGACGCGCCGTGGCCCGTGCACCGGGGTGGCCTGATCCTCAGGCTGTATTCGCATTCGCTGAGTCTTGCCCTCGTCCTGCTGTTCATCGCCTCGTTCTGGCTGCACCTGGCCGGCAGCACCCGGCGCATGGGCGAGGAGGCCCAGTGGCACCACCAGCCGCCACCGACGCTGATCGGGACCCTGGGTGATCCCGAATTCTGGTACGAGAGTTTCCAGAACTGGCAGAGCGAGTTCCTGTCGATCGGCGCGCTGCTCGTGCTCGGGATCTACCTGCGCCAACGCGGCTCGCCGGAATCCAAGCCCGTCGCTGCACCCCATCATGCAACCGGACATTGATGGCCTCGCCGGGGCTTCCGATACGGCTCTCCTCCAGAGTCGGCGGGTGTCGGCATTCTGGCGGACGCCGGGATTTTGCCAAGTCGCCGATCGAGGGTACCGCACGAGAGGACCGCGTCCGATCTAGACAAGAAAAAAGGCCACTGTCGCCAGCGGCCCGAAGTTTAGGGAGGAAACGCCCAAGAAGGGCAGCAACGCAGCGACGCCAATCGCCTTGTTGCATTGCGATAAATAGTTTACGTCTGAACACTGCGCAAGGCTTAAAGGACCGCAGGGTTGCCTGTACTGGTAGTATAGGTCATGCGACAAATGCATAGCCGGACCATAGGTCGCCGAACCCGCCCTTAGGGGCTATGCGGAGCTCTCCGCAAAAAGCTAAGCGGTGGACCCGTTTCAATCGACGGGCAGCCCGCCACGTGACTCATGCATTTACCGGACCCTTTCAGTACATTATCGAGACTGTGACCCAGTAAAAGAATGCCGCGATAATCGCGGAGGCTGGGATCGTCACAACCCAGGCCACCACGATGCCCTTGGCCACCCCCCACCTGACGGCGGAGGTCCTGCGGGCGGCACCGACCCCGACGATAGCCCCGGTGATCGTGTGTGTCGTGGAGACCGGGGTGCCGAGCCAGGTGGCTAAGAACAATGTGATGGCCCCTCCCGTCTCGGCACAGAAGCCCTGCATGGGGGTGAGCCGCGTGATCTTCGATCCCATCGTGTGCACGATCCGCCAGCCGCCCATCAGGGTGCCCAGGGCCATGGCCGCCTGACAACTGAGGACGACCCAGAAGGGAACGTAGAACTCGCTCCCGAGATGGCCCTGCGACAATAGCAGCACTGCAATAATGCCCATGGTCTTCTGGGCATCGTTGCCGCCGTGCCCGAGGGAATAGAGGGCTGCCGACAGGAACTGGAGACCGCGAAATGCCTGATCCGCCGAAAAGGGGGAGGATCGGGCAGCCCTCGAAACTGAGGGAACCACAAAGCAATGAGAAAGTCAGATCTTCAATTCGCCCAAGGGGTCAATTCTTCGGTTCGGTTGACAGGCCCGGCGGCGGTAGCCTGACGCGGCCATCGCTAACCCACGTGTTGCTCAGCGGTGGCCTCTCTCAAGGCGAGGAGGAGAACGCCGATGTCATCCTCCAGCAGCTTGATCGCATTGCGGGCATATTCCCTGAAGCGTTCCTTGTCCGAAGTGGGTTCCATGTCCCACGTGTGTGGTCCTGGCTGGGCGCCATGGATGGCCTGTGCCACCAGATCAATGCGCTGTTCCATGTCGAATCCTGTTATTGTTGCCCGCCGTCGTGTCAGAGGCTGGCAAGTAGAAGGCTTGCCCCGATGAAGGAGCCAAGGGAGGCGGCGAAGAGGATCGATGCACGCTGGAAAGACGGCCCCGTATTGGAGACAGTCACCGGCTCCGGAGGGCTTCTTTCTTGCCCGTGATCGTGTGGCATGAACTCTATCCCGCGTTATGTCATCGCTGGAATGGAAAACGTCGGCAGGCATCGCCCTATTCCTTCACGGATGGAAAAATGTTTGAGCACGCCACAGGCGAATGGATGCCCGCATCGCTTGTGCTGCATGTATCTCACAATTGGTGCAGGTCATGCTCGAGCGACCCGTGGCGCATATGCAAAAAGGCCCGAGGAGATCTCTCGGGCCTTTTCCCTGAGTGGCGGTGAGCGCTTAGTAGGTGCCGAACTTGAAGTTCAGCTTTGCGCGCGCCACGAAGAAGTCGTTGTCGTCGCTGCCGACGGCGG
>NZ_JAERQD010000084.1 GCF_016735695.1 Microvirga zambiensis WSM3693 | reverse complement strand
CGAAGCGCAACGAAATCAATCATGGTGCACTGACCGGTTGAACCCACCGTGGCCTTCTTGAGGATGTCGCGCTCTTGCCGCAGCACCTCGTTCTCGCGACGGAGGCGCTTGAGCTCGTCCATGACATCCTCACTGGGCGGCATGGCCGACGAAGGCCGTGTGTCCTGGTGCTCGGCCATCCAGCGCGCGAGCGTCGAACGGTTCACTCCAAGATCGTCGGCGATCGCGCGCTGAGAGCGCCCACTCGTCAAAACGAGGCGGACGGCCTCATCCTGAAACTCTCTCGTAAAACGGGTCTTCGGCATGGAGATCCTCCTGCTTCATCAGAAGCTCTCCATTTTTTCGAAGCAAGACCAGTCTCCTGCTGCAGCGCCATGCCGGAGGGGCCGAGGCGCGCCGGCACGACGGGCGGGTAGCCGTGGATCGCTCCAATCTGCGCTGGTGCTCGGACGGGTTCGAGATCGGCTGTGACAATGGTGAGAAGGTGCGGGTGGCCTTTGCCCTCGACTGCTGCGACCGGGAGGTGCTGGGGCATGTGGCCACGACCGAAGGGATCAAGGGTGAGGACGTGCAGGACCTGATGATCACCGCCGTCGAGTACCGTTTCGGACCTGTGAACCGTCTGCCAGAGACCATCGAATGGCTCTCCGACAATGGCTCGGGCTACATCGCCCATGAGACGAAAAGCCTGGCGCGGGAAATGGGGCTGGAGCCGAGGACCACACCGGTGCAGAGCCCCCAGAGCAATGGCATGGCCGAAGCCTTTGTGCGAACGATCAAGCGCGATTACGTCCGCGTCAGCCCAATTCCGGATGCCCGCACCGTGCTGGACAGCCTTCCTTTATGGTTCGAGCATTACAACAGCCTTCACCCGCACAAGGCACTCGGGTATCGTTCACCACGTGAGTTCATTGCCTCACGTCAACCGGGATGATCTGTCCGATCTTTCAGGGGCAACAACACCTTGCCCTGCTTCACTTTGCGCTCGGCATCATCACCTCGCGTCACGCCCTACCGGGATAGGCTCTTGGTGAAGTTAGTGTGGCGGAGTGGACCTGATTGAGCCCTACGGACAGTTGCCGATGGTCGATAACATACAGCATTGTTGCACAGTGGTGATGTTGCTGCTGCTCACCCCCTATCGAGACCATTGCCCTCCAAGGCGCTGCCCAGATGTCACAGCGAATTTCGTCTGTCGTGATGACACGGCCGAAGAGAAGCGGTCCGATAACCAACCTCAAATGATAACTCCGCAATGACAGAGCGTCCGGAAGGGAGTAGGTGCAGCATTTGCTAAGCCTGCACATCCACGCGAGCGCTCGTATTGTATAAGGCTAGCCAGTTCCATGGTTAGTTTTGGTTTACAGCACAATTTCGGCAAGAACGCCGTCTAGCGGAGTTTATCAGGGCCCTCTTTCCACCTGATCCTGATATGGTCAGTGGGCGGAGCCCGTTCGTATGTCTACTGATTCAAAGTAATAGTTCTTGACCCCTCTTAAGCAGCAAATCCATTGATAACCTGAACGGGATGAGGAAGAGTAACCTGCCTCATCCATTTGGCGTGCGACCGGCAGGAATACCCCGTCGCCATGAGAACCGCTTTGCGATCCGCCGCCGCGATTTCGTCCGCCCAGCTCATTGCGAACAGCGCATCCGATATTTCGCGATTTCTGACCTCATGGCCAAAGGTGCCAGCCATCCCGCAACAGCCGACGTCTGCAATCGACAGATTGATACCGAGCCGGTCGAATATGGAAGCCCATTCGCTCGCCGCCCGGGGAAGGTTGGACCGTTCCGTGCAATGGGATAGAAGCTTAAAGCTTCCGGAGGTCTTTGCCTCGGGAGCCAAGTGCAACCTCTCTAGATTGTCATACAGCCATTCCTGCAGAAGCAGTACGCGCGCCTTCGGCTGACAAGGCAGAGCTTCGGCATATTCGCTGCGATAGGTGAGGGTCATGGCCGGATCGAGACCTACGAGCGCGACTCCCATCTCGGCCAATTCGTGAAGGTGGCGCGAAGTGGTGGCGGCAGTCTTGGCGAAACGACCGAGATAGCCGTGCACATACAATGCTTTCCCATTCTCATGGTATCCCATCATGAATGGGAGGAACCCCATCTTGTGAACAAGATCAGCGGCATCAAGGATAATCTCTGGGTCGAAAGTTGCTGTGAAAGCATCTGGCACGAGCACCACGGCGCGTTCGCGTTCATTCGGCGCAAGTCGCGCAATCCGGTCCCTGCTGGCCATATCAACACCACGGCGGGCGAGTTCGCGGCGGAGCTTGGTCGCTGGGATGGCTGGCAATGCTGTCAGTCCTACCAAGTGCATCACCATCTTTCCAAACACCGTCGTGACGGCGGTATTATAGACGGGGCGAAGCCACGCCGCCAATGGTAAGATCGTCTCCACTGCTGCTACGATCGGATCCTTCAGTGGGCGCAGGTAACGGTCGTGATACAACTCAAGAAACTTCGATCGGAAGGCCGGGACGCTGACCTTGACCGGGCATTGTCCGGCACAGGCCTTGCACGCCAAGCAGGTGTCCATGGCTTCCCGAACCTCATGGGAGAAGTCGTGACGATTGGCCGGATTGAGGCTGTTCCACGCTCGGACCAGGACGTGAAAGGGCTTGCGAGCGCGAGCGCGCTCCGCCTCGATGCGCGGATCGACGCCGTCTTTCGCAAGAAGGCGTAACCACTCCCGCATGAGTGAGGCTCGCCCCTTTGGCGAAAACCGCCGGTCGCGGGTCGCCTTGTAAGAAGGACACATGACATTATCCTCCTCGACGTCAAAGCAGGCGCCGTTGCCGTTGCAAAAGGCCACGTTGCCGAGGGCCGCCCTGATGTCGGAGGGAATGACGCGGTCGAATTGTCCCCGTAAGGGGACTTCATCGATCTTTTTCAGTTTAGAGGTCTCGGGCGCCGCAATCTTGCCGGGGTTGAGCTGATTTCCAGGATCAAAGGCCGCCTTGACAGCCTGCAGACTCGGATAGAGCGCTCCGAAAAATTCCGGAACGTATTCTGAACGCATACCCTTGCCATGTTCCCCCCAGAGCACGCCACCGTACTTGCGCGTCAGCGCTACCACCTTGTCGCTGATGCCTCGAATAAGCGGCAGATGCTCATCCCGCGTGAGGTCGAGCGCAGGGCGCACATGCAGTACACCTGCATCGACATGGCCGAACATGCCGTATTGTAGTCCTTCTGCATCCAGAAGGGCGCGAAACTCCCGAATATAGGCCGCTAGATTTGCCGGCGGGACCGCGGTGTCCTCAACAAAGGCAACGGGCCTGGCAGACCCTTCGGCATTGCCTAACAGACCGACAGCACGCTTACGCATGGCCCAGATCGCCTCGACATCTCCCGGACGTTTGGCGATGGTGTAGCCGACACGGCCCTTCATCGGCTTTGACCCGAGGTCTGACAGAACCGCCGAAAGCCTCAGCTCCAGCTCTTCTTCGTCGTCTGCCAGGATCTCCGCGATGTTGATCCCGTTTGCCTGAGCACTTTCTTCGTCTGAGAAGAACTCGGCAACCCTCGTCCAGATCACGTCACCCTTGGCAAGACCTAGAACTTTCTCGTCCACAGTCTCAACCGACGCGACCGTGAGTGTCACGAGGTGGCGGGCATCCTCCAGCGCCGTATTGAAATCCTCATACCGGATGTTGATGAGAGCGGAGCGGGCCGGAATCGGCAGCACGTTCAGCTCCGCTTCCAAGATCATGCCGAGCGTGCCTTCCGAGCCACACAGAATGGCACTGACGTCAAAGCGCCCATCCGGCCGCCGCAGATGGGCGAGGTCATAGCCGGTCAAATAGCGATTGAGCTTCGGAAAGGTTGCCGCAATCAGATCCTGCTGCTCACGCTCGATACTTTCCAGTTGTCGATAGATCTCGCCGATGCGGTCGGCTCGGGCCTGCAACTTGGCAAGTTCTTCGTCATCGACAGGACGGAACCACCAGTCAGTGCCGTCACTCAGCACCATCCTCAGGCCAAGCACATGATTGCTGGTCTTGCCATAAAGGCAGGAGCCCTGCCCGCATGCATCAGTGCTGATCATGCCGCCGATCGTGGCGCGATTTGAGGTCGATAACTCCGGAGCAAAAAACAGTCCGTGAGGCTTAAGTGCTTTGTTGAGCTGGTCCTTGACGACCCCGGCCTGAACCCGGGCCACTCTGCGCACAGGGTCGATCTCCAGGATCCGGTTCATATAGCGTGAGCAGTCGATAATAACCCCTTCGGTCAGCGACTGGCCGTTGGTGCCAGTCCCGCCGCCTCTCGGTGTGATCGCAACGTCGGCAAATCGTGGTTCGGAAAGCGCCCTCATTGCTAGAACCACGTCTTCCGCATCGCGCGGAAACGCAACGCCAGCCGGCTTGACCTGATAAACGGAGTTATCCGTCGCCAGAACAATTCGGTGCGAATGATCGCTTCTCACCTCACCGCGGAAGCCGACCTCAACCAGACGTTCGAAGAAAGTGGGAATCCGAGGTTCGGCATCGGTTTCGGATTGGAGGTGCGGAATCATCTGCCAGCGGGGCCTTCGCTTCACTTCGCTACTTGGCTCGCCCGAGCCTGAGCGTAGGCCCTGGACCTCCTGTGATACACCATCATGTCTAAGGCAAACCCAACTTGGAAAAACGGGCTCGCCCCGACCTTTAGAGATGCCTGGGTGAAGGGCTCATTTCGATGAGCATCCTTGCCAGACTGACATAGTCAGCTACAGGCAAGCCTGTTTCGAGCCGCACTGTTTCTGCCGCGAGTGGGAAGCCCGCACATTCGAACACCAGAGCTGCGACGGCGGGATCGGCGCTCAAAAGAGACTTTGCCGCTGCCATCACATCGTTAATAAGCAGAGCCGGTGGAATAACAGGAGTGGGCTCGGCGAACTGGCGCCACGACTCAGAGCCTTCAATTCCGGCGATAGAAACAGCGATCTCCTCGGACGACCATCCGGCCGCCGCGAAATGATGCTCTGCGAGCTTGTTGGCGTCATAGGTGAGAATGCCGACTTTCCGTCCGGGTGGTAGCGTATTCGCCACAAGGGGCACCAGCAGAAGGCTAGATAGGGCAACGGGTACTGAGACGGCAGCGGATACCTCGGCTTGAAACACGGCGCTGAAACCGCAGTTCGCAATAATTGCTGCGGCCCCTTCGCTTTCCAGTTGGCGGCCACAGCTGATGTATGCGTCTTTAATTGAGCGATCGCCGTCGACGATGTTTCGCGCCGATGCTCCTGGGACCGTTAGGCGCTTGACAGGAAATTGAAACGTCCCAGGCGCACACAGAGCGCCGGGGAGGTCGAGTGGTTTGTTCTCAAGTTCCAGTATTCCCAAGGTCTTCCTCATCATTTTACGTCTTGTCCTATATAATCTGCTCGCTTTGGGCTCTAGTTTTCGATAAGTATGTGTAAAAGTACATACCATTACATCCTATTTAAACGCTCTATTGCACCGTGTTCCGACGACGTCTGTAAGCCATGTTGGCAAGGTATCCCGTTAGGATTGTTGCGTCCGTCGCAGTCAGCGGAGCGATCTAGATGCTCCTGATGCTAGCTTAAGCTCCAGCTGCTTGAGGCTATATGAGCCTGCGCCGTAAGCCTGCAACCGGCTTACGACGCAGTCACTCACGGGTTCAACTTAACGCACTGCAGTGACTTGGATCTCGACCGTATATTCTGATCCTGCCAGCTTTGCCTCGACGCAGGCCCGGCAAGGCGTGCGTCCGGGAACCACCCAGCTGTCCCATACGCGGTTCATTTCCGCGAAAGAGGATATGTCGGAGAGCCAAATTGTGGCTGTCAGTATCTTGCTCTTGTCGGTTCCGCCGGCGGCAAGCAGATCATCGATCTTGGCTAGAATGTCGGCGGTCTGCTCGCCAACCGACTTGCCGGGGGCACGCACCGCTACAACACCCGCAGTATAGACCATATTTCCACAAGCAACCATTTGGCTCATGCGAGGGCCAACTTCGTGGCGCTTTACTTCATCCATGTTGATGTCCTTTTTGGTGAACGGGCAAATCTGACAGTCGCCCAAAAAATCCGCACGCCCGTGATTTAGAACTTCCTGGTGTATGATTAATTTTAGGCCCCTGCCGCCATGAATAGCCGATCAGGTGAGCCGACGCCCGCATTTACCGATAAATGCGGGCGTCGGCTCAGGCTATTGGGTCAGGATCGTCGCATCGGTCTGAGCCCACGATAGAACGCAACTTGACCCTACAGAGGGAACTGGGTTGCCCGGCTGGTTGAGTACCTTTGAGGTGAGCCGCAGCCCAGAACTTGTCTCGCATTCGATGACCGTCGCATCACCGACAAAGGTGGAGTCGACGACGGCCCCATGGAGGCCCGGCGCCGCTCCAACACCGGCCAGCTTGAGACGAACGTGTTCTGGTCTGACGCAAAGCATAGCCTCCGCGTCGTCGCCATCCCATTGTGTTGCTTCGAGACGTGCCCCGTCCGGACTGTAGGCCACACCGCCTTTAAGCTTGACCGGAATGAGGTTCGCTTCCCCCACGAAGCTGGCGACGAACAGCTCCGCGGGCCGGCTGTAGATGTCGCGCGGTGAAGAAGCCTGCCTGATCCGGCCCTCGTGCATGACGGCAACACGATCGGACATAGCCAACGCCTCTTCCTGGTCATGCGTGACGTAGATCATCGTCTTGCCGACCTCCTTGTGCAGTGCCTTGATCTCCGCTCTGAGATGCTGCCGCAGCTTCTTGTCGAGGGCGCCAAGTGGCTCGTCCAGAAGCAGAACGGGCGGGTCGAACACCAGAGCGCGGGCGATCGCAACGCGTTGTTGCTGGCCGCCGGACATCTGGTGGGGATAGCGGTCGGCCAGCGCGCCAAGCTGCACCTGCTCAAGGACGCGGTCGACACGGCTTTTGACCTCTGCCTTCGGCATGCGGCGCATGCGCAGCGGATAGGCAACATTGTCCGCGACCGTCATGTGGGGGAAGAGCGCATAGTTCTGGAAGATGATGCCGAGCTCGCGGCGGTGCGGCGGCAGGCGGGTTATGTCCTTCCCGTCCAGCAGTATTTGGCCGGTGTCGGGCGTCTCGAAACCGGCGATCATCATCAGCGTGGTGGTCTTGCCTGATCCGCTGGGGCCGAGCAGGGAGACGAATTCGCCGGGCGATATGTCAAGGCTGACGCCGTCGACGGCGACGGCGCCGCCGTAGCGTTTGCGGACACCGCGAAGCGCGATTCCGCCGGTTTTCACATCAGTGATGTTATGGGCGATCTTCAACATTCTATCTCCCGCGGGTAATCGGAGATAATCTCTGCGCCTGCGTTGGTCACGAGCACGGTTGCACTGAACCCAACGCTAACGTCAGGCTCCGGGAAGAGCACCGGCACCATGTGGAAGACCATGCCTGGCTGTAGAACGCGCGGATCTCCTTCCTTTAGGTCCATGACCCAGCCTTCGCCCCAGCCGGGGCAAATGCCAACCCCGATCGAGTAGCCCGTTCGATGAAGGAAAGCATGAGCGAGGCCTCCACGGGCCACAGTACCGCGACATGCGTCGTCGATCTCGCCGCTCGTTGCACCTGGCTTGATGGCGGCGATGGCCGCATCGAGCGCGGCTTTCGAAACGTCGGCGGCCCGGCGGACACTGTCGCTCGGTTTTCCCATGCACCAGGTCCGCATCAGGGCCGCGCTGTAGCGCTTCCAGTTGGCAGATCCCTCAACGAGGACCAAATCTCCTTTTTCGATGCGTCGTCCAGCCCAGGTGGCGTGCGGCAGCGCGGTACGAGGGCCGGAAACCACGTACGGAGCGCTGCCCATGTATTCGCTGCCTGCCGAGATGGCAGCATGATGAAAAGCCGCGGCCACGTCGTTCTCGGTACGCCCCGGACGCGCGGCTTCGTGCGCAGCCCTAAAGCCTACGGACAGCGCCTCAGCCGCACGTCGAATGTATGCAATCTCCTGCGGGGACTTGATGGCCCGGCATTTCTCTAACACCGTAGACGCATTGACGAATTTGGTTCCGGGCATCGCCGCGCGGAGCGTTTCATAGGCGCTCACCGTAAAAAACACGGCGTTGGCATCGACGCCCACGGTCTTCCCCGCAGCGCCCAAATCGGCCAGCGTCCGGGCAAGCACTTCTGCCGGAACGTCGGTGTCCTGCCATATTGCGGCACAGCGGTAGTAGGACAGCCGCTCGACATTGGCCTGTTCATAGCGACGCACAACGAGGATTGGCTCGCTGGTATGCGTCACGACGAGGGCCTGAAAGACGTAGTATCCTTTCGTGATGAACCCTGACAAATAGTAAATGTTCTCAGGCGAGTTGAGCACGAGATAGTCGATCCCGCGCTCGCTCATGGCCTGCCGGCATGCCGTAAGGCGAGCGTCGTACTCAGCCGGAGTGAAGGGCAACTGGTCGATCGCATCCACGGGTAGCAGATCGGAGTCGGCAATCATGTCTGGTCCTTTCTTAATCAACGCTTTCAGATCTAGCTGTCACGTATTCCTTCGGCGCCCCAGCACCGCACCAATGATGATGACGATCGCCGCAAACGCCATTTGCAGCGTGGCCACCGCTGAGATGGTCGGACTGATATCCTGCTTGATCCCTTCCCACATGCGCATGGGCAGCGTCGTCACCTTTCCGATGCCGAGGAACAGCACATAGACGACATCGTCGAACGAGGTCAGGAAGGCGAAGAAGGCGGCGACGATGAAGGCCGGCATAACCAGCGGCGCAATGATGGTGCGGAAGGTGGCCAGAGGCCCGGCACCCAGGCTGCGGGCCGCGCGCTCATAGGCCGGGTTGAGGTCCCGCAGATTGGCAACCACGATCACCACCACGAACGGGATGGCGTGAACCGCGTGGCCAAGCGCCAGTCCAAACTCGGTGCCCTGAAGCCCCACCCGCACCAGCAGGAAATAGGTCGCAACCGCCACAATGACCGTCGGCATGATGATTGGCGAGAGCACGAGTGCGACGATCGCACTGCGCCCGCGAATACGACCGCGTGAGAGACCGAAGGCGAGCATGGCACCAAGCACCGTCGCCATGCCGGCCGCCATCAGGGCGACGCGGATGCTGGCGAAGGTTGCGCTCATCCACAGGGTATCGGAAAGATAGGCCTGGTAGTTGCCGAGCGAGTAGCCCGGCACGGGGAATACGAAGTAAGGCGATGAACTGAACGACAGGTAGGCGACGATCAGGACCGGCAGCAGCAGGAGCACTGCCAGGAAGCTCGCCAAGATCACAACACCACGACCGCCCATCGAGGGGAGCCAACGGTCGAGCGTGTTTGCTGCGGATCCGACATGCATCAGCCAGCGTGTGCCCAGCTGGCGGCGGGGGGCGGCATCAGAGCCGCTTTTGCCGTCGGAGAACCCCAAAAGCTGCTCAATGGGGAAGAAGCGCGAGCCGATCCACAATATCGCCAGGACGCCCACCAGTAGCACCATGGAGAGGGCGGCGCCGAAATTCCAGTTGAGTCGGTCGACGACCTGGGCGCTGATCTCCATGGTGATGGTGAGATCCGACAACCCACCGAGCAATGCCGGTGTGATGTAGAAGCCGAGACAATAGATGAAGACGAGCAGCACGCCGGCAATGACGCCGGGCAGGCTGAGCGGCAGGAATATCGTGAGGAAGGCGGCAAGCGAGCTTGCTCCACTCGCCCTCGCAGCCCGCAGCAGCCTCTGGTCGATGCTGGACATGACCGTGGACATCGGCAGAATCATGAGCGGCATGATGATGTGGGTCATGCCAATGATCACGCCGACGCGGTTGTAAAGCATGGTCACCGGCTGCGAGACCAAGCCGAGTTGGAGCAGGATCTCGTTGATGACGCCACCCCGTCCGAGAAGGACGATCCAGGCAAAGGTCCTCGCCAGAACGCTGGTGAAATAGGGCAACACCACCGCGATGAGCAGGAAAGTGCGCAATGTTGGTCCGCCTGTCGTCAGGACATAGGCGATGGGATAACCGAACACGAAGGCAAGCGCCGTCACCGAAAGGCTGATCTCAAGCGTGGTGCCAAGCACAGTTGCATAAGCAGGACTGTCGCCGATGCGTAGGAAATGCGCCAGCGTCCAATCGGGCATCCCCAGGGAAAGCAGCAGCAGTCCCAGGAGCGGCATCACAAAAAGGACCGTGAGGAAGATGCTCCCGGGCAGTAGGAGCCAGGCCCATCCGGTGGGCCTGACCCGCGGCGGAGGCCGCGAGGCCTCCGCCGCGGCATTCGTTGCGAGGGAGATCATTTTGCCCGCCATGCCAGCCAACGCTCCTGGATGTGATCAAGATTTGTTTTGCCGTCGGGGCGCTTGGCGGCAAGCCAAGCAGAATCCTCGATCACCACCTTCGAGGCATTCTCGGGGCTTATGCTGAGCAGTGGAACCAAGTTAGACGGCAGATGCTGGAGTTGGTTCCTGTTGGGTCCTGGAAAGCCGCTTGCCTGGGTAAAGCCGGATGCGATAGTGGCTTTATTGATGAATGCGATTAACTTCTGCGCATTTGCGTTGTTTGGGCCGCCCTTGAGGACCGTCCAGTAGGTGTAGTTGACGTGCGCGCCTTCCCACACCATCCGGATTTTCGCTCCTTGGTTGATGGCGGCAATCACACGGCCATCGAAGGCGTTCGTCATCACGAACTCGCGGTTGAGAAGCAATTGCGGCGCTTCACCGCCAGCCGTCCACCATTTGGTGACATGCGGCTTGATCTCATCGAGCTTCTTTAGAGCCCTGTCGATCTTGTCGTCTGTCAACGGCCAGATATCCGACTTCGCCACGCCATCAGCCATCAAGGCGAATTCAAGGTTGTGCTTTGCGGCCGGGGCATAAAGGCCACGCGGTCCGGGGTACGCCTTGACGTCCCAAAAATCGGCCCAGCTCTTTGGACCATTGGCGCCAAATACCCGCTCGTCATAAGCAAGCAGCATGGCCGACCCATACATAACAACCGCATCGTTGAGTCGATTCGCTTCAGGAACGCCTTTCAGTGACTCGTCATCCCAAAGACTATAATCGATCGGAACGAACATCCCGGCGGCATGCATATCGGGATAGTTCTGCGCTTGGACGAACGCCGTGTCCCAGTCCACGCGGCCAGCTTGGTTCATCGCCTTGACCTGGGGCTCAGCGAAGTCGGCCGTTACGTCAACGACGGTGATGCCGGTCGCCTTGGTGAAAGGTTCAAAGACGCTCTTGCGGAGGGCTTGCGTCAATGAGCCACCTGGCGAATACACGACAACCTCGCCCTTGCCAGAGAGCTTGTCCTGCGCAAAAGCTGTGGTTGCCCACGCGATCGCGGGAATGGCCATTGCGGCAGTAGCAGCCCGCAGGAGGGTACGGCGGCTCAAGCCGGCTCCGGGGAAGCTACGATCCTTTGACTCAGTCATCGCATGTCCTCTCTTGATTGTGGTTCCCTTTGGTTCGATTTGGGCGATTGGCTCCGCCTATGGCTGCAAACCGAGGTCGTCCTGCGTCATCTGAGTAAGTCCCGACAGCGTCTGCCGAAGCACCTGACGGCCGCGAAACAGCACCGCCTCCTGCCAGATCGGATCGTCTGGGCAGAAATGCGCCCGCATGCGCTGACGCACCTCGCGACCAAAGGCGCTGGTCCGGTCACCGCCGCCGTGCACGTGCAGCCATTGGTCGGCCAGCAGCACACGCTGGGCGGCTTCGATATCGAAGGTGCCGTATTCCAGGGCCAGATAGAGGTGACGACCGTCGCCAATCAGCCGCTCCCAATAGAGCTGGAGTGTGCCCTCGATGGGGATCGAACTGGACGTTCCGAGATCCGCCGAGGTGACGCTGGGGCCGAACATGCGCTCTGCAATCCCATGTGAGGTGCTGGCCGCCCGGTGCTCGCTCTGCAACTCGCCGTAGCCATAAGGCCCGAGGCCAGTATGGACGTCAATAACGGCAACAAACTTGCGCGTGTCCAGTGCGTGTTCGCGGGCGATGGCATCCAGTGTGCGAGCCGACCAGGTCGGCTCGAACCCACCAAAGAACATCCCATCGGGATCCGAATACTGGCCGGCCTTGCGAGCCATCTGGAAGGCCCGTTCGCCATGGGCATGCTTGAAGGCTCGTATGGCTTCCTGTGCGGCCTCAAAGGCGGGCCCCTCCAGCGCCGGTGGCACGAAATGTGGCCGCAGCGCATCATAACCGGGATTGGCCGGTGCGCCGACGGCAAAATCCACAAAGTTGCGGTTGAGGTCGCAGCCCTCCTGCGTCACCCGCCGGTTCCAGGCGAAGCCGTGGGGATTGAGGCCATGGATGAAGAGTAATGCTACGCCTTTCGGTAGGCTGACGTCTTTCATCAACGTGAGCCAGTCCATTTGAATGCCCGAGCCGCAGAAACCCTCGGGCCCGTGCACACCGGAGATGGCAACCATGACACATGCGGCTTCCGGATCGCCAACCCAAGCGACGTCTACGGCCAGCTCTTCACCGTCCGGCCCTATTAAGTCGGGAAGGACGTAGGCGCGCGCCTGAGGCAACGCAGCGACGAACTTTCCGCGCGCTTCGTTGTAGGCCGCTGAAAAGGAGGACCTGACTGAAGTGAGGACAGCGCTGTCCTCGAGCCGATCAGTCAATAATCGCCGCTCTTCGCGGCCGCCGACCTGTTGCACAGGGAGAGAGGAATTCGAAGCCAAGACCCGTCCATTCGTTGCTGAATCAATTCCAGAAGACTATGTCACTTGGAGCCGCAGGAGCGCAGTGCTGAGGTCAATAGCCTCGTGCCAGGTCCACGACATTTTTCAGCGCCTGTCCCTTGAGGAATCGTTCGATGTTGTCTGCGAAGATGGGGAACATCCGCTCCGTATAGTTCGTCGGGGCTCCCGACACATGCGGCGTTGCGATTACGTTCGGCATGTCCCAAAGCGGGCTGTCCTTTGGCAGCGGTTCTCGCTCAAATACGTCGAGCATCGCACCGGCGATCGCGCCTGTCTGCAGGGCCTTGATCAGCTCGGCCTCCACTACGATGTTGCCCCGGGCGATGTTGATCAGAAACGCGTCAGACCTGATGCGCGCGATCTCGGCGGCGCCGATGAGACCTACTGTCTCCGGCGTCGCCGGCAGCGCCAGGACCACGAAATCGCAGAGCGGCAGCAGATCCTCAAGCGCATCGGACCTGAATAACTCGTCGACACCTTCAACCGGGGCCGAAACATCCCGCTTCGAGCCGACAACCGTCATTCCGGCGCTCTTCGCGCGACGAGCGATGGTCGCCCCAATCGAGCCCAGCCCGATGACTCCGAGCGTCTTGTCGGCCAACGGCGCCACAAAGCGCGGGTTCCATTCCCTGTCTGCCTGCTCGCGCAGAAACCTACGGAAATCCCAGTGCAGCATCGTCACGCCGGCCATTACATAATCGGCAATGACGTCGCCATGGATGCCGCGCGCGTTGGTCACTGTGATGTGACCCACCCTGTCGCGGATTGGGAACAGGGAATCGACACCGGCGCCGGTGCACTGAAACCATCGCAGCCTCTTCGCCTTATCGAACACCTCAACAGGGAAGCGAAAGGCAAGTAGCGCGTCGGCCTCCTCTATATACTGCTCCAGCCTGTCGGTGCCTGGCGCCACTAAAGCGCGAACCTGTGGGAAACGCTCCCCGATAAGGCGAGCGTAGGATTCGGCGGCCGGGTGGTTGAGGACAATGGTAAGCTCCGGGCTTCCAGCGGCCATAGTTATCTCTCCGTAAATTGACGGGCTTTAGCACTGCCCGGGTGATCCTGGTTGGGATAGAGGTGATCCGCATGATGCGTAAGCACTAGGCGAGATATGCCTGCAACCGCCCCCCGTCGTTGACCGGACAGTTCGATCTGCTGGCCGCGTAAGCACCTCACAGAGGCTCTTACCGCTTTTCCTCTCTCGTCCAAATCGGTGAGCATTCCTTCTTTTACCTACGTATTGTTAGTTCCAGCGTAGACTGGCTTGGGATTGATCTAGTACAGCCAAAAGCCGCAGCAGGGCATGTCTGCTCGAAGTACCCGGCGAGTGACGGTTGGCATTTGCAGGCATACTTTGTCTGTCCTTTCTACGTTATTCTTATCAGTTTAATTACGATCAGGAATACCCGAGCATTGATCGAACCTGGCCTTTAACAGCATGGTCATCCTGTTCAAGCTGATTATTCAAGTAGCGGCTCTGCTCGATCCGGATTGGGTTGAGACCTCTTCCTGACTTATCTGCCAGCCGGATTAGAGGCGGCGAGGTCGCAGTAAGCAAGGATAATTTATATATTGAGGCCATCTGGATCGCAGATGGTCAAGCATTTGAGTGCAGCTCGAACGGTCGCTGGTCCTCGAACTGATCGTCCCCGACTGGGTGGCTCTCCCGCATCGTGCGTGGATGGATCGCCATACCGGGGCCTGATCCCGTCGATTCATGGCACCGTCAAATTGTCGGCGAGAGACGCGGTGATCCCGGTTCAGGTCATGACTAGGCGGCACTCGCGACGCAGTCACCTCAGCCCAGACCTGGAAGGCCCAAGCACGGGCAAGGCGTTGATCGGCGCTTTGGCGTCGGCAGGGGATGCGGTTCACAATAAATGCCAGGAAATCCGTAAACACGATTGTGGTCTTGCCGAGCTTGCCGATGAACTCTCTGGCGGCTCCATAAATCCGGTCGTCCGTCGCGGTGCCGCGGATCAGCTCGACGATCTGCGTCACCGGCACCGGGTTCATGAAATGGATGCCGATGAACTTTTCGGGGCGGTCCGTGGCGGCCGCGAGCCTCGTGATGGAGATCGAGGAGGTGTTGGTGGCAACCATCGCGTCCGGCCGGAGCGAGGGGCAGAGATTGGTGAAGATCTTGCACTTCACCTCCTCGTTCTCGGTCGCCGCCTCGATGACGATGTCGCAGGGAGAGAGATCGTCGTAGCTGAGGGTGGGGCGGACGCGCTCGAGCGCCGCCTAATGTTCGACGTTGGAGATCGTCCCCTTCCCAAACTGACGATCTGGAAGGATCGCTGCAGCCGGCTCCGACGCTGCGCAGGGCGGAAGCGGCGTACTTGCGCCCCTCACTATAATGCACCTGTCGGCGTCATCGAAGCTCTCGGTTCCGGAGGATAGCTCGATTTTCACACTTGGGGCGTTAGAGACGATCGTCAGCTGTTCCCTGCTCGGACCTTTGGCTGCCGGTGGCTCCAAGGTCTGGCTTCCTCCAGATCGCGTGCGACACGCACCAGTGTGACCTCGTCGCCAAAGCGGCCGACGATCTGAATGCCGATTGGCAGCCCGTCGGAACTTTGTGCCAAAGGCAAGGACACCGACGGTTGTCCGGTAACATTGAAGACGCCAAGGTATTGATAAAGCGCGGCGTCCGCTTCCAGGAATTCTTCCGCGGAAAGCGTCGGGTTGGTTGTGCAACAGATGCTGCCATGCGGCAGGGCCACGGTCGGCATCGTAGGGCTCAGCAGAATGTCGAAGGCATCGATCGCCTCGCCCACGCGGACCCGCATTCTTCGCATAAGCTCATGTACGTCCCCCATAAAAAATGGTGATACCCTTCGGCCATATTCATAAAGCTTTAAATTGACGGGCTCCACGGTATCCGCATTGATGGTCCGTCCCATTGCTTGGGACGCTTCACCGAGGAGGTGGGCGCTGCGAGCTGAATTGGCGAGCAATATTCTGCAGTATTCTGCGGACTCGTATGGCGGCTCGATATCTGTCACCATGTGCCCCATGGCCTCGAGAAGTGAGGCCGTCGCCTCCACCGCCTGCAGAACTTCCGGCTCGACCTTGACCGCACCCCACTGGGTTCTCGCGACCCCGACCCGCAGAGAACCGGTGGGCTGGGATAGTTCCTCGACATAGGGACGGTTCGGCTGAACGATGATAAAGGGATCACCAGGATGAGGACCAGAGAAGACGTCCAGCGCGGCGGCCATATCGCGCACGGTCCGACAGAGCACAAACTGTCGACTGCGGCCGAACGATGCGTCCTGGTTGCTCGGGCCGCCGGACACGCGTCCGCGGGACGGGTTCAGCCCGACAAGGCCGCACCAGGCCGCGGGGACACGAATGGACCCGCCGCCATCGTTGCCATGTGCAATCGGAGTGATGCCGGCCGCGACCGCAGCTGCGGATCCTGAGGACGAGCCGCCTGCCGAGCGTTCCAAATTCCATGGATTGCCGGTGATGCCATTGAGAATGGATTCGCTCATTCCGGAGGTACCGAGCTCCGGCAGCGTTGTTCTTCCGATCATGCGGAGCCCGGCGCCCCGGGCGCGGCGAAAAAAATAGCTGTCAACGTTGGAGCGGTAGCCTTTGAACAACCGGCTTCCGTTTTCCTGGAGGCGGCCAGCCTCAGTGGCTCCGATGTCCTTGCGAAGGAATGGCACGCCATTGAAGAGCCCAGTATCCGCGCCGGCAACGCTCTCAGCATCGTCGTAGAACTCGATGACAGCGTTGATGCTTGGATTGATCTCATCGTGGGCTTGGCGGGCCAAGCGCGTCAGTTCCATAGGAGTCACTTCGCCCGCACTTACAAGTGAGGCCAAACCGGTGGCATCGTATTCTACGTATTCACTTAGCCTCATTGCAGCTATCCTGTCGTTGCCTAGTGGCGGCGTCAGAGGGTGATGGTCCGTGTAAGCGCGAGTAGGACTTGTCGATCCAGCGCCGGGTTCAACTGGAGACAGCGGTCATTTTCCCGATGGCAGCGCGGTGCAAAATCGAATACGCTAGGACAATCGACCGCAAGTCAGTGGCAGTCAAATGCTGTCTTGAGATTTGATCTATCTGTTATCTAGATGGCACAATAGACCGAGGTGCCCGCCGGTACATTCTCGGGTCTGACATCTAAATTCAGTTGCAACGCTTTGATCGCCAGTGATGAGGCAACGAGCCTGCGACGAATTTCGGCGCCTCGCGAAGTTCAATGCCCGGCACGAAGCTCTCGCGCACGCTTTTCAGCTTCGATCTTTAAGAGGTGTCGTCATGTCTGGAGGGCGCCCACTTGGCAACGCGCTTGTTGATGACACTTGGCCGGCGGGGTGGGTGCAGATCCTATGGGGGTGGATAGCGATCCGCTCAATGGCAGAGTGAGGTTACTGGACACGCACCCTGGAAGCGACACATGTCAATCAATCCCGGGCCCACGCAGATTGCTATCCGCACCGATCTTGCTGCCATTATCGTCTCGATGGAGCTCAGTCGCTCCGTCTGGCTGATCACCTCGCTCTCGCCGGGTGCTGGGGAGAAGATGTCCAAGCACAGCGTCCGGAGCGGGGTTGTGGCCGAACTCCTGGCGCGGTTCGCTCAGCTCAAAGAGAAGGCGCGGGTTCGAACTGGGCAGATCTTTCCGATCATCATCATTCAAGAGGCGGGTCATGATGGCTTCTGGATCCATCGTGTTCAGCAGCGCGAGGGCCTCGAGAGCTATGTCGTAGATCCTGCTTCGATCGCCGTATCGCGCCGGCGCCGGCGGGCCATGACCGACCGCATCGACGGCGAAGCCCTGGTGCGGACGCTCATGGCCTACTAGCGCGGAGAGCCCCGCGTGTGCGCCATGGTCTAGGCGCCAAGTCCGCAAGAAGAAGATCGCCGCCGCTTGGTTCGTGAACGCATGACGCTGATGGTCGAACGGGTCGCACACATCAATCGGATCAAGGGATTGCTCTTTGCGCATGGGATTACCGATTATGAGCCCCTACGCTGCAACCGAGAGCAGCGGGTTGAACAGCTCATGACAGGAGATGGCCGGCCTCTCCCGGATCACCTGAAGAGGCAGATCAGCCGTGAACTCGATCGGCTTGAGCTGATCCTCCAACAGATCAGTACCGTAGACGCTGAACGGGATGCCCTGTTCGCCGCAGCGGGAGAGAGTAGGCCGCTGCCTTCACCGGCAGCGATCTTGATGAGCTCGAAAGGCATCGGCACCGAGTTTGCGGGCGTTCTTTGGCTCGAGGGTCTTTTCTGCCATTTCGACAACCGACGGCAGATCGCGTCCTATGCCGGATTGGCACCCACGCCTTTGCAGAGCGGATCCATCGACCGGGAGCAAGGCGTCTCGAAAGCCGGCAATCCGCGGCTGCGAACCACCATGATCCAGCTGGCCTAGCTCTGGTTATTGATCCGGCCCTCATTGTCTTGAACGAGCGACAGGCAACCCCACCTCGATTAGCATGAAACACGTGGACATGCGTAAGCTGCCGGCAGCGGCTCAAGAGGAGCGGCGGCGTCAGGTGATCGGGTTGCGCGAGCGAGGGCTGACCTACGGGGCGATTGCGGCGCAGGTCGGACTGTCACGGACCGGGGTCTTCGACATCTGCAAGCGGTTTGCGGTCGAGGGCGCCAAGGGGCTGGTGAGCCAGCCGCGCGGGCGCAAGCCGAATGAGCAGCGGCGGCTCGATGTGGCCCAGGAGGCAGCGGTGCAACGACTGATCTGCCGGCATCCGCCGGACGAGTTGGGGCTGCCGTTTGCCTTGTGGAACCGGGCAGCCGTTTGCGAGCTGATCCGGCAGCGCTGCGGGGTCGTGCTGGCCATACGGACTGTGGGCAAATACCTGGCGCGCTGGGGCTTCACGGCCCAGAAGCCGTTGCGGCGCGCTTACGAACAGAACCCGGCCGCAGTGCGGTGCTGGCTGCGGCGGGATTACCCAGCTATCGTGGCGGCGGCCCGTCGGGCGCATGGCACCATCTGGATTTGCTTCGCTTAAGTGGAGAGCGGCTTTGTAGCTATCCGGCCAGCCTTTCGAACTGAACCGGACTGACATA
>NZ_JAERQD010000083.1 GCF_016735695.1 Microvirga zambiensis WSM3693 | reverse complement strand
CGGGAGGCGCCGACGCCGACGAACATCTCGACGAAGTCCGAGCCGGAGATGGTGAAGAACGGCACATTGGCCTCGCCGGCGACGGCTCGGGCGGTCAGGGTCTTACCGGTGCCGGGAGGGCCGACGAGCAGCACGCCGCGCGGAATCCGACCGCCGAGACGCTGAAACTTCTGCGGATCGCGCAGGAACTCCACGACCTCCTGCAAATCTTCCTTGGCCTCGTCGATGCCGGCGACGTCGTCGAAGGTGACGCGGCCATGGGCCTCGGTCAGGAGCTTCGCTTTCGACTTGCCGATCGACATCAGTCCGCCGCCACCTTGCTTGTTCATGGCGTTGCGCGATAGCCAGACGACGATGCCGACCATCAAGGCAAACGGCAACAGCGACAGCAGCAGGCTTACGAGCAGGCTCGGCTGCGGCGGTGACTCGGCCTTGATCACGATCCCCTTCTGCTGCAGTTGGGCGATCAGGCCGGCACCTTGCGGAACGTAGGTCGTGACCGTGCCGCCGGCTGAACGCTCAGCGATCACCTGCTGCCCTTGGATGGTGGCAGAACGGATCTCTCCTTGCTCGACGGCCGTGACGAACGCGGAGTAGGGGAGTTGATCAGGTTGCGGTCCCGAATTGCTCTGAAAATAGAACATCGACAGCAGGGACATAACTGCAGCGGCTATCGCAAAATTGCGAAAGTTAGGCGCGGCGTTGGGGGGGTTCATCGCTATGCTTTCTGAACCGCAAATGTCCAGCCGAGATACGAGGGTAACAGCCGGATACGATCTGGTTCCTGAGTAATGTCATCTCTGGAAGGTGTTCGGCCCTGAATCGAATCGGTCGAGATGGTCACGCAGCAGTGCCATGTTGCGCAGGTTCGAGCGAAAGAACACATCGCCAACCCAGCCGACCACCGGAATGGCGCTGATGGCGAAGTCGACACCGACATTGCCAACCATGCGTAGAAGCGTTCCAGTCGGCACCCCGAGGCGCCGCGCCTCCCAGATCAGGTAGGCCGACATGCCTTTCGACGTCAGCAATCCAATGCCGGGAATGAGGTTCAGGAGCGCGTCGGCGCCGAAGCGGATGTTCGTTCCAGGCACGCGGACTGCGCTGTCTAGCAGCCGCGACAGGGCTTCGAGCCGCGAACGCGTGTCGCCGGCACGAGATGAAACGCCGTGGAGAGAGGATGCGTAAGCGTAGGGCGTCACAGTGATCTCCCAGATGCAGAGCGCACATCATGGCGCTCCTCAGGTGAGAGAGTCCGACATCGCAGGCTGTAGAAGACTGCCAGAGGGGCCCGGACCCCGGTAGCTGTCATGTGGGTGTGGAGCGGCTTCGGTTCAAGATCTGGATCCTACCCGTTTCCCCGCCTGTTCCCGTCCGAGCCTGAACGTTTTCATCGGTGAAATGTTGCCGCGGCTTCAACGATCGAAGATTCTGCGGCGGATTTGACGGATAATATGACTCACAAAGACCTGACCGCGGTCTCTGAAGGAGGGCCTTTAACTCATACGGAACGGGGACATGAGCGAGACAGGCAGCAGACACGCGAAAGCGCCAAGACCAGCACCTAATCGCGCGGTCAACCCAAAACTGTAAGCCGCCCCGTCAGGAGCGACTTGCAGACTCAGCTTTGGACTAACGCTTTGTTAGGCTCAATTAAGCCTGTTGCAGATTGGTTGCAGACTCTTTGCCGGTACGGCGGTCCGCTTCCACCTCATAGGAGATCTTCTGGCCCTCAACGAGGCCACGCATGCCAGCCCGCTCAAGCGCGGAGGCATGGACAAAAACATCCTTGCCCCCACTATCCGGCTGAATGAAACCATAGCCCTTCGTCTCGTTATACCACTTCACAGTACCCTTTGCCATTGAATATTCCTCGTGTCCCGTCAGGTGTGCTTCCGCCAAGCTATCCTGCCGTGTCGGGCCGAGAGGTCAAGCACCTGGTTATTGTTAGGTCATAACCCAAATCGTTCATCATGCACCAGAAGATCCGCGTCGAGGATGCTATTTGCTTGCCCGAGCGGGTTCATTGACCCTTGGAACCGAGAAATGACTGGCGTAGGTCAGCTAGCTTCGATTTCCCTCATTTGCCCGAGCATCAAGCGCCGCTCAGGGTTGTTGGACGGTGATCGTTGGGGGAACTAGCTGCGGCTGGAACGTGGGCGCATGGGAATGGATCATGCTTTGTATTTCCTACCCGAGAACAACATAGGCAAGGTCGAGAATGTTTTTCCGCATTGCGAAGTCGATGTGCTCATCGTGAACATCGAGCGATACCCTAAAGGAGCGAATTACCGTTTGCTTGTACGAACGATAGCCCATAGCACTTTGATGAATTAAATCCTTTGATCTGATCATGAGACGCTGGAAGAGCCGTTATTTTATCGAGGATTGCTCTGGCAGCATGAGGCTACATCGCCGCTAAACGTGCAGCAGAAATTCCGGATTGTCCGCCAGTTTGCACCCAAACTTTATTGGCTTGAAGTCGGAGTCAAACTTCAGGATGACGTTCTCGCTTCGGCTAGCGATATAAAAATGCCCGGATTTCGTGAACGCCATTCCGCAGGCATTCTTCACCTCCACTCCTTCGATTGGAGAGAGCGTGAAATCACCCGGAGAACTGGGCAGTTTCGCAGTAAGCACCGCGTTGCCGGCACTGACGTACAAACTACCCTTCCACACCACCATATGGACGGGCGACTCCATACCGTTGCTCTGGCACAGAAATTTCCCGTTCTTGTCATAGACTTTGACTCTACCAGCCGGCTCGTCGGCAACATAGAGTGCGTTGTTCGCCCACACCACTCCCCGAACAGAATGCTTGTTTTTTTTGCCCGAACCGGAGTACTCCAGCCCGGCCGGAGCCTCCACCGGCGTCGTCGCTGAACCCAAGTTGCCCACGCTCGAAGCTACAAAAGTGCCAGGGTAGAACGTGCCATCTGTGGGCAGCGCTGGAGCTTGCGGAGCCGGCGCCGCGCTCGTGCCGTCAGCGGAGATAATCAGGCGGGTGACGATGTTGGTGTCCTGGCTTGAGACGTAGCAGTAGCCCGCGCCGTCAAACGTTATGTCGAAAGGATGCTCGATCCCTTCGCAGCTTTGCCTCGAAACAAGCGTGCTGACGAGCTTGTACTTCGCATCCTCCCCTTCGTAGCAAAGCACACTGTTTTCTTTTCTATTGCTATTTACTACGTAGAGGTACTTGCCAAACAAATGAAGGCCGCGAAGTTCATCCAGCAAGATTTCTCCGCTGTCCCGCAGCACGCTGGACGTGATCCTCTTCCCGTCCTTGTCGTGGGCGTGCACGTTATTCTTGTGTGGGTCTGTTTGGGGCTTGCCACCGTGAAGCGTAACGAAAAGCATAGGTCCCTCCCTGAGGGACTTAACGTGCCAACAGGCGAACCATTGCCGCGCACCTCAGCAACTGGCCCAGACTGCCAAATCGACATCCACAAGATGATCGACCTCAATGATCGAAGATTTGCGCGAATTGACGCGGTTGGCAAGCTCTGACGCTAACAGCGTAAGTTGTAGCGCATATCCATGAAACATGCCCGTCGCGAGGAGGCACGGGAACGGCACGAGCCGCCCTTTTGTTAATCCATCGAATGTTGACGTTCGTCCCGCAAGGCTGCAACGACGCTCGCTGGTGGCAAGCCGCGATGCCACAGAACATAGACGGTGCGATATCGGGGTGGCGCAAGCCCAACAGCGCGGCACGCAGCAACAGCCTGATCATGCGCACTGCGAATGCTGCCGAACGGTGCCGTGTCGCCCTGCCTCCACGCAGCAGGGCGCGAGCCAAGGATCGCCCGCCAGATGATAACTAGTTTTAGGTGCGGAAAGCGGCGACCTTTGCGCGTGGTCTTCGGCCTCGAGGCCCGCTCAGGCCAAAGCTTTGAGCGTCCGCGGGCGGTGTTGGAGCTCGCGGGACTTGGCGCTCTTCCGCTCCCGTCCCGACGAATGCCTACGATCCTCAAGTCGTTCAGGACTAGACCCGCTGTCGGCGGCGTGAGCCATTCCACGCTCGAGGATCGCTCTGTATGCTTTCAGGATTAGCCGAGGGCGTCGGCCACGGCCTTGCCGGTGGTCTCGGTTCCTGCATTGCCGCCGAGGTCGCGGGTGCGCAGGGTCCGCTCGCTCAGGACGTCCTCGATGGCCTGGACAATGGCGGAGGCGGCTTCGCCCTCGCCGAGATGTTCGAGCATCATGGCGCTCGCCCAGATCTGCCCGATCGGATTGGCAATCCCCTGTCCGGCAATATCCGGGGCCGAGCCGTGAACGGGCTCGAAGAGCGAGGGAAAGTCGCGATCCGGATTGATGTTGCCGGACGGCGCGATGCCGATGGTTCCGGTGCAGGCAGGCCCGAGGTCGGAGAGGATGTCGCCGAACAGGTTCGAGGCGACGACGACGTCGAACCAATCGGGGTGCAGCACGAAATGGGCCGTGAGGATGTCGATGTGGTACTTGTCCCATTTCACATCCGGATAGCGCTTGGCCATTTCCTCCACACGCTCGTCCCAGTATGGCATCGTGATCGAGATGCCGTTCGACTTCGTGGCCGAGGTCAGGTGCTTCTTCGGGCGCTTCTGCGCGAGTTCGAAGGCGAATTGCAGCACGCGGTTGACGCCGATGCGCGTCATCACGGTTTCCTGGATGACCACCTCGCGCTCGGTGCCGGGAAACATCTTGCCGCCGATGGACGAATACTCGCCCTCGGTGTTCTCGCGCACGACCCAGAAATCGATGTCGCCGGGCTTGCGGTTGGCGAGCGGTGTCGGCACTCCCGACATCAGGCGCACGGGCCGCAGGTTGATATACTGGTCGAACTCGCGCCGGAACTGGAGCAGCGAGCCCCAGAGCGAGACGTGATCCGGGATCTTCTCGGGCCAACCGACGGCGCCGAAGAAGATCGCATCGTGAGAGCCGATCTGCTCCTTCCAGTTCTCCGGCAGCATACGGCCGTGCTTGGCGTAATAATCGTAGGAGGAAAAATCGAAGTGATCGAGTTGCAGGTCGAAGCCGAACTTCTTGGCCGCGGCCTCCAGAACACGCACCCCTTCAGGCGTCGTTTCCTTGCCGATGCCGTCGCCGGGGATGACGGCCAATCGGTACCTTCTCGTCTGATCTACTGACATGGTGCGATCCTGTTCATCGATAACGTGCGCCCGAGGCCAGTGCCGAGGCTGCTGCTGATCATTACAGCCGCCGCGGCGATATTGCGACAAGGCCTTCGAGCGGGCCGCGCCTTGAATGCTATTGCGCGGTCACCCCGGCATCCTTGATGACCGGAACCCACTTGTCGATCTCGGAGCTGACGAGCTTGGCGAGGGCCTCGGGCGTCTGGCCGGCCTCGTCAGGGAGTTCGGCGCCGAGGTCGAGAAGGCGCTTGCGCGTGTTCTCGTACTTGAGAGCGGCCTTGGCGGCGGCATTCAGCTTGGTGACGATCTCCTTGGACGTTCCCTTGGGTGCGAAGAGCGCGTTCCAGCCTGTTGCCTGGAATTGCGGCAGGCCCGCCTCGGCCGAGGTCGGAACATCCGGAACGACCGGAAGACGGTTCGGGACCGCGACGACCAGCCCCTTGGCCTCCTTCGCCTGGACGTTCGGCACGATGGCAACCGTCTGATCGCAGACATAATCGACCTGGCCGCCGAGAAGCGCGTTCAACGCCGGACCCGAGCCGCGGAACGGAACGTGCTGCGGTTTCACGCCGAGGAGGGATTCCAGGAACAGGCAGGTGAGGTGCGACGTCGAGCCGACCCCTCCCGAGCCGTAGTTCATCCTCGGCGCGTTGGCTTTCAGATAGGCGACGAATTCCTTGAAATCCTTGACCGGAAGATCCTTCTTGGCGACCACGAGCATGGGAGTCGATGCCGAGTTCATGATCGGCTCAAAGTCGGTGCGCGGATCGTAGGCCAGCTTGGGATAGAGGCCGCCACTTGCCGCCTGCGTGCCGAGATTGCCCATCAGGATCGTGTAACCGTCGGGCTCGGCTCTGGTGACCCGGGTGACACCGACGGTGCCGCCGGCCCCGGTCACGTTCTCGACCACGAGCTGCTGCCCGAGCGTGCGGCTCATGTGATCAGCCATGAGACGAGCGACGACGTCGGTCGTGCCGCCAGCCGCGAAGGGAACCACGAGCGTAATCGGTCGCGTCGGATACGTCCCTTGTGCGTGCGCGGCTGTCGCAACGAAGCCCAAGGCTACGGCGATGGTGGTGAGGGCTTTCTTCATAGGCGTTTCCTTCCCTGGTTAATTCGTGTTCTCGGTAAGCGCGCGCGGTACACGCACCACGCGTGACGCAACAAAGTCCTCGTCCCGCATGCGCTCAGGTCCTGCCCAATTGGACGACACGCAGGTTGTTGGTCGTCCCCGCCTGGCCAAAAGGAATTCCCGCAACGACCACGATCTGATCCGCCGGTTGCGCGAACTCCTCCGACAGCGCCATCGCGGCAGCGCGTTCGACCATCTCCTCGTAGGAATGGACATCCATTCGTCTGTTGCCGCGCCTTCTGTCCGGGCGGCTCGATCTCGCCTTCGTCCGCCCGCCGGAACGTCCCGACAGGCGCCTGGAGTTTCTGTTCCTGTTCCACGAGACGGCGGTCGTGGCCGTGCCGATCGGACACCCGTTGGCGGATCGGGAACGATTGGGGATCGGGGACCTCGCCAAGGAGCCTTTGATCGTTCCCGAGCGGCGATCACGCCCCCACAGCCATGACCTGACGATCAAGCTCTTTGCCGAGGCGGGGCTCCAGGCCCGCGTCGCGCAGGTGGCCGAGGAGAAGCAGACCATCATCAATCTCGTCGCGGCTCAGTTGGGTGTCGCGATCGTGCCGCGGTGGACGTCGCGGATGACAACACCTGGCGTACGCTACATTCCTCTCGACGAAGCGGCAGGGCCAATGAACAAGCTGCCGCTTGCCGCTGCGTGGATCCAAGGTTCCCGCGATGCCGTGCGCGACGAGATGCTCGCGATGCTGCGAGACGGTCTGGGGAGCTATGCCGAACAAGCCTGAAGCCAATGCGAACGGCAGATTCTGGCCCCGGAACGATAAGCGTTGCCATGGCATTGGTTGATACCCTCATCACCCACACTGGGATAACGACCATGTTCGATAGTCTGCCGGCGGCCTTGCTCGCTCTCTTCCTGGCTGCGTGTGTGCTCTGGCTGATCTGGCAGGCGTTCCGTCGCCTTTTGTCGCCCCGGAAGAGAAGGCTGGAGCCTTACCTCGCCGACGAGCCCGACACGAGCCGTACGCAGCCGGCTGGCCCCCAGGCAGCGGCCGCTGTGTCGACCATTCCGGATGCCGCCGACGTCCTTGCTCTCAAAGCGGCCATTGACAACCTGGCGCGGCAGGTCACTGCCCTGGAAAAACGTCTCGCAGCCGGTCAGACGAGCCTTCCGGCCGAGACTTTACCAAATGACAGGAAGGCTGAGCAGGGCCCAGTAACACCATCCGTGTCACCAGACCATCGGATCTAAGGTACGGGGAGCATTGCGTCGGCGCGCCATCCGTCTATGTGTGCGGTGCGTGTCATAGTCTTGCGCCAATCCATGAGACCGAGCACTGTCATGCTCTCACACACGATCTAGCTTGTGCAAAATTGGCATCCCGCCTGCCACGCTATCTACGGTGCGACCGGAAGCGATTTCATGAATCATACGACTGCCGCAGCGGCCAAGCCCATCGTGAAGCCTGGCTTTATTGCTTTGCTCATCGCGGTCTCCGCCGTGAGCCCGCTGGGCATCAATATGTACCTTCCCTCGATGCCCGGCATGGCGCGGGCACTTGGTGTCGACTTCACCACGATTCAGCTGACATTGTCGCTCTATCTCGGTGCGATGGCCTTCGGGCAACTGGTCATCGGGCCCCTGTCTGACAGATTCGGGCGCCGGCCCGTGCTTTTGATCGGACTTCTCACATTCGTGGCAGGGTCCGCTATCTGCCTGGCGGCTCAAAGCATCGGCGTGCTGATCTTCGGTCGCATCGTGCAGGCAATCGGAGGCTGTGCGGGGATTACACTGAGCCGCGCCATCGTGCGCGATCTCTATGGGCGCAATCAGGTGGCCAGCATGATCGCTTACGTCACCATGGGCATGGCAGTTGCTCCCATGATCGCACCGACCATCGGCGGCCTGCTCGAGACATTTTTCGGATGGCGCGCCTCGTTCGCTTTTCTAATCGGTTTCGGCGGGCTTGCCCTTATGTTTGCGTACTGGCGGCTGCGCGAGACAAACCACAGCCGCTCGACGGGGGAGTCCGCCCGCGAACTCCTGCGGGGCTATGGGAGCCTCTTCCGGTCCCGCCAGTTCTGGGGCTACACGCTGGTGACCAGCTTCGTGTCGGCTATGTTCTTCGCTTTTCTGGCTGGCGCCCCGTATGTGATGATCGAACTGTTGGGGCGCAGCCCGGCGGAGTACGGGTTCTATTTCGCCATGGTGCCGTGCGGGTATATCCTGGGCAACTTCACCACGGGCCGCATAGCTGGTGCGACGGGACCAAACCGAATGATCCTGGCCGGCACCATCATGTCATTGGTGAGCATTGCCGCCATGGCCGCTCTGATCGCTTCCGACTTCCTATCCCCGGTGGCAGTTTTCGGGCCCATGCTTTTCATTGGCATGGCGAACGGGCTGGTGCTGCCGAGCGGCATTGCGGGTGCTGTGAGCGTCAGGCCGGATCTCGCGGGAGCTGCATCTGGCTTGTCAGGCAGCTTCCAGATCGGGTTCGGCGCGCTTGTTGCTCCTGTCGTCGGCGCAGCACTCAGTTCAACTGTCTGGCCACTGATCGTAATCATGACGATCTGCTCGTTACTGGCATTTGCCTCGCTGTCATTGGTTGTAGGTCGACGCGTGCCTGCTACGGGAAGCTAGAGCGCTGCCTGTTGCGCACAGGATCTCGCTGGAAAGGTCCGGACTGGCACGAGGCGGAAGTGCGCCGAATGTCTGCTTCATAAGGCGACACCGGACGTACCCGACGACATCAGGGACCGCATCTCCTAGGGAATGATATCTTTCTTTATCTCTTCGAGAATCCATCTTCGGAATTGAAGTAGGCGCCCTGGAAGTGGCTCGCGATCATGATAAACAAGATAGAAGGAACCTTCCGCCAACACCGTGAAGTCAATCGGCGCTACAAGACGACCAGCTTGGAGGCGCGCAACCAGCAGATCAAGGCGCAGATCGAGGGGACCACCTCGGGCTACGACCGTGAGAAGCTCCAGGAGCGTCTGGCCAAGTTGGCGGGCGGCGTCGCTGTGATTCATGTCAGTGGGAGCACCGAGATCGAGGTCAAGGAGAAGAAGGACCGCGTCGACGACGCACTGCATGCCACCAAGGCGGCGGTTGCAGAGGTGAACAGCGACAACCCGGACATTCAGGCTGGCATCAACATCGTGCTGCGGGCGCTTGAGGCTCCGATCCGTCAGATCGCTGAGAACGCTGGCGTAGAAGGCTCCATCGTGGTCGGCAAGATCACCGATAACACGCAGTCAGAGACGTTTGGCTTCAATGCTCAGACCGAGGAGTTTGTCGATCTACTCCAGGCCGGCATTGTCGATCCGGCAAAGGTCGTCCGCACGGCGCTGCAGGACGCGGTCCGTCGCCGGCCTCCTTGTCACCACGGAAGCCATGGTGGCAGAATTGCCGAAGAAGGAAGCTGCACCAGCGATGCCGGGTGGTGGCATGGGTGGCATGGACTTCTAGGACCAGACACATTCGGTGCGCGGCCCCGGAGACATCCGGGGTCTGATCGTCGGCCGGTGCATAATTGTGCCTGGAGATAAACCTTACTGGTGTGAGCAGGAGAGCTTTGTCCAGTCCTGCTCACACCAGACTGTTCCGCGATCAAGCGACCTCGACTGTGGATGAACGCCCCTGGATCGCCGATTGATTATGCGCTGCGCACGGGTTCACTGAGGACATTTCATTTCAAGAATAATTTCCTCTCCACTCAGATCGCTGGTAACAGCGGTCTTCTCTTTTTCTTGAGCGCGAAATCCATTCCATTGCCTGGGTCAGCAGAAGTTCAAGACCATATAGGAGAATCTGCGCTGTTTTGCTAAACGGTGGGTAGTGCTGCAAGTCGATCCTTGAGACCCAGGTGACTATTCCTGCGTGTCGAGGAACTCGGTTACTGTCAGCTGTTCCGGAATGTCGCCCAAGCAGACGAAGTCCAGATAGTCCTCGGGTACATCCTATTCAGTCGTCTCTTCGATCCTGTGACGCTCGATCCAAACCCACACCGCCAGATCGGCATCGATCGACCGGCGTGCTATCCAGTAGCTTTCGGCCGGGCACCGACACACGTCTGGGTAAGATCGCAGAAACTCAGCCACTGCCGCGACGGCATCGCTGTAGGCGCTAATGCCCTCGCCGAGGCATCCGGTGACGAGCGGCTGCCCGGATCGTCCAACCATTTGCCATTGGACACGGTAAGTCATGAGGAGCGTTCCAGCATCGCGGGTCCTAACATGGCATCCCGGCTGGCTTTCTGACAGGGGGCGAATGAGGTTGGCCGCTGTAGCTTATCTCAAATGTCGTTGTAGCTCGTGAGTTGATCGGGGCGCAGACCCTCGTCGGGCGGACCGGAAGACTTCAGCCGCACGCCAGGACCTTGGCCACCGTCAGCATCAATGAAGAGCACGCCTTGACCCTCAAGAACTGCTTGGAGGGCTACGGCGGCAGGCTCAAGCCCATCTGCTGCCCGCTTGGTCTCGGCCTCTGCAATGACTTCCACTGTCAGGCCTGCGCGCTCGGCGAGTTCGGCCTAGGATAAATCGAGAAGCTCCCGCCCGGCGCGCAGTTGCGTGGGCGTGACAGCTGGCTCCAGCATCAGGGTTTCTCCTACTTAGTTGCACATTAGCAATCCTGCATGTTCCGAACAAATGCTCAGCAACAGCAGGCCCATATGGTGCCAATTCGCGAGAATGGCTTCCACATCGTCAAGCCGTTGAGATTGTTATCCATCCAGCGCTTGCTGAGGCCTTTCTTAAGTGCGGGCCCGAGTGTGAATGCATTGATCCCTTCGTGACAGCATATCTAATTTCCCTCACCCTGGAGCGCGGCTGCGACAGTTGTGCGCTGCACAAATCGCTTTCTCCTTCGTTGGCTTGTTGGATGCTGGGGAGAAGGGGCCGTGGATCGCAAAAGAAGCATTCCTGCCGCATGGAGCAAGCGCCGCACACGCTATGACTCTCCAGGTCTCTATGAGGCCATCGGGGCGGCGCAGGGCCTGACCAACCAGATCGAGGGCCAGATTGCGATCGCCGCGCAGTTGATTGGTTTGCCGGAAGATGAAATCCGCGATCGTGTGCTGTTAGCGCGCAATCAGAGAAATCAGAGCCGACCAACAACTGCCCGAGGACGCCCGACAGAGGTCGTGGCCATCAAACGTCGAAGCCCGCGCGCCAACTGAGCTGAATCTAGTAACCAAACATTCACGCGGGTTCGCTATCGCTCAATCCGACGACGGGCGTGCACGAGAGAAAACTTACAAGCAAAAGCAGCTGACGGGAGAAGCGCCAGAGGGCTCCAGACGCATCAGAGGAGCTATGACATGGTCTTGTACATGCTTTGCAAACTCGCTTCGCTTGCTTGGATCCGACAGCGCTGTCTGCCCACTGATGAGAAGCGCGACGCAGCGCATCTTGCATCCGCTACCGATCGTCATGAACTGGAGTTCCACATCCGCGAGCCCGACCGCTCAAGGCGGCAGCGACGCGGACCGTCTCACCACATCTGAGCTAAACCGGTTGATGCCGGAACTATGTCAATCCGCGACACCATTCGACGTGGAGAACGTGATGCCATCTGCCTTCGCCGTTGGCCAGCTTGTCCGCGTCAGGGAGACTGGGCGCATCTGCGAGGTGGTGCGAACTCTTCCTGTCGTGGAAAACGGCATGCGTCTGTACGTGATCAGGAGTGAGCACGGGGCAGAGCTGATTGCACAACACCATGAGCTTGCAAGAGCATAAGCGGATTTACTGGGGTGACCGCGCTGGTTCCATGCACCAAGATTGAGCCCGACTGCTCCGGACTCGATCTGGAAGAGGCACGGCTTGTCCAGTTGCGGCAAGCCGTGCCGATGGCATCAAACGTGATCAGCGTTGGTTCTTATCGCGATCCTGATCCGAGCCCTGCGGGTTCCGGCCCTGGTTCTGCTGACCCTGCTGGTTCCGGCCCTGGCCGCTTTGCTTCTGCTGATCCCGGGCCTGACCTTCGTTCTTCTGATCGGAGCCCTGCGGGTTGCGGCCCTGGTTCTGCTGGCTCTGCTGGTTGCGATCTTGGCCCTGCTGGTCTTGGTCCTGATTACGGTTGGGCATAGAGTTTCTCCTATGGACGACGCTCCTGCAACACAGCAGAGGCATCGTTACGGGGACCTTCCCGCTGAAGCAACGCGCAATCAAGCCTAAATTTTAAGCTGGAACTTACTGCCAGCATGAACGCTGTAGAAGCCTTGATTTTTAAACTGTGCTTAAAGCTACGCTCTGCTTTCAAAGCTTATACATGGTTAAGCTTGGTGGATCATGATCTATTTTTATCATAGAGGAACTCTCGTGCGACGGTGCAGGCATTTGTTGCAAGACATCCCGTGACCCGGCATCCTTACGTCCACGGTTGGCGCAGGTGAGGGCGATCGATGACATACTGCGTCGGTGTTCTGGTTGAGCAGGGGCTGGTGCTGATTGCCGATACCCGCACGAATGCCGGTCTCGATGACATCTCCACTTATCGCAAGCTCACAACAATTGCAGTCCCGGGCGAGCGGATTCTCGCATTGGCCAGCGCCGGCAACCTGGCTCTTTCCCAATCGGTGTTGGGGCTTCTGAGCGAAGGGCTGCGCAATGATGAGACCGGCGAGACCGAGACCCTTCAGACGGTCCCAACGCTATTTCAGGCAGCACTGCTGATCGGTCGAGCCATCCGGCAAGTGCGGGCGATGGAGCAGTCAGCCTTGGAGCAGGCAAACCTGCGGTTCGACGTGACGTTCCTGTTCGGCGGGCAGATTTCGGGCGGACCGATGGAGCTTTTCCTCGTCTACTCTGCCGGCAACTTCATCCGCTGTGGGCCGGATGCTCCCTATCTCCAGATCGGCGAACACAAATACGGTAAGCCCATCCTGGACCGAGCCGTTCGCTACAACACAGACCTGTATGAAGCCGTGAAGATCGGCTTGATCTCGATGGATTCGACCATGCGCTCGAACATTGGGGTTGGGCTTCCTATCGATCTGGCGATCGCCCAGCGCGATGCTCTCGCCTTCGAAGTGCTCCACCGCATCGAGCCTGGGGAGCCTTATTTCCATGATCTGAGCGAGCGCTGGTCGGCCGCCTTGCGCGCCGCCCACAAAAGCATCCCGCGCCCGCCCTACGGGCAAGAGCCGATTTAAGGCTGTTGATGATCGAGACAGTTCACCGGCGCCCATAGCCCGGTGCCGCCCTCGTGGCCTATCTCACAATCGTGCATACGGTGATCTGGCTAAGGTAACCGCGAGCACAGCAGGACCGCTTCACCTGGTCGTCAGAATGGTCGCAACAAGAATGATCGTGGCCAACTTCGGATGGGCGCCTCGTCAGCAGAGGCGAATGCCGAACCCGCTGTGAGCAGCCCCCTCAGGGCTTTGGAGCGGGTAAGGTCACATACCAGTCCGCATAGGGCGTATTCATCACCCGGTAACGGTTGTAGTCCGGAGCACCATCACTCCACCACACGGGACCTCGTTCCCCAAGCGCTGTCTTGGCGGCGTCAACTTGCATTCGGGCCACCTGTGTCGCCTCCGGCTCGCCGCGTGCCTCGCGGACAGCGCGGCGCGCTGCCATCAACTCACTCACGAGCCGCTGGCGGTCGGCAGGATCCAGAGCGGGATTGCTCAGGCGCCAGAGCCGTCCACGCACAACAAAGTAGCGACCATCTGGCGTTCGGTGATACTGGTCGGAAGTGGCCATGAAACGGATCCAACGCTCACGAGTCATGAGGGGAGAGCGGCCCTTTGGTATAAACCAAGTGCCTGTGCCAGGCGCACCAACTCGAACTTGCTGCGACAGCGGTAACCTAGCGTGGTGTTCTCGCCTTGTCCGTAGGAGGTTCGGAACCGGTGAGCCTTGTCACATTCACCATGGTGGTCAGCAAGACCATTCTCCTTGCACAATGCTCAACATTGAGGCGGAACTTGCCGACATTGACGGCTCTCATGAGAAATCCTTTTACGCCAGCAGCCCGTTACTAAGGCATGGTGCTCAGCTGAGGGGGGTGAGCTTGAGCCGTAACCGTTGTGAGGCAGTCATGGCGTCGGTGTTCAACGACCTCATTCCATTGCTTGGGGTCATTTCCGTCTTCATCGCGATTTGTTCCCTGGAAGGAGTCTCCTAGACCGAGCCCCGGCAAGGCCGTCAACCGCCAGATGTGATCTGGCGGCGAATTCAGCAATCAGGAGAAGCCATGACGGCCGGAGAACTATACAAAGCCCGCACGGGCGACGAGGCACCATCGACCTGTATCGAAGGCCCTAGTGATGGCTACTCGCGGCAAGTGTTGATCGATGCGCTGGTTGACCTCGACCCGGACTATGAGCGGGAGCGAGAGCTTCTCAACAGAAGCTCGCTCGAAGCGGCGCTGAACGCCCGGCTGCTCGCAAAGTTCAAGGACCAGTACCGCATCAAGCGTCAACCCTATCTGCAGCAACTCGCGGCGTTGTAAGGTCTGCCCTGGAATCGACTTGGACCTCGAATAAACTGTCACATCGAAGATCTGAGGGACGGCCGGGCGACTAAAGATGTCGGCCATGATGCGCCGGAGCCCGCGACATGTGTTCCATCAAGACATCGCTGGCGGCTAGGCGACGCCTAACACGACGACAGCTTTGCACGACTGACCTTGGCCCCTCCCATGGCTCACGAGGCAGGTCGGTGGCGCACGAGCCTGGACGCGATTTCCGGTCGGTTTTCAGCGAGCCATTCCTGGGCCTCGGAGGCGTCGACGACACAGGTGAGGGCATCCCAGGTCGGATCCTCGAGAGACTCCTCCCTGAGCCGGGTCGCGGCATACTCCACGAGTTGATGCAGGCTCTCGTAGCCCGGACGCGTCTCAAGTGCATCCGCAATCCAGACACTAGACCAGTTTTGATCGGCGAGATGGAAGATGCACTGCGGTTCGGCCTCGCGAAACCATGGCGCCGCATCGAATTCAAGAGCCATGGCATTGTCGGCCGTATGGCACACAGCGCGGATCATTATTTGCCTCATCGGTTCGCAGTCTCGAAGGCCACTTATCCTAACATGCGATGGCGGCTGGCCAACACCGCCAGGAACCCCATCCCTTAAGCATCTGCTAACCGTGTATGGCGGAATGGACTTGATACACGCCAGTGCCTCTCACGCAGCAGGAACCGGCAGGGCTGCACCCGACTTCTTTTGACATGCCGGGTACGATGAAGACCGGCGTCCTTATCCCATCGAGGTGCTGCCATGCGGCTTGCTTTCGCAGCTTTTGCGACGTCTCTTGTCGTGTCGTCATTCGCCTATGCCCAAGTGCCGGCGCAAGTCGAGGCCTGCCGGCTGTCGGGATTGGCCGCGATCAGGGAGCGTTCGCCCTCTCTCGACCAGATCACGCTCGATATGCAATCGCTTGCCATCTCCAAAGCCAACACTAGGGTCGGCGATACGCCGATCACGATGGTGGTCATGGGCGACGCCTATCTTCAGCGCGACAAGACCGATAAGCCCAATCGCTTTGTCTGTCTCCTCAGCGACCACGACAAGATCGTGCTGACGTTTTTCACTGAGCAGTAGTTCTTCCGCTTCCGCGCCACTAAAAAGGTTGTCGCCCTCGGTGTGGAGCGTACCCGCGATGGGTGCGAGCATGATCCGGCACATCAGGCTGCCGGTCTCGCTTCGGACCATGGATCAGCCATGCCAGCGCATATCCGGCAACGCCTGCCATGAACAGCACGAGCAACGGGTTCTCTGTCACCCGGTGGGTCACGGCTTGCTGGCCTGCGCGAATGTAGTGCTCTGCCTCCGGGTACTGCTCTCCGGCGTGTCGGACGTAGCGCTCGCCTCGGGTGTACACCGCACGGGCTGCGCCGGAGGCTTGCTCTGACACCTCGTGCAGGGCTTCTCGGACTTGATTCAGAACTTTCTCAGCTGAGTCCTGCTCTTGCTGTGCCTCTGGGCTGCCCGGCGTTGAGACCCCGGCGTGCTTGTCAGGATGCTCAGGCGCTGGTCCTTTGGTGATGGTGACCGAGACGGGATCACTGGTCGGGAACGTTTCCTCGATGGCATGGTCGAGCCTTGCATCGAGGTTCTCCTGCGAGTTCTCAGGCAGCTTGTTGTCCGGAGGACACATCGAAGACCGGCGTTCCTCCCCACCGCGCATGGATTGGCTCTTGATATCGGTTGCACTCACGATAAGCCCTCCGGGACATTCAAGGCATAACCAGCTGCAACTGGCACAGTTCAACGTCATGGCGGTGAACCGCGTTCCGCCATGCACTAATCGGCGTAACATGGCCGACGGATCGTAGGGTGGCACTCCTATCGACTGGCCTTGTCTTATGGACAACGGGGAGGGGAACGCTACACCGACTCCGGGGCAAAGATTGCTCGCCGAATAGATCGCGCCTGAGGACTAACAAGTCCGCTTCCTTCCGAAGCGAATAATCGTCATCAGCACGAACTGTAAATTGTGGTTCGTGATGCCAATATACCGAGCCGGTGAGCCCATTTCTTTACTGCCACGCTGAAACATCCCGGCCTCGGGTTAGTTGGCAAACATGACGGCTGTGCCTTCGCCTCGCGCGGAAATGCCGTCAAAGCAGGCCAGTTCGACCGTTGACGCGGGTTTCTAACAGCCGCTGGTGCCTGTTGGCTCATAAGCCGAGCACCCGCCCCGGCTCTGACGAATGGAGGCTCCGATCCGAACACCACAAGGGCTGAAGTGTGCCTCTCCGTCCACTGGTTGAGCGTTTGAGGAATCCTTCGCCTAACAATTTTGATCGAACAAGCCGCACAATCCGGAATAACGCGAATAGCGAGTGACTTCATGTCATCACGGGCCCTCTTAATCAGGAGTGGGCCCGTTTCCAATATTGCCTCGGACACATCAGCTATTCATCCTGTTGGAGCGTGGCGCGCACACGGAAACCGGGCGCTTGATGCGGGTGAAGGCTATGTCGCTCTCAGACCCGACGGCAGGCTCTCCATGGCCTTTTTTCCGCAGCCGGGCTGATGCGCTCGGGCGCGACCGCCCCAAAACTCAGCGCGGCGACTTTAACCACTCGCTTTCTGCCCGAGAGCTGGAAGTGGGCACCCTTGATTGTGAACTCTCCTCTTGGACGAAATAGGTGTTAATGAGCGCTGCAATCCTTCGGCCTAGTTCCTGATCCTCGTGGAGGTTGCCTGTCTCGGGTGACGGCGCATCACTGCACTCGGCGCCCTGGACCTGCTTAGGTTTTGCTTCACAGAAGCCGAGACCGAGTTCTGGGCCGTTGCGAGCACCGACTGGTGACAATTCTCCTGCTTGTCCCCATTCTCCCCGGGATTCACAGAGCTTGGCATCTCTTCAGAGCCCCGATGAGCCGAAAGAGCAGGCTCGCCCGCAGCGATTTCTGCTCGTTCCCCTTCGATGTAGGCTCCGACGTGCTCTCCATCTTGGGCAGGTCGGGCAGCGCTAGTCCGGACTGATCTTCGTCGATCAGGGTGGCGTGACCTCAATGCCAATCGGCCGCGTTCCACCGGAGATGATCCGCATAGTGTGCCCCAGAGGCAATGTCACTTCTTTGATTGTCACGGCTTGCGGAGAAGGAGCGCTGTAGAGAACGAATGCCTCCCGTTTGGCTTCCAGCTCCGGCTGCCAGAAGACGTAGAATTCCCGACCAACGAGAACCTTCTTGCTGGCCAGCAACGGCCTCATCCGGGAGCTGAGGAGCACATCGTCGACCCGGAAGCCCATCGCTTTGAGCTGGATGAGCAGAAAGGCAGCATCGCGCATGGCAACGGCGCCGTGCGATCGCGTGGGCATGGATCGGGTGGCGTTGGCCCAAACCTGTATCTCCTCGAAGTCGAAGACCAGTGCCAACCCGTCGATGGAAAGGTCCGCAAGCCGCGGATCCATGGCCGCAATCAGCTCCCGCAAAGAGTCCGAATAAATCCATCCCCGCGCCAGGCCTTCCTCGATCAGGTCAGCGAAGGCTTCGGTGAGAATGATTGCGTGATCGGAAAGTGGTTCTTGAGCTTGCGCGATCAGTTGCTCAAATGTGTTCCGTTCCCCGTTCAGCGTTATAGGTATATTTTCAATTGCCTTAAGCATATTTCCCAGCCATTTTGATGTACGTCTTGCCCCAAACGACCTTGGATTGGCCCGTCTTGTTAAGATTGGGGTGAACACCCCGGATTGTTACTCCAGGTTCATGAAATCTATCTGAACATCTGCCGATCAGCGGCATCTGTTACACTTCGAAAACAGTCGCCTTTCAACGATCCCTCAACACATTTGAGACCGTCGTAGCCGACGCGGCCGCCTGTGGCGCGGACATCGAATCCTTTCGGCCGTTGCTCGCCTGCGAACGGTAAGCAGTATGGGCATCGTGGGAGCTTTCCCCTAAGAGTGCAGACGAGTTCAGAGCGAGTGGTTGGGAGCGACCGAGGCGGGGTTAGCTTTGGGCAGAGGGGACTTGCGTCCTAGCTCTAGAGGAATTCATGTGGCTCAGCCCGACCGCAAATGGCGTCGCCCGAGCCTCGGTTGAATCTGTCACCGGACCAGCCTTCTCCCATGACGATCCTTATCTGAGTAGCGTGGTGAACAGGTGAGCGGCTCGAGCAGACCATTGCGGAGTTCCTCTCTAACTGGTCTCTGGCCCCGCTCGTACGGGTCATTCAAGTCTTGTGCAGCATCGATCTAATTGTCGCTGTTACATTCGTCACAGAAGTCGGAGATGTCGGCCGCTTCGAAAGGCCACCGCAGTTCATGGCCTATCTCAGCCTCGCCCAAGGCGAACGCTCGACCGGCGACACAGCGCGGTGGGGCAGAATCACCAAGGCCGGGAAAGGTCGGGTCCGGCAAATACTGGTGGAAAGCGCCTGGACCTATCGGCAGCCGGCGCGACGCGTGTCCTGAGCCGGTAGCTCTCGTCATTGATCTGAACCACACTCGCGTGATGCAGTAGGCGGTCGAGTACGGCGGCGGTCGGCACCGACTCCGCAGCAAAGGCCTGATCCCAGCTGCCAAACGTCAGATTGGAGGTCAGGATCATCGCACCCCTCAGGTCCGCCTGCTCCCGGAGCGACATGCTTGTCCTTAGTGTCGTGCCTAGGCTGGTGTGCGGTTCAACCGGGCGGTCCTCCGGCACGGCGCAGACTAAATCCGTCCGCTTTGCTGCGGTTGAACTTGAATACAGTCACTTCGAATGCGCGTTGATCATGCGTTGCGCGCATAGGCCCGATGAAGAAGTTTCATTTCAAAATATGACATATTTTGATAATGCCGTTGCGGCGCGGCGCAGCTCTACCCTGCGGCGTCGTTCCCTTCAGAGGCAAGGCCCTCTGCACTTCAGGCCGCTGGCAACAGCGGCCTTTTTCTTAAAGGGCCGACCCAGCACCAGGAAGCCAGGATGATGGGCCAAACGATCTTGCGGACTGATAACGGAATAGGACCTCATGCCTGACTTTTACCGGATTAAGCGCCTCCCGCCTTACGTCTTCGAGCAGGTCAACCGCATCAAGGCCGCCGCCCG